>JAFGSJ010000057.1 GCA_016934675.1 bacterium | reverse complement strand
CGCAATAGCTCTACTCTTAGATCTAGACACATCGCACTAGCCTCTACAGAGTTCACTTTTGATGGGCGGGTCGAGTTTGACTGTCCCTACATCTCTTCCAGGCTAACCCCTTTCACCACTTCGTGGTGTATGATTACCCTCGCTAGCATTTTGAGGAAAATGGAAGTCAAGCCGTTAACAAAAAGAAAGGGAGTAAATCAATGGGTGGCAACTCGAGGCTGACTCTTGTGAAACAAGGGAGAGACGGGTTTTCAGAGATGATAGTCTCCCGCGGCTTCGGGTTGATACTCGACAGCCATGATCCGGAGCGTGACACTACGTTGTCCGGGCAGTGACCAGTCGATGGATTCACCGACTTTCAAGCCTAGAATTGCAGTCCCGATCGGGGCCAGGACAGAAATCTTGCCTTCCTCGGGTTTTGAATCCCGCGGATAAACCAGGGTGACAACACGCTGTTGCCCGGTCTGCTCATCCTGAAAGATAACGCGAGAATTCATGGTCACCACATCGGGTGGGATTTCCTCTTGCGACAGGATGATTGCCAGGTCCAATTCATCCCTGAGAGATCGGGCAGATGAACGATCGTGACCGCCTGTTGTCTCAATGAGCTTGCTCAATTTTTCAAAATCAGCTTGAGTGATGTAAATATCACGATTGGGAATCATCATGATCGACCTCCGGTACCAGGGTAAAAAGGATGATGCACTCGTCACGATTGGCGAAGACAAAAACGCTGTCGCCCTTCATTTCTGGTAAAACAATAGTATGTTATAGTAAAGCGAGTAAATAAAAAAATCAAGAAAAAATGGAAGCGACACATAGTTACGATATATCCGATCATCATCAATTGGACAGTGTCTTTAGAGAGGAGTCACCTCTGGGCACTTCGTTCAGATAGTGTTGCAGGATGGATGAGGACTCAGTTTCTTTTTGATAATTGCAGTCACACCGCAGTGCCTTGTGCTGGGTGATCAAGGTGGGTCCGTTGCTGGTCAATCCGAAACTGGATTTGTCTGAGGTCTGGCTCATGTGTCACTTTATTCTTACCCATCCATGGTTGAGGCGGCCTGCTCCACGCTGTGCGGACCATATTTGATTTTCTGATGTGCGTGGATTTTGATGGTATGATGGTTGCTTCGGAATAGTCATTGAACTAGTATAAATATTTTCTTAAGAACATGTTAAGGGAAAGTGACAATAAGTAGAGGAGAACATATTTATACAAGAAAGGTAATGTGACACATGAATTTCCAGGAATTGTGTCTGAGCTTGCAGAAATTCTGGGTTGATCATGGTGCGGCGTTAGGTGTGCCCTACGACATGGAGATGGGTGCGGGAACGTTCCATCCGGCCACATTTTTACGGGTATTGGGTCCTGAGCCGTGGCGGTCGGCTTATATGCAGCCCTGTCGTCGTCCGACCGACGGACGTTACGGCGAGAATCCGAACAGGTTGTATCATTATTATCAGTATCAGGTCGTTTTGAAACCGGCTCCTTCCGGGATTCAGGAGTTATATCTGCAGAGCCTGGCCGCGATCGGGATCGAGGTTCGGGAGCACGACATCCGTTTTGATGAGGATGATTGGGAGAGTCCGACGCTGGGGGCGTGGGGCTTGGGCTGGCAGGTGCTGCTTGACGGTCTCGAGATCAGCCAATTCACTTATTTTCAGCAGATGGGCGGGATCGAGCTCAACCCGATCACGGTCGAATTGACCTATGGTTTGGAGCGACTGGCCACATATATTCAATCCAAGAACAGCATATTCGAGTTGGCCTGGAATGATGAATTGACTTATGGCGATATCTATCATCGCAACGAATGGGAGTATTCGAAATATTCGTTCGAGCTGGTCGAGCCGCAGCGGGAGCGGACCCTGTTCGACAATTACGAAGCCGAGACAAAGCGATTAGTGGCCAGCGGTTTGATCATGCCGGCTTATGATCATTGCATGAAGTGTTCTCATACTTTCAATTTACTGGATGCAGCCGGGGCTATCAGTGTCAGCGAACGGGCCCGTTATATCCTGCGGGTCCGGAATCTGGCCCGTCAATGCGCCGAATTGTATGTGGCCTTGCGTGAGGAGATAGGCCATCCCTGGCTGCAGAAATCTACATCGAGAGAGCAAACGGACAGACGCCATGAATCATGATTTTCTCTTGGAAATAGGTTGTGAAGAATTGCCGCCCGGGACGATCGATGCCGCCTTAAGCCAACTGGCGGTCTTGATCGAGCAGAGTCTGGGCCAGTCATTGATCAGCTACCAGAGCGGTCCGGTGACCTATGGGACGCCCCGGCGTCTGGTCGTGTTTATCGGCGGTATGGCTGACCGGCAGGAGGACCAGACCGTCGAGTTGTCCGGTCCACCCCTGAAAATCGCTTTCGATGCCCAGGGTCAACCGACCAAGGCAGGTCTGGGTTTTGCCCGAAAGGTCGGAGTGCCCATCGAGCAGTTGGCCACGAAGCAGACGGACAAGGGCGAGTATCTGGTCCATTTCGAGCATAAAAGGGGCCAGGAAACGTTACACTTGCTGGCCGGGTCCATCCCGGTCTGGCTCCAGGCCATGACCTTCCCCCGATCGATGCGCTGGACCTCGAGTCAGCTCAGGTTCGCTCGTCCAGTCCGCTGGTTGCTGGCCCTGTTTGGTGATCAGACCGTTCCGGTCACGATTGATGGCATCCGGTGCGATCGCCTGACTCATGGTCACATGCGGGTCGATCCGACCCCTTTCCCGGTCAGTTCGTTCGAGGAATATCGGCGGGCCATGGCCGAGCATCGGATCATGCTCGAAATCTCTGAGCGTGAACGGGCCATCAGCGATGGTCTGGAACGGGAAGCCCGGCATTGTCAGGCCCGATTGGTCCCGGATTCGGAGCTGGTCAAAACGGTAGCCCGCTGCACTGAATGTCCCGAGATCATCAGCGGCTCGTTTCACGAGGATTTTCTTGAATTGCCGCGTCCGGTCCTGATCACCTCGATGAGGACCCATCAGAAATTCTTTGCCCTGGAAGATGAGCAGGGCATTCTTATGCCTCGATTCCTGCATGTGATAGACAATCCTGTCTGCAATCGTGATCTGGTGCGTCAGGGTAATGAGAAGGTCCTGACCGCCAGGCTCAATGATGCCCGCTTCTTCTTCCGAGAAGATATGAAGACACACCTGGCGGACCGGTTCGATCAGACCGCCGGGATATTGTTTCACCCGAAACTCGGCACCATGGCTGACAAAGCACATCGGCTCGAGCACCTGATCGAGAAAATCGCCAGGCAAATTTATCCGCAGACGCGTCCTGAACAGCTTGATCAGATGAAGCAGGCCGCCCATCTCTGCAAGGTCGATCTGCAGACATTGATGGTGGGCGAGTTCCCCGAACTTCAGGGTATTATGGGCCGCGAATACTCATTACTGCAGGGTGAATCAGCCGAGACGGCCCAGGCTATTTTCGAGCACTATCTGCCTCGTGGAGCCGAAGATGTTTTGCCAGCGAGTGAGACCGGGACGGTCCTGTCAATGGCCGACAAAATGGACACGCTGTGCGGCTATTTCAAGATTGGCCTGGTCCCGAGCGGTTCGGAAGACCCCTATGCTTTAAGGCGTCAGGCCCTGGGTCTCTGCCAGATTGCCCTGCAGAACGCGATCGACCTTGATCTCGAACAAATGGCCCGTTGGGCCCTGGACGGTTACAGCCATCTGCCCGGCGATGATGACCAGGTGAGCGATGACCTGAAAGCTTTTTTCAAACGCCGTCTCGAGGCCCTGCTGACCGGGGCCGGTTATCAGTATGATTCGGTCAATGCCTGTCTCGATCAAAGCTGGCTCAATCCGCTGGACTTGCGCAACAGACTCGAGGCCCTGACCCTTTTTCGGACCCGACCCGATTTTGAAGACCTGATGGTCGGCTTCCGCCGGGCGGCCAGAATCATTCCGGCCGACCACGAAACACCCTTTTCCGAGACCCGGCTCGAAGAGGATGGTGAGATCGAGCTCCACCAGACATATGTGGCTTTGTCTCCCCGCATTCAGATGTATCTCGATCAGAAGGATTATCATCAGATGCTCTCGGCCCTGGCTGAATTCAAGCAGCCGATCGATATTTTCTTTATCAAGGTCCTGGTCATGTGTGAGGACCGGGAAACATCACAGAATCGATTGGCCCTGCTGCAGCGTATTGTGGCCTTATTCCGATCATTTGCCGATTTTACACGAATTGTCATCTCCCAGGACAAGGAGAATTCCGATTCAAGGAGGTAACTATGACCAAATATGTCTATTTTTTCGGTGCTGGCCAGGCCGAAGGCTCAGCAACAATGAAAAATCTGCTTGGTGGCAAAGGCGCCAATCTGGCTGAAATGACCAATCTGGGTAGTCCGGTGCCCCCGGGTTTCACCATTACCACCGAAGCGTGCACTTACTATGACCAGCATGGCAAGAGCTACCCCGCCTCCCTGAAGCAGGAAGTCGAGGAATCCATAAAGAGGACCGAACAGATCATGGGTTATGGCTTTGATGATCCCGAACGGCCGCTGCTCTTCTCTGTCCGCTCCGGGGCCCGGCAATCCATGCCCGGCATGATGGAAACTGTCTTGAATATCGGGCTGACCTCGAAAACGATCCCGGCCATGATCGCTCAAACCGGCAATGAACGCTTTGTCTATGACGCCTATCGCCGCCTGATCACGATGTACGCGGACGTGGTCATGGAGAAAGCGGCAGGACGCGAGCCCACAGAAGAACGAGAAATCAGGAAACTGCTCGAACATGAACTGGAAGAAATGAAAAAAAACAGGAAGGTGACCCAGGACACAGAACTGTCCGGTGAGGACCTCAAACAATTATCGGAAAAATATAAACAAATAATCCGGAAAGAGATGGGTGAGCCCTTCCCCGATGACGCTTTCAAACAGTTGTGGGGCGGCATAGGGGCCGTATTCCAGTCCTGGAACGGCAAACGGGCCGTAGCGTATCGAAAAATCGAGAATATTCCTGACGATTGGGGCACAGCCGTCAACGTTCAAGCCATGGTTTTCGGTAATATGGGTGACAATTCGGCCACCGGGGTCGCTTTTACCCGGAACCCGGCCACCGGTGAAAACGTCTTTTACGGCGAATGGTTGCCCAATGCTCAGGGTGAAGACGTGGTCGCCGGCATCAGGACCCCGAATCCGATCAACGAAGCTGGCAAGACGGAAGATACTGCCCATTTACCCAGTCTCGAGCAGAGTATGCCCGAACTGTATCGCGAATTGGACCAGATACAACAGAGCCTGGAAAAACATTATCAAGATATGCAGGACATCGAGTTCACCATCCAGAATGGCAAGCTCTGGATGTTACAAACCAGGGTCGGCAAACGAAACGGTCCGGCTGCGGTCCGCATGGCGGTGGAAATGCTCGAGTCCGGTCAGATCGACAAGAAAACTGCGCTGATGAGGGTCAAGCCGAACCAGCTCGATGAATTGCTCCATCCCATGGTCGATCCGGTCGAGGAATTGAAAGCTAAAGAGCTGGCCAAGGGTTTGCCTGCCGGACCTGGAGGTGCAACGGGCCAGATCGTGTTTACCGCTGATGATGCCGAAGCCTGGGCAAAAAATAAGCGAAAGGTAATCCTGGTCAGAAATGAGACCTCACCTGAAGATGTCCATGGTATGCATGCGGCGGCCGCCATCCTGACGGCCAAAGGCGGTATGACCAGTCATGCCGCCCTGGTAGCCCGTGGTTGGGGTAAATGCTGTATCGTGGGCTGCAGTGCTCTGAAAATCAATGTGGCCAAGCGTGAGCTGACCGTCAACAATGTCACCCTGCATGAAGGCGATTGGATCACTTTGAACGGGACCAAGGGTCGCGTTTACAACGGCAAGCTCGGACTCAAAGACCCCGATCTCGAGAATAATGAGCATTATCTCAAGTTGATGAAAGTAGCCGATGAAATCAGGACCTTGGGGATCAGGACCAACGCGGACCGTCCGGAAGACGCCGGTAAGGCTCGGGCTTTCGGGGCCGAAGGCATCGGACTGTGCCGGACCGAGCACATGTTCTTCAATCCGGAGCGGATCAAGGCCATACGGGAAATGATCGTAGCCGAAAATGTCGAGGCTCGGCGCAAAGCGGTCATGAAGCTTCTGCCATATCAAAGACAGGATTTCGAGGGCATACTCGAAGCCATGCATAATCTGCCTGTGACCATCAGATTACTCGATCCGCCCTTGCACGAGTTTGTCAACCTCGAAGAGAAACAACTGCTCGAACTGGCTTCAGAATTGAAGATCGATCCGGACAAGCTCAGAGCAAGGGTCCAATCCCTGCATGAGTCCAATCCCATGCTCGGTCATCGCGGTTGTCGTCTCGGGATCACCTATCCTGAAATCACCGAAATGCAGGCCCGAGCGATCTGTGAAGCAGCGGCCAATCTTACGGCCAAAGGCATAAAAGTCTGTCCCGAAATCATGATCCCGGTCGTGGGCGAACTCAAAGAATTCGAGCATCAGGCCACTATTGTCCGGAGTATTGCGGCCGAGGTCATGAAAGAAAAGAAGGTCAGTTTCGAGTACACGGTCGGGACCATGATCGAATTGCCCCGGGCTTGTTTGATGGCAGATAAGATCGGGGCCGAAGCTGAATTCTTCTCATTCGGGACCAATGACCTGACCCAAACCACCTTCGGCTTCTCACGCGACGATATCGGCGGCTTTATCAACGATTACATCGAGTTGCGCATCCTGCCCCAGGACCCGTTTAATTCGCTTGATCAAAATGGGGTGGGTCAATTAGTCGAGATGGGCGTCAAAAAAGGCAGATCGGCGAACCCTCGACTCAAAATCGGCATCTGCGGCGAACACGGCGGTGATCCGGACTCGATTGATTTCTTCCATCGGGCTGGTCTGAACTATGTCAGTTGTTCGCCTTTCCGTGTACCTATCGCCCGTCTGGCCGCTGCACACGCAGCAATAAAAAATAAAAAATAACAGGTTGTGCGCTTTATGCGAGAGGTCCCCCCACTCTACGGGCGGACCTCTCGTTGTACTCCCTACCAATCCTGTTCACCTGTCCGATCCCGGTATAAGAGATGCTGAACGAGTGTTCCGACACCCATTTGACATTTATTATGGAAAAGAGTATTTTAGAAAATGTTAAAAATGATATTTTGGTCCTGTATGAGCATGCTCTGAATTAAAAACAGGCTTCAATCGAGACCTGCTTCCGAAGTTGTGGATAGAAACGTGGAAAACTGATATGAGGCTGGCGGCACGGTTAAATGAAACGGTCATAAAACCGATCAAGGGTAAAATGAGACGTTTTTATTATTGTAACTTCCGCCGTGAGTATGTGGTGCAGCAAGTGCTGTTGCGTCATGGTACGTGCAAACAATGCGGCAAATGCTGTTATCTGTTATTTAAATGTCCCTTCCTGCGGCAGGCTGAGGGTAAGACCTATTGCACGATCTATCATGGAAAGCGGCCCAAACAATGCATCGCTTTCCCCATCGACGAACAGGACCTGGCCGATGTCGGCTGGACCTGTTCCCACTCGTTTCCCACCTCCCCGCAATCGTGAGTTGCACTCGAGATGAATGACTTGAATCGTCGAACAGGTGATCGGAAATTTTAACAGGTAATTAATGACAGGTACAGGGCATGAACGAAGAAACAATTCAAGCGGATACTGACGAATCCGGACATACGCGGGCAGGGACATCGTTAAAGCGTCGTAATGATGTGGTGATGACCATACTGGTTTCGACCGGGGTCGCCTTTCTGGTTCTTTTTTTCAAGGAAACGCTGGCACTGGACCCGGAGACGACTCGTTTTGTCATGTTCACCGCGATCATCGTCGGTGGTTTGGTCTTGGCTGTGTTTCTCTGGGTCTTGGGTAAATGGCTCAATCCCTTGGTCAAGTTGATCGATTTACCCCCAAACAAGGCTGAATATATCATACATAGGGCCAGGTATCTCGAATTATTGAAAACAGCCATCAAGTATCCGGCTCGGCATATTTTTTTCAGTATTGCCTGCTGGAACGCCGCCGGTATTCTTGTGGGTTTGATCTGTTATGCTGCGGGCGTGCTTATCCTGGAAGAAGTGTTGGTGGTCTTCAATACCGTTTTTGTATTTTCGATTTTCACCAACATGATGGCATACGGTTATGCCAAGCGCATGGTCCCGCCCATTGTCCGGGAACTGTCCAAACTTGAAGATGAGCATCTCGAACTACCACCGGGTACAGTCGGCTCGGTCCGCAAAAAAATCGTTATTTTCATTGGGGCGATTGTGCTTTTTCTCCTGCTCTTCTTCCTGCAGATGATTTTTGTATCATCGCTCCGGCAAAGTAAGAACGTACTGAGGCAGCAGGGCCAGGAGCTGATGACGGAACTCGCCCAACTTGTCTCAGACACAGACACAATCGACCAGACCTGGTTGACCGGGCATGCACCCAAGCATATTGCTAAAGGTCTAACTCAGATTGTCATCGCTGATGAGAGAGGCCAAATCCTTTCCGGACAGGCCTCATCCGATCAGGTAGCTTTTTTGCTCAGGTTCTGTGCCGGTGACTGGGTCCTCGATTTCCCGCTCTTTGCTAACGAATACCTTTTTCAACAAGCCAAAAATAATCTCATCATCAGTGTATGCTGTGACTGGCATTTTTTCTCGAACGGCATGTTCAGTCATTCTTACTGGAGCATTTTTTTCATAGTATTTCTGAGTATCATGGCTTTATATCTCAGTCATCAAATAGCCCGGGACATTTCGACAAGCTTGTCCGAAATGGGGCAGTCCATGGAAGAGATTGCCCGGGGTGAAAGCGATTTATCGCGTCGGATTCATAATGTCAGCTCACTCGAAATCATGAATCTATCGAATTGGTTTAACAGATTTGTAGGTCAACTCGCCCAGTTGATCGGACAAATCCAGAAACTGTCCCAGAAACTGCATCAGAGCATGAATTCTATGCGTTCCCAGAGCGCCCTGTTCGTGCAGGAGAGTCAGGCCCAGAAAGATATTATCAATGATGTGGCCGTGTCATCGGATTTATTGATCAACCAGTCTCAGGAAGTCAGTCATCTGCTGAAAGATGTCGATATCCTGGCGATCGAGTCGTTCCAATCAGCCAAACTGGGTATTTCTTCCATGAGCAACCTGGTCGATAGTATTCAGGAGATCAAGGAAACGTCCGAACTGAATGCGACCGTGCTCGAGTATCTATCCAACAAATCCGAAGCGATCCAGAGTGTCATGGACCTGGTTGGGACTATTGCCGACCAGACCCGCTTGTTGGCCTTCAACGCCATGATCGAATCGGTCAGCGCCGGCGAACACGGCTATCGTTTCAGTGTGGTAGCCGAAGAAGTCCGGGGCCTTGCCGACAATGTCTCCGAGTCCACCAAGAATATCCGGGGGATCATCAGAGAGATACTTGAGACCCTCAATAAACTGGTCAGAAGTTATAACGATGAACAGGAAAACATTTCCAGCCTGGCCTATAAAATCAGCACGACCAGTGATGAATTCACAAAAATCGTCGAATTCTCCGAGAAAACCACGAACTCGATCAGCAAAGTCATTCAGGAGATGGATATGCAGCGACGGATCATCGAGGATTCGACCGAAAACATAAAAACCATGGTCTCGAGTACACGAACGTGTATCGATGCGAGTACCCTTTTGCAGCAACTCATTGTCGATCTCAACCTTATGGTCAAAAACCAAGAGGATAGTTCACGGAAATTCAAGGTTTAACAGGTCTACGGGTCATCCAGGCCTGAGGACCACGTCGGAATGCTGAGGAGAAGCATATATGTCCATTGATTATCTGGTAACGGGTGGAGCGGGTTTTATCGGTTCGAACATATGCTGGACGCTCATTGAGCAAGGGAATTCCGTGCGTGTCCTGGATAATTTCAGTACGGGCAAGCGGGCCAATCTCGAAAAAATCGCGGCTGACCTTGAAATCATCGAGGGCGATATCAGGGACGAGGCGATGGTGCACCGGGCCATGAATGGTGTCCGGTTCGTCCTGCATCAGGCGGCACTGCCCTCGGTCCCACGTTCACTCAAGGACCCGCTCAGCAGTCATGAGGTCAATGCCACGGGCCTACTTGTAATGCTGAAGGAGGCTGTAGCGGCCGAGGTGGAACGCTTTGTTTTTGCCTCGTCTTCTTCAGTTTATGGCGATCAACCCGTTCCGGTCAAAACCGAGTCGCTCGTGCCCTCGCCCCGCTCACCGTACGCCCTGACCAAACTCATCGGCGAACAATACTGTCAGCTTTTCAGCAGTCTTTACCCGCTTTCGACATACTGTCTCCGCTATTTCAACGTTTTCGGACCGAGGCAGGACCCTTATTCAGATTATGCCGCCGTTGTCCCGGCTTTCATGTCCGCTCACCTGGGCGGAAAATCGCCCAAAATCTATGGTGATGGTTTGCAGACCCGCGATTTCACCTTCGTTCAGAATGTAGTCGCCGCCAATATCGCGGCCACGACCCATCCGCTCACCGGGAACGCAGTCATCAATATCGGTTCCGGGCGCCGGACCAGCGTGCTTGATCTCTGCCGGACCATCGCCGAGAAAACTTCGAGTCAAGAACAGTATGAACTATGTCCTCCCCGACCCGGTGATGTGCGCGATTCACTGGCCGATATCACCCGGGCCCGGAATATGCTCGATTATCACGTGCTCTACTCTCTGGAAGCCGGTTTGGAAAAGACCATTGACTGGTTCCAGACCACACTCGAACGGACCTGATCGATAAATCTTCATGAAAGACTTGACATTTCCCGCACTCGGATGCTATACAGAAGTAACTAATCGGTAATCGGGGCGTGGCGCAGCCTGGTTTAGCGCACTTGACTGGGGGTCAAGGGGTCGGAGGTTCAAATCCTCTCGCCCCGATTTTTTTTTGAACGTACGACTGATGAATTATGACGCATACCGCGATGTAATGATCGAGAAGCAACTCAAGGGACGAGGCATAACCAATGAGCTTGTGCTCGAGGCCATGTCTCGCGTGTCGCGTCATGATTTCGTTACAGGCAAGAGCCCGGCCATTGCGTATGGCGATTTTCCGGTCTATATCGGGAACGGTCAGACGATTTCACAGCCTTTCATGGTGGCTTTGATGTCGCAGAAACTCGAACCCTTCCCCGGTATGAAAGTGCTCGAGATCGGGACGGGTTCAGGATATCAGACGGCCATACTGGCCGCCATGGGAGGTCAGGTTTATACGATCGAACGGATCGCCGAGTTGGGGCTGAGGGCCCAGGAAACCTTGCAGCAAAGCGGATACGGCCAGATCGAATTCAGGATCGGAGACGGCACAAAAGGCTGGCCTGAACAGGCACCTTTCGACCGGATCATCGTGACTGCTGCCGCTCCGGATGTGCCTCGAACATTGTCCGAGCAATTGAAACCGGACGCGGTCATGGTCATTCCGGTTGGCGATCGATACTTCCAGACCCTGAAAATTGTATCGCGAACTGCAGGTAAAACCGTAATTAAAGATGACTGCGGTTGTGTTTTTGTGAAACTGATTGGTGAATACGGATGGATAGCGGACGATGACTACAGGTAACTCGATGATTGCACGCGTGCCGGTGTTGCGGACCCTGTTCGACTGGTCACATCGGCTCTATAATTGGGTCTTGCACTGGGCTGAGACGCCTTATGGTTTACCGGCACTTTTTCTGCTCGCTTTTGCCGAGGCTTCCTTTTTCCCCATACCACCGGATCCATTGTTAATTGCTCTGGCCATCTCGATCCCTCGTCGCTCTTTTCTTTTTGCAACCTATTGTTCGCTCGCTTCTGTTTTGGGGGGCATGCTGGGCTATGGCTTGGGTAAGCTGGCCTGGCATTCCTTAAGCGATTTTTTCTTCAATTATGTCCCCGGTTTTACGCCAGAACTTTTTCTTCGTGTCCAGAATATTTACCAGGAATGGGACTTCTGGGCCGTTTTCACTGCCGGTTTTACCCCTATCCCCTTTAAAGTCTTTACCATTGCAGCCGGGGTTTTTGATATTCATTTCGTCATTTTTTGTGTGGCGGCAGCTTTATCACGCTCCGCTCGATTTTTTCTGGTTTCAGTGATAATATGGAAGTTCGGTGAACCCATCAAGGGTTACATTGATCGATATTTTAATTTGCTTTGTGTGGTTTTTCTGGTATTATTGCTCGGTGGTTTTTACCTAATCAAATATGTACTCTAGGTCGGGACGTAGCGCAGTCTGGTAGCGCACCAGTTTCGGGAACTGGGGGCCGCTGGTTCAAATCCAGTCGTCCCGACCATTTTATTTCACAAGATCATGAAATCCGAATACAGACAAGGTCCATATATAGGTGTCATCGGTGCAGCCCGGATTGACGCTCAAGGAGAAATGCTGGCGGAAGAGTTGGGCTATGCCATAGCCCGGCGGGGTGGGATCGTGATCTGCGGCGGCTTGGGTGGTATCATGACCGCTGTCTGCCGGGGTGCTCATAGAGGACATGGTTTGACCATCGGCATTCTGCCGGGTGACGATCCGGACCAGGCCAATCCCTATGTCGATATCCCGATCGTGACGGGTTTATCACACGCCCGTAATATCATCATTGTTCGAACCGCCCAGCTCGTGATTGCAGTCCGAGGTGAATACGGAACATTATCGGAGATCGCCCTGGCCTTGAAGCTGGGCCGGCCCGTCCTGACCCTCGAAAGCTGGAAGCTGGACGCGCCCCTGATTAGGGTCGACAGTCCAAGCGAGGCCGTGGACCGGGCTTGGCAAATCCTGGGACTGAAAGAGGAGGGACCAACGTCATGACAGATGCTGGAATTACCTATCATTACCTCGTGTATGGACGGGTCCAGGGCGTCGGTTTTCGCTGGTTTGCCCGTCAGCTTGCCGACCGCTACGGCCTGACCGGGACGGTCCGGAATCTCGAAGACGGTTCGGTAGAAATATATGCCACCGGGACCAAGGAAGTGCTCCAGCTTTTTGAGCAGAAACTCAACGAAGGACCATCATTCGGGCTGGTCCGGGAAGTTTCCGCCCAACACATCGCCACCCGTTCTTTCTCGAATTTCAGTATCGTGCTCTAATGCCAAACATTGAAGAGGAGACTGTTCGTCATGCATGAGATTAAAGCCCTGATCCGCGATATTCCCGATTTCCCCAAAAATGGAATTATCTTCAAGGATATCACCCCCGTTTTACAGGACCCCAAGGCCTTTAAAAAGGTGATCGATCTTTTTCGCGAGCGCTACGTCAACCAGAACATCCAGAAGATTGCCGCGATCGAATCGCGGGGTTTCATTTTCGGCGCACCACTGGCATATGCCTTGAATATCGGTTTTGTGGTGTTGCGTAAACCGGGCAAATTACCGTACCGGACCTTTCGGGAGGAATATGAGCTCGAGTATGGCACCGATGCGATCGAGATTCACCAGGACGCATTCGAACACGGCGAGCGGGTCGTGTTGATCGACGATCTGCTGGCTACGGGCGGGACCGCCCTGGCCGCGGCCAATCTCTTGCAAAAGGCCGGCGCGGAGCTGGTCGAACTCGCTTTTCTGATCGAGCTCTCGTTTCTGAATGGTCGGGCCAAACTGACCGATCATAATGTTTTCTCGTTTGTATCGTTCTAGGATGGGCATGAAACGCGTGAACGGTCCCGAGCAACTGATCATTCCTTTCGATTTTCAGCCCGAGTATCGTTTCGACAACTTCATCCGCTGCCTTGGGAACGAAGCAGCTTACCAGATCATGAACTCGGTTATGGACCCGGGCGGTTCGGGCGCGGTCGTTTTTCTGGTCGGTGAGGCCGGGACGGGCAAGACCCACCTGTGCCAGGCCCTGATCCAGGAACTTCGCAGCCGTGATTCGTCAGCCGTCTGTCTGTATCATTCTTTCCGGGACCAGCCTTGTCCTTCGTTCTCGGACCAAATCGAAAAAGCCGGATTGCTCATTCTCGAGGACATGGACCGGGTGTCGGTCGACGATCACACTGATGAGACCGTTTTCAGTCTGTTCAACACCTTCTATCATGCTCAGAAAAAGATTATTCTGACGTCACGGCTCGAACCATCCGCTCATGTTCACCTGCACGATCGTCTCACCTCCCGTTTTGCCAGCGGCATGGTCGTCCAGGTTGGATTGTTGGACGAGTCGACCTGCATGGATATCATCCGCAAGAGAGCCCGCGATCGGCAGGTCAATTTTCCGGACAAGGTAATCAATTACATCATTACTCGAGTGCCCCGTAATCCGGATTATCTCCATGCACTTTTTGACGCCATCGATACCCGTTCGCTCCAGTTGAAGAAACCCATATCGATCAAGCTGGTCCGGCAACTGCTTGGCCCCTGAACCTGAGTGGGGACACATGATCGCTCCCATCAAAACAGCATCGCGGCGGAACATGCTCATCACCAGCAGCCTCGCCCTGGGTTTGCTTGGACTGATTATACTGCTGGCCCTGCTCGAAACTATTCTCCACCTGCTTGGTTTCTCCTATTCAAGCATCCCCCGCGAGGTTTCGGTCCAATTCGATGACACCGTGATTCACGATATGAACAAACGCAGCGGTCGGACCGTATTCGAGAAAGATGCCCGGCTCCTGTGGCGATTGCGGCCGGGGGCGACCATCGGCGTGCAAACGGTCAATGCCGCCGGTTTCCTCGGACGTGATTTCAACCCGGAAGCCCCCCTGACCATAGCCTGTTGCGGTGATTCCTGCACCGCCCTCGGGCTCGGGCCCTACCCGGAGCGACTGGCCAGCGATCTCGAGCTTGTTCTGGGGTCCGGGCGGGCCAGCATCTTGAATGCCGGCATACCCGGCTATTCCTCTTTGCAAGGCCTGCGTCTGCTGGAACGGCTCCTCGAACAAAATCACTTCGATTATGTTTCGTTCTATTTCGGCTGGAACGATCATTGGCAGGCACTATCCAAGCCAGACAGCACCTTCATCCAGACCTCGACACCGATTGTCCTGATTCAGAACAGACTCGCCTTCTTACGCACTTACCAATTGCTGGTCTTTCTGTTCAAGGGGGTGACCGGTCGGGCCAAGATTGACCCGACCCGGACCGGGACCGAGCACTACCGCGTCCCGCTGGCTGATTTCACCACGAATCTCGAACAATGGGTAGGCCTGGCCCGACGCCATCATGCCGTGCCAATCCTCATGACCGCACCGGCCGGACCCGATACTGAATCACCGACTAACGACCAGACAGAGCCCGGTTCTTCTGACTTCCTGCAGCACACCGCCACTGAATTTCATGTTCATAAAGCATACAATCAATCCGTCCGTGAAGTGGCCGCCAGACTCGAAGTCGGTCTGCTCGACCTGGAACATCTTTTCAACGAATCCGGACAACGGTTTTTGATCATGAATGATGGCATTCATCTGGCCCCGGCCGGATTACAACTCGTATCCGATAATGTCTTAGATTTTTTGATCGATCAGCACGCCCTGCCAGCGGACAGTCTGATCAAAGCCCGGGCCCGGCGGACCTTCAGTGCGCATCGCCCCAACGTTATGACTGCCGCGATCGAGATCGAACCATCGGACCTCACCGGGCCGCCCGGACAGAATCGGACCTTGCGTGTCCGTCTGAACAATACTGGAGATACGGTCTGGAACACGAGTTCAGCCTATGACTTCGCCATTGTCAGGCTGGGCTGCAGTCTCTACGATCGAGACGGTCAACTGCTCGAGCGCGATTATGCCCGTTTCACACTACCCCACGACTGTATGCCTGCTGAAACACTCGAATTCGATATCTCACTGACGCTACCAGCCGAGCCGGGACATTACCGCCTCGAATTTGACCCGGTCAATGAAGGCGTGGCCTGGTTCAAGAAATGGGGCTCGCCTGTCTGTTCGATCCGTCTTCACACCACTTAGCCAATCAATCGAGGAAGCCGAGCACGCCGAACGAGTAATTACGGGTGGTTGGTTTGGCAAGTGCTTTAGCGGGCAGAGGCTGACCGGCGGAGATGGGTCCCTTGATCAGGGCGGTCGAGCCGCCTAATTCGTCGTGTGGCAGGCCGACCCCTTCGGGAAAATAGATGCCCAGCAGGTCACCCTGTTGGCATGAAATACCGGCATCGAAACTCACCGTTGCTGCACCGGATTGATTGAGGTTATGTTCCTGGCTCATCCAGACGACATGATAATCCTTCATCCGTGAACGTATGAGGCAGAAGAAGAATGGTCGCGGACGGTGCAGAAAGACCTGACCCGAAAAGAGGATGGCTTCGGCAGGGAGTGGGTGGGCTACATCCACAATCAGGACACTTTTGCTTTCATCAAAACGGGTCCGTTCAATCGGTTCACTGCCCAGGTAATCAAGCAGGGCGGGATTTTCGGCGAAGAGTTTCAATGCGGAGGTTTGGGACCGGATAAAGTGCCGGGCTGTCCTACGGATCTCGCGGGCCTGATCGACGCGGACCGTTTTTTCCTTGCCAAGTGACATACGTGCGTCTTCGAGGTCCTGTTTTTCCGCACGCAACTGCTGGTTTTCCTGCTCTTTTTCCTGTATTTGAAGTTCAAGTTCAGCCATTTTCTCCTGTGTAGCAGCCAAGTTACTTTGAGCCAGAATCAGCTCGCTTTTCAAGGCGCGTTTACTCGCACAACTACAGAGCAAAAGGCCCAGCAGTATAAGCAGGACCCTTTTCAAGGGTTCATTTCTGAGTATTATGGTCATGCTGTTTTCCTTCCCTGGAGATGGTCTCTTCCAAGATTATGATATCATTCAGTTTGATCCGGACCAGATGTTTTATCTCGGGCCAGCCCATGAGCGGGGCCGTGACCCGGAAATCCCATGTGCCGGAGCCGGCGGTCACGGTCGAGGCGCGGCGAGGCGCGGCGCCGCCCGCATCGATTTCGACTGCAAGGAGTGCTCCCTCCGGCAGATTTTTATAAACAACCGAAACGAGTGCGTTATCCTTGAGAAAGATCACTTCTTTCAGAAAAACGTTCCCGGTGAATCGCCCGACTGGGTCCGATTTAGTTGTATCAGCCAGTGTGATGATCATCCGGGTATCCTCTCCCCCGGGTAGTTCATCAGATGGAGCGACCTCATAGGTTACAACGGGGGTAGGATCAAGAGCTGGACCCTTCCGTGAAGGCAAATTCCTGGCCGCAGTCAAATCGATTGTCCGCGTTTCACCACTGGGTACTATCTCTCGCGTAGTCTGGCCGTCCGAAGTCAGGTATTCGAGTTGTAAGGCACCTTCGCGTGAGACAATGTCTGCCATGTTTTCAGCCCAGGTCAGGCTGAAATCGGTCTTAAGGTGATAGATGTTGAGCAGGGGACGCACACCTTCCGGGCCTTGATCATCACCGACAGCTATCTGGCAAAAACTATCCTTCCTAGGTGCGAACCAGAAGTCGGCCTGGCCGTTCTCGATAAAAAACCGGGCGATCCCGTGGGCAACACTGGCAAATAAGACTTTGGAATTTTCATAAACGCTGATTCGGCCCCAGGTCTCAGCCCCGCTGATCAGTTCGGCCCCAAATCCGGATTCCGGACCAGTCCAGACTACGTATCGATTAACGTCTTCTCCGGTTTGAATAGCATGACCTCTCCCTCCCCGTCGTGTGACCCGGCCATGGACCTCGGTGACCAGGGCTTGAGAGGCTTGTTCGTGGGCCCGCGGTAATTCTTCGAGCAAACACGTCTGGATTTTCTGCCAGACAGAACCATCTTCGGTGATCGAAGTATCCGCCTGATAAATGTCTTTAATGGCTCCACTATGGATGCAGCCATCAAAACGGTACGATACGACGCAATTCAAGAGGGCAGATTCCACGCTGACCACACCATCATCGGCCATCATGGCCCCGGTGATCATACTGGTCTTTAAAACCCTGTAACCGTTGCGGCGACCGTAAAGCAGGGCATATTGAACCTCTTTGTTCAAATGCTGGCCCTTTTCTTCACCGGCGTTGAGTTTCTGCATGAATTCACTATTGTTACGCAGGTCCTTATTCTCTTGCCAGTGGGCCAGGCCATCTTTTAGTGAGGCAAGCTCACCAATCTGACCATCGAACCAGGTCGAGCCGTGGTTAGGTGTCGCGACCATGATCAATTTCCGGACATCGTGGTCATATGTGTCGGAAACACTGATGTAGTGCCGACTGATCAGACCGCCCATACTATGGGCCACAATATCGACTTTTCTGACTTTAAGACCGCTCTGTTCATAGACCCGTCTTTGTTTTTCGAGATAAGAACGCAGCAGTTGGGCTAATTCGGGAATACCCGTTTGCCCTTGATAGTATTCATCGCGGTATGTCTGCCACTTGTGCGAGACCAACTCACGGTCAAGATGGGCCCAGGTGGAAAGATCACCGGTAAATCCATGCACAAGAAAAACCTGTGGCCGAACTACCCGTATCTGGATTTCTTTCTGCTGGTCCTGACCATGCTCGTCGGTCCAGGTAAAAACAAGTCTTACCGGGGCATACCAGACCGTTGCACTCCCCTGGTTCCCGGTGTCTCCAGCAAAGGACATCTGCTCAGTAAGTTCCTCTTCCTGAAGATAAGGCGGTGGTCGATAGAAAAGCGTGGCCCGTCCCCCTGAACTCAAAGCCAGGTCACCACTGGTCAGGGGTTGTTCATCGTCGTCGCCTCGGCTAAGGAGCTGACCTGAAGAAGGAAGTTCCACGGTCACCATCGAGACATTCGGCAAAATGATCGCAATCTCGAGAGTCGTCTCACCATCTGCCACCAAGCCATCATACGGGGCACCGGTCATCTGGTTCAACTCGACCGAAATACCCTGGACCCCGCCTTTCAATTTTCGATCAAAGAGTTCGGCAATCGTTTTTCCCACCACCTGGGTCTTCAGGCCCTTGGGCAAGGGCTCCATTCCGCCGCCCTTGATCCAAAGCGAGACCGCATAGGTCCCCCGATAGAAACGAACATTATAGACACTGTCCATGATTTTCGGGCTGAGCACGCTGGCCTCGCCCACCTCGGCTGAAGGCCCATCCGCGAACAGGGGATCGTGCTGTTTGATCGCTGCTAACCATTCAGCCGTGTCTTCAAGATAGGTAATCCCCGCGATCACACTGACGCAGGCGGAATAAACCAGATTCTGCTCCGCCATCTCCTGGGCTGACATGCCCCGAAAACGGGCCAGCCGCTCCTGCGAATACTCGAAAGGAGCCCGACTCGAAGCGAGAAACTCTTCTTTGCCCGCAATAAGACTCTCGAGCGATTTTTGTTCGGACTCGAGCTGCTTCTGATAATGCTCCCGCTGCGTGTCGTTGAGACGGCCTTTTTCCAGCCTGGCCTGGGCTTCCGCAATCTTGTTACGACAGCGAGCGAGCTGCTCGGCATATCGTTGCGGTGCCGCTTCCGCATCTCGCTGGACTTGCGCCAAGCGTTCCTCTTCCTCTCCAAGCAAATCCCGAAACCGCGTGTAACCGAAATAATTCAAGCCAGTCGTTACAGAACGGTTGACCTCATTGATCCGATTGTTCGGTAAATCACCCCGGAGACCCTGCCATTCAAGCCCACCGTCCCTGGGAAATTCAGCCGGTGAGGGCATGTACTGCTCGACATCGATGCTCTTAAGATCGACCTGCATCGTGGGACCCGCCCAGATTACTCCACACCAAACCAAACCTAAAATCGCGGCCCACTGCAAGCAAATCCGTAACCAGTTCGCCCTTATACCGGATAGTACATCATCAGCCTGTCTGTTCATCCTTTCACCCGAATCATTGATCATTCATTGCCTATAATGAAAATAGCAAAACAGGTAAAAATGTCAAATCATCAGGTTCTGCATGGTATTTATTGACATTTAAAGCGGGTCAACCCATGTTATAAGAGATGTATTGTCCGTGTGGTCAAGAGTGGGCAGGTATCGGTGTGGTGAAAAGGAAGAAGGCGGATTGGAAGCGTGCTGAGTTCGGATACAATGATCAACAGACGTTATCGACTGATCTCCAAGCTGGGTGAGGGCGCGATGGGCACCGTCTACCTGGCGGAGGACAGTGTTCGGGATAATCATCGGCTGGCTATCAAGCTACTCAAGCAGGAGATCAGTGATCCCTTCATATTCGTAAATTTCAAGCGTGAATTCGAGGTGATGTCTCGATTAAAGCACCCGAATCTTGCTCGTGTCTATGATTTCGGCATAGACAGTACGAGCACGGAAGGCACCGATATCGGTCGTGGGCGATGTTATATCACCATGGAATACATCGAGGGTCGCACCCTCAAGGAAATGCTGAAAGGGGAGCCGCTTTTTACCGGTGAGGATGCTCTGTCAATCTGTGTAACGTTGTGTCGGGCCATAGATTTCATCCACAGTCGTGGTATTTTGCATCGCGATCTCAAACCGGGCAATATCATCCTGACAGGTTCTTCGCCGGAGCAGATCAAAGTCCTTGATTTTGGTTTGTCGGACTTAGGGATAGCGGAACAGACCATGGTGAAGGGCACAGTGCCGTTTCTGGCACCCGAGATTTTTTTCAGTCATGATCCTGAACACTATCAAATGCAACCAGAGTTGTTATCGTCGACCACTTTTGACTCTGCCAACGGCCCTCTTCCGCCGGGCACAATACTCGATGAGCGGGTCGATATGTATGCGCTCGGCATGACTTTTTTTTGTATCCTGACGGGTATGGGTTTTTATGAAAATGAGAGTCTGTCGCATGTTTTGAGGGTCCTTGAGAATGAGCAGGTTTTTGAAGAGCATGCGGGCCAGGCTTTGGAGAAGATACATGAAACTCGGCTGAGGCAGATTTTGGGGCGAATGATCGCTTATACTTTGCGGGAACGGTATCATTCCATGATCCAGGTGGTCCTTGATCTCAACCGGCTCATGCAGACGGATTTCCCCGTCGAGACTGAGCCAACGCTCAATGCTTATATGCTCGGAGCGAGCTTTGTCGGGCGTCAGAACGAACTTGGCTATGTCCGGAATTGTCTGAATGATCCGGGCAGCACCGGAAATTTGATCATCTACAAAGGCGAAGCGGGCATCGGCAAGAGTCGTTTTTTCGGTGAATTCAAGAAACAGTGCCAGTTGGAAGGGTATCAGTTTATCGAAGCCGAGGGTGTCCGTCATAAGCTCTATTCGTATGGTCTGATCAGCGATTGGCTCAATGAGCTTATTTACTATGCACCGACATCATTACTCGAGGAATGCGGGGGCACGCTCAAGAAACTGCTACCCTCACATCCGGGTTTGGTTGCATTTCAGCCGGCCGCTATTCTTGAACCACGAGCCGAACGTCATCAGATGATAGCGATCCTGGCCGAATTTCTATGTTCCAGCATCAGTGCGAACAATAGCAGACTCGTCCTGTGTATCAATGATCTTCACTGGGCCGACGATGGTTCGCTCGAAATAATCGAGCTCCTGTTAGAGAAACTCAAAGCTGTTCGAACGAACGGGCATAGCTATCCGATTTTCGCCTGTGCCCGGACAGAAGAGTATGAGAATGTGTCGGCCGCGATCGGGCGTATGAAGAAAAGGGGCCTGATTATTGAACAAATCTTGATGCCTTTCGAGGCCAGTGACATGTTGCTTTATCTGCAGGCCACATTCGGTCGGGACCGGATCGATCAATCGCTCGAGCGGGCTATTCCGGACTTGCGCGAAAAAGTGGGCGGTAATCCTTACTTTTTACAGGAATTGATCAAATCCCTGACGAATCAGCATAAAATTCAGCGACTCGGTCTTTTCTGGGAATTGGACGGCTCCTTTGAATCCGGTGACATTCCTGACAATCTGGCCTCGATCATCAGTCAGCGGATAGCGAGGCTCGACTTGACTCCACGTGACCTCGAGTTACTCCGTCATATCTGTTTCCTTCATTCAGGTTTTACGGCCCTCAAGGTTTTTTCCATCGTCAACGAGCCCCATCAAGCCCAAGGAGCAGACAGTTCGAGCTATCACGATCTTCAACTTGGTCTGGATACTATTCGGCAGATTCTGTTTTCACTGGTCGAGCAGGAAATTCTCAGCGCCGATCAGACCAAAGGCGAGTATTCATATAAATTTGTTCACGATCTTTTACGTGAAGTCCTGGAAAGGCAAATCCCGGACCAGGTCAGCTATCATCGTCGCATTGCCCGCCGGCTCGAGTATTATTTTCAACATGAATCCGCGGATGGCTTGAACAGTGAAGCGGCAATTGATGAGTTAGCCTATCATTTCAGAGCGGGTGGAATACGGGAAAAAGCAGTTCATTACCTTGAAAAAGCCGCTGATAACGCTCACAAGACCTTTGCGACACACAAAGCTATTGCTTTTTACACTCAATTACTCGAGTTGGTTGATCCGGGTGTAGAACCGGTCAAAACCTTCGAGATCATGCTGGGTATCGGTTCGGTCCACCGATTGATCGGGGACTGGTCTCAAGGTGAACATTTCTATCTTCAGGCCTTCTCACTTGCCGATACTCTTAAACTCGATACACTCAGTGCCCGAGCACGACATGAGTTTGGTCAGATGCTCTATCAAAAAAACGATTATGAACGGGCTATGCTCGTTTTGGATGAAGCCAGACGACTCTTCCACCAGATCGGCGATCAATTGGGCACGGCCATGGTCCTGCGTGAAATCGGCAGTATCCATTGGCGACGATCCGAATTCAAACAAGCCATGATCTATGCCCAACAGAGCCTGGACATCTGTGAGCAATTAAACTCGCGCCGTGAACTATCGTATGCTCTGAAACTTAAAGGCGACATTTACACCCAGACCCATGATTACAGCAATGCTTTGCAATGTCTTGAGCAGTTCCGGGCTATCTGTGTCGAACTGGATGATCGCTCGGGTTTATGTAGTGCTGACAATAACATGGGTGTCGTTAATCTCTTCATGGGGCAACTGACTGCGGCCATGGAGTATTACAAGAAGGCCCTCACCTCCTATTTAATCCTGGGAAACAAGCTGGGACAGTCCATCGTGTATTGCAATATCGCCGATGTGTATCGCTGCCAGGAGGAGTTTCATCTGGCACTCGATTATATCGATCGGGCCATCAGGCTTGGACGCAGCCTTAATGTCAATCACCATCTCTCCTCATATTTGATCGATAAGGCCCGTTTGCTTTTTCAAGTCGGCCATTTTCAGGAAGCCCAAAAACTCAATCAGGAAGGACTCGAGATGGCGATTGAAATCGGTCGGAAAGATTATACCATCCTGGGCAAATTGTATCAGATCAAAATTGAACTCGCCCTGGCCACAGTTCATGGTCCCGAGTTGGTCAGCTCGGCTACCGCTCGATTGCACGCCCTGTTCGCCGAAGTCGATGCTCTTGAAGAAAAAGCGGCGATTTCTTACGATTTATGGAAGTTGACCGGAGATAAGGCCATCCGTCAGCAGACAATCGGGCTCTATCAGGACCTAGCCAACCATTCCTGCAAAGTTGAATTCCCGATACGACTCGAAGAATTGAAGCGGAGCGGACCTTAAAAAACTCGAAGATCTCGATTCTATTCCGGTCCCCGCTGCCTTTCATTCCTTCATGTTGAAAATCTTGTCAAACTGCTTTTTGAGATATGGATCGTCGGGAGCCATGCTGAGCGCTTTGGTCGAGGCCTCGATGGCTTCCTTCTTGTGACCGAGCCGGTAGTGGACTTCAGCCAGCGTATCGAGTATCTCGTAGTTCGTCGGTTCGAGGCCGGTGGCCTTCTGAGCGGCCGACAGTGCGGTCTCGAGGAACATGTCGTTGATGGCGGTAAACCAGGCCAAAGCATTCAGGGTTTGGGCCGAGGCATCGGGATCGGCTAAAGTCCTCGTCAATGACTGACCCAGTCGAGTGACTTCCAGTGTGCGCAATTCATCGAGACCCTGTGCGCGATACAGTTGTGCATAATGAATATGGGCCTCTGCCAGCGTGGTCCCTTCAAAAACGCTGAACAATCGAATCAACTCCGGGATTGGATCGGGGTGGTCCTCGACCCTGAGGTCTATGTAACGGTGCCGGTATTCGGGATGTGTCTCGCTCGGACGAACAACCAGTAAAGCGGCTGATTGCTTGCCTCGCCGGTCGCCACCGGCCATCTGGCCGGCCTGTAACGCCGCGAGTAATCGAGCCCCCAACTCACCTTCGGTTTCTGAAAATGCTTTCTCCATGTTAGCCACCACATCGGGACCGGCCAGAATGTTGCCTTGCACGGCGAAGCCCGGACCGTATTTATGACCGGCCCAGTCCAGGCACGCGGAGCCGGTATGACTGATCGCGTTGCCCCGAGCGTCGACCAGACCGACCTGACGCTGGTCCCTGTCAGGATCGTGTTCGAGTAACCAGACCAGGGCTTCCTGGGCCGAAAGGCCCGCTTTCATGAGTTCGAGCCCTTTCGGTCCGAACGACCTGTTGGTCGTGGCCTGGGTGGCTATGGCTCCGACCCCGGCCTCTGCCCAGGCTACGGACATCCCGACATGAAAAGCTTTTGACTGGACCGCCACGCCCAGTTCACCTGTCTGCGGATCATAGGCCACGATCGAAAAAGTGCCGTCTGCATTGTCCGCAGCATTTACCAGGCTCGCGTCACCAATAATCAGAAATAAAAAAAACAGCACCATGAAAATGAGTGTTGTATTACTGTGCCGGGTCATAATTCCTCCCTATTCCCTTGATTTGATCTGATTGATGGTCACAAATGTATCTTGCAGAGAGCTTAGCAGGTTTTTATGGTTATGACAAGACAGTGAAGTTCAAAATCCGCACGCCTGTTTGAAACCTTTCCCCGTGTGTTCAGTATCCTGAAATGTTGAAAACCAGGCCACTCCGCCGACATCGAACCGAACATCATCAAACGAGAAGGATTTTTTTGGCATTCCTCCCCAGATCAAATTTCGATCAACGCACAACGGTTCTCTGCGTTCGAGCCGAACGCCCGATATCACCCGTTACCATGAAGCGACAGCGGAATGGCAATCTGGTGAATGCCGATGTT
>JAFGSJ010000056.1 GCA_016934675.1 bacterium | reverse complement strand
CACTATCGAGGGAGTCAGGGACATGCTCGAGGAAATTATAGAAGAGTTGGCAAAATCCGGTGAAGTCCTCCCCCCGACCAGCTCCAAAGGGGGATAGAGAGCTGGTTTGACCTCCAGAGGGGGACAGAGAATGGGTTTGACCTCCAGAGGGTCCGAGAGATGAGACGTACTTCGGTTGTGAAGAGCGGGTTGGCCTTCGAGGCGATCACCAGTGCCTTCACTATTTATGGTTATAATCCCCGCAACGAGTTGACCGCCTCCAACCGTTATCTCGGGGACAACATAGGCAACACGGACTAACCCGTGCCCGAGGAAAAGCGTTCTCGAGGAAAACCGGTCCGAGGCCACGACCGGGAGCGACCGGACAAAAGTGAATCGAGTAGTCTCTCGAGACCATCTCATGCTTGAGGCGATGCATTTTCAGAATACAAAGGGGAATGTGCCGCGTCATTTCTGAGGTAAAAAACCTGGTCTAGTCTAAGTGGACTTGATTTTTCCGGCTTTGATGCTGTAAGGTAATACTATTGTCAAATATGCAAAGGAGTGACTCGGATGGCCCAAAAAATACTCAAGGGTTATCGGATAGAAAAACTGATCGGCAAGGGTGGAATGGCCGCGATCTATCTGGCTGAGAACATGGCCACCAGGGAGCAGGTTGCTCTGAAAGTACTCCTGCCTCACATTGCTTCGGACCAAGAATATGTAATGCGTTTTGTGCACGAAGTCCGGGCCAACAAAAAGTTACAGCACCCGAATATAGTCCAGATTCTTGATTGTGATGAAGTCAAGGGGAATTATTTCATGGCGATGGAGTATATTCATGGGTATACCTTGCAGGATTTACTCAAGAAGGTCCCGATATTACCGGTTTCGGCTGTGCTTTATCTCATTCGCGAAATTTTGGAAGGACTGAAATTTTCACATACACGAAAGATAGTTCATCGAGACATGAAGCCATCAAACATCCTGATGAGTTATCACGGTCAGGTCAAAATATCCGACTTTGGCATATCCAAAACAATTGATTTTACGCGTTTGACGCAGACAGGCAATATCCTGGGGACACCGGCGTACATGTCGCCGGAACAGGGGCGGGGCAAGGCTATCGATACACGCAGTGACATATTCTCAGTGGGTATTATCATGTTTGAATGTCTATCGGGCGAAAATCCTTTTTTTGCCGATAATCCAACCACGGCCATACTCAATATTTTGCAGAAAGACCCTCCGGCTCTATCAGAGATAAATCCAACCGTATCACCGGCACTTGAACGGATCATCGAGCTCATGATCAAAAAGAATGTCGAGGACCGTTATCAGACGATCGAAAGTGTTCTGAAGGATTTGTTCGAGTATGAGCTGCATGAGATTGGGGCATTGGACCGGGACACATTCAAACGATTGATGGAAAAGCCGGATATCATCACTGATGAATTGGACCAGAAACAATCTGAGAGTATCTGTGAGAAAGCGGAGAAGTTGTATGTCCGTGGTCCGAGTTATTTCAATCAGGCCCTCTGGGAATATCATCAGGCTCATTTTCTCGATCCACAGAATTCGCATGCTCTCGAGCGAATGAAAGAAATCTGTCAGAAGCAACAATTCAATCTCGAACCAAGATTGACTCCCAAATTAGAGGAACTGGAAAAAAGTGTGCGAGATAATCCTTACAATATCACGATCTTGTCCCAGCTCGCCAAGTTGCATCGCATCGAGGGCAATTTTTTTCAAGTCATAAAATACTATCGCAGGTTGGTCAAATTAAAACCAAGCGACGGCTATCTGATTGGGCAAATGGAATCACTCATAGGAGACAAGACCCTGGTTCGGACCATAACTGGTTCATTGTGGTCTGACTCTTCTACAAAAACTGCATCGGGCACGGCCACGGTGCAACGAACGCAGAATACAGGTCAATCCACTCTGCAAAGGAATGTTCCCTTGGTTGATCTTGTGACCGTCAAATCAACCCAGAGAGGTGGGCTCAAGTCTTCGAAGTATTTTGTAACCGGTATTCTTCTCTTTGTGGCATTGTTTCTGTTTGGAATTGTATACTTGTTGATCGATTCCATGTCGGATATCGCGAAAATGAAGGGAGATAATTTTGCTTCGGTTCCCGATCTCAACACAATCAGACACGCCGAAAATCAGTTAGACGGTCACGTTCCCACTGAAATAGAGCGAGAACTTGAACGGGCGGAATCGGCCTTACAAAACAAGGATTTTATCAAGGCTCGGGACTTGTTTTCCGCCTTATCCAAGAAATATCCCGAGAGCATGACCACGTTAGCTACCTATCGATTGGCAATCATTGAACGTGAGCTTGGTAACTATGATACAGCCCTTGATCAGATCGAGTATCTTCTCAGCCTGAATCCGGGTCAGGACATGGAAGTGTATGCTCATCGCGAACGGGCACAGATTTACAGCATCCAAAAGGAATTCTATGATGCCGAGCGGGAATATGAGGAAGTGATCGATAACCTCGAATCGGTCCCGGAAGTTGAATACCAGGTCCAAAGTATGCTTGATTATGCCAAGTTTCTGAAAGCCCAACGGCGCTATGATGATGCACTCGAAGTCACTCAGAATATACTCGAGACCTATTCCGGGCTTGATTTCCAAAAACAAGCCCGGATGTTACGAGCCGAACTCTTTGCCGAGCAGGACGAAATCGATCAAGCTCTCAAAGAATACAATCTGATTCTGAAGAATTTGCCCGTGGAAGATGATGAAACGATCATGCTGAAAGAAAGAATAAAAATGCTCACAGGAAAGGAGTGAGTCTCTTACTCTTTCTGGATTGATGGCCTGTGCTTCCTGCGGGGTTTACTACTGATAGATCGGGTTGACCTGCTTTAGGCAGGAATTTCCGCCATAATTTCACAGCTTGTCTTTAATTTGGTGAGAGCTTTCTTTTCGATCTGGCGAACGCCTTCTTTGGTAATACCCAGTTTCTGACCGATCTCTTCGAGAGTCATTCGAGGACTCCCCGATTGAAGACCATAATGTAAATAAATTACCTCAATCTCACGGCGTGATAATCTATGTAACAAGCTCCGTAACTCCGAAGCCATGATCCGCGAAATCATCTGATCCGGTTCATCGAACGAGTTGTACATGCGAGTCATGATCCGGTAGTTCCTGTTTTCATCCTCTTGAGTCATAACCTCAAGAGAAATACAGACCCGCGAAGCCCGAAGAACATTCTCAATCTGGATTTCATCCTCATCCAGAGAGTCGGCAATCTCGCCTATGTCCGGAGTGCGACCTAACTCATGCCTGAGTTCATGCTCATTCTGCTTGATTCGTTGCCGCAAATTGGCCCTCTTCAAGGGCAACTTGACCACATAGCCATGAAGCGATATCGCCTGGAGAATAGCTTGCCTGATCCACCACACGGCATAGGTCACAAAACGTACACCACGATCAGGATTAAAATGCTTGGTCGCCTCGATCAACCCCAGATTGCCTTCATTGATCAAATCTAATAATGACAACCGCTGACTGTTAAACTTCTTGGCTATCGAAACCACAAAACGAAGATTACCCTCAATCAAACGCTTTTCGGCACTTCTATCCCCCTCCTGGACCAATATCGCTAATCGTATCTCCTCCTCCTTATTGATCAGAGGTATCCGACCGATCTCTCGTAAATACAGCTCAAGGGCTTTACCCTCTTTCATGCTCCGGGTATAGGATGTCCAGTGTTCCATAGGCTAGACGTTTCCTCCGCGTTGTCGATGCCCTTCAACGGAGCAAAGATCATGCCAAACAATGCAATGTCAGGAAAGCACTGAAATCGACCATCGCGATCGTGTTCCCTTCCGCCGCGACCGGTAAGGGGTGAAAAATTCACCCCGGCTTATGGGGGAATTTTTCACCAGATAGTCAGAGGCAGATCGGAAATAATCATGGGCAGGTCGATATGAAAGGAAGTGCCGGAGCCGGGTTCTGATTCCACGGTAATCCGGCCCTTATGGTCTTCGATAAGGCGTTGTGAGATGGCGAGACCGAGCCCGGTGCCGCCTTTTCTATTACTGAAGAAGGGGTGGAAGATTTTATCGATATATTCTTTTGAGATGCCAGATCCGGTGTCAGAGATGGAGATCCTGATAATTTTTTTATGGTCGAGGACGTGGAGTCGGATGGTGATTAAGCCCTTATCGGGCGTGACCTGGAGAGCATTGATGATGATATTGACCAGGACTTGTTTCATTTTGTCACTGTCCAGGGGCACGATACAATGGTCGAGTTCATAGTGTTTTTTGATCGAGATTTTTTTGATATGGGCTTGTTGTTCGAGGAGTTGAACGACGTCATCGATAAGATGGATGAGGTCACATTGTTCATAATGAATGGATGAATATTGGCCATAATCCAGGATTTGGTTGGTGATATCGAGTAGATGTTGAATTTCTCTGAGGATGACGTCGCAATATTCGAATTGTTCCTTGCTGGGATGGAGTTTTTGGAGTAATTCGGTATAGATTTGGATGGAAGAGAGTGGATTTTTAATTTCATGAGCGATTGAACTGACCATTTGATCGATGGCGTTCGAGCGTTCTCCTTTGATACGATCTTGGGTAAGTTGGATATTTTCGAGGGCCAAAGATGTTTGCTGGGCGATGGCGGTGATGATTTCGAGGTCATCGGGAGTGAATGTGGTCTGCTCGCCTAGGTCCTGCACGCTGATGATACCGATAAGTTGTTCCCTGATAAAGATCGGGACCGATAGTACGGAGGCAGTCAATGGGGTTTTTGCGGGGTCGTTTTGAAGTTGGAAATTCACGAGGTGCTGACTGGTCAGAATCCCTTTTTTGGATTGTTTGATATGCTCGAGCAGACTCTTCGAGATGGCGATGGTTTCATTGTTCAGGGGCTGATCGCCTCTTTGCTTTACGATGATTGGTCTGAATTCCTGGGAATAGGGGTCTGCCAGGAAGATACAACCCAGTGTTGCCGGAAGGACCTTGAAGAGAGTGTCTAGTATTTTGGAAAGTAGCGGGACCATCTCGGTTGATGAGGTCAGCGTTTTAACAATTTCAAAAATAATGGCCAGTTTCCGATAGGATTTAATGAGGTTTTGGGGCTGGTTTTTCAGGAAAGCTTCATCGACGACTTTCAGGGTTTGTGTGTCCATCTCCATGGTAATTTCGACACGTTGCTGTCTATTGTCCTCTATGAATTCGATCCTTCGCTCGTTTTTGGATGAGATATAGATTCTGGTGCTGTCTTGCTCGAAGAGAAAAACATTCTTGCCGATTTGCAACTGATCGCCTTCGGCCAGAAATTTTTCGTGGATATAGAAACCGTTGACCATAGTACCATTAGTACTGGACAGGTCTTTGAGGATATGGTTATTGTCCTGTCGGATAATCAGGGCATGTTGTCGCGAGACGTTATAATCGTAGAGAGTCAGGTCATTATTGAGCCCACGTCCGATCGTGAAGGAATCGCCCAATTGGAATTCATCACGATCACAGTTGCCTTGGATCAGGACTAATTTTGGCATGCATCTGTCTCCATACGGATTTCCGAATCAGTTATGATGCGGTTGCAGACCATAGGATTCATCCCTTGTAGGTCCTTTTATATAAGTCATATTTTCGACAGAGATATTTCATCTGTTCCAGGTTCAGATTCAATTTTCTGGCAGCCCGTGATTTATTCCAATCTGTTTCAAGCAGGGTCTTTTTAAGAAGTGTCAACTCGAAATTACCAACGGTCTCGGCAAAATCGATTGTTGCATTGTTCTCTGTTTCATCAGTCCGAGAAGTATGGGGCGATTGTAGTTGAAGTTGATGGGGCAAATCGTCCAGTTCGATCAAATTGCTCCGACAGAGAACCACAGCTCCTTCGATGATATTTTCCAGTTCTCGGACATTACCCGGCAACGCATAATTCATAAAGAAATTCATGACATCATCCGAGCAAGCCTTGACCTTTCTCCCGTTTAAGGTGCTGTATTTCGAGATAAAGTATTCGACGAGCAGAGGAATGTCCTCGCGTCGTTCCCGCAAGGGCGGGACATGGAGTTCGATCACATTGAGTCTGAAATAGAAATCTTCTCTGAACGAGCCGTTTTCGATTTTTTCCTTGAGAAGTTTATTTGTGGCGGTAATGAGCCTGAAATTGCTTTTGATGGATTTCTTGCCGCCCAGGCGCTGGAACGATTTTTCTTGAAGGACACGGAGCAATTTAATTTGAATTGTTTCGGAGAGGTCCCCAATCTCATCGAGAAAAAGGGTGCCGCCGTGAGCCAATTCGAAGCGTCCGGGTCTCTGGCTGATCGCACCGGTGAATGCGCCTTTCTCATGTCCGAACAGTTCGCTTTCCAACAGCGTTTCAGGCAGGGCAGAGCAATTGATCTCGACAAAGGGCCGATCACGCCGATCACTCAAATAATGAAGGGCACGGGCGATCAATTCCTTGCCGGTGCCGCTTTCACCGGTAATAAGCACCGTCGCCTGTGAAGCGGCAACCCGCTCGACTTTTTCCAACAGTGTTTTGAGTTTCGGATCGGTCCCAATGATATCGAGCGGGTAAAAATTCCCCACTAGTTGCTGACGCAGGAATTGGTTTTCGCTTTCAAGCTCACGTTTTCTCAGGGCCCTCTTGATAATAATCAGGAGTTCAGTGATATTGATCGGTTTCTGAAAATAATCATACGCACCCCGCTCGATAGCTTCGAGCGCCGTGGTTTTCTCACGATCGCCCGTCATAATAATCGTTACGCTGTGCGGGCTGATGTCCTTTAGGCGGACCAGAAGGTCCATACCTTCTTCGACGCTGTCGAGTAGGGGGGGCAGATGCAGATCGAGTAAGATCAGATCGATAAAATGGTCGCTGAGAATATCAAGTGCTTCCTGCTTTCGAGTGGCAGTATAGACGCTATAATCCTGAGAAAGGGTCAGGAAGATGCCCTTACTGAAAACTTCGTTGTCATCGATGATCAAGATAGAATGCATGTTTGTTTGCCAGTTCTGAGATTAACACCAAGCATACACCAGATCATCAGACCTGTCCAGTCTTCATTGTCTCATTTGCTAACCGGGCACACAGACTTAGACCCGAATTTTAGTCCTGGGTCGACGGTTCAATCAGGGTGATATTGTCACGAGGGCGGTTTTCTTTCTGGTCCCAGTAGGGGGATAGCTGTCGCAATTTGGTCACAACCTGGGGAAAAACATCGATGATCTGGTCAATGTCCTCTTCAGTAGTATAGCGGCTGAGACTGAATCGGACCGAACCATGGGCCGCGGTGAATCGTACATGCATTGCCTTGAGCACATGGGATGGTTCGAGCGAACCTGAAGTGCAGGCCGAGCCACTTGAGGCACAGATGCCATATTGGTTCAATTGAAAAAGGATACCTTCACCCTCGATATAATGGACCGCAACGCTCAAGGTATTGGGTAAACGCGGGGCACCTTCGCCGTTGATATCAATATGACTGATTCGCTCTTTAAAAGCTTGTTCCATCCGGTCCCTCATCTTCCTGATTCGGGACTCGACCCGGTCATGGTCCTGCCGAGCAAGCTCGATTGCTCTGGCCAAGCCGACAATGTAGGGCACATTCTCAGTCCCGGCCCGTCGTCCTTTTTCCTGGTGACCCCCGATCAAGAAGGGTTTGATTCGCGTTCCACGCCTGATATACAGGGCCCCGATTCCTTTGGGCGCATGGATTTTGTGCCCGGAAAAAGACAATAAATCAACATGTTGAAATTCTTTCGTGAGATTGAGCTCGAGTTTGCCGATCGATTGGGTTGCATCCGTATGAAAAATGATGTCCGAATCGGTTTCCTTGGTGATGCGGGCGTATTCCTGAACCGGGAAAATGACCCCGGTTTCATTGTTGGCATGCATAATCGAAACGATGAGTGTGTCGGAGCGAAGTGCACCGACAAAATCCTTGATATCGATCTGTCCGGATGAATCGACCGGTAAGAAGGTGATCTCAAATCCTTGACGTTGTAAATCCTTGCAGACCTCGAAGACGGCGGGATGCTCGACTCCGCTGGTGACAATGTGTTTTCGCTCAGGATTGGCCCTGGTCACGCCATAGATCGCATTATTATTGCTCTCGGTGGCGCAGGACGTAAAAAGGACCTCGTCCGGTTGGACCCCACCCAGGAAATCCGCTATGGTTTGCCGGGCAGATTCTAGTGCTTTAGCCGCTTCCCGAGCCTGCTCATACATTGAACTCGGATTATAATAGGTCGTAGTAAAATAGGGCATCATCGCTTGAAGCACTTCTGGAGCAATAGCAGTGGTAGCGTTATTGTCAGCATAAACCGTGCGCATAGTCATTCCTTTTTCAGACTGAGATGACCTTGATTTCGGGTGAAACCTGGTCCTTGAGTGTTTTTTCGACCATCATCTTCAAGGTCTGATTCGCACCGACACAGGCAGCACATGCGCCTCTGAGTTGGCCATAAACCAGATTGTCCTTGATATCCACAATGACAAAATCACCGCCATCCTTCTGCAGAAGGGGGCGGATGTATTGATCGATAACCTCTTCGATCTTTTTTATCCGTTGATAGGGACTCTGGTCAGTGATTTCCATCGGTTTCCGGTAAATCGTTTTGCCGCTCTCAGTCTGCTTTGTGGATTTACCCCAGATTTCATCGAGTATATCCTGGAGTCCACCCGGGGCATGATGACAGGAGCCGCAGGCCCCTCCGGCTTTAATCGCAGCCGTGATCTCCGGAATTGTTTTCAGACCGAGTTCCTTAATCTTTCGCCTGATATAGGGTTCTGTCAGCGTAAAACACTGGCAGACGATACGGCCTTCCTCCCGCTCCTGGGCATGCATATCCACACCGAGCTTTTTCAGATCGACCCCTCTTTTTTGGGCCCAGTTGAATACTGCTGCCTCCAGGGCTTCCGCACCCATGACCGAACAATGTATCTTCTGGTCAGGCAGCCCATCCAGAAAGGTGATGATATCCTTGTTTGTGATTTTCAACGCTTCGATCGGGGTGAATGAGCCTTGCTCGATGATGGTGCATAATGCCTCGGAAGAGGCTATCGCTGAGGTACAGCCAAACGTTAAATATTTGGCTTCCACGATCACATCCTGAAGCGGATCAGTCGCATGTTTCTTGACCCGAAACGTAAAACGAAGAGCATCACCGCACGCAATCGAGCCATGTTCACCCACGCCATCAGGATCATCTATTTCACCAAGATGCGTGCCAGGTTTACCCGCAACCGCATCGAGAAATAATTGGGTTGTTTTATCACTATAATTCCAAGCCATAGTTACCTCCCAAGCCGTTAAAAACCGGACCTTTTCAAGACTCAATCATTTCGAAGCATAAAAAGACTCGGCGTGCTCCGAACACTAAATGTTGACACTTAATTTTAGTATATAGCCCAGCTTACTCATTTACAACAGATTACACTACTCAAGTGCAGGGTGCATGAGCATGGAGAACAGCATCTGGTAATGAGAATTCCCAGACTTGACTAATCTGGTCCGCTTCTATAGTTTTTCTGATATAATCTCATTGAAATGATATTTTCAGCGAGGTAGGTCATGGAATACCATTCAATGAATATACGGATAACCCTGCTTTTCGGTCTGTCACTGCTTCTGGTTTTGCTGGGATCCGGTCCCAGCCCCGGTCTAGATACTGGCAGTGACAATACTATCGGCGATACCCCTTCACACCATGATCAGCAACCGCCTGCACCGCCAGAGCAGGAGAGCGGTCGAGCTACTGCCAATTCAAACGCAGCCTCGGATATCAACGGCCCTGATGGTGTATCGACACCATACACCTTGACAGTCCAGGTGAAAATGGTCAAGTTATTTGCCACGGTCCTGGACGAAAAAGGGAAAATCGTCAAGGGGCTGGACCGGGAGGATTTTGAGCTGTACGAAGACGAGGTAACCCAGACCATTTCTCTCTTCACGACCTATGAATATACGACATTAGGGCCGGAAATCAAAAAGTATACTCCACTCAGTTTGGCTGTTTTGCTCGATTTAAGCGGCAGTATGCATCAAGCCCGGAAATTTGATCATTGTCTGACAATCGTTCGATCATTGGCTGATAATCTGGTCGATACCGATGAGATGGCCCTGTTCACTTTCGCGGACATGTTTGTCCGGACAAGGGTCCCCTTTACAATCGATAAAACGAAAATTCTCGATAAACTGCGCTTTTGTCGACCGGCCGGTGATACGGCCCTGTTCCAAGCCATCAATTTCATGCCGAACATCATCGGGGAACCGCACAACAGACAAGGCATCATTCTGCTGACAGACGGGATAGATACCCATTCGATCGTTTCAATGAACCAAATGCTACACAATGTCAGAAGCATGCAAGTCCCGATTTATACTATCGGATTTGCCTATGATCTGAAAAAAGCCCACTCACTCCCAGAGGATTTTGCCCAGCCTGAAATACTCAAAACTATCGCCGAAGAAACCGGCGGTCATTACTTCGAATTGACCGATACAAAGCAATTAGCCGATATCATTACCGAAATCCTGAATGAACTTCGTTACCAGTACCTCATCGGTTATCATTCGAATAAAATGAACGAACCGGGAAGCTATCATTCTGTCCGACTTGTTCCCAAAAATCCCTCTTATTCGGTCAAAACGAGAAAAGGCTATTATGTCTCAAAAACAGAAACCTCCTCCTCTTCACTCGAGCACTGAAATGTAAGGAGGTTTGATCAAATGAGGCGGACATCTTGATTAACAGGCCAAGATCAGTTCCTCAACACATCTGCATCCTGTTTAGCCTGTTATCCCGTCAAAAAAGCATCAAATAATTTTACAGAAAAACACTAGAGTTTATCCTGCTGATCGAGAAAATCTTCAAATTCAATGCGGTATATATAAAACAGCACCATAGCCAGACCAAAGAGTAATGGGCCATACAGCACACCAAGCAAGCCAAAATAGCCGATGCCGCCCACGATCGAGAAAAAAATGAGCACAGTGCTCATACCGGCTGACCCGGTCATGAATAAAGGTCTGACCAGATTATCGATCAAACCGACGATGATCATGCACCACAGGGTCAAAAAAATACCGTAACCCCAGTGTCCGGATAAGAAAAGATAAGTGGCTGCCGGCACCCAAACCAGGGCAGTCCCGACGACAGGTATGAGCGAAGCAAAAGCCATGACCATCCCCCAGAAAAGTCCGGGAAGGCCACAAATCCAGAAAGCAATGCACCCCGCAGTCCCTTGGGCGATCGCCGTGACAAAAGTGCCAACCAGGGCTGATTTAGCTACATCCTTGACCTTGGCAATGATCCTTTCCTCCTGACTGTTCGATAGAGGCGAATAGTGCAGGATCGTGTTGATGATCACCTCTTCATCTCGAATAATAAAATAAAAAACAAAAATCATCAGGAAAAACTTGGCAATGAGTGCGGTAATATTGCCGAGGAGATGCCCGCCCTGATTGACCAGTGTCTTGCCAATCGTTCTCGTTGTATCAAGCAGAATCTTGTCGACTCTGACCTGTTCGAGCTCGAAACTGGGAAAAAACTTCTGGACCCAGGGCAGTTTTGTTTCGAGCCAGGCCTGGCTCTCAACGACCCTCTCGCTTTTCAACAATTCATCCAACTTGCCGGAAGCAATCCATTCCGAAATGGCATTAAACGATTGAATGCCTTGCTGAATAACGGCAAATAACATGAAAACAATCGGAATGATCACAACCAGCGTCAGGAAATGACATGTTATGAAAGCGGCCAGGTTCTTTCGTCCTTTGACCCAACTCAATATTCGCCGATGAAGTGGGCTCAGGGTCGAAGCCAGGATCATGGCCAGAATGATCGTGTTCACATAGGGTTTGATTATATGATAACAAACCCACAGAACAATGATCAGCAGGAACAGTAAGAAATATAGGGCGACATTGACAGGCAAACGACCAGAGCGATTAATGTCTGCGGTATGATTGGTATGTCCGCTCCCTTTCTCCATATCCTTTTCTCTGAGAGGTCCCCCTATAAACCTGAATGCCCTAATCCGCTTATCATCTTCAGCGCAATCAGAAATATCATGGATTGGTGCTCTTGGGCGATAATTTGGTATATTTCATGAGTAAACGATCATATTCACCGGTCCGCACTTCCTGGAGTATGTCCCAGATTTTCTGTGCGAGCTCGGAATGAGCTGCATAAAATTGGTGCGAAAAGAGAAGATAGTAACTCTGATCAACGATAGGCAGGGCTAACTTTTCGATGTACTTTTTAAATTCAGCCTGTGTTTCCAGTAAATGGTCACCATTATGTTCTATGGCTGCAGCCAGACCAACCCTGCCTAAGATCAGTTTGCTGAAATCAGCCATGGGACTCGTACTTTCTTCGACATCAAAACCAAGATTCCTCAAATGGGGCACGATCGAATAACCTCGAGAAACACCTATCTTGCCCTCGAGATTCTGGATTTTTGTCCCGTCCCAGGTAACAGGTGATGATTTGAGCTTATAAAAATAATACGGTGCATCTCCATAGGATTTACGCTCATCGATAATCCCATTCTGTTTTGGGAAGACGCCATATTCTTCGCGTGTTGGATCATAACTGGCGAAAAAAAGCCCTTGAATCTGGCCATCTTGTAAGGCTTTGAAGCACCGTTTCCAGGGCATCCGCTCGAATCGAAAAGTCAAGTCTGCTCTCTGGGCCACGATCTGAAGCAATTCAATGGCTATACCCGGGTCTTGCTGCTCGATCTGTTCAGAATTGCCCATCAAATGTGGGAAATCCTGCTGCGAGTTTGTGCCCAATACGATCTCGAACTCTTCCTGGGCTTGTTTCTCCTGCCCCTGACTCAGCCCAGTCCAACCCCAGAAACAAACAGCCATAACCAAAACGATGTGTCCACAAACGGCTTTCCCCTGTTTGAATGCCACTTACTATCCTCCTTGATAACCTTGATCCATCACTGGTATTATACCATATTTTGCCCATATTCTCATCGTGAGTAAAGTAGAAAATTGCGACCTGATTCTTATGATAAGATGATCTGGTCCATTTGTCCAGCTACTTGAGATTCAAGGACCGTATCAAAAATATCCGCGTGAGGATCAGCTTGACAATTTCATGGTTCTCGGTTACATTTGCTTTGGACTGTTCGCTACAAACCAGATTTGATGTTGAGTTTGTGAGGGATTTCCGGTCATATCGAGTCCATAGTCATGATGAAGGAGCTTGTCCGGATGGGCCTGGTCAAACAGATAGTCGAGCACACTCATGAACATGCCCTGGTTTACAGGTTATTGGTTTACATTATTTTTTTCAGCGTTTTTTTTACCCTGGTAGCCAGTTCAGTACAGTTATACCTTGATTATCAAAAAGACGTGCGACAGCTTGATGCAATTTTCGTCCAGATCGAGCAAAGTTATCTCCAGAGCTTGAGTTTGAGCGTCTGGAACCTTGATTATGAGTTAATCGATAATATTCTGGACGGCATTATCGTCTTGCCGGATATTCAACAGGTACTCGTCGAGGATGAAAATGGCCGGATTATCGCCCGGAAGGGCAAATCCGAGGTTGTTCAGGTCGTGTCACAACGTTTTCAACTGAACCATGTTGATGATACAGGACGTCGAACCAGCATCGGGGCAGTGCAGATTACCGCCAGCCTGGCTGGCATATATCAACGGCTGAAGGAGCGGTCTCTGGTCATCCTTGGGACACAAGCGGTCAGTACTTTTTTACTCGCCGGTTTCATTATGTTCATTTTTCAGTATCTGCTGACACGTCATTTAAAGACCATGGCCGATTATACCAAGAATTTGGACCTTGATCATCTTGAAGAACCTTTATTACTCAATCGACCTGGCCTCCTCTACACCAAACCGGATGAACTCGATAAGGTGACATCCGCCATTAATGAGATGGTCGAGAAACTCAAGGAATCATCACAAGTCATACAGGTCAAAGCCAGAATGGAAGGTGAATTAAACGCCGCGGCCAAGGTGCAGCAATCATTCTCACCCAATAGACCGACTTCACTCGAAGGCTTTGATCTCGCTTCCCTGTTCTTTCCAGCCCGCGAGGTGAGCGGTGACTATTATGACTTTATCCGGATCAATCAGGATTATTTGGCCCTGGTTGTCGCTGATGTCTCGGGCAAGGGCGTTTCAGCAGCTATGTACGCCAATATTGCCCGGGTCTTGCTGCACGACAAATCAGAACTCATCCTCGAACCCGTCGAATTGATGCGTTCTCTGAATCATCGCTTGAAATACGAAATTATCGGTCATCATTTCTTGACCATGAGTTATGTTCTGCTCAATATTCCCAACGCTGAAGTGACCTATGCCAATGCCGGTCATGAACCCCTCGTGCTCGTCCGTAATGATCAATCGGATTGCACTCTCCTCAAACCACCCGGTTATCCCTTCTGTGAATTACGGGCTGACAAGTTTGATGAGCGGATCAAGCAGGAAAAATACCAGATGAATGCGGGCGACCTCATCTTCTGTTATACTGATGGCTTGACCGATACATTGAATGAACGCGGAGATTTTTTCGGCGAAGATCGTTTATACAGCCTGGTCAAAAAGCATGCCTGCCTCAGCACCAATGAATTTTTACAAACGATATTCGAAGCTATCAGATCGTTTCAGGGCAACACCGATCAAACGGATGATATCACCATGATCGCTCTGAAGCGAACGAATAGAGCTCAAGCAGGACCCGGGGCTTAGCCTGGCGATCCGGCAGCACCGGTATTCTCTCGATGAAATGAAGTCGGTCCCTAAAATGAGGTAAATACATATCGGGGAATATCTCACCCTCTATCGAGTGAATGGTCAGGTAATAATCGGGCTGGAAAGTTTCTAGTGCCCGGGAATTATACGTGACCCTTTCATTCACATTGAATTGGACGATACTGAACGCATTGTTTTCGAGGCTGAAAGTGTCCGAGACGGGCCCCATAACCACGGTGTCTTGCCCGAATGAATCTCCGAGCCGCTTTGATGTCGTATACATTGTCCAACTGAGATTCGACCACAAATCGACCCAATAATAAACCTGAATCACACTAAAAAACAGCAGAACGAGAAAAGCGATGAATTTGAAGTTGAGTCGATGATTTTTCAAAATGTGGACCAGGAAAACGCCCGTCACGATACATACCATATAGATCAAGAAAAACAGGAGCATTATCATGACCAGATCAGGCTTTCCTGTACTACCACCTCGGGTATCGATCAGATTGCTGAGATACGGTATTGCCTGCAAGACAATGGGCAATGGTAATGCCCACAAGAGCAGGGCCTGGAATATCGATCGTCCATGTCGTTCAAAGAGTTGACTCAAGGCTGTACCCGGTTTTTCAATAAACCAACGGGTCAGAACTTCTGCAGTGAACATGACCATTGGCGGAAAAAGGAACAAGAATCGATGCTCAGGTTTATAGGGATTGGGTATGAAAAAAAGCAATCCGATGATAATCCACAACCCGTTTATAACTTGCCATCTTGACAGTCCTGACAGTAGCTTCCACAATCCATTCCCCCGAAACCTGTAACAGAACATCAGCATTGACCAGAACGTAAATATACATAATACACTGGCTTGATTGAAAAAACGCGATGCATACAGTTTCCCATGGCCGGTCCGAAAGAAGAATGTCTTAAGTCCAACCAGTATTTTGCCGGGTGTCGTGGCCAGATTATCGCTCGAAAACCTGAGATTCAGCTCTAAAAACTGCGGTAACAGTCCGGGCAGCATGCACAGGAGCCAGATCAGGGCAGCCAGACAGGAACTTACCAGAAATACCACTATACGTCTGCTCTTCAAGTTACCTGTTTGCCACTCCCAGACCCAAACTAACAGGAGGACCGGATAGAGCATAAAAGCAAACGGTTTAGCCAAGAGGGCGGCGAAAAGGACCAATCCCGATAAAAAAGCTGATACAACGGATTCTCGGTCCCACAGAAAAAAACCAAGCACCATGAGAAAGACCATAATCGTATCGACCAGGGCCACGCGATTGAACGAAAGAAAGAAAAAATCCGTCCCCAGTAAAAATGCAGCCAGATATGATCTGAGAACTGCTTCCCTGTGTCGCTGATTTTGCCGTATCCAAAAGAAAACAAGCACGACGCAACCGAATCCCGCCAAAGCTGAAGGTAACCGGGCCGCGAAGAAACTAACGCCCAATACCTTAAACGCCACATAAGACAGCAAAGAAAAGACCGGGCTAATCACCAGTCCTTGATTGAAATCGTCCATGATCCATTTACCGAAAAGGGCTGCTTGTCGCGCATTATGGCTCCACCAGCCTTCATCCGAAATGAAACCCAGACTGAAACTCGACGATGGGTCTGCAGAAAGAAACAATACGCGTGGGGCTAACAGAGCCAGAAAAAATAGTGTCATGAATACTCGGGCAGCCAGGATTTTCGATGGCATGATCTGTCTCGCGGTCATGGTTTCAATACTCTATCGAGTGTCTATGAGTGGGTCTAATAATGGTCGATTTTTACACAGCCCGGCATAATTGTCAAGACAAAAACCTGACCAAAATCCACCACCTGTTTTGCAAGGTTGTAAGGTTGTGGGACACACAACTAATATCTTGCCAAATAGAAAATCTTGAAGTAGACTGGATTAAAGGAGGGGGGGAGACACACATCCACACCCTAAATCCTAAATCAAAATCCAGAGAGGAGGACATGAATATGCCCAGGAAAGCACGACTCAAGTATGAGGACCCTCGCAGCGGGTATTATCACATTGTGACCCGCACGGT
>JAFGSJ010000055.1 GCA_016934675.1 bacterium | reverse complement strand
GGTGTATACTTTTTCACTTTTCCATTATCTGGTCTGCGGTTTGACCTATACATTCTAACCGGCGTTTTCTTGAGGATCATGTGTCAAAACACGAAACCAGGTCGGACCGGCTCTTTCAGCGTGCCCCCCTATCCCACGGCACCCAGCGTTTCGTGGTCTCATGAGCTAGCCCCATCGGGCCTTGGGGTGGAAGGATTGCGCTGTCGCCATCCTTCCACCTGCTAAGTCTTACATTTTTTGCCATGACCTCTGTTTCATTTTTTCCGAGCCAAAGGCACAAATTTCCAAGGTCCTAACCCGGGTTAGTCCTGCCGTGTCCTGAGCGGAGTCGAAGGGAGCGAACGAAGTGATTCGAAGCCCGGGGGGCGAATTTCTCATCCAATGTGGTGAGAAATTCGGGCTAATTCACCGACCTCGCAAGGCGGAAGCCGAAATAGTAGTATCGAAAGCCAGGCGAGTAGTAGTTCCGGTTCGCTGACCGGCTGTTCCGTGCGATGCCGAACCAGCTACCGCCACGTTCCACCCGGTACGAGCCCGATCCTGGCCCGGTATAGTCTGTCGTATCGCCAGGATAGGTCGCATTATACCAATCCCAGCACCATTCCCACACATTACCATGCATGTCGGACAGGTTCCACGGATTGGCCAGTTTACTTCCAACCCACTCACTTTCTCCCGTATCATTCGCACAATACACCGCATACTGCTCAAGAACCGGGTGCGTACCCTCTGTGCAAGAGTCACAATTGCCAGTGGTGTAATTCGTCTCATTACACGAAAAGGGAGTAGTCGTCCCCGCACGGGCCGCATACTCCCACTCACCCTCGCTCAACAGACGATATCCGTTTGCTCCAAAATTGCAGTAAAACGTCCCCGACGTATAATTGCTGCTCATCACCGGATCGGTAAAACCCGCGTCCTTGTAATAACACTGCGTCAAACCATTCTGCAGTGACAGCAGATTAGCAAACAACACCGTCTCATACCAGGTCGGGTTATTGACCGGATTGCTCATACCCGAACCATATGATGTGTTCGTCGGATCAGCCGGTAAACTCGGCTGCACCGCAAGCAGGTCTGCCCACATCTGGCGGGTCACCTCCGTCTCCATCACGGCAACGTTCCGCGTCAGAGTGTGATTGAACTGAGTCTCACTACCCGGGTCATACGGTTCCCGGCACGGTTCATCCGTGGGCGAACCCTGGGTGAACGTCCCGCCCGGCACATAACGCATGTTCCCGACAATGGCATCGGTCGCATACAGATCACCGGCCATCAGACCGCTGTCAAGATATGTGAAAGCATCGATCGAAGTCGTTACTCCCCAGTCCACCGAGCTGACCACCACATCACCCAGACCCGGTGTCGCGGTCGGGCTTGAAATCACCGTGACCGAGGAGGCGGTTTGATCAATAATCGTGGCCGATACACCGCACAGGGTCACACTGTAAATATCTGAACCCGAGCCAAGATATTCGCCCCCGATGACCACTTGCGTTCCGCCACTTTGGGGGCCTTCAGCCGGCAAAACCGAGGTGATAATGCCGGGATAACTGAACGAATACGGCCCTTCGGCCCCACATATCTCGGACCAGGCCGCAATGTGGTAATACCAGCCCTCGACCGGATCACAGGCCGTATCGATCCACTGAATATTGGGTAATGCCCCATCCATGTCGACCACATTATGAGCATACAAGGGCCAGGAATCTCGGGGTAGACTCGGATCGTCCGAACGATAGATGTTGTACCCCGTCACCGTGCTCGGATGGTTTGGATCGGCGAAATGCAGGCGGGGACAGCCCTCATAACAGGGACAACCGTCCGTGACCAGGTCTACCGCATAGAGATAGACCGGTTCCCCGGGACCATCACACCCGACCACGATCCCGGCATCGATATCGAGGTTGATCTCCGCATCAGCCAGCACAACCGGGCCGGCCAGACCGGTCACCCGATCAGGATCGCTGTCTAGCATGTCATCGCTCCCTTGTTTGGACAAGGTCAGGGAATACCCCTTCGGGGTGATGAACTCGACCGAGTAACTCCCCGCAGCCAGACCGTCAAACGAGTAATAACCGCCGCTATCGGTCAGGACCGAGCCGATGAAGACCATGTCCACATCATAGAGCAGGACCGGTATCCCGGCAAAACCGGGCTCGCCCACGTCCTGCAACCCATTCTCATCCAGGTCCTGCCAGACCCAATCCCCTATCTCGCTGCTCCCGGCCGGTGTGCTCAGTGTTGAAGCGTCCGCAATCATGAACATGATCAGGACGGACACGAAGCACCAGACAGGCAGGGTCATTCGCCCCGTTTCATGTCTCAACACACATCGGTCCATACCATTGTTCTGTAGTATTCTTACTGACATATCTCCCCCTTTTTCACGGTTCTACCGAAAATGAAAGTTATAGCCTACTCACTTATTACGCTTTCCTATTCTCATTTATTCGGTGATTCATTGCCACATGAATCAACGGCCACGATCCTGAATGCTTTATAGGTTGAAGAAAGTGGTACGAAAAATGTGTTAAACACGGAATTGCCGATCATGGTCCAGCCTGATGGAAATGGTGCGTTAAAGGTCTGTGAGCCGTAGACTTTATATGTTCCGAGATCCGAACACTCGATCTCAGACCAGGTCAACAGTGCATAATTTCCGAAGAGTGTCACAAAAAGCGTGTTACCGATGTCGGGACATGGCGTGGTATCTCTTGAATCCACTATTGCCGATCCGGTCGTTAGAGCAGAGATTCCGCAACCATTCAGGTAACGCACTGTGTAGACATAACTCGTCTCGGGATTGACCGTATCATCGGTATAGCTTGTGCTGCCGTAGATGAGTCCGGTGGCAATAGGAATGCCGTCCCTTTCAATATCGTATGTCCGGGTCCCCGAACCATGATCGCCCCAGTCTCCGGGATCCGCAGCCCAGGTTATGTCCACACCGGTGTATTCGCACAGATCACTATCGACGGCAGCATTGTTCACGAGACCAGTCGGGGTAAGGCCTACATCATCCGCGGCAGACTGTCCGCTTGTTTCGGCAGTCAGTCCGCAGCCATTCAGGTATCGGATCGTGTACATATATAGTGTGCCATCAATACCGGTCGTATCCGTGTAGGTCGTAGTACCGTAGACGATGCTGGAGGCAATGGCAACACTGTCTCTGAGAATATCATATGAGCGTGTGCCTAGACCATTATCTCCCCAATCACCGGGATCCACGGACCAGGTGATTTCTACCCCGCTGTCTGCGCATACACCTAAATCTGTTGCGGTATTGTTAGTGATGCTTGAAGGGGCTACCGCACTGATATCGCTTGCTGAAATTCCCGTGGTTTCTTCATCGAGTCCACACCCATTGATGTAACGGACCGAATAGCTATATGTAGTCCCATTGACACCGGTCGTATCGGTATAACTGGTTGTCCCGTAAGAGATGCCGGTTGTTATTGCTGTGCCGTCACGCAGCACATCGTAGGTCCGAATCCCGCCTCCAAAATCGCCCCAATCGCCCGGATCGGCAGCCCAGGTGATTTCGACACCCGTATCCGAGCAGGCATCCAGGTCTGTAGCCGTATTGTTAATTAAACCGGAAGGAGAAACAGCAACAGTATCGCTCGCAGATGTCCCGGGTGTCTCGGAGGAGAGCGAGCAACCATTTACATACCGAACTGAATAGGTATAGCTTGTTCCGTTGGTCCCGGTCGTATCGGTGAAACTGATAGTCCCATAGGTGAGGCTTGTGGCAATGGCAGTACTATCTCGGAGCACATCATAGGTCCTTGTCCCCACATCATTGTCACCCCAATCGCCGGGATCAGCAGGCCAGGTTATTTCCACTCCTGTATCCGAACACGGATCAGCGTCAGTTGCACCGTTATTGGTCAAGCTGGAAGGAGCTGTTGCGGCCAGATCACTTGCGGACACTCCCGTCGTATCCGTGAAGAGGCTGCAACCGTTGATATACCGGACTGAATACGTATAGGTGGTGCCATTCTCGCCCGTTGTATCGATATGGGACGTCGTGCCATAGGTGAGGCCCGAGGCAATGGAAGTGCCGTCTCGAAGCACGTCGTATGTTCGGGTTCCTAAAGCATTATCACCCCAATCTCCCGGATCGGCGGACCAGGTTATCTCTACACCGGTATCGGAGCAACTATTAAGATCAGTTGCCGTATTATTGCTCAAACTTGAAGGTGAGACTGCAATCACATCGCTCGCAGATGTTCCTGCGGTTAAAGCGGACAGTGAACATCCGTTTACATACCGAACCGAATAGGTATAGCTTGTTCCGTTGGTCCCGGTCGTGTCGGTCGAGCTGGTTGTCCCGTAAGGGATACCGGTTGTAATGGGCGTGCCGTCGCGCAGCACATCGTAGGTCCGTGTTCCGCCTCCAAAATCGCCCCAGTCTCCGGGATCCGCAGCCCAGGTGATTTCGACACCCGTATCCGAGCAGGCATCGGCATCCAGAGCAGTGTTTTCCGTCAAACCCGAAGGGACGACTGCTATGTGATCGCCTGCAACGACACCGGTTGTCTCTGCAGACAGGGAACAACCATTCACATAGAGGACTGTATAGTTGTAATCAACTCCATTGGTCCCGGTAGTATCGGTATAACTGGTGATGCCATAGGCAAAATAAAAATCGATCCAAATCCCATCACGGTACACTTGGTAATAACGAGACCCATAACCATTGTCACCCCAATCGCCCGGATCGGCAGTCCAGGTGATTTGAACGCCGCTATCGCTACAGGTATCAACGTCCACGGCATTGTTATTCACGAGCCCCGACGGTGATGATCCCTCTTCATTTGCGGCTTGGGCGCCACTGGTATCCGATGAAAAACCGCAGCCATTGTTATAACGGACTGAATACGTATAGGTTGTTCCGGTGATACCAGTTTCATCAGAATAGCCCGTATAAGGTGGGGTGAGGCCTGTCATTATGGGAACGCCATCTCTCAACACATCATAGGTCCTTGTCCCGAAGCCATTATCACCCCAATCACCCGGACTTGCAGCCCAACCAATGTACACTCCCGTATAACTACTGCACAAATCGTAATCGGTGGCGGTATTATTGGTCAAGCCCGAAGGGGCGAAGGCGACGTTATCTTGTGCGACAATACCGGTTGTCTCCGCAGAGTATCCACAGCCATTGACATAAAGGACGGAATAGGTATAGTCAGTTCCGTCCACGCCTGTGTTATCGGTATAGTTGGTGGTGCCATACGCGAGGCCTGAAGCGACGGCTGTGCCGTCTCGAAGCACATCATAGGTCCTCGAGCCTATCGCTGCATCACCCCAATCACCGGGATCTGCAGCCCAGGTGATGTCCACTCCTGTATCCAGGCAGACATCATTATCCACTGCCGTATTATTGGTGAGACCCGTCGGTGTGGTGCCCGCTTCCTGGTCCATTACCGCATCGGAACAGGGGTTAGCCCCGGGGGTTGATAACATTGTGGCACAATTATTGATAGCCACGACCCGGTAGTAATAGATCGTATCGGGAATTGCACTCGTGTCGAGAAAGGCCGTGGTTGTTTCGGATAGATCGGTGGCTATCGTATCATATGCGCCCGAGCAATCGGATGAGGAATATCTGAGGAGATCATAGGTCCCGCTGCTGGCACCTGTTCCCCAATTCACCGGTTCCTCCCAAAATATCTCGATGCCCGTGTAGTCACAGCTTTCATCAGCCACGGATTGGACCCCATCAAAAACGGGCTCGGTACAGTCAATTCCATTGAGAAGGTCTGTTTCGGTAACATTGTTGCCGGCCATGGTCCGCCAGGGCCCGAACATTTGGGGAAAGGCCATGACCGGATCATAGGTGACACGTGCCCGCCACTTCCAGGGCCCGGATATCTCGGAATCGAGTGAAACCAACTGGTCCACTTCGATACCCATCACATCTGTATCGAGCCATGTAGCGCTTATTTCTATGGGGTTGAGAGAGAATGCCTCGCTTAAAGGAAGGGCCTGCCACTGGAGTTTGGCATATCCTCGGCCAAACGGTGTCCTCACGAGCTGATGAATGATAAATTCGTTATATGATGCTGCACCAAGAAGCGAAATGGGGGTGAACAAATCTGATCTCATTTGTACCAGGGGCGTTGCGACCCCAGCACCTTTGTTGCCATAATAAAGAAAGGCCGCTCCTTCATCGAAAGTTCCGTGATCATAACCATACGCTCCTGCAATCACATCGCTGTATCCATCACCATTCACATCGCCGGCTGATGCAACTGAATAGCCCAGATATGCATTTTCCTGGTTACTATCAATCCTGGCGTCATAATTTAAGTCAATACCTTCTGATGAGCCATGGAACAAGTACATTGCACCTTCATCTGAATGGGTATCACCGTAACTGTAAGCCCCGATAATGATATCACTATAGCCATCGCCATTCACATCTCCGGCTGATGAAACGGAACGACCGAATTGCTCATTTGTTTGATTCCCGATCAAGAGCCGATCGTATGTCGTCGTAATACCCGATGCATTACCATGGAAGATAAAAGCACCTCCTCCATCTGAATAATAACCGTCCAGGTAGTATGCACCCACGATCATATCGCTGAAACCGTCACCGTTCACATCTCCGGCAGTCGCGACAGATATACCGAAGTACGCTTGGGTTTGATTGCTCTCAACCATTGTATCATATGCGCTTGAAAGCCCTGTACTCGAGCCATGAAACACAAATGCCGCACCTTCATCGGTTTGTCCGTGATCATAAAGACTCGCCCCGATAATGATATCACTATAACCGTCTCTATTCACATCGCCGGCAGATGCTACTGAAAAACCAAAATTGCTACTCTCTTGATTGCCTTCGGTCATCCAATCAGATGAATTGCTTAATCCAGTCGAGGAGCCATGGTACACCCATACCGCACCCTCGTTCGTTTCACCGTTATCAAACATATAAGCGGCCACGATAACATCACCAAAACCATCAGCATTGATATCCCCGGCTGATGAAACTGACCAACCATATCTGGCATCACTCTGATTGCTTTCACCCATCCAAGAATACGTGTTCTCGAGACCTATATCGGAGCCATGAAACACAAAAGCAGCGCCTTCGCCCGTTTCTCCATTGCTATAATTGTAAGCCCCTATTATCACATCGCTATAGCCATCGCCGTTCACATCCCCGGCCGATGACAATGAGACTCCGAAATAAGCGGAGGCCTGATTGCCCTCAGCCATCCAGGCATACGTGCTCTCGAGGCCCATATCGGAACCGTGATACACAAAGGCAGCTCCTTCATTGGTTTCGCCGTTATCATAATTATGTGCCCCGATAATCACATCGCTGTAGCCATCACCATTCACGTCTCCGGCGGATGCCACTGAAATGCCGAAGTATGCGGATATTTGATTGCTATCCCCAATCCAACCACTCGTGGTGGCAATTCCCTTTGCTGAGCCATGATAGACGAACGCCGCACCCTGATTCGAGCTTGGATTGTCGTAAAAAGCAGCCGAGACGATGACATCACCGAAACCGTCACCATTCACATCGCCAGCGGAGGCAACATTATAGCCGAATATGGAAATCGCCTGATTGCTCTCGACCATTCTATCATAACTGGTGTTCAGACCTGATGAGGAACCAAGAAACACAAAGGCCGCCCCTTCATCGGTTTCTCCATGGTCATATTTGTATGCCCCGATGATCACATCACCGAAACCGTCACCATTCACATCGCCGGCTGTGGAGACTGCCATACCGAAATTTGAACTGGCCTGGTTGCTTTCGACCATCCAATCATAGCTTGCGGACAGGCCGGTCTCTGAACCGTGAAACACAAAAACCGCTCCCTCATCGGTCTCACCATTATCATAAAGATAGGACCCGACGATGATATCACTATAGCCATCACCATTGACATCACCGGCTGAGGAAACGGAACCCAAAGCGGCGCCATTCTGATTACTGTCGTAAGACCAAGCAGCACTTGTGGCCAGACCAGTCGAAGAACCATAATAGAGATACACCATACCCTCATCAGTTTCTCCGTTGTCGTATCCTCCAGCACCCACGATCACGTCACTATAGCCATCACCATTGACATCGCCGGCTGACGAGGCAAAACCGAAATATGCAGAGGCCTGGTCCCCTTCGACCAGCCAATCGTACGTCGCGGACAGGCCGGTCGATGAACCGTAAAATCCGAAGGCCACGCCTTCATCAGTCTGACCACTATCATATTTATCCGATGCAAGAACGATATCACTGTAGCCATCGCCATTCACATCACCGGCGGATGATACAAAACTTACCCAGGCATCGGTTTGATCGGTCTCGAACAACCAATCAGGGGAAGGGGAGAGACCTAAGGCCGAACCATGATAGAGAAAGGCAGCTCCTTCGTCTGTTTGCCCATTGTCGTAATACCGGGCCGCGACGATCACATCGCTGTAGCCATCACCATTCACATCCCCGGCAGATGATACGAATTCTCCGAAATGAGCGCCTGCATTATTACATTCAGCCATCCAGGCATACGTGGTGGCTAATCCCATTGCAGATCCGTAAAACACGTAGGCCACGCCTTCATCCGCCTGACCGTTATCATAGAGGCGTGCCCCGATTATGACATCACCATATCCGTCTCCGTTCACGTCGCCCGCGGTCGAAACATCCCAGCCGAAATGACCGTTTAATTGATCGCCATAGGCTGTCCAGATCGAATCCGGATCAAATTCCGAGCTGGTCCCGAGAAAAAGGAATGCACCTCCGCCAGTACTCCCCGGACCGACATACGCCGGCGCACCGCCGAGAATATCATCGTAGCCATCGTTGTTCACATCTCCCGCTGAGGAGACGGAATAGCCGAATTCAGCACCCGCATAGTCAATCTCGAGGACCTTATCAGGATCGGAATAGAGTCCAAGACCCGATCCGAGGTACAATACAACCGCACCTTCGGTTGTTTCTCCATTGCTATAATGTGGAGCACCGACCAGCACATCACTGTAGCCATCGTTATTCACATCTCCAGCCGAGGAGACGGAGAAACCATAATAGGATCCTCCCTGGGGATTTGCTCCTGACCACGAGTAACTGGCCTGTACTCCCGTCGCGGAGCCGTGATACACTAAAACTTGTCCACTGCAAGAAAGATAGGAACCGATAATAATGTCACTATAGCTGTCGCCATTGACATCACCTGCACATGCAACAGACCAGCCGAATTGTGCGGAGGCCTGATTCCCCTCGATCATCCAGGAATAGGATGTCGAGAGTCCCGTACTCGAGCCGTGATACACAAACACTGCTCCCTCGTTTGTCTGGCCATTACTGTAATAATAAGCCCCGATGACCACATCACTATACCCATCGTGGTTCACATCACCCGCGCTGGAGACTGAATAGCCAAAATACGCTGATGCTATATTGATTTCTCCTATCCAGGCATAGCTTGTACTGAGGCCCGTACTCGAGCCATGATACACGAAGGCGAGGCCCTCATTCGCTTCTCCATTATCATAATAGGGGGCCCCTACTATGACATCATCGTAACCATCGTTGTTCACATCGCCTGCTGAGGAAACGGACATGCCGTAAGCAGCCCCGGCCTGATTACTCTCACCCATCCAATTGTACGATGCCGAGAGGCCGATCGCAGAACCATGATACACGAAGGCTACCCCTTCCATGCTTTGACCATTGTCATATCCATGTGCGCCCACAATGACATCATCAAAACCGTCATTGTTCACATCACCCGCTGAAGACACTGAATAGCCAAAATATGCCCAGGTTTTATCAGCTTCATCCGTCCATGAATATGATGTGGCCAGACCTGAAGCAGACCCGTGATAGACAAAGGCAGCCCCTTCATTTTGATTACCATTGTCATAAGTATAAGCACCCACAATGACATCACTGAAACCATCGTTGTTTACATCACCTGCAGAAGAAACCGATATCCCAAAACCTGCACCGGCTTGATTTATTCCGCCTATCCAATCAGGTGTAGTGATGACTGATCGTATGGTGAGTGGATATGCAGCAGCACTATCATCAATGACGAAACGCAGTATACTGTCTCGTTCAGACAACTCAAAATGAGTTGGCACCTCACTACCGAGACTGTCTCTCACTTCAACGGGTCCATATTCAAGGATTGTCCCGGCACCCTTTCTCACAAATGAAACGGTCCTTCTATCACTGCTTATTCTAGGTCCAAGGTTTCCTTTCAGGTGCATCTCGAGTATGAAAGGACCGGTCCCCCCGCGTGTAGATTTGTCGAGAATAATGGTGTGCTGAAGGCCATCCGCCTTGTTGACATACACTTCTTCCAGATCAACTCTGACATAGCGAATCTGGGCTTCATCAACCATATGTGTCGCTCCTGAGCAATCACTGAAATACCCAACGCGACCATATCGAATCGGTTCCAGATTCAATTCCCAGGGCTGATTATCAATGATACGGGGAACGATCCTGATCCCTCGTTCGTTAAACCATGTCCGAAAGCCCTGAGCACGATTCGGTGCATGATACACGCCAGCCCCCTCACCCGATTCCCCCGTCTTTTGCATGGTGACTGAATATTCCTGTTGTTGAATAGTGTTCTGCACTTCACTTAACCAGTTCCGAGTCATGCTTTCCTCTAATGGCTCCGCATGGCTCCCGGCTACCGCTGCTGAAAAGGACATCATCCCGACGAGTAGTATACTGATTGTTGAATTTCCTATCCGACCTTTCATTGTGGATACCTCCCGCTTATGATTTCATTAACACACCAATTGTGAGCTCATTTTTTCAAAACTCAAATATGTGAAATGTTAAAAGTATGAGGACTTGTACTGTTTGAGTATTCGAATCCGGATCGATGAGTACGATGTTCATATCCTCCTCCTGATCGCTGGGTTATTGTATTCAACTAAAGCAATTATTATGCCAAGATCGATGGTGATCTCGGTCGAAAGACTAAATCCTTTAAATATAAGCAGTAACAGTCTTGATGTCCCAAAGGGTCGCCTGCGATCACCTCAACGCTGTGAGCAAATTGATCACGCTTTTGTGGATCGAAACGGGGAAAGCGTGATATACATTGACATACAGGTGTGAGAATTTCATCACATTGAAATGGGGTGCTGTTTGACCTTTGCCAAAGGTCTGTGTCGGGACTGTCGTGCGTTTGTGAAGACGGGTATCGCGAGGTGTGCGGCCTGACCGTGAGTCTACGATGATGAGCGGCGATATTTCGATCCCAGTATCGGGAGGAGCAGAACTGCCAACACCGAGAGACCCCAGCACGAGATATCGGGCACAGTCTCCATGCCGTTGTATTGATAAACGCCACCACCGCCGGTTCCCGCGTAGAGCGTACTGGTAACCAGGGGATCGACCGCAATGGAATGGACATTTATATGCGTTAAGCCTTGATTGAAAGCATTCCAATGCTGTCCATGGTCGGTGCTGATGAACATACCGGCGGTTGTTCCGGCATAGAGGGTTCCCGGTGGAAAACCGACCTCGACCGCTCTGACCGGGTAACCGGTCAGCCCGTCAAGACAGGGTACCCAGGTCATGCCTTCATCGGTGCTTCGATACAGACCGCTATCGGTGCCGGCATAGATCGAGGGTGGGTCCCCACAGTCGATGGCCAGGCTCGGGACCCAATCGGATTGCAGACCATTGTTGATCGCAAACCAGAATTTGCCCCCATCAATACTCTTGAAAATACCGTCGAGAACGCTTCCGGCATAAATGATCATGTGCTCATGCGGGTCGATGGCCAGGGAACAGATCGACGCGTCGCCGAGGCCATTGTCAAGGCAGGTCCAGTCATAGCCGCCATTGGTGCTCTTGTAGACGCAGCCCCAGACACCGGCATAGATGGTCGATGGTTCGTACGGGTCGATGGCCAGGGCATCGACATCGGATTGAGCTTTCATCGGAATATCCAGCCAGGTGCTCCCACCATCTTCACTGATGAACAGATGTTCCCAGCTTCCTGCATAGAGTTTCGAGCAGTTCTGAGGATCCATGGCCAGGCTCCGAATGTAGGGATAACCTGAACCAAGGTTGAGTCTGGTCCATGAGAAACCGCGCTCGTTCCCCCTGTAAAGTCCGCGGTTAGTACCGACGAGAAGGGGGCAACTGCATCCGGACTCCGGCAGGACCGAGGTGACGATGCAATCGCTTAAGCCATTGTTACACTCGGACCAGCTTGCACCTAGATCACAGCTCCGGAAAATGCCATGATTATTGAAAGCGGCATAAACCAGCGTTGGTGCTGTGGGGGAGATGATCAGCGCAAAGGTCGCCTGATCGTTCACGCCCGTGTTCACCACCAACCAGGTATTCCCGCCGTTCGTGCTCTTGACCAGGGCATCACCGGTGCCGGCGAACAGAATGTTGCCATTGTTCGGGTCCACTGCCAGCGCATAGATGCAGGGGTGAGAAATGCCTTCATTGATGGCGTACCACCCATCGCCGCCGTTGACACTCTTGAAAACGCCCCCGCCATATGTTCCGGCGTATAAAGTGGAATTGTCCCCCGGGCTATTCACCAGCGTATAGACCGTGAGATTGGTGAGACCGGATGAAGCCGGCTGCCAGGAAGCTCCGCCGTCCGTGCTCCTGAAAACACCCTGACCCCAGGTGCCGAGCCAGACGGTTTCATGCTCGATCGGATGGACCACCAGAGCATAGGACCCGAATTCCGGCAGTCCATTACTCAGGCCAAACCAGGTCTCACCTCCGTCGATGCTCTTGTACAGTCCATACTGCCAGGTCCCGGCGTAGAGAACGGCTGGAGTCACCGGATCGATGGCGATACAGGTAACTTGCAAATCAGGATTCCCGTTGTTGATGGCTTCCCAGGTCTCACCACCGTCAAGGCTCCGGGTGATGCCGCCGCCATTGGTGGCGGCATATATGATCCACGGGTCGGTGGGGTGAATGGCCACTTGGCAGACATAACTGTAGGTGAAACCGGTGTTGATGATCCGCCATGAATCACCTCCATTGGTACTCCTGAACAGCGGGCCTCCCAGCGAGCCCGCGTATACCGTTCCGCCACCCGGGGCGATGGTCATGGTCAGCACATCACCGCCCCAAGGCCCTATTGGTGACCACTCGAGACAATCCGCCCTCAAAAACGAGCAACAGAAAAAAACGAGAAATGATATGATATAAACCGTTTTTCTTACACCTGTTCGCACTATCACGCCTCCCTCCACGCCATGGACAACCCGTATTTCCTGCATGGGACTACTTTACTATATTTCAGATTTATCTGCAACGTTCAGTCTGATTTCGTACCGGCACTGTGTCACCGGATACTTGCTTTCAGGGCCAAATACATATTCGCACTTGGCTGAACGTGCAGGTCTTTCATTGGTCCTCTTCTCACACGGTCCTCCTGCCCACATTTCTTTTAATGAAGTCAAAGGGAGGCCTGCTGGTTCTGTTTTTTCTTTTGATCAATAATTTTTCTATGCTACAATATCAGGTAGATGAGATAAAGAAAAATAAATCAGAGATGAACACATAGGTGTCAGATGTCATCTGCACTCTGCTGGCAGTCGACGGCCCGGTTCAATCCGGCTCTGAAAAACGCTCTCAGTGTTTCGAGGCAATCCGGCAGTGCGAGAAACTGACCAAGCTCATCGATTCGCAGGAAGGCGGAGAAAGTGTATCATAAAACTGAAGCCCTGCTGAGCGAGTCTCAACATTTGGCCAAAATTGGCAGTTGGGAATACGACCTCAAGTCAGGTGATACCTTTTGGACAGAAGAACTCTACCGCATTCATGAATTACATGTTGATCCAGCCATTGACCATATGCAGGAGAGCCTCAAGTGCTTCGATTCGGAAAGCAGAGCGGTCCTCGAGGCGGCATTTCGGCAGGTCTGTGCGGAGGGCGAACCCTATGATCTTGTATTGCCCTTCACCACGAGCAGGGGAAACCGATTGTGGGTCCGAACCACCGCACGCCCGATCCATGAAAACGGCATTCTTGTCCGAGTAATCGGTAATCTGATGGATATCACCGAACAGAGGCTCGCCCAGGAACAAATCAGAGGCCTGGACCGCGATCTTCAAGACCGTATCACCGCCCTCGAGGCAGTCAATAAGGAGCTGGAGGCTTTTGCCTACTCGGTATCTCACGACCTGCGTGCCCCGCAGCGGCATATCGACGGATTCCTTGAATTGCTTGAAAAGAAAGCGGGGGCTACGCTTGATCAGCAAAGTCGCCACTACCTGGATAATAGTATCACTTCAGCGAAAAAATTGGGGCAGTTGATCGAGGCCCTGCAGGCCTTTTCACGGATCGGACGGCAAGCCATGTCTGTCGGGGAAGTAGCTTTGGGAGATATCACGCCCCGCGTCATAGCTGAACTGGAACCTCTGGTCGAAAAAAGAAGGATCAGGTGGCTTATCAACGACCTTCCTGTAGTACGAGGTGATGCCCCAATGTTACGGGTCGTACTGATGAATTTGATCTCAAACGCCCTGAAATTCACCCGCCAGGAAGACCCGACCATTATCCAAGTGGGAAGCGAATCTCGGGCAGGGGAAATAGTCGTCTATGTCCGTGATAACGGGGTGGGCTTTGATCAAAAATATGCCGACAAACTCTTCGGTGTATTTCAGCACCTGCACCGATCCGATGAATTCGAGGGCACGGGAATGGGACTGGCCATCGTCCGACGGATCATCTATCGTCATGGCGGCAGGGTCTGGGCCGAGGGCAGGCTGGGACACGGCGCAACGTTTTATTTTTCATTACGATTGGAGCATGGATAGTCGAATAATGAGAGGGCATATCAAAATTCTGCACCTTGAAGATGATTCGATGGATGCGGAACTCATTCGGGAGAAACTTGAATCGAGCGATCTCGAGTGTCTAATTACCCAGGTCCAGACAAGGGACGAATTCAGCGCAGCTCTGCACGGAGGGGGATTCGACCTCATCCTTTCCGATTATAAGCTCCCCATGTTCGATGGAATTTCTGCTATGCAGATGGCCCAGGAATATTGTCCCGACATTCCCTTTATCTTTGTTTCGGGCACAATGGGAGAAGATGCAGCCATTAATACGCTGACCCGGGGAGCTACCGATTATGTGCTCAAAACCAGACTGAACCGTATCGCTCCCGCGGTAAAGCGTGCCTTTCAGGAGATTTCAAGCAGACGCGAAAATATGCGGCTTGAAAGCATAATGAAGGCACGTTTTCGGATATTGGAAATGTCGTACACCAAAGACCTTTCGCTGGATGAAACATGCATCCTGGTTGTGGACGAGATTAAAGCATTAACCGGCAGTGAAATCGGGTTTTTCAGCTTTATCGATCAAGCACGGAACGCGATGGTCATGCAATCCTTGTCGACTGATACAACACAAAATTCGAGTCCGATCGATCTTCGGAACAGCCAGGACCATCATTCGGTCAGTGGCTTGTGGACGGATTGTATCAATACAGGAAAACCGGTCATCCGTAACGATTATACGCCTCTGACGCAGACAAGGGACCTGCCAGAAGGACAGATCAATCTTTTCCGGGAACTGCTCGTGCCCATAATTCGGAGTAATTCGATCGTGGCCGGTATAGGTGTCGCGAACAAACCGACAGACTATGACGAGACCGATGTTCAGGTCATTTCCCTGTTGGGTGACTTTTCCTGGGAACTCATTAGACGCAAAAGGTTGGAGGACGAATTACGCAGAAGCGAAGCCCAACTTCGCACGTTGATCGATACTATTCCGGACCTGGTCTGGCTGAAGGATGCAGACGGTGTCTATCTTCGCTGTAACCGGCGCTTCGAAAGCTTCTTTGGTGCTAAGGAAAAAGACATTATCGGCAAAACTGATTACGATTTTGTGGACAGGGACCAGGCGGATTTTTTTCGTTCAAATGACAGAGCAGCCATAATCGCAGGAAAATCCCGGATGAACGAAGAGAAACTGACTTTTTTGGAAGATGGACATACGGAAATACATGAAGCGATTAAGACGCCCGTGTATACCAGTCAGGGCAAACTAATGGGCGTATTGGGCGTCGCGCGTGATATCACCAGGCGAATTGAAGCTGATCAGGAACGACTGGAACATTTGCAGTTCTTTCAATGCATGGACCAGATCAATCGCGCCATGCAGGCTACCAATGATCTTGAAAAGATGATGATCAATGTTCTGGAAAGGACGCTGTCGATTTTTGAATGCGATGGGGCCAGTCTGATCTACCCGTGCGACCCGGAAACGGAGACATGGCAGGTCATGCAGGAAGTGACCAGACCGGAATATCCCGGCCTCGGAACAAAGACACCAATTCAAATGACTCCGGATGAGTCAGAAAATCTTCGCCTTGTTCTGGATACAGACGGACCGGTTCAATTCGGACCGTCAGCAGGACAAGTGCCACGGTTGACTGCACTTGATCAAGAAACCCGGACCAGGTCTGCTCTGGTAATGGCTGTCTTTCCCAAAACGGGCAAACCCTGGCAGTTCAGGATCCACCAATGCTCGTCTGAACGTATCTGGACTTCAAAGGAGCAACGTCTTTTTCAGGAAATCGGCGGACGCCTGGCGGATTGTTTGAGCACCTTGTTGATGTATCGTGAGGTCCAATTATTATTGCGTGAGCTTCATCACCGTACAAAAAACATAATGGCCGTTATTGTTTCAATTCTTGATATTCAATCTCGCTGCTTTAGCGACCCACGCTGGCACAAGTCGATCAATGAAACCAAGATCCAAATCAAATCGATCGCACTCGTGCACCAGAAACTCTATGAAACCAAGGAACTCTCCCAGATCAATCTGAAAGATTATCTGAGTGATTTGATCGTAATTTTGAAATCCGGCTATAATCTGCCAGCCGAACACATTTCCGTCAGCTCCGAGATGGACGATATTTTTGTCGAGATCGATTATGCCGTCCCGTGCGGCTTGATCCTGAATGAATTGATTTCCAATGCCTACAAATATGCTTTTCCCGGAAGCAGAAAAGGAGAAATCAGGATCTCATTGTATAGAAACGAAAAAGGTGAAATCGTGCTCTCGGTAGCGGATAATGGAGTTGGTGTGCCTCCCAGCTTTGATTTTAGAAATGAAGCGGGCTTGGGAATTCAGATTATCATTGGCCTGGCTGAATATCAATTGGGTGGCAATATCCGTTTCGAAACAGATCAAGGTCTAAGCTGCCAAGTGATATTTTCTGATAATCTCTATATCAAAAGGATCTAGAGCATGACTCAAGGCAAAGTCCTCATTGTTGAAGATGAATTTCTTATTGCCTTAAATTTGAAGCTGGAAATGGAAAGCGAAGGCTTTATTGTGTGTGGAATAGCCGCCGATGGTAACAAAGCGGTCGAACTGTCCCGAAAGAATGAGCCCGTGATTATATTGATGGATATCTATCTGAAGGGAACAGTGGATGGCATCGAAGCTGCCAGGCAGATTCGCGAGTTTTCGTCAGCGTTGATAATCTTTACCACCGGCTTTCAGGAACAGAGTCTCAAAGATCGGGCCATGGCGTTAAAACCGGCAGCATTTCTGATCAAGCCGATCTCAGTTGAAGAAATTAAACCGATCATAGCGTCACAACTGCCATGATCATGAGGTCTCAAACAGCCCTTGCTTTCAGTTCAGGGGTCCGACCACCTGGGAAGCTTGACCACCGTCAGCCAGAAATCCTCGATAAGTTCCACCACTTTCTTGAACTGCTGCCAGCCCACAGGCTTGGTGATATAACAGTTTACGTTCATATCATAAGCGTTCAGAATATCTTCCTCACCGGCAGATGTGGTCAAAATAATAACCGGAATGCGTTTGAAGATCGGGTCATTCTTTAACTCGTGCAGGACTTCACGTCCGTCCATGCGCGGCATGTTCAAATCCAGCAGGATTAAATCGGGCCGGACCATGTCAGCGTACTCACCTTCTTTTCGTAAAAAGGCCATGGCTTCAATCCCATCGGCAACATCATGCATAACAATATGTATTTTTTGACTTTTCAAGGCTTCCCGAGTCAATCGAACATCAGCCGAATCATCATCCACCATAAGAATACGGATCGGTTGAAGGGCTTGGTTTGCATCCATTTATCTTTCCTCCTTGGCATCCGGAATTGTGAAATAAAAAGTACTCCCCTGTTCGGGAGTTGAGGCCAACCAGATTTTTCCACCATGGAACTCGACAATCTTTTTACAAACCGCCAGACCTATCCCGGTGCCATCATACCGGCCCGCCGGGTGTAGTCGCTGAAATACATGAAAGATTTTTTCGAAAAAACGTGGAGCAATACCGATGCCATTGTCGTTGATACAAAACTGCCAGGCCCGCTCCTGCCGCTCGGCCCAAATGTGAATATGGGGCGGCTCCTGCCCATGGTACTTTATGGCGTTGGTGATGAGATTACGGAAGAGTTGATGGAGCTGTGAACCATCTGCCGTTACAACCGGCAGCGGATCACAGGAAATAACCGCGTTGTTTTCACGAATGGCTATTTCCAAGTCGTTACACACTTTTTGAAAGACTTTGTTCATATCAACGGGAGTGAAGACTATATCCCGCTTTCCCAAACGGGAATACATCAGCAGATCATTGATCATAATCTTCATCCGCTGAGCACCATCCACGGCGTACTCGATAAACTCACGAGCATCCTGGTCCAATTGCTCGTTATAACGATAAGATAGTAGTTCCAAATAACTGCCGATCTTACGCAAAGGTTCCTGAAGATCATGTGATGTCACGAAGGCATACTGCTCCAATTCGGCATTGGATCGCTTGAGTTCATCCATGAGTTTCCGTTGATCGTCTTCCATCCGCTTACGTCGGGTTATATCCTGATCAGCCCCCCGATACCCAAGAAGATTTCCATTTTGATCGAGTATGGCTAAACCGTTCGTCAACAGATAGACTCGTTGACCTTTTGTACTTATGTTCAGGTTTTCAAAATTTTCGATCGGTTTCTTTTTCGTGGCAAGCTGGTTAAACATCTCACGGATTGCTTTCGCCTCTTCCGGGGGCATGAAGTCAAAAGGTGTTTTACCAATCAGTTCATCTGGGTGACAACCGAGTATCCGCTGAACTCCATCACTGCAGTAAGTATAGCGCCATTCGGTATCAACCTCCCAAAACCAGTCACTGGTACTCAGGGCAATGTCCTTCAGGCGAGATTCGCTCTCGCGTAGAGCGGTTTCAGCCTGCTGCAGCTCAAGATAACGCTGGTTCAACTGCTCCATCGTTGATTTCAATTCGTCGATCGCCCGCTCCCGGTCCTCTACAATTCGACACAATTCGATTCCCGCTACTATTTCACCCTGATTGTTACGCAACAATGAAGCAATATTCTCGAAACGATAAGGGGTCCCGTCCTTGGCAATCCCAACACGCAACGCTTTGGTCACATTACCGGTCCGAAAAGACTCGACGATCGGGCAGCCCACACAGACATGATCACGTTTTTCATAAATCCTATAGCAGTACTTCCCAATATGCGCCCCGAAGGTGTCTTCCATGAACTTGTTCTGATACACGATCCGCATGTTCCGGTCCTGAATGCTAAGCCCGTCACCCATCGATTTCATGATATGGTCCAGTAATTGAGGCGTATCGTCCAACATCCGACGGGCTTTCTGAAAGCATTCGTCGGAAGGAAGTAAATCTGATGATGATCCGTTTGTCTGTTTTTCCATATGCTTCACTTTCGGCCACTATTCGTCATGAACGACAACACCATTCAATTCATTTTCCATCCTCGAGACGATCTAAAAACGCCCCAATGAACGGATACTAACATTGGACATCCTTTTCCTTCTATCAATTACTATCATATTATATTCTATATTATAGTGTAAATCGTCTGCGTTGTCATCGTTCTTACCTCCAATTTGTCACTTTTAAGAAAATAAGGATCATAAGGGACATGCAAGTGGATTCTGATCGACCTCGGAAGCATCATGCTCCTGAGCAAAAGCCTGTCTGGTCAGAGACGGTTGTTCCTGGTGGTGCTGACCGTCTCTTCACTGCTCTCGATCTGTCCCGAGTTCTATTTCCGGGAACGTTATTTTGTGCTGCTCCTGCCCTGTGCCGCTTTGCTTGCGATGGGAAATAGGGGACAGTCAAATCTTTGTACCTTCTACCAGAAATAGCGGAACCGTCGTTATGGTGTAAAAACCATCAAATTCATGGTATTTCTGCTGGTAATGATCATTGCCTAACATTATCTGGCTCCACACAAATCAATGCGCCTGTGTTTTAAAATACCTGTCATAAATCAGAAAGAACCGGTTCAGGCTTGTCCAAATGCTGAAGTTTCTGAATCGCAATCCCCAGAAACCCGGAAAAACACTCGTTCCACTACAATTGACGCGTCTCGAGTAATTGCTGAGCCGAGAGTCGATCAACATCACGCTTCATATCTGACTACCTGAAAATTTTACTTAAGAAATAAGCACAACTGTTCATTTCGAGTAGAAAATATTGATTTGTAGAATGTAGAATGTCCCTCCTTCTCTCTTTTCTATTGTTTAAACAAGTCGAAGAGTCGACCATCAGAAAATATGAGCAGTGGGTGAGAAAGGCAACCGCGGTCATAATGAATGAAGAGTCGGTTTGGTGCCTTGAGATGGGCCTGATAATCCTGACAGGCCGGCCCAGGTGTGGATACGGTTGTATGGAAGTATTGACCTGGATGGGTGAGGACCAACTCGATCCCCTGATTATGTATTATGAGATGTGGTTTATCCCGTTGGGTCAGCAGGGTTTGCCAGGACAGGATTGAAACCGAGACAGGGGCTTCCGGACCTGAGAAGAGTTTCAGGGCCTGATCCAGACCGTTGCGAAAGATATAGGCCCCACGCAGGTTATCGGGCAGGTTGGCCAGACATACTATATGATGGTCGTGCAACGCCTGCAGATCGGCGATCAGGTCCTTACAGACCATGCCGGCCCGCTCCCAGTTTCGGGCATTCATATGGAGCGGGAATATGGAGGCGATGATCATGAATATCGCGGCAATAATGAGTTTACGAGGCTTTTTCAAAATATGATCACCGAGGACGACCAGGAGACAAAGAGCGAAGACGGAAGGGAGGTAGAGAAAGCGTTCACCCTGACTGTCAATTTTCGAGACGCCTAAAGTAAAAACTGGTATTAACGAAAGAAAAAAAGAGACGATCAGTAGCCAGATCGGAGTGTGAATATAATTCATTTTTACTTTTCTGGTGAGGAAGAGGCTACCGATTATCACAAGTAAACCAAGAAATAAAAGAGGGACAGTCAACTTGCCGGGCAGGGCGGGTAACACAGTTCTGGAACAGAAGGACAAGGCATTTTTCAGCAATTGGACCGGAGACAGGGCTAGGTGAACATCAGTTCCATAACCGCCGATGATCGTGCCGGTGTTATGGAATCGAATAACGAAATAGAATGCCTCGATCAGGATATATCCCAGAACAAGGAGCAATCCTTTGTTTGAGGGGCAATATTGCCTTCCCTTCATCCGGCTCAAAAAAAATTCACAGGCCAGGACCAGGCCCGGAAAGAACAGGACTGATTCCTTGGAAGCCAGGGCCAATCCGAAAAAGATACATGAACAGAGAGACCAAGAATATCGGGGGCAGTCCACAATGCTCGACATAAAATAACAGGACCAGGCGGCCAGAAAGAAGGTGGTTGCCAGCAGGTCCGGTCTCGCAGATATCCAGAAAATGGTTTCACTATGGCTGGGCAGGCATAGAAAGAGAGATGCGCCGAGCATGGCTAACAGTGAACGGGCGGCATTGGAGCCGGGGAAAACGGTCAATAATTGAAGGATGATAATGCACAGTAGTAGTGAATTCAGAACATGCACGATCAGGTTGGTCAGGTGATAGCCGAGTGGATCGAGATGCCAGCACGAATAATCGAGGTACAGGCTGGCACTGACCAGGGGCCTGAAGAAGCCCCCTTCGGACTGCACGAGAATACCCCAGGGACCTCGGTTTTTAACGGCTTCGACCAGGATGAAATCATCCGATACGAAAAGCGAAGTCAGGGCTGGTATACTAGCGATGACCAGTATGGTCAACGACACTAAAAAAAGAATAAGACCAGTCCTTGATACGTATTTGGTCGTGTTCAGATCCATTGTCTGTTCAATGATCCTGCATCATGTTGTTATCGAAATCTAGTCTTTAAACATTTCTGCAGACAGTCCATATTTCCGCATCTTGTAGCGCAGATTCCGTTCATTGATCCCAAGCATGAGGGCAGCCTGGGTCTGTATTCCCCGGTTTTGGCGTAAGGCCTGGCTGATCAATTGTTTTTCGAGCCGTTCGACCCTCTCGGTCAGGGTTTGTTTTCCCGGAGTCGGCTCGATCGTTTCGGTCCGGTCTTCGAGAGCATGCAGGGTTGGAGGCAGGTCAGCCGGGGTAATGACCGTATCTCTGGCCAGGACCACAGCCCGCATGATGGCGTTTTCCAGTTCACGGACATTACCCGGATAATCATAGGTGATCAGCAGATCGAGTGCTTCACGGGTCAGACCCTGAATATATTTCTTGTTCTGATGAGCGTGTTTATGCAACAGGTGGTCGATCAGCAGGGGAATATCGCTCTTTCTTTCACGGAGCGGCGGGATCAGCAATGCGACCACATTGAGTCTGAAATAGAGGTCTTCTCTGAATGTTCTGTCTTTAATCATCTGTTCGAGATCGCGATGGGTCGCGGCCACGAGCCGGACGTCGGTCTGGATTTTGGTATTTCCGCCGACGCGCATCAAGGACTTGCTCTGAATGACATTCAAGAGTTTGATCTGGACATCAGGGGGGAGATCGCCGACTTCATCCAGGAACAATGTGCCCCGATGGGCCATTTCAAATTTACCTTGATGGAGCCGGTCTGCCCCGGTAAAAGCCCCCTTTTCATGGCCGAAAAGTTCACTTTCCAGAAGACCGGGAGACAAGGCGGCGCAATTAATCTCGAGAAAGGGTGCCTGGGCACGGTCACTGGCATAATGGATAGCCTGGGCCAGGAGTCCTTTTCCGGTCCCACTTTCACCCCTGATCAGGATGGTCGCCGTGCTTGCCGCGGCCCGACCGGCCAGATTGATGACCTCCTGCATGGTCCCGCTCTCGCCGATGATGTTGTCCAGGCGAAAGCGTTCCGCCAGCCTGGTCTTCAATTCACGATTTTCCCTGACCAGGGCATGATGGGCCAAAGATTTCTGGATATAGGTGGACAATTGCTCGAGATTGATCGGTTTGACCAAAAAATCATCTGCTCCGGCTTTCATGGCTTCGACCGCAGTTTCGACTGTCCCAAAAGCGGAGATGAGGATAACGCCAATGGACGGGTTATGTTCCTTTACGGCCCGCAACACGGCGATGCCGTCGATGTTTTTCATTTTATAGTCGGAAATAACCAGATTAAAAGCCTGTTTTTCGATCAGTTCGCACGCCTGTTCGCCATTCTCAGCCGTTACGATCTCATGACCCAGTTCTTTCAGGAAATCGGCAACGAGAATGCGCTGGTTTTTTTCGTCATCCACAACCAGAATTTTACCCTTCATGATCAGTTGTCCCCCTGGACAGAGTAATCGTGACCGTGGTGCCCCGATTGACCTCGCTATCGATTTCGAGCGTGCCGTGATGGGCCTGGACGATGTTCAGGGCAATGGGCAATCCCAATCCAGTCCCTCTGTCCTTGGTTGTATAATACAGATCGAACACGCGATCCAGTTCTGCTTTATCCATGCCCCGTCCCGTATCAGAGATACGGATGGCGACTTTCAGGTCGGTTTCTACTATTGTTACCCTGATCTGATGTGGTCCCGGTGCTCCCTGCTCATGACAGGCATCAACGGCATTGGTCAAGACATTCAGGCATACCTGGAAGAGTTGTTGTTCGTCAAAATCAAGCAGACATTCGGCCGGACCGGTGCTGGTCACGGTGATCCCATGCGATTGGGCCAGTGTTTTGATCTCATCAACAGCCCTTTGCACAGTTCGGGCCAGATCGGCCCGTTGAGGCGCGATCACGGGTGCCCGAGCGAATTTGAGGAACTGGGTGATAATCCCATCGAGACGACCTATTTCTTCGGAAACAATATTAAGCAAGTTTGTGGCATGGTCATGACCCGAGGGTGTGGTGACTATTGTTTTGAGCCTCTGCACCGCCATTCCGATTGCATTGAGCGGATTCCTGATTTCATGGGCTACGGCGGCGGCCAGTTTACCCATGGCCACTGTCTTTTCATTTTCCCGGACCTGTCGCTGCAGTTTCTGTTCTTCGGTAATATCATGACACAGAAAAACAGTCAGGGGACCGGTCTCTTCTGAAAATGACAGGGTTGAAGCAGACACGATTATGGTCCGCATCAGACCGTTCCGGTCGAGCATATCAATCCCGGTCACCTGGTTAATACTGCTTTGAACGAGACGATCATATATTGCTACCAGGCTGTCCGGCAGGGTTTCGAGTTGACCACCGCATAAGATTTGGGCTTGCTGGTTGAACAGCTTAATCCGACGATCCGGCTCCACGACCAGAACGGCATCGGCCATATCCCGTAGGATTGCGTCCGATAGATTGGCTATCTCGTCACGGGCCTGGCGGGTAACACTCAGATTATGGTAAATGACCAGGGAATAGGTGGCCAGGGTCAATATGGAAAAAAGAACCAGAAAGGTAACCAGCAGGCGGCGGTTGGACTTGTGTTCCAAAGTTCTTATTTCCCGTGCCCCGAATGCTATCCGGACCAGCCCGGACAGAAGAGGGGATACGTTCATTGCTCGGACCACCTCGAACACTTCATCTCCTTCGAAGCGGGATTCGCGAAAATGGGCTTGACCGCTCGAGAGTACCTGCTCGAGAAAAGGGTCTGCTTCAATGGCCAGCAACTCTTGGACACCACTGCTTGATGCAACTATGCCCATCTTGTCTTGTATGACCACGTATTGTACGCCCGGTAAAGTGGCCGCATCGCGGACCAACCGTCCCAATCCAAAAGATCGGCGGAACTTTGTCAGGACTGCGGCATCGATACTCACCACGACAATTCCTGCTCGAAGCCGGCGGACCGCAGCCGAGTAGCGCAAACCTTCCTGATTCGATGACATATGCAGTCCCACAACCATCTTTTCAGTGGTCCCGGCAAAAAGGTCTGAAAACATGGCTTGAAAATCACCTCCGGTCATCGAGTCAAAATGGTCTGCCGGCTGGTTCGTCATTTCTATTTTACCGTTCGCTCCCACCAGGTGCACTGTTTTGAGCCGGAATTGCGTTGCCAGGGCCTGAAGGGTCAACTGGTCGATCGTTTGGGAATGTTCGAGTTGGGCCACAGCCAGAGCCGCGGTCAGCAGTCTTTCTTCCAGTTCGTGTTCGACTTGTTCCCCGGCCCGCACAGCCAGTGAACCACTCTGCTCGATCTGGTCCAGAAGCACTATCCCTTTCTCGAACACCAGATCGCGGATCAATTTTTGTCCGTATTGCATCTCGATCACGCTCAGCAGGACCATAAAGCCGCCCATAACCAGGGCAATGATGATGATCAGGGCCGGGTTTAACCAACGATGAAGATTCGAGTGGCTCATGATTCAAACAGAAGCAGATATCCTGTTATTAAGGTGTTTTTGTCAGGTCATGGTCTGAGCCTGGCTTTTGTTGAGGATTCAAATAGGCCTGGACCAAACGCAGCATTTCAGAACGGTTCTGATCGACGGCTGCGGGATTGTCCTTTAAACGGATCGTGTAGAACAGCTTTTTCTCGGATACAGGCCAGATCAGGACCGTGTTCTCGTTTTCCTGCACAACCCTGGCATTGGTTTCGACCAGTTCTTCCTCGTCTTGATCGAGGACAAGCCGCCGTTCATTTTCAGTGCTGATCAGTTTGAGTTTATCGCTCAGAAAAGCCAAGTCCTTGATCGTTACTTTCTCATGACCGTTTATTTTCCCGGCTACGATTTCGAGTTTGCGTTCGAGGACAATCAATCCTTCGCTCGCTCGCTCCTGGACATACTCTTCGCCTTTTACCTGATCGATCAGGGTTTGGTAATCCTGTCGGACTTCCTCTGCCGTGGCTGCACTGGACGAGATATCAAAATAATCCAAGTGCAGGAGCGGGTTAATGTCCTTTTCAGTCCAGATGATTGTGACTGCAAGCTTTCCGACTGTCAGGCAACCTGACAAGGTTAAAAGAAGTAGCAGAAATAATACCATGTGAGCACTTTTCGGCATGGTGCCTCCCCTCTCTGCTTGATATTGTTCTCAATCAAGCTTGGAACAAGGTGATCTCAGACTGTGTCGAAACAAATTCGGATCATTATATCATCAATAGAATGATAAGAAACTATAACGGAAGTAGTAGCATTTTTCCAGTCTTTTCAGGTCGCAGTTGTCCAAAATGGCGTGACAGTATCCGGAAAAAGGACTATTATAGAGTTCAATACCGAATTGTGCCAAACAATATGGCTGTATTTGAGGAAAAACATTCTGTATCCTGTGAATCATGAGAAGAGCATGACTATTCCTGATACGATCGATCATGATCCCGATGAACAGGTCGACCGGCTCGATCCTTCGGGCAAGGTAATCGGCATCGCGACCAGGCATACCTGTCACGGCAATCCCGAGCTCATTCATGGTGCTGTTCATATTTTTGTGTATGACGATCAGGAACGTCTTTTTCTGCAGAAGAGAAGCCAGACCAAATTCATCCAACCGGGGAAATGGGATACTTCGGTCGGCGGACATCTGGCCCGGGGCGAGAACCCTGAGCAGGCAGCCCGGCGTGAAATGCTCGAAGAGCTTGGCATCCCGGTGATACCGCTCATTTTTCTGCATCGTTATCTCTGGCAGACCAGCGTGGAAACGGAATTGGTCACGACCTATCGCTGCTTTTTTCAGGGTCCGTTTCAACTGAACGAGACTGAAATCGAACAAGGTCGATTCTTTTCTGATGGGGAATTGCGCGTTTTGAAGGAATCAGGCCTGATGACTCCTAACCTCGTCCACGAGTTGAGCTTACTCAAGGTTTTTTAACATCAGACAAATAAACACCACCCGAATGCATTTTATTCCCTTGATTTTCAATGTTGAACTCGTTATTGTACCGTTTGGGGAAAGTAAAACATGTCCGAACGAAAGGAGTGGTTTATGAAATACTCACCTTTTCGGTATATACTGGTGCTTGGCCTTATTGGCCTGTGCTCGATGCTCTGTTTATCGTGTCTGGTCTTCGACGACGATGACGACGACGATGATGATGACCTCGAACGGATAATCTATCATAACAACACGCCTTATTATGTCGATAACTATATCGATGATCATTACGTGGGAACAGTGCAGGCTTATGAGTCGCTGACCATTACAGGCTGGCGTTATGAGGGCAGACATCTGTATTTTTCTGAATCCATAGACAATGATTGGGAATGGGGTCCCGACTATTTTTTTATTGATGATGGAGGAACTCTGAATATCAGTCTTGACCCACCCTACTAAAATCGAAGGAAAGTTCTGATCAAAGGATGAACATATGCTGAAAAAAGTGATTATCGCCACCATCAGTCTGTTGATAACAGCTTTTCTCGTAAATTTGATCGCTTTTGCCGATTCCGATGTCTATACCTGGCGGGACAAGGACGGAAAAATCCATGTGACCGAGGCCCCTCCCCCCGAAGGTGCGGAATTAATTAAAGCTATAATCCATCCGACCCCGACCCCCACGACGACCCCGGGGGGATACCAGGGATATTTGAAAAGTACCCAGGCGAATGAAGAAGCGGAAGCCGACCAGGGAGATACCGATGAGGACGATGCTTCGCAGGACAATCCGGACCGGATTGAGGGAACACCCACTCCGTACGTGGACAGTGATGGACACGACGAGTCCTGGTGGCGTGATAAAAAACGGGCTTTGGAAAGCACTATCGAAAACGGAGAAAACCGGTTACAAGAGATCAGCAAAGAACTCCGCCGAGTGAATAATGACGAAGATCTGAAAAGTCAGGAAAAGCGAAGCGAGAGGACGAGACTGCTACAAGAAAAAGACACCATCACGGAAAATATTGCCAACGCTAAGCAGGAATTAGAGGACCTTGACTATGAGGTCAAGCGGGCAGGCGGCCTGCCCGGCTGGGTCCGCGATTGACACTATCTGAAGCACATTCTCAGATTTTGATGAGAGAATATTTTCTCGTTCCCAGTCCGAGTTTTTCAGCATAGCGGACCTGATGGTCTTCCTGCAGTTTGGGATAAGCATAGGTCCCAATTCTGTTGCCGGTGTGTTCTTTGATCAGATCGAGCGAAGCCTGATCGAGGGCGACGGGGTCTCGTGCAGCCAGAGCCCCGATATCGGGGATGACGGGTTGTCCCGCATCACCCATACAGTCACAATCCTTGGTCACTTTCAGGAGCAGGTTAACGAAGAGCATGTGCTGGCCTTTTTTGGAAATCAAACCGAGAGCATGTTCGACCATTCTTTCCTGAAGTTCGAGGCTTTTCACGCCCCAGTTGTAGGTGACGGCATCGAAACGGCAGACGGCCAAACACTGGCCGCAGCCGATACACAAATTGGGGTCGATGACCGCAAAACCATCCGGATCTGTTATAGCCTTTTCAGGACACCATTCGATACAATCACCGCAATCCGTACATTTTTCCTGTTTGATCCGGGGATTCATGGTTGAATGTTGAGACAGTTTTCCTTTGCGTGAAGAAAAGCCCATGCCGATATTCTTCAGGGTTGCTCCGATACCGGTGCCGAGATGCCCGGTCATATGACTGAAGACGACGATAGCAGTCGCTTCGAGGGCCGATGCGGCCACTCGGACTTCCTGGTAATGCTTGCCTTTGATCGGAACAATCACTTCACTTTTACCGAGCAGTCCGTCAGCAGGCAAAAAGGGGGCCCCAACACCCGTATAATCAAACCCATGTTCATGGGCCAGCAGACTGTGTTCTACGGCATTGCTCCGCCGACTGCGATACAGAACGGCTGTGTCGGTAATAAAAGGTAATGCTTTTTTTCGTTTGATTAACGAGACTGCTTCGGCAATCAGGGCCGGGTCCATATAGGTCGTGCAACCGGCTTCACCGATATGGACTTTGATGGCAACCAAATCACGCTCATGCACGATTTCCTCAATGCCTGCCTGAATAAGTAATTGTTTCATTTTCTTTGTTTTGGTCCGATCATCGGAATTGAATTCTGTCCAGAACACGGGTGCGGGTTTCATGGTCAAGCTCCTTCCTACCGGGGGCGATAGTGCACATCCCGGTTAAATATCATGGAGCACATCCACGAGAGTTTCAAGATCGAGACCGGTCCGGGAAGGGACCGAATCCTGTTTGCTTACAAGCCAACTACTGGCCATAATCGATATAGCCGAGTGCTTTCAGGCTCTCTTTGAGGGTTATATTAGCTGATTGGGCCTGCCGTTTTTCATGGACTGCACCCGTGCCCTGCTGCCATTCAATATAAAACTGGAATAACTGATCGGCAATGGTCGGATTTTTTCCCAGGACGTTTTCCTTTTCCTGGGGATCGATGTCCAGATTGAAGAGTTCATCAACCATCGGGAAAAATTCGGTCTGTTTCTGATGAATAATGAGTTTCCATGGATCGTGTACTATGGCTACAGCGGTATTATCGCTCGATTCCAGGACCGTATACTCCTTGCGGTTCATTCGGTCCTGCCCAGCCGTTAGGTGAGGTATGGCTATCAACTCGCCCTGCATGGCAGCGGGTATCGGCACATCGAGCAAACGCAGCAAGGTGGGGGCAATATTGACATGCCGGACCGTCTCGATCTGCATTCCCGCTTCCGATCCAACCGGTTTAATAATGAGCGGTATATGAAAATTCGGTTGCCACATACCCATATGATCATAAAAAATGTCATGTTCACCTAATGATTCGCCGTGGTCCGAGGTCAGCATCATCACGGTACGGGACCAGAACCCGAGTTGTACGAGTTTCCGGAAAAGCAGTTCAAGCTGTTGATCGATATAACTGATTTCCCCCAGATAGAGGGCCGGGGCATAGTTCGGATCACGAACATCTTTGAGCCAGTCGGCATACAAATCATGAAAGGGCTGGGTCATCAGAAAAGGTTCGGAATCAAGAAGAACTCGCCCCCTGTATGTCCGCGGATTGGAATCATAATAATAGCGGTTAAAGCAAGGTTTTGGTTCATACGTGGCATGGGCATCCATCAAGTGAATGAAACAGAAGAAGGGAACGGTACTGTGTAGGCCAGCCAAATAATCCAACCAGTCCATGACCGGATTGAGGGTCTGTTCGGCAATCTTTTGGGGGACCAAACAGTGATAAACCTTCTGAAATTGACGACCCAGGCCCGTTATCCATGGATTGAGCTGAATTGCGCTTATGGCCATGGTCGTTGAATAACCGGCTTGCGTGAAAACCTGGTCCAAACCGATCAGACTGGTCGGCAGGACTGCAAAGTTCGTGTAGATACCGTGTTGCAGAAGCGGGAGACCATAGAGCATTGAAGTATGCGAGGGCAAGGTCAGGTTGGCCTGGCTTTGCACAGAGGTATAGAGTAAACCGGTCCGACTGAGTAGATCGATGATCGGGGTTTTAATGGTCGGATTACCATAGCAACCGAGGGCATCAGCTCTGAGTGTATCGAGCGAGATTAAAAGAGCATTCAATTGTGTCGGTCCGATTGAAGGCGGAGCAGAAATGCCGCCATCTTCCCGGTCAATTACCAGCGCTCCCGATGTATATGTGCCCGGGTCTTGTTTCTTCGACTGTGTCCGGCTTACACAACTGACGCTCAAATCAGACAAAGTACAGAGAAAATCGTGCGACGACTCGGTCCGCGATGGCTGACCGCACTCGAAAACCAATTGGCCTCGATGATCGACCAGGGAACTCAGATCCAGGCTTATGGGCTCCCAGCGGTCCTGATAGAGTATCTCCCTATCCAGGAGAATAGAGTTATTCCCCCGGGAACTTTGAAATGATACTTTGATGGGAATATGATCGGGCTTACCCCGATTTTTGACTACCGTTAACTTTGAAGTCCCGTCATTTCTGATTTTCCATGAATCCGTTTCCTGGTCCTCGGAGAAGATGGTCTCGCTTTTCTTGAGTTGTAATGAGATCAAGGGGTCGAATAGGGCAGGATCGACCTGAAAATGCAGTCGGACCGGCTGATCGATCCGGACATCAATGGACAGAGGTTTATCGGAAAAGAGTGGGATACCCGGCTGGGCCGATTCTTTTCCAATTAAACGTACGATGCGTTCATACTTATCCAGACCGAAGCCAACACCTTGTAGAAGCTTAAAGGTGACCCTGCTCCATTCGGGATGTTTCCCGGTATAATGCAGGGGAAGGGACCAGGTCATAAAATAAGAATAACCGGTTAACGGCAGGGGACCAAGCTCATGTCCGTCTATGTCCACCAGTAGACTATATGTTTCCAGGCCTACCAGGCCCCGTGGATATAAACGGACCAGGACCAGATAATCATGTCCTTGCTCCAGGCCCAGGTAATCAATCGTTTGATCCGGTCTGACCTGCTTGATCGGCAAGCTTGTATTGATGCTGATATCGTACAATCTGAAAGCCAGATAGGTCTGATTATTATCGAAAGCTTGATTCCAGACGATTGCTTGCAGATCAGTTCCCGGAATGAGTTTCACGGTCCGTTCTATGGGATGGCAGGAACCCAAGGAGAATACCAGGACAAGAAACAGGACCTGCCAATATCTGCACGGTATCCAAGCACAGCCGGACAAGACAGAACTCAAAATTGCTTCGTTTCTGTGCAGGTCATGTTGCTGCTCTTTCTGCGTGATGATGATCCCCATTATCCGCTGCTGTGACCAGGTTTGGTTCGGGTCCCGGCAATCATTCCAGAATCGGGACGTTTGAACGCCTTACCGCATCTTGACTGCAATGCTGATCAATCGTCTGGGCACAACGATGAATTTGACGATTTCACCGTTATCGAGGTGCTTTTGAATCCGCTCACTTGCCAGGACCAGCTCCTTGAGTTTCTCTTCGCTTATATCCGCCGGGACGGTAATCCTGTCCCTGATTTTCCCATTCACCTGGACCGGATACAGAACAGTCTCGCGGACCAGAGCGGCGGCATCATGGACCGGCCATTTCTGCTTGTGAACACTGCCCAGGCGTGCGGAGCGTCCCGTCCGTTCCCAGAGCTCCTCACAGATGAAGGGTGCCATTGGCGCCAGGAGCACGAGCATGGTCTCGAGCGTATGCGACCAGAGTGGTGTGTTCCCAAAACCAGGGACGGTACTGGCTTGTGACATGGTATTCAACAGGGTCATCAGCTGGGCAATGGCTGTATTGAAGGCGAATGCCTCGAAATCGTCAGTCACTTTCTTGATGGTATAATTGAGCTCATAGTTAAGTGTCCCAAACAGCTCGTGTTCGGTCATGTCCTGCTGTTCGCTGCCGGGACAACCGGGGAATTCGAGGACAATCTCCCAGAACCTGTTCAGAAAACGCTGGATGCCGCTGATGGCCTTCTCATCCCAGGCGACATCCTGCTCGAATGAACCGAGAAAGAGGACGTATAATCTGACACTATCGGGCCCATATTTATCGACCACGACATCGGGTGTGACGACATTGCCCCTTGATTTCGACATTTTAAAGCCATCTTCGCCGAGGAGCATTCCCTGATTACGGAGCTTGGCAAAGGGTTCTTTAAATTGGACCAGGCCCGCATCAAACATGACCTTGACCCAGAATCGGGCATACAACAGGTGCATGACCGCATGCTCGGCCCCACCGATATAAAGATCGACTGGCAACCAATACTTGATCAGTCCGGGATTAAATGGTCCCAGGGTATACGATGGGTCGGGGAACCGCAGAAAATACCATGAGGAACACGCAAAACCATCCATGGTATCGGTCTCACGCCTGGCCGGGCCGCCACAGCTCGGACAGGTGGTCTGGACAAAGTCCCGGCAACGGCCCAAAGGCGATTCCCCGGTCCCGGTCGGACTGAAATTATCCAGGTCAGGCAACAGGACGGGCAATTCGTGTTCCGGTACCGGGACGGTGCCGCAGCGCTCACAGTGAATAATGGGGACTGGGGCACCCCAATAGCGCTGTCTCGAGATCAACCAGTCTCTGATTTTGTAATTGACCTGGCGCCGTCCGAGGTGTCGTTCAGCCAACCAATCAGTAATTTTTCCGATGGCTTCCGGTGATGATAAACCATCAAACATGCCGGAATTGACCATAATCCCGGGCTCGGTATATGCCTGATCAAGCTCGTTCACCTGGCCGTCCGATGAGATAACCACCCGGACTGGTAACTCATATTTTCGGGCAAACGCATAATCACGTGTGTCATGGGCTGGCACGGCCATGACAATTCCCGTGCCATATCCCACCAGGACATAATCAGCAATCCAGATCGGTATCTGTTCATTGGTGAGTGGATTAATCGCGTAAGAACCGGTAAAGACCCCTGTTTTTTCCTTTTCCAGGGACAGACGATCGATTTCCGATTTGCTCTTGCTCGATTCGACATAGTGCCTGACCTGCTGGCGCTGTCCCTCGGTCGTCAATTCACCAACAAGTGGATGCTCGGGGGCTATGACCATATAGGTCACCCCAAATACGGTATCTATCCGGGTGGTGAAGATAGGGAAATCGTATTCTTTACCCGTTTCGGGATTGGCCGCTCGAAACAGGGCTTCGCACCCGTAACTCTTGCCGATCCAGTTCTCCTGCATCTTCTTGATATGGTCGGGCCAATCGATCAACTGCAAATCGTCAAGCAATGCGTCCGAGTACTCGGTTATCTTGAAGAACCACTGTTTCAATGTCTTCTTGGTTACGATCACGTCCGGGTGACGCCAGCAACGGCCATTTTCGACCTGTTCGTTGGCCAGGACCGATTTGCACTCCGGACACCACCACTGGGCCCCCTCGGCCTGATAAGCCAGGCCACGATTGTAGAGCAGCAGGAAGAACCATTGCGTCCACCGATAATAAGCCGGGTCTACAGAACTGATTTCCTTGTCCCAATCATAGGACAACTCGACCAGGCTCATCTGGCGTTTATAGTTATCAATGTTTCGCCGGGTCGTCTTGGCCGGATGGACCCCTTGCTGGATGGCATAATTTTCTGCCGGAAAGCCAAAAGCGTCCCAGCCCATCGGATGCAGGACCGAATAACCCTGCATTTTTTTTACTCTCGAGACCACATCCGAAGGGACATAATTACGAAGATGGCCGACACTCAAACCCGCTCCAGAAGGATAGGGGAAGAAATCAAGACAATAGAATTTGGGTCGCGTGTCGTCTACAACCGTTTTATATAATTGCGCAGCCTGCCAACGTGCCTGCCACTTCTCGGTTATATCCCGAAAGATATCCTGATAACGTTCCTTTTTTTCTGCATTCCTATCATGGACCATATCGCCCACTCCCTTTCCTAAACCCGGTCTGAACTCTATTAATGCAGTTATCAATGACAGCGAGAATCAGATTCGGCCCCTAATCGGGCTTTTCTCTTTTTAAAATTATTCCAGGCGAGCAAGAACATTATAGTTAAGCATAAGAACACTGTAGTCCAACTCGAAATTGAAGGAACACCTGTTGTTGAATCCAAGGGACCGATGTATTCGATGCTGCAATATCCATCACCATCACCGCCCAAAAATTGTGCAGATGCTAATGAACCATGACCGATCAGAAATATTATAATTCCAAGAATCGACCATTGTCTCAAGATCATATTTCGCGATTTGATGGCGTTCATGAATATGTCTCAGTTATCTGTCAGACTTGTTGAAAATAAACGAGAGTTTCTCTCCAGAAATATGTATGCAGAACGGACAAAACGAATACCGTGATGTGGTAGGCGGGAATCTGCCGGCCTATTCGCCCCAATCCGGTTGGAAACCCTTATTTCTCCGGAAGCACTAAACCAGCCGAAACCGCGCCAACACAAGCCTCCATTCACAATTAATAACCAGTTTGATTCATTGGTTGAACCGTCTGTTGCCAGAAGACCATCTCCATGATTACCCGTGAACTGACGTCCGGCGGATGATCCGACTGTCACTGTCCGTTCAGTCAGATTGCCGCTTAATTCCATAATACCATAATAACTGGCACCGGCTGAAATACGAGTTGTATTGAAAGAGTGAGCAGCACAGATGCCAACCCGGACCGGGCCTCTAAAAAGTGTACAATCTATTGTTTGATTGTAGATGGCGTTGCCGCAACCGTTTCCAATACAATAATTATTAATAATCGACTCATCGGGTTGATCAAGAGAACTGAAGTCATAAAGCTGATCGGCCACAATCGCTGTGCCCCAGGCGAATTCATTCGGAACCGGATACACGGGTCCGCGACAGGCTTTTTCGAATTCCAGCTCGGTCATCGGTCGAAGAGCAGCCCAATCAGCATAAGCCAAACCATCTTCCCAATTGATAAAATTACAGGGGAGATCAGGAGAAAGGGCTTTAAAATAACCATCCTCAACATAAATTGAATGCCGATCATTCCCGAATTCATCCGGAAAACGAGCGATACTCTGTTGGGTGGTAAGCGTATTTAAAAAATCAGCATACTGCTTCTGGGTAAGCTCATATTTCATACAATAAAAAGGATTAAAGCCCTTGGGAAAAGCTCTCGGTAAATTCTGAATCATGGTGGAATTAAAATCATCAAGAAATGGTAGACCCTGTGAATTATGACTGCAGAGATGATACTGGCTTGTTCCCCCCAATTTTAGAGCGGCTTCATTGTCAATATAGAAAGGCTTATTCGAGGCACATTGAGAAAAATGTCCATGTATATTAGTCGTTGATTTGTCGCCAACCCAGAAAGAAGCCTGACCCACGTAAACCATCTCTATGCCGATAACTTTTATGGTGACCAGGTCAGTGTCTTGCACACCGTTCTGACCATAATTCCAACGCAGGCTGATATTCTCATAATTAACCTGACCGGTATTCGGGTAACTAGAGAAAAGAAAAACACCTTTGTTAGTCGGTTCAAGCTCTGCTTCAGCAGGAATAATATGGTCAGTAACGAGGTCACCCAGTGTAGCATGAGACCAATCTGAACCAATCCATTTGAACTTGATGAACAACCAGACTGCATCCCAATTTGTTCTATTCCGCCAGGAATTCTCCCAAGCGACATCACATTGAACATAAGTATAATGATCGAGAAGATTCTGATCATGTGTGCAGATATTACTGATCATCAAGTTATTGGCCTGACTCACTCCAAGGTTTCCCAGGATAAACCAGAATCCGCAAGCAGCCATGAGCATATACAGCCTAAACCTATGTTTCATACACTCGGATCTCGTTTTCATAAATAGTATGTATTACATCCCTTCGGTTCATTTTTCAAACACAAGAAGAGGTTGGATGTGACCAATACTTGATCAAGCGTTGCCACCAGGGCGGTCGCCGCTGAACAGCCTCGGTTTCTGACAGGGAGGAAGGAACAGGAAATACTTGCTCGAATGGATAGCTCCGGCTCGGCTTGCGACAAAAATCAGCCAGGGGAGTGATGGTTTTGTCCCAGGTCAGACACTCGCGGACCAGTTTGCGGGCATTATTACTCTTGTCACGACAAGCCTGTGGATCAGTCAGGACCGTTTTTATTATGTCCCTGAGCCGTTCCGTCTCGTGGGCGGCACATAACCAACCCGCATCATACGATCCGATCAGGCCGGCCAACTCGCCATACGCGGTATAGATAACGGGCAGACCGCACCAGAGATATTCGACCGTTCGAGTGGTATAGGCCAACTCGCGTTCCGGATTCGGCTCCATCACATCAAAAGCCACCTGGGCTTGCATATATCTTTTAATCAGCTCATCATGTGGGACCGAGGGCATTATCCGGACCCTGTCGTGGCGATCAAGCTCCTGCATTAACCGTTCGAATGTGCCGCTGCTGTCCTTCACGATCGGGTGAGGTCCACCGAAGAGTAGCAATGAACCACGGTCCAGATCAGTCATGGTCCTGGTCAGAGTCAATAATGGTCGGACCGGGTCCTGCCACGGCAAGAACATGCCACCATAGACAAAGGTGGTGTCCTGTTTGGCGTTGTTATCGTTCACTCGCACCGGCAGCTCAGGCGAGAGCGAAACGGGGACCACCCGTATCAAACGTGATTCCAGTGGAAAACCTGCGAGTAACAACCAATTAAAGAAATAATATCGCTGTCGCTCTCCGGCACAGATGAAAAAATCCGCGTTTCTGAAAGCAGAAATTTTCTCCATGACGCCGGAGCGGGCCTGTTGCCTATCCCAGAAGTACCGTTCCATGAGGTGGGGGCCATGCAGATCGAGCACAATGGGCACATTCTGTCGTCGTGTCGGCATGGCGGGCCAATGACATGCCACGATCACATCCGGTTTGGTCAGGCGGATGGGCTTTTCACGATCGGCCGGGTGCCAGCAGAGTTCACGCTCCGGTCCATGACTATCGGCCCGCACATAATATTCGGGCATGGAATAAAGGACCTCGAAGCCCTGACTGATCAGCCCCTGGCCGAGTCCCCAAGCCCTTAAACCGGCACCGGTCGTTGGATAACCGGGCAGTGGTAAGACATCACCGGCAATGATCAAAACCCTGGTCATGGTTTCTGTTCCCTTCCTAAAAAACGATTCAAATAAAGTTTGATATAAAAATAGACTTTATACAATGCGGTATCAGTCACTTTACGATGAAACTCCCGGAGACCGGCCAGTTCCTGCCATATTTCTTCGGAAGTCCGGGTCGAGTCGCTGGTGATCATCCGGGTAATTGCTGCCGGTAAACCGGTCCGGTCGATTCGTGGCGAGGTCGGCTTGGCGCAGACCTGATTGACCACAGTGGACTGATAGATGCTCACGAGATTATCAACACTCTTCGGCCAGGAAAACAACTCGACTGCTTTTTCACGTGAGCCCCGGCTCAATAACAGCCGTAGCTTCTCATCAGACATAATTTCGGTGATGGCCTGAGCCAGCTCGCTTGCAGTCCCGTTTTCGAGCTTGTAGGCATGACGTCGGTGTTCGAAATACTCGCCAATCCCACAGGAGAAAAGGATGACCGGTCGTCCCATGGCCATGTACTCGGGTATTTTCGAGGGCAAACGGTGCAGGTTGAACTGATTGTTCTGGCCCGGCTGGACCAGAATGTCTCCCAGAGCCAGATATCGCTCGACTTCATGATGAGGGACCTGGCCCAGTAAATGAACTCGCGCGGACAGATCATGCTGTTCGAGAAAAGCGTTAACCTCTTTCGACATGAAATTGCGACCATACTGGATGATATGCAAGTCCGGAAATTTCCCGGCAATCTGCCGGAACGCTTCGAGGAGTATCTGGAATTCGTAGAATTTGGCGATCGATCCGCCGTAAACAAGGACCTTCTTGCCTTCCAGCCCAAGACTGTGCACGAGTTTACCATCACGGACCACATCCGGCGAGAAGCGTGCGAGGTCCACACCCGGTATGAGCAATGACGCGGTCCGACCCCAGTGTGCCTCGAGGGCCCGACCATATGCCGGCGAGATCACGGTCAATCTGTCCGCATAGACATTGATCCATTGATAGGTGAAAGGGTGGACCCAGACCCACTTGTCCGGATGAAGAAACGTATCAATGGCAAATGAAAGATGACGAAAATAATCGCCGCTGTCTGCCTGCTCGAAGAGAATGTCCTCGTCATCTTCATAATGCACCAACAAAGGTATATCGAACCGGTTTTTCAATTCCAGGCCGACCCGGGCCGGCACGTTGCGCGGTGTCCACAGATGGATTAAATGAGGTCGGAACCGCTTGATTTTACTGATCAGAGCTGGTGTCAGGCCCATATTCCTGAAACGGATCTCGGCACTATCAAACAAGGGCGGTTCAGCCATGGCTTTGACGCTCGAACGGGAACCGTTGACCAGGAACAAGACCTTGTGACCCTTCCGAACGAGACCATTGGCAAAATGATACATATGAATGACGCCGGGCCCCGTAAAATCCATATATGAAACCAAAATGACATTCATGGCCTTATCCATAAAGATCGAACCCCTGTCTGGAGTGCTATGGCTCTCTGTTTACATTCGGCTGCCCCGTTGCGGCTCGAACAAATATTTCATGGTCTGATTTAACGCGATGACCTTGAATTTTCCAGCGACGGACCAGGGTGCGTGGCAGAAATATGATATTCATCAAGACCCCCTTGAACAGATACCATCGTCCTGACAGGAGGTAAATCCTGATCAGATCGCGATAAATGCACTTGAATGTCGCCGGTTCATAATTTTTCAGGACAGTGGTCAAGGCGTTTCGCAAGCCGTAATAGTCTCTGAAACCACTGTGTTGTGTGCGTCTGACACTCGAGCCTCGCCGGTGATAGATCACGGATTGAGGATTGACCACTACCCGAAAACCATATATCCAGGCCCGTAATGACAGGTCCACGTCCTCATTGTAAAAGTAATACGAGGTGTCGAACCCACCGATCGTTTCAAAACATCTGCGACTGATCATCATTGCTCCGCCGCAGGCATAACCCACATCACGGATGTTCTCATCACCCTTATAATCATCTACATTGACATCGAGATAACCACCCGAAGCATTGACCGGATTGAAAACCGAACCGTCGAATTCAACGATGTTCCCTTCCCAGTTCAAGATTTTTGCACCGGCAATGCCGACATCCGGGTCGCTGCTGAAAGCTTCACGCAGACCACTCAACCAATCAGGCTCGACTCGCGTGTCATTATTTAAGAGGACAGCATAAGCCGCTCCCTCACCAAAAGCCCAACGCAATCCCTTATTATTACCATGAGCAAACCCCAGATTGTGACCGAGTGCCAGCATGTTCACCTCGGGGAAGGTCATCTGGACATACTCGAAACTCGTGTCAGTCGAACCGTTATCAACGACCAACACGTCGAATTCAGGGTCCACGGCCGCGACCACCGATGGCAGGCAGGCTTCGAGGTCTTCCAGACCGTTATAATTGAGAATAACAACGGTAATTTTGCTCTTGACGTTTACCATACAGAGATTCTGCTTGACACACCCTGAATTGCGTCAGAGATTACTAAATGTGCCGACATAATGCAAGCTGATTTCGAACACAGACCAACGAGACCTCTCAGTCTGTCGGGTCTTGAAAATTGGCCGAAAACGACCCGGACGGCGTTGCTCTCTTCTGTTCGATCAATTCTTGAGAGGAAAGCACCAGAATTCCATTCTCCTCGTATCGGGTGAGAATAGCCTCCAGATTCTTTGCTGTGATCAGACCATCATTGATGGCTGTCACTTTATAACCCCGATTTAATGCCCCCAAGGCCGTATAATAAACACAATAGGCCGCATCGAGCCCTACCAGATAGAGTCGATCAACCTGATTTTCGATTAAAAATGCACTCAGTTGAGGATTGGAAAAAGCATCCGATTTCTTCTTGGTAAAATCATTGTTATTGATTTTATTTATGCGGGGATCGAGTTCTGTGCCCGGCTGTCCTTCTAGTGCCCTGCCTACAAATGTGCGGTTAATCACATTGTCATCAAAAAGGTGTCTGATATAAACGACTTCAATATCCAAGGCCGTTGATTGGTCGATAAGTCCGTTGATACAAGCAATTTGATGATCGACTTCCTTGAAAGGAACGGGCTGCTTGCCATGAAGACCGGTCATATCCTCTTGCACATCAATAACCAGAAGTGCCTCGCGTGGATTATGGTAGGGTCCGATGCTATCCCCTTGCGTTGGCGTAAACATTTGTCGGATCATTATCAACAAAACGCTGATGACCAGGATAACCACAATCCCCAGAATGAGTAAAAAATATTTGGTGACTGACATATTTCCTCCAGACGAAAATGGACTGTTGCTCTGAAAGGAGACCCCGTTCAGAACAATGTATGTTACGCTCTATGGTGAATTCATTCCCCATACATTTCTGTGATCAGTATTCTCAATCGCTGTGAATCGTCTGACTCTAATTGATCAATTTTCTGACGTAATCTCTGCTTACTGATCGTGCGGATCTGATCCACTGCGATCTCAGCTGTTTTTCCCGCGCACAAAATCGATATTCTGCTTCTCCAGGTCTTGTGAATCTGTGTGGTTAATGGACAAATCACGACTGTCTCAAGATATCTATTCATCTCATCTTGACTCACTATACAGACCGGTCTGATTTTCCGGTATTCACTTCCCTGGGTCGGATTGAGATCTGCCAAATAAATCTCATATCTCTTCGGTATCAAATCCATCCTTTTCGATCCCATCTTGAAGTGTCACTTCAAAATCTGACCATTCTTCCCGTTCACGAGCCATGGCCTTATATGTTTCTGACCAGCTCAGTTTCTTGTCAGTCCTTTTGAGTAAAAGACCATCCTCTAATTCTTCAACAATCAGGGATTCAGAAAATCCATATTTCTTCATTACCTCTTTGGGTAAGCGGATCCCTTTTGAATTTCCGATCTGGACTATTTTATACTTCTTTGTCTTGACGGTCATAAACCTTCCCTTGATCACATTACCATGCTCCTATTCCCGTAATTATTGTAATTACTTTTGGGGCGAAAGTCAAGACGTAATCCTGCATACTTTCCTACCATAGTTCATCAGTGTTACATTCATCCCTCTTTTCCGGTTGGATGTTCATTTTTAACGCCGAGACGCTGAGGACGCTGAGGACGCAGAGCTACACTGGGATGTGCTTTTTCTAGGGCCATGGTCCGTCATCATTCCGGGATGGGGGCAGAACGAAACAGACCTGGCTCAAAAAGTGACCCGGGTTCAACCGACCGACTCAAAAAATGACCCAGGCCGCAAACCGTTATTATTCAAAGTGTTACAGCTTTTTCTGTCCAGGGTGGGTCAAATTTTGACCCACATACGAATATTTCACGACTTCGGTAAAGCCCGGGAAAATAACCTGCTACATCCCGTCCGATAACGATACATCAACGGGTAACAAAAAGAGCTGTGTTGTGGCATAATGTTTGCTATACTATTTCAGACGAATATAAAACTTTTAACGAGGGGTTCATCATCCTTTCAAGATGCTGCAAAGGAGGCAACCATGCTTTTCTACAATAGGAGATGTCTATATTCGACAATCATTAGCTTTCTATTATGTTTGTTCAGTGTCGGGCTGGTCGAAGCCATGAATTTCAAGGAAATTGTCGAGCATTACAAAGACAGGGAGTTTTATTTACAGCACAATCTCTGGTATCGAGACCAGGGCAAAATTTATTGGTTCAACTACATTTTGGCGGGTGATTTTATTCCGATTGGTTCAAAAGTCACTGTCATTAAAGTTAAGAGCAATACTTTCAAGTTTAAAGTCGAAGGTCGAACTGAAAAGTTTTCGATCAACATGTGGAATTGTCAAATCAGTTATGAAAAGTTTATCAGCAGAATTCTGGGGGAGAGCCCGCCGGTGCTCGAAGGACTCAATGAAGTCGATCAAAAGGGGATTCAGTTTGGTAAAGTCATCGAGGGTATGAGTAGGAAAGGCGTATTTTTTGCGGTTGGATACCCTCCTTCCTATAGTCCCAGCAGGGAATTCGGCAGCTCTGATGCCGACAAACCTCTCAATCAGAGTTTGGACTCCAAGGAATTGGTTTATTTTAAAAACCGTTTCGATAGAATACTTTACTATTTCGATGAAAATGATCTCGTTGTCAATATTCGTGATTGACCGAGCGTATAAAATCTGAAATGAGGTTGACAGTAGCACACGAATGACTAATAATAAGAGCGATATTCTCTTTTTTCGTAACACTGCAAGCTTTGGAATCGAGAGTATCACGTGGTTCAGACCATACAGGGACTGTTTGTTGAGATTTGAAACCGAGAAGTTCCCATTCACATGTGCGTTACAAGGAGGTAGAACATGGGAAGAAAGAAAATCGCTCTTGTTGGTGGTGGTCAGATAGGTGGCATATTGGCTTTACTCTGCGCTCAGAAGCAATTGGGAAATGCCATTGTGTTTGATATCCCCGAGAAAGAGGGTTTTGTGCAGGGCAAGGCTTTGGATATCATGGAAATGCGTCCGTCTTTTGGCGGCGATATCGACCTGGCGGGAAGCGGAGATTTTTCGAAGATGGCTGGTTCGGATGTCGTCATCGTCACGGCTGGTCTGCCTCGCAAGCCAGGTATGTCGCGGGACGACCTGCTGAATGTCAACATCAAGATCATTTCCGATGTTGCTGAGGCCGTGAAGAAATATTGCCCGAAAGCATTCTGCATTATTTTGACGAATCCGCTCGATGCCATGGTCTATGTTTTCAAGAAGTTGACCGGTTTTCCCAAGAACCAGGTGGTTGGGATGGCCGGGGTGCTTGATACCAATCGTTTCAAAGCGTTTGTTTCGATGGAGTTGGGCGTATCGGTCCAGGATATCAGTGCCTTGGTTTTGGGTGGTCATGGCCCGACCATGGTGCCGCTGGTCCGATTGGCCACAGTTGGTGGCGTTCCGCTGATCGAGCTGTTGCCCGCGGACAAGCTTGAAGCAATCTCGAAGAGAACTGCGGAAGCGGGAACGGAGATCGTCAAGTTACTCGGTAACGGAAGCGCATTTTTCAGTCCGGCAGCCGCAGCGATTGATATGGCGGAATCCTATCTGCTCGACAAGAAGCGGGTCCTGGCATGTGCGGCTTTACTCGAAGGTGAATACGGCATCAATGGCTACTACATCGGCGTCCCGGTCATAATAGGGGCAGGCGGTGTGGAGAAAGTCCTCGAGGTCTCTTTGACTGCTGAAGAGAAAGCTGCTTTGGCCAATACGCTCGAGGCGGTAAAGAAGACGGTAGCCGAGACAAAACTGTAATTCGGATCAAAAACGGTCGCTACCGCACACATTCTGGTGATTGTGTCGGTTTTTCGGTTGAGGAGCAGCCCCGGCATCGTGAACAGGATGAGGTGTCTGACCGGTTTTATCGTATGTTGAAGAGGGGTAAGAAGCCTTGCTGATTACTTCTCTTTTTTATTGGTTGCGGGTCCTGTAGGTACACCTTCAGGGCAAGAAAATATGCTGAGAAAGTAGAAAAAGCAAGTATTATGTATTAGAATGCTATGTTACTATATGAAAACATTATTTGATACTACTATTTAGTCAAGGTGAGACATGGGCTCGAGAAAAAAGTGTCGGGAGGAAATCCTTCGATGAAAATTCATGAATACCAGGCCAAAGAGATCTTGCGACGTTTTGGTGTTCCGCTTCCTATCGGTAAAGCGGCATTTTCAGTCGATGAGGCGAAACATGTGGCTGAGGAGATAGGGGGAAAGGTAGTGGTCAAGGCCCAGATTCATGCGGGAGGTCGAGGCAAGGGCGGCGGCGTCAAGCTGGCCGACAATGCTCAGGATGCTGCGGAATTGGCCCGGGACATTCTGGGGATGAACCTGGTCACGCATCAGACCGGTCCACAGGGCCGTATTGTCAAGCGTTTGCTGATAGAAGAGGCCATGGATATCGAGAAGGAGCTGTACCTGGGCGTAGTGATCGATCGGGCGGTCCAGCGGATTGTGATCATGGCCAGTGAGGCCGGTGGGATGGAAATCGAGGAGGTAGCCGCCACCAATCCGGAGAAAATCATCAAGGAATGGATCGATCCCTGTTGGGGTTTGCAGCCTTTTCAGGCTTTGCGGCTGGCATTCAGGCTCAGTTTGAGGGGAGCCCAGGCCCGTAAGGCCGCCCAGTTCATCCTGAACATGTATCGAGCGTTTGTCGAGATGGACTGCTCGCTGGCTGAGATCAATCCCTTGATCGTCACAAAGAGTGGGGACATACTGGCCCTCGATGCCAAGATGAATTTCGATGATAATGCCGTGTGCCGTCATAAGGAGTTGCAGTCCTACCGTGATCTGGATGAGGAAGAGTCGCTCGAGATCGAGGCCTCGAAGTATGATCTGAATTATATCAAACTGGATGGGACAATCGGTTGTATGGTCAATGGCGCGGGTCTGGCCATGGCCACCATGGACAATATCAAGCTTGCCGGTGGTGAGCCGGCCAATTTTCTTGATGTGGGTGGTGGTGCGAATGTCGAGCGGGTCGAGCATGCTTTCCGGATTCTGATGTCAGATGAAAAGGTCAAAGCGGTCCTGATCAACATTTTTGGTGGTATCGTCCGCTGTGATATGGTTGCCCAGGGTATTCTCGAAGCCGTCAAGAAGATCAACGTTGCGGTTCCGATCGTGGTGCGATTGAAAGGCACGAATTATGAGGAAGCCCGCCAGATATTACAGGGTTCATCACTGCCTTTCGTGGTGGCTGAGAACATGAAGGAAGCGGCTGAGAAGGTTGTGGCGGCGATTTCGGGGCAGCATTAATACCGCTCCAAGGGGGATACAATGAGTATTCTGGTCAATAACGAGACGCGTGTTCTGGTCCAGGGCATAACCGGGGCCGAGGGCACCTTTCACACCCAGAAGATGATCGATTACGGCACACATGTGGTCGCCGGTGTGACACCCGGAAAAGGCGGTCAAAAAATTCTGGATGTGCCGGTTTATAATATGGTTTCAGATGCGGTCAGGGCGACCGGGCCGACGGCTTCAGTCATATTCGTACCTCCGGCCTTTGCCGCGGATGCGGTTATGGAGGCGGTGGAAGCCGGGATCAAGCTGGTAGTTTGTATTACCGAGGGCATTCCCACGATCGATATGATCAAAGTATACCATTATGTCAAGAGAAACGGTGCCCGCTTGATCGGTCCGAATTGTCCGGGTATCATTTCACCGGGGCAATGCAAGATCGGGATCATGCCAGCCCAGATTCACCTGCCCGGTCCGATAGGAGTGGTCTCACGCTCGGGCACCTTGACCTATGAAGCAGTCAATCAATTGACCGAGCAGGGACTCGGCCAGACGAGCTGTATCGGTATCGGTGGTGACCCTATCGTGGGCACTTCGTTCATTGATTGTCTCGAATTGTTTCAAAAGGACCCGGACACAAAGGGTGTGGTCATGATCGGAGAGATCGGGGGCACCGCCGAAGAAGAGGCGGCCGTTTTTGTCAAAGAGCACATGACCAAACCGGTGACAGCCTTCATCGCTGGACGAACGGCCCCGCCGGGACGACGGATGGGACATGCCGGTGCCATCATATCCGGAGGCAAGGGGACTGCCGCCGAAAAAATTACCGCACTGCGCGCTGCAGGTATTGCGGTCGCGGAATCACCGGCCCTGATCGGTGAAACCATGGCCAAACAATTGCACTAATGGAAAAAAGGATACTGTTATGAGTGACGAAAGTGTCGTAACCAAAAAAAGGAAAAAAGCACCTCCGATCATTACCATCAATAAGGATTGGTGTAAGAGTTGCGAAATTTGTGTCGAATTCTGTCCGACCCATGTTCTGGAAATGCAGGGTTTTTATCCCGTTGTAGCCCATATCGATCAATGCACCGCTTGTATGCTTTGCGAATACAGGTGCCCGGATTTTGCCATCACCGTGGAGAAAGCCGGAGCGGATGATAATGCTGCGGATTAGATGATAAAGGAGATAGATTTACAATGAATGGAGCGAACAAAAACGTGCGTTTTATGCAGGGCAATCACGCTTGTGCGGAAGGGGCTCTGGCGGCCGGATGCAATTTTTTCGCCGGTTATCCGATCACGCCCTCATCCGAAATCGCCGAGCTGATGTCCTTACAGTTACCCAAGAGCGGTGGCGTTTTCATTCAGATGGAGGATGAGATCGCGGCCATGGCGTGTGTCATCGGCGCGGCCCTTGGTGGGGCCAAAAGCCTTACAGCCACGAGCGGTCCCGGTTTCTCCCTGAAACAGGAAAATCTTGGTTTCGCCTGTATGACCGAGATACCCTGTGTCGTGGTCAATGTCATGCGCGGCGGTCCGAGTACCGGCCTGCCGACCATGGTCTCACAGGCGGATGTGATGCAAGCTCGCTGGGGGACACATGGCGATCATCCAACCATCGCCCTGGCCCCCTCGACCATTCCGGAAATTTTCTATCAGACCGTCAGGGCCTTCAATCTATCCGAAAAGTACCGTACTCCGGTTATTCTACTCATGGACGAGATCATTGGGCATATGCGTGAGAAGATGATCATGCCCGAACCGGGTGAGATCGAGATCGTCCCCCGCAAGAAGCCGACAGTCAGCCCTGATGAATATAGTCCCTATGAGTATACAGAGGACCTGGTCCCACCGCTGGCCAATTTCGGCGAGGGTTATCGTTTTCATGTGACCGGTCTGAACCATGATATGACCGGTTTTCCGACCAACGACAATCACGAGATTGGCCGGATGAACAACCGTAAATTACGCAAGCTCGAACGATATCGGGATGAAATCGTGCAATACGAGACCGAAGCGATCGATGATTGCCGGAAACTTATCGTGGCCTATGGCTCAACGGCACGTTCAGCAATGCGGGCCACGCGACTGATGCGCGAACAGGGTGACAAGGTCGGTTTTTTCAAGCCCATGACGCTCTGGCCTTTCCCGGATAAGGAGCTCGAGGAAATCGCTTCCCGGGCCGATCTGGTCCTGGTACCCGAGCTCAATTTAGGTCAGATGATACTCGAAGTGGAACGGGCGGTCCACGGCAAAGCACGAGTTGTCGGCCTCAACAAGGTTGATGGCGAACCGATTGCACCCCAATTGATCGTTCAGAAATTGAAGGAGTTCTGACTCATGGACCAATATAGACCCTATCTTCGTTTGAATAGATTTCCCCATATCTGGTGTGCCGGCTGCGGTGATGGCATCGCCTTGAAATCCATGCTGCGGGCCATCGCCAAAATCGGTTGGCAGAATGATGAAATCGTTCTGGTTTCGGGCATCGGCTGCTCATCGCGTACGCCCGGTTACGTCGATTTCAACACGCTTCATACGACCCATGGCCGGGCCATTCCCTTCGCCACCGGGGTCAAACTGGCCAATCCCAAATTACATGTGATTGTGGTCAGCGGTGATGGCGATGCGCTGGCGATCGGCGGTAACCATTTCATCCATGCTGCCCGGCGGAACATTGATTTGACCGTCCTGATCTTTAACAATCATATTTACGGCATGACCGGCGGTCAGGTCTCGCCTGCAACACCCCTGGGCAAACGGGCCTCGACCGCTCCCTATGGGGCAATCGATCCGCCGTTCAATATCGTGGAGGTGGCCAAGGGCGTCGGGGCGACCTATGTCGCCCGCGGAACGGCCTACCATGTTCCGGCCCTGGACAAATTGATTCTCAACGCTTTCGAAAAGAAGGGCTTTGCCGTGGTCGAGATTATGTCGCCCTGTCCGACTTCGTATGGCCGTTACAATAAACTGGGGACCCCGGTCAATATGCTCCAACAACTCAAGGACCAGGCCGTCCCCATCAAGAAATGGGAAACAATGACTAACGAGGAAAGACAGGGGAAATTTCCGATCGGACTGTTCCTCGATCAGGACCGGCCGGAATACTGCGATGCATATCACCAGCTCTCCGAACGGTTGTCACAGGCTTCGTGAGTCGAGGGCATGGTCAACATGAAAGATAGGTAACAAGAGGAGTAACAACATGGGTTCGAGATATGAACTACGTTTAAGCGGGTCGGGTGGCCAGGGACTGATCCTGGCCGGGGTCATACTCGCCGAAGCTGCCGCGATCTATGACGGCAAGAATGCCGTCCAGAGCCAGTCTTACGGTCCGGAAGCCCGGGGAGGTGCCAGCAAGTCAGAGGTCATTATCAGTAACGATGAAATCGATTACCCCAAAGCGACGAACATCAATTTTTTACTGGCCCTGACCCAGAAATCCTGCGATGCGTATAGTCAGGATGTTCTGCCGGGCGGGACCGTGCTCGTTGATTCCGAGCTGGTGACTGATGTGCCCGAGCGCGATTATACGGTCTACAAACTGCCCATCATCGATATCGCCAAGAACAAGATTGGTAAATTACTGGTCGCCAATATCGTGGCCCTGGGGGCGCTTGTGGCCCTGACCAACGTTGTCTCGTATGCTTCGATCGAATCCGCCGTGCTGGCCAGGGTCCCACGCGGAACAGAAGAACTGAACCGACGGGCTCTGAAAGAGGGTTATACTGTCGCCCAGGCATTACTGGGCTGAGGAGTCATCATGGAACGAACACTCACCATCATCAAACCTGACGCTGTGGCCAGAAACCTGATCGGGACCATCCTGGCCCAACTCGAACAAAATGGCCTGCGCATTATCGCCCTGAAACGGGTCCGGCTCACCAAAAAAGATGCCGAGGCATTCTATGCGGTCCATCGCGAACGACCCTTTTATAAGAGTTTAACCGACTATATGACCACGGGACCGGTCGTCGTGGCCGTGCTCGAAGGAGAACAAGCCATCAGCACTCTCCGTTCGGTCATGGGCGCGACCAATCCGGCTCAGGCCGAAGCCGGCACTATCCGGGCCCGTTTCGCGGAAAATGTCGAACGCAACTCGATCCATGGCTCGGATGCTCCTGAAACCGCTGCCCGTGAAATTTCGTTCTTTTTCAATGAACTCGAGCTACACATTTGAACAGATTTCAAATATCACAATATATGTTACAGGGAGTGTGAGATGATTAAAAAAATCGGAGTAATCGGGACAGGAGAGATGGGTCGGGGCCTTTCCCTGGTCTTCTCGAAAGTAGGGTTGAATGTGACCGTGGTTGGCCTTACTCAAGCTGATATTGATGATTTTTTGAAGAGGTTGTCCGAAGGCCTTGATCGCCGGATCGCCAAGTACGAGTTGACCAACAGTGAGAAAAAAGTGTTGCTGGCCAACATTAAAACGACCAGTAATCTCGAAGATATCGCCGGGGTCGATTTCGTCATGGAGGCCATTTTCGAGGACCTGCGGGAAAAGGTGAAACTGTTCGAGAAACTCGACAGCCTGACCCGCACCGAAGTCATTCTGGCCAGTTGCACCTCGTCACTGAGTATTTCCGAGTTGGCTGAGGCGACCAAACGTCCGGACAAGGTCATAGGCTTGCATTTTCTCTATCCGCCAACTCGAAGGATGGTGGTTGAAGTCATTCGGGGCCTGGATACCTCTGATGATACTTATGTCCAGGCCAAAGACCTGGTCAAACTCGTGGGCAAGGAAGCGGTCGAGGTCTTCGAGTCGCCGGGTTTCATTACCACTCGGGTCATTCTGCCTTTCATCAATGAAGCCATGTATACTTTGATGGAGGGCGTGGCGACTGCTCGAGACATCGATAAAGCCATCAGGATCGGATACGATTTCTCGATGGGACCGCTTGAATTGGCCGATACGATCGGACTCGATGAGGTCATGAGCTGGTTGGAGGTCCTCTTTCGTGACCTGGGCGATGTCAAATATCGACCCTGCCCGCTCCTCCGCAAAATGGTCCGGGCCAAAAGACTGGGCAAGAAAACCAAAAAGGGTTTCTTCGAGTATGATGATCAGTTGAACCGTATTGACGAACCAGAGGATAGGTAGAACTATGAAAATCTTAGTCTTGAATTGTGGAAGTTCATCGGTCAAATTCCAATTGCTCGATATGACCGATGAAAAAGTCGTGGCCAAAGGCATGGTTGAAAAAGTGGGGACTTCCGCCGCCATCATCACCATGAAAACGTATAAAGATGACAGTATTCGCGAGACACGAGAAATCCTGAACCATACCCAAGCCCTGTCAGCCGTGATCGGTTGCCTGGGACACCCGGAATATGGGGTCTTGAAGTCACGGTCCGAAATCGAGGCCGTCGGGCACCGCGTGGTCCACGGGGGTGAGCGTTTCGCTCATTCAGTCAAGATTACGACCGAGGTCCTCGATGATATCACCAAATGTATCGAGTTGGCCCCTCTCCATAACCCGGCCAATCTGAGCGGTATCTCTGCCTCGATCGCCTTGCTGCCGGATGCGTTACAGGTCGGCGTATTCGATACCGCTTTTCATCAAAAAATGCCCCGACATGCCTTCATTTACGGCTTACCCTATAATTTGTATAAACGCTGGGGGATCAGACGCTATGGCTTTCACGGCACATCGCATTACTATGTCTCACGCGTCGCCGCGGAATGGATCGGTCGGCCGATCGAAGAAT
>JAFGSJ010000054.1 GCA_016934675.1 bacterium | reverse complement strand
TGATGCTTCAGTATTCTTGGACAGAGGACGCCAACATTGTTTCGCATAAACATTTCTTGCCACTATTCACTATTATGAACTGGATCGTATTCCATCGATAGCACAACTCACCACAACGTGGTGAGTTGTGCTATCGATGGAATACGATCAGGGAGTATTCAGATAAGCGACCTCTTTCAATATCACCTGCCCTGCCCAAACCTGATTATCATGTCATGGTCGATAATCCATGGACGATCCGATGAATAAGCGGGACAGTCAACGATATACATATACATTACGATATACATTTCCTCACAACTTTTACTTCGTGACCCGTGCCTCAATGAAAGTCAAAAGCAGCGGTGATTCCTTGCCTTTGAACCAACAGTTACTATTGGGTAATCATACACCACGAAGTGGTGAAAGGCGTAAGCCTGGGGCACAGTGAGTTGTCACGACTGTGACAACGAACGCCGCCCCAGGACTAGGATAACCATGATCTGAGCTCTGAAAGAGCGTCAGAGACTTGCATTACTTATCGTAGAGAGTTCAAAGAGAAATATGTCTGGGATTGCAACGGACCTTGTACTGTTCAAAAACTCATCCGCTTGAAAGAGCTATGAAAGTTAAAGCGAGTCACGCTGAGCAGACAAAATCTTATCTGAAATTGGGGTGAGTGGGATCAGAAATGCCGTCTGTCGTGCTTTTTGTGCAGTTTCAGAGCAGAATGCTCCCTTGAAAAAATGTCACTGGATCCCTCATTGACAGGATGGGGTAGAGGTGGTATGCTTGACGAAGAAACATGGGCATGGGCGTCTGAGCGGACTAACGGTCCGAGTGGCATACATGATGAGTAGAAAGACTCTGACAGGGTAACAGGATGATCAGGATGCAGTTTGAGATTCAAAAAATAGCAATTGATCATCACAACTCAAAAAGGTCAACAGTAGACTTGACCCCTAGTTCTGATGCGAAAATTGACTAAAATTTTATCTTTTCTAATAATATTCGAATTATTGATTATATTGTATCTGATGGTGGGACCGGGTTTTCGCTTGATACTCGGGCCCGTGAGAATTGATGTCCAAAAGGTGAATAATCCCTTTCTCATTCTCTGTGTTCTGGTGCTTTCACTTGGCCTCATCCGGATGCTGCAATGTATCAGAGCTTCTGGTGATTGGCGTTCCGTAATTAAAGCTTGTATTCCTGAATTCAAACAGATCGGGTCATGGCAATTACCTCTCGTCCTTTTGATACTGGCAACCGGTTTGCGTATTTCCGGACTAGCGGGGCCTGATTTCAGTTGTAGTGACGAAGGACTCTATACTCATTGTGCTCAGGAGATCGCTTATAAGGGCAATACATTCCTCAAATATGTTTGGATCGATAAACCCCCGGTCATGTTTTATGTGCAAGCTTTTTTCTTCAAGGTGTTTGGATATTCTTATGTCGTGGCTTGTCTGCCCAATTTTCTGGCCAGCTTGATCCTGTGCATTCTGGTGTATGCTTTGGGGAAGCATTGGTTTTCGGAAGAAGCAGGGATCGTGGGCATGACGATACAGTCGGTCAATCCGCTTGATATAGCAAATTCGACGCGAGCGTTCCTCGATCCGTTGATGGTGATGTTATTTATGCTGGCGGTGTATCTTATTGAACAACGTTCTTTCTTTCTCGGCGGCCTGATCTTGAGTTTATCCCTGGGGACCAAGCAAAGCGCATATTTTTTGCTCCCGATTTTCTTTTTATATTTGTTGAAAGCATATCGGCTCGAGCCAACCAAATGGTTTTTAATAAGAGGTAAATTGTTTCTATACGGTTTACTAAGTGGTTTATTGCCACTATTATTTTGGAGCAAATCCGTGACCGATTTCATGATGTATGGGGGGCAAATCGAGAGCTATCAAGATTTTTCTGTTGTGGGCTGGGAGGAGAGCAGAATTCGTTTCCTGAAGTGGTTGGGAAGGCTCACGTTGACCCACTATAGCTGGCTCGATCAGACGATCGGGATCCTCATTGTTGTCCTCTTATTGTATAGGCTCGCTCTGAAAGTTCGGCACAAACTGGTTTGGTCCGATTCCAGGCCGTGCGGGCGAGAGATGCCCAATCTATCATGGAACTATGGAACTTTAATCTTCGCTATAGGCTATCTCCTGACTCTATTAACTGTTTTGAGATTTCATTTGGTCGATCGTTATCTACTTCTCGTTATTCCTTTTATTTCGTTACTCTTTGCTTCGTCAGTTAACGTTTGTTCCTTTTTCAAAAAACCCGCCCTGATACTTTGTCTTATTTTCTTGTTCGCGATTCAGGCGTTGAGCGGGGCCAATCGGAATCGCTATCCTAATGTTTATGAGGGATTATACACATTGACGCGGTTCCTTAAAGTTGAAAATAAATCCGCACTACCACTGTTGGAACCAGCCCTCGAATGGCACTTATTGGCTTATCTGTATGATTTTCCAATGTCAATTCATCGGTATTCCCAAGTCGGGGACATAGTTCACAGGTTGGATCGAACTAAAAATGCGGAATTTTATTTGATCGACGATACCAGGGATGCGCTCTCCATCCACACGATAATTATTCAGCTCGGACAAATGAACTACAAAGTTGCCAAGCGTTTTGAAGTCCCCACCGATGAGGGACAAATCAATTACGTGCTGTATCGATTTTCACATAACCGAAAACTAGTTAAACCCCTCCATGTGACTCAATAAAGTTAAGAGTAAAAATCAATAATCACATGTTATTACTTTATTTTTTTATAATTTTTTTATATAATTTGGCCCCATTCCTGTTCATAATCCGAAATCATGTCACCGATTGTGTTTCAATCCCAGACATATTTCCGTCGTAATCCATACAATAGGTAATGAAAGTCCTGACGCTCTTTACAGAGCTTCGATCATGGTTATCCAGAACCTGGGGCGACGTTCGTTGTCACAGTGGTGACAACTCACTATGCCCCAGGCTCACCTCTTTCACCACTTCATGGTGTCTGATTACCCTCGCTGGCATTTTGGGGAAAATGATTCTTTCTGATCGACCGCAATCGCTCCGCTCTTTGGTCTAGAAACATCGTACTAGCCTCTACAGAATTTACTTTTCGATGGAAATTACGGGCAGGGATGAGTGTTTCCTCCGGCCGGTATGGTCCAGCAGTTCGAGTATGGTCAGAATGAGGCCGGTATTGACCAGGGAACAGGGAAAAGGGAACAGGGAACAGGGACAATCATGCGTGACATCATATATTCGGGGAAATGAAAATTTGTCCGCAGAAGTCGCAGATGAAAATCGGTGGTTCGAGTTTGACTGTCCCTACATCTCACTTCACCACGTTGTGGTGAGTCGTGCTATCGAGGAAAATATCCGGGATAGTCAACTCAGTTTTTTTGGTAAACTCACTTCGTCGTCGAATACGGTCAAGCCGTGCCGTGGAGACGATCTTTCAAACGTTCTGGCTATCTGCAATCTGCTTCTCGAACGTGTAGCTCTTGATCTGAAAACCAGCCTTTTCGCTTATCTCGAGCATCCTCCTATTTTTCGCGTCGATCTCAGTGACGACCTTTGTGATGCCTCGGGATTTCAGCCAAGACTCGCCTTCGCGTTTGAGGCTCGCTGCAATCATCTTGCCACGATGCTCCGGCAAGACATAGAGGATCACGATCTTCCCGTAAGCATTTCCGCTGTAGTCGTTCGTTATGAACAGAGAGTTGAACCCGACGACGTCCTCATCCTTGCAGACGGCCACTGTAAGATGGACCTTGTCGTCCGCAATCCATTTTTTGAGCTGGTCTTTTCGCCCCTGGACCGATTTCGAGCTTACCTGGTAGTCCTCCCACAAAGCGATAGTTTCTTCGAAGTGCTGTGCAATGAAACTGAAATGCGCCTCGGAAGTTGCAGGGACAATGGCAATGTCTATTTCGGTTCTATCCATTTCGGTTCCCTTGAATCGTCAAATGGGCCAACGTTGAATTAACAGAGTCAAACAAACCAGGCAGAAGTGCGATTTACACTAGAAAGCGTTCCTGACCTGAAAAGTCTATTGAAAACATAGCGAATTGGCTCCTGTTCAATGATTTGTTATAGTAATTTCCAAATTGGTTGTGAAGTGAGTCATTTCTCCCGATTTTCTTGCTTTGCCAATTCCCAAAAAGCCCTGGGCTTTACAATTTTTGTGTGCTCAAATTCCTTAAGTACTAACAGATCCTTGTCGCCGGTTATAATATAATCCGCACCCGATCCTCGTGCGAGGGCCAAAATTTCATCGTCAGTTTTATCCCGGCATATTGATTCCTGCAAAGGCGCGTAGTCTAGTACAAGTGAGGAATTTTCTAGATATTCAATGATTGAACTAATCATGTGATTGGGAATCTTGAACTTTTGGAGCAAAACATCTGATATTTCTGAAAATATAAAATAACTCAAAACAATAGCATATCTGTCGACGCACAATTCAAAAATGGAGCTACACAATCCATGAGATGCAAAAGCAGCGATAAGAACATTAGAGTCTAATACTATTTTCATGAGACAATTTGAAAAACATCTTCGTCAGTTAATATTCCCGCAGCCTCTGCAAACGGCAAGATTTGATTTCGCAATTTTCGAAACCGCTTTATGAGAATATATTTTTCGATTGAGTCTCTTACCAGATCACTGATTGGCTTATTCTCATTTTGACTCAATTCCTGAAGTTGTTTCTTCATCTCTTCGGGAATTCTTATTGTTAATGTGTCTTTCATGATCAAACCCCCTTGTATTACAATGTAACACAATCGGGAGAACATGTCAACTGGTTTCTGGAAAGTTGATGTCTTTATAGTGCTATAGCGCAGCAGAGTTAATCGGGCATACGCCGATCCCGAAATAAAATTCGACGACATCCTCGTCGTTGCAGACGGCCACTGTAAGATGGATATTGTCATCCTCAATCCATTTTTTGAGCTGTTCTTTTCGCCTTTGGAACGATGCCAAGGTTACCTGGTAGTCCTCCCACAAGGCGATAGTTTCTTCGAAGTGCCGGGCAATGAAGCTGAAGTGCGCCTCGGAAATTGCAGGGACTACGGTAATGTCTATTTCCGTTCTCTCCATTTCGGTTCCCTTGAATTGTCAACTGGATCAACGACAAAAATGAGATGCGTGAACCGCGAAAAAGAATAGCAGAAATCAAATTAACTTACATTCCATTCTGAACAGTCTACAAAAGCAAGGGGCGGTCCTCGTCAGACTCGATTTTATGGTTAGCCTTCATGTTACTGAACAAAACGATACACGACCGGAATTAAATACGAAATACTCAGTAATACAAAAAGAGTAGATACTAAAATTGCTATGAAGGGCAATTTTTTTGTTTTCTCTCGTTTAAAATATGTAAATTGCCAAATGACTCGCCAAATCCAAAATAATGTTAATAGTATATTAAAGCCATGTGCGAGTCCCTTGCTCTGGCTTAATTCATTTGCATATACAATTGAGATAAGACCAATAATAAAAAATAAGAGAAATAGTGCTACATGAATTGTATAGAATATTCTCGCCGATACTACTGGTATTTTGTCAAAATCAGATTTCCAGTTGAACATTCTGTAAAATCCAGTATGTAAAAAAGCCATCACTATGGTTAAGACTCCACCGATATAGACACTTATTAAAGACACCATGCTTTTCTTCCTTAGGATAAAGTCGTCTGAAGCCAGAGCTTACCGGGCTCAACAATCAGGCCAAGTCTACCGATCATCGTCTGGGATGTCAACGATTGCCTGTCAATTCCGGTTAGACACATTGAGGGTTGGG
>JAFGSJ010000053.1 GCA_016934675.1 bacterium | reverse complement strand
GGAGGGCACACGGAGCCACAGAGGCACGGAGAAAAGAGAGAGAGGAAAGGGGAGGTCACACGGAGCCACAGAGGCACGGAGAAAAGATGGGTGAGAATGAAATTGGAAATATTATCGTTGATGAAGCGATAACTTTACATAGAGAATTAGGACCTGGATTACTTGAGATTGTTTATGAAGTTATTCTGGCCCATAAATTAATGCAACATGGATTGAGCATCAAAAGACAGGTAGCAATACCCATAGAATATGAAGGAATAAAATTTGAGGAGGGCTTTCGTATTGATCTCCTTGTGGAACAAAAGGTTATCATAGAAATAAAATCAGTTGAAACACTTCATAAAGCCCACAAAAAGCAGCTTCTGACCTATTTAAAATTAGCAGGATGCAAACTGGGGTATTTGCTGAATTTTGGAGAATCTCTTATGAAGGAGGGCATTTCCAGAATAATAAATGGTGAAATAAACTAAGTCCTCCGTGTGAATCCATTTCCCCCAACCCGACACCCTCAGTGTCTCCGTGCCTCCGTGTGAATCCATTTCCCCCAACCCGACACCCTCAGTGTCTCCGTGCCTCCGTGTGAATCCATTTTTTTCGACTTATTTTCCGATGCAGAATTGGCCGAAGATAGTGTGAAGAATGTCGTCCGGGGTGGTTTTACCGACCAGGTCGTCGAGATGAGCCATGGCCTGTTCGATCTCGAAGGCGATCACATCGTCTGGCAGGTGTTGGTTGATTGCTTCGAGACCTTTACTTATGCCGGAGTATGCCTGTTGGCAGGCTTGATATTGGCGGAAATTGGTTAAACATGGTCCGGTTTCCTCACCATTTTCAGGTAATTCGGCTCCGCATCTCTGGAGAAGGGAGACGAGGGCTGTCTCGAGCCGGTCCAGTCCGATTTTGTGACGGATCGATACTTTCTGGACTGGTTCACCGGTAATTGTATCGGGTAAGGATTCGGGTTTGATCAGGTCGATTTTGTTGTAGATGAGTAGGCGTGGCACGCAGGCGGTTTCAGTAAGAAAATCCTGTTCGGAACTGGAGGGTTCCGGTTGCGGTTCAAGCATGATTATCAGAGCCTGGGCCCGCTTGATTTGTTCATAGGTCCGTTGAACACCTGCGGATTCGACTGCATCGTCACTGCGACGAATACCGGCCGTATCGATCAGGATGAACTGGACTCCCTCGAGCATGATGGTTTCTTCGATACTGTCTCGGGTTGTGCCGGGCAGGTCGTGGACAATGGCCCGGTCACGACCCAGAAAATGGTTGAGCAGGCTCGATTTGCCGACATTGGGCAGGCCGACAATGGGCACGATATAGCCCTGACGGAGTAATTGGGCCTGCTGCAGGGTCCCAAGCAGCTTGTTCAGCTTATGTCTGACCTGTTCAAGCTCATGTGTTCGGACACTGAGTTCGAGTTCAGGCACGTCTTCTTCGGGAAAATCGATAGCCAGTACAAATCGAGTATAGACAGCTTGTAATTGTGTTTTGATCGCTACAATTTCCTGAGAGAGCGAACCTCGCATCTGTTCGAGTGATTGGTCGAGAGCAGAGCGGGTGCGGGCATTGATCAGATCACAGACAGCTTCAGCCTGGACCAGATCGATCCGTCCGTTGATAAAAGCCCGAAAGGTATACTCTCCAGGTCGGGCCAGCCGGGCACCTAAATCGAGACAGACATGTACGACTTGATCGAGAATAAAGGGATTCCCGTGGCAACTGATTTCGACCAGGTCCTCGCCGGAATAGGAATGGGGAGCGGGGAACAGGGTCACAATGACTTCATCGATTCTGGTCTTCCGTTCAGGCTCAAAGATTGCTCCGTAATAGGCGTGATGAGGTTTGAGTGATGTCGAGTCGCCCGAGTTGGAGCCGGATTTGCTGAAAATAGTGGCAGCCAGGTCCAGGGCACCGGGCCCACTGAGTCGTATGACACCCAAGGCACTTTGGCCTCGAGGTGTCGCTATGGCAACAATGATATCGTTACGTTCATACATAGCTGCTGAGACCAGGCAATGTAATTGAGCTTTGGCTCAATCGAGGGGCGTTATTCGAATCACCTTGAGGAATCCCTCTCCCTGGCTGGCGGTCCTGACATCCCGATCGCTCTCGAGTTCGAGATGGATTATCCGCCGGTCGTGAGGATTGAGAGGTGGCAGTTCAACGGCTTCCCTGGTTTCTTTGGCGGTCTCGGCTGATCTGCGAGCCAGATTGATCAAATATGAGGCCCGCCTGTGTCGATACCCCTCGATATCAACCACCGCTTTCCATTTGCCCTGGTAACGTTTCGTCAAAATCCGGTTGAGAATGTGCTGGAGCGCATCGATGGTGATACCGTTCTTGCCTATGATCAGACCACTCATTTCAGAATTGAGAGTCAGGGTTATCTCGTTATCGTGCAAAGTCTGTGCAATATCGGCACTGAATCCCATTTTCTCGAGCAGTTCTTCGAGGATCGGGCCGGCATTGAGCGGGTCCGGCGGTTGCCCGAGCGGTATGACTCGGACCCGGGCCAGGCTGGTATTGTAACCCTTCATGTCACTGAGGACTTCGACCATGACTTTTTCGCGTGAGAGACCTATCTTTTTCAAGGCTTTATGGATAGCATCTTCAGAATTGCGGCCGACTTCATCTATGCTGGCTTGCATCCTATTTCCTTTTCTTTTTCTTCCCTTTTCTTTCAGGGAGTTCAACTTCGGCAACCGGTATCGAAGATATGGTGTTTTTTCGTTTGATCAGATACTGCTGACCGATCGTAATCACATTGTTGACCAACCAGTAAATGACCAATCCTGAAGGGAAATAGATGAACATGACCGTAAAGATAATCGGCATCAGTTTCATGACCTGGGCCTGTTTCGGATCACCCATGACCGGGGTCATATGCTGTTGCAGCAGCATGGAAGCCCCCATTAAAATGGGCGAAATATAATAGGGGTCATATGCGGATAAGTCCGGGATATAGAGAAAGCTTGAATGACGTAACTCAATCGAAACATACAGAACGTTATACAGGGCGAAAAAGACCGGAATCTGCAACAGCATGGGAAAACAACTGCCCATGGGATTGACTTTATGTTTTTTATACAGGGCCCAGATTTCCTTGTTTAATCGGTTGGGATCGTCTTTGTACTTGCTTCGGATTTCGTTCATCTCGGGTTGGACTATTTTCATTTTTTCCATGGATTGAAAACTTGAACGGGTCAGGGGATAAAAGAGTATTTTAATCAGGACTGTCAGAGCAATAATAGCCAGGCCCCAACTTTTCATATAGCCATGAAAGAAGAGTAAGGCTTTGAACAAAGGCAGGGCAATGATACTGAAAATACCGTAATCGATGATACGTAAGAGATTTTGAGGCGCCTTCTCGAGATGGGCTCGTTCCTTGGGCCCCAGATAATATTGCAGGTCGAAGCTGGTATCATAGCCGGGCTGGCCCTCGATCAGTGGCGTTTTTACAGCTACTACTGACATATCTGCCTGGGCATTCCAGGCCGTACCATATAAGTTGTGCTGAGCAGCGGGTATCAAACTGGCACAGAAATAGGGTGAGCTTATCCCCGCCCATTGTAATCCGGTCTTGAATGTACGTTCGCCCTCGTCGAGGTCGTTGGTCTTGATGTTCTCGAGATTGTCCTTGTTTCGTTCGCGGACCATAAAAATCGGGCCGGCATGTATATATCTTGACTTTTCGAAGCCCTCGGGCCCGAGTCCTTCGGCACAGACCAGGCTCCAACTGATATTGGTCGTAGCCTGTGAGCGGTTCCGGACTGTGATTTCAACATCGATCACATAGGAATCATGGTGCAAAGTCACCTTTTTAACGACCTCGATACCACTCGGATCGGTCCGGCTAAACTGGACTGAAAAACATTTATTTTGATCATCGAGATAGACCTGGTCCAGTTCGCTGTCAGGCTGATACATGCCTTGCTCGAAAGATGCGGTCAGAGCCGTATTCTGGAAGATGAGCGTGAGCGGGTAATATTTTACATTGGGCAACTGCCTGATCATCTCGTAGGGAAGGCCCTCATCGTCTACTCTGTCTCGATATTTTTTCAAGGTGAAACGTTTCAGGATCGCTCCTTTATTGGATAAATGAGCGATATAGGTCCCATTCTCGACCACGATTTCACGGGGAGTGATGTTCTCGGAAGTGGCCTCGATCGCAACTGGAGGTGGCGTAGTCTCCACAGAACGCTCTTCAGGAGTGGTTGGGGTTTCCATTGCCTGGGGCGGTTCGACAGTGCCCTTGTCTGGAGCGGTTTGTCCCGGGCCAACCTCTTTCTGATCGTGTATCCCCGTTGATTCAGGTTCGGGTTTCGGCATGAAATACTGCGAATAGATGAATAAAACCAGAAAAGAAAGAATGACCGCCAGAAGTGCTCTCTGTTCCATAATATGTTTACCCTATGACCTTTCTCGGTAATTTCGCGGGGGGAGGATCATAACCGCCCCGAGCAAAGGGGTGACATCTGAGAATTCTGTATAATCCCAGGTAGCAGCCCTGCCAGATTCCAAAACGCCTGATGACCTGGAGGGTATAATCCGAACATGAGGGCACATAACGACAGGCCGGACGAATTATGGGCGAAATGATCAACTGATAGGACCGAATCAGACTCAAGGCAAGCCGGACCGTTACACGCGGTCTGTTCTCGGGATGTCGATAGAAAAAGAAGTCCGGGACCTCTATCCCTGAACATCCTCGTGCGTCGTCTGCAGTAATTTTTTTTGTTGTAAACATCGTCTCAATGAAATCACAATTTCCACAAACGAGACTGCTTTGATCCGACCTTTGGCCACCACGATCAGATCAAGCGGTCCCCTGATCTCAGGCTCAAGTGTCCGAACAGCTTCCTGAAGCCTTCGCCTGATTTTATTCCGGATGACAGCTCCACCCAGTTTTTTGGTGACAGCAAAACCAAAACGTGTCCCCTCTGTTCGGTCTACGGGCACATGATGATAAAGGGTGAATAGATAACTGTCAGTCCTCACCCCCTCACGGTATATCAGAGAAAAGCGACTGTGTTTCCCCAGTCTGAATTTTCGGACAAGTCCCATTTACCGGTTTCATGTCAGGAGGATAAAAGAGGTCCTCATCTTTGTTCATGCAATAGAGTGAGCCAGCGATCGATCGGACCGAATCCGCTCGCCCCAATCGTGCTGTGATTATCGGGCCATACAACCGCAGTCCTCGATTAATTTCTGAATCAATGCTCACGAGGCAGGACAGCCATTCTTTTCAGACCGTCAGCCGTTTTCTTCCCTTTTGCCGACGTCTCTTCAGGACTTTCCGACCGCCTTTCGTCGACATCCGGCTCAAAAAACCATGAACACGATTGCGTTTCAAATTTCCGGGTTGAAAAGTACGTTTCAAGGTTCAAAACCTCCTGTTTCAGGTTTTTTTGCTCTGTAGTATAAGTGCATAAACTCTCGAAGTCATATGTTACGACTATCAATGGAACAATACAATACGAATTTCAACAAAAACTTGACATTATCCTCGATTTTGTTTTACAGCCACACGGACAGGGGACAGGAGAGCGGGGACGGGAGCCAGAATTCCGCTCTTGTTTTTTAATATGGTCTGTGGTAGGAAGGCAGGTAACAATGAAGAGAGGTCGATCATGACACGGAGTTGTTTTTCTCTGGTATTTATGGGCACACCTGATTTTGCAGTGCCGTCTTTACTCAAACTCATTCAGGAGACAGATCATAAGGTTCTGGGTGTGGTGACGCAACCGGACCGACCGAGCGGGCGAGGACTGAAAATGCTGGCACCGCCGGTTAAAGATATCGCACTCAAGCATCATCTGCCTCTGATCCAGCCGGAAAAAATCCGGCGGTCCGAGGTAAAGGAATGGCTCACCGGTTTGAAACCGGACCTGCTTGTGGTCATCGCCTATGGTAAAATATTACCAAAATCAATACTGGCTATTCCGACACGGGGCAGTATCAACGTGCATGCATCGCTGTTACCCAAGTATCGCGGGGCAGCGCCAATCAACTGGGCGATCATCGGCGGTGAGCAGGAAACCGGGGCAACGACCATGTTCATGGATGAAGGCATGGATACGGGAGCAGTGTTGTTACAAGCCCGAACTGAAATCGGCCCAAACGAAAATGCCGGCAGTCTTCACGATCGTCTGTCTGTTATGGGGGCTAATTTGCTGATCGAGACCCTGGATCAGTTAGCTGTAGGTACACTTACTCCTCGAGTACAAGATCATACCCGGGCGACTTATGCTCCTCTCCTGGACAAGAACACCGGTGCTCTGGATTGGTTGCGTTCATCCGGGGAAATCCATAACCTTGTCCGGGGCTTGTCACCTTGGCCGGGCGCATTTACTTTTTACCATGGTAGAAGGATGAAGGTGTATGAGACCCGATTGGCCGATCAGCCTCATGATTCCTCGAAAAAGCCGGGCCAGTTCCTGGCCATCGATCGTCAACAGGGTGTCCTGATCAATACGGGGCAGAGGACACTCTGGCTTGTGTCCCTTCAACCCGAATCAAAAGGTCGGATGCAGGCAATCGATTTTTTTAATGGCTACCACTGCACTTTCGAACATGGCTTTACCACGTGGACCTGATCATTCGACCATGTCCAGGAAGCGTCGGGCCAGGATATTGTCCGGGTCCTGTTCCAGGACCTGTTCGAGGAGTGCGACGGCTTGCTTTTCTTGACTTTGTTCGAGCAGACTTACCGCGAGGTAGATCCGACAATTCAGGTCGTTCTTGTCCTGTTCCAGGCAGTTTTGAAAGCTTTTTTCTGCCTCTTCATAACGAGCCAGGGCCATGTAACAATGACCTTCGAGATAGTGATTTTCGGGTTTCAAGGGTTGGGCGGCAACGGCCCGCTTGGCCCAATCCAGTGCGGCCCTGACGTTATGGGCCCTTAATTCCAGCTTACTCGAACGATGGGCAGCCTCCCAGTTCCCGGGATTGTTGCTAAAAGCCAGCCGATAATACTGTTGCGCCTCGTCTAACCGCCCCGTTTCCTCTAATTGAATGGCCAGATTATAGGCCGGAGTGTCCCAGCGGGGGGCCAACTCGAGTGCTTTTTGATACTCCTGTATGGCCCTGTCCGTGTTCTTGATGCGAGTATAATGTACACCCAGGATGTAATGGTCTTGAGCAGGATCATATTCGGGCTGACCGTCGCGATTGACCAGCAGCCCACAAGCTGCCACGGCAGCCCCGATCAAGACCAGGGCCACACCTTTTCTGGCTTTGACCAGACCGGTTGCTTTTTCCAGGACATAGACAAGCCCTATAATCAGGAGCGGCACGAGCGGAATCCGGTAGCGGGCATTAACGAAAAACATGACAATCGAGCACGAGTAGATCAGGAAAAAAAGCGGTAGAATATACGAGGTCCGGTCTTTACCGGCCAGAAGAAACAGGCCGATCAAGCCTAATGGAGCGATCAAGCCGAACGAGAAGGGAAAATAACGGTAGATGGGCGAGTAACCGGTGATAAAACGAATGGAATAATTGTTGGATATTTCATGGGACCCGAGCAGATAAAGGATTTTTCGGCCCATCAAACCTAACCACGACCCGAATTCAGTCCTGATGTATCTGAGTGCCTGAGCATAGTAATAATCAGATATTTCAGAGTCCCGCACGTCGCGGCCGAGAGCGTGTCGGACCAGGGCCCGGCTGTCTTCGTAGCCGCCTTTCCAATCCGGACGAGTATTCGGTAAGATCGCGGTTTTACCGTCCGAATGAGCATTATTACCGATAAAAAAGTTCACGCCGCCCTGAGAAGCGATCAGGACATATTCACCTGAAACTATATAGTTTCTGATGGTTATCGGGAGTATGACCAGCAGGAGAGCGGACCCGAAAAGCAGCATCGTGGTCCAATTTTGCCGAGATTTGAAACTGTTCAGACCGTTCGAGAAGAGATAAACCAGCCCAAATGCGGGCACAAACAGGAGAATATTGGGTCGGGCTATGGCGCTCAGTCCACAACACAAACCAGCCGCACTGAAAAAGAATCGTGCCCGTTTATATGACTTTTCCGACCGCAGGGCTGATTGCAGCAGGATCAAAAAGAGCAGGTCCAGAAAGACGATTAAAACCGGTATGAGTAACAGGCTGTCGAAGTAAACGAGCGGACCGTAGAGAGCGGCTATCAGCCCGGCGATCAGGGCCCAGACCGGTGCGACGTAAAAGGAGGCCAGAATGGTGACCAGGATGGCACTGATAGATCCGATTACAGCCTGTCCAAGCCTGACCCGGAACAGGTCGCGATCAAAAAGTTGATACAGTCCGGCCAGGAAATAAGGATAGAGCGGGGCCCGAAAATAGGGTTGTCCGGGATTGAATGCTGTGCCGGACCTGATCGATTCGGCCCACTGATCATGATACTCTTCGTCCATGGACGGATAATAAAACAGTGGATTGTGCTGCTCCTGCTGATAGACATATATCCAATGCCCGGTCAGGGCCAGGATGAAAAGCAGGGCCAAGGCCACAATTCGACCCCGGCCGGACAGGGTCCAACCTTGCCTGGTATCGGTTGTGGCAGGAGCAATCCGGTCCTGGTCCGCTCCCCTATCAGTGCTTTTCTGTGTGCGTTTCCGGCTCTTTTTCGAGGACATGGTCAAACTCCTTACCCTGGCGGATGTATTGCCCAACATGTTCCAACAAGGCTTTCTCCCTAATAACGGTAAGCGGTGGGAGACTATTCAGAAAGAGATGACTGTACGAGGACTGGACCAGGCGACGATCAAGCACCACAATCAAGCCGAAATCACTTCTTGACCGGATCAGGCGACCGATACCCTGCTTCAGAGTGATAATCGCCGAGGGGACCATGAATTCAGTGAAGGCATTGCCGCCCCTGCGTTTGATATAGTCAATCCGGGCCTCGACCACAGGTTCGTCCGGTACGGAAAAAGGAAGTTTGTCGATGATGACGCAGCTCAAACTGCGTCCGACCACATCCACACCATGCCAGAACGAACTGGTCGCAAACAGGACCGAATTGATGTCCTGCTTGAAGGCCTCGATCAATTGATGCCGCGGCTGCTTTCCCTGAAGAAATGACTGGATGGGCAGCTTCGGACCCAATGCCTCATAGGTCCTTTCCATGCGGAGCCTGCTGGTGAAGAGGACAAATGCTTTACCTTCAGTCAAGCCTAATATCTGGGCGACCTGCTTGATCACAAAGTCATCGAATTGCTCGTCACGCGGGTCCGGTGCCCGTGGCGGAACATAGAGATACGCCTGACGATGATAATCAAATGGTGACTCCACAATTTTTTCCAGACTGCGCTCGAGCCCGATCCGACCCTTCAGAAAATCAAAATTGCCGTTGGTAGCTAAGGTCGCTGAGGTCAGGACCACCGTGGGAATTTTCTGAAATATCTCCTGGTTCAAATCGTGCGAAACATCGATCGGTGATGCGGCCAGAATGGTATTGCGCTCAGTCGTCTCGAGCCAATAGACCCAGTCCTCGTTCTTGAACGAAGTGATGGTTTCCGCCTCCTTGAACATGTTCTTCCAGCGAGTGATCAGATTACTCAAATCTTCATTCTGTGATTTGATCGGCTTCACGACCGTGAGCATCTGATTGTTTGTCCGAAGCATGTCCTGAAAGGCCGAAGCCTGGGCATCGTTCCATCGATCGGCATGCAGCCGGACCTTCTCGCGACGCCGTTGTCTCAGAAGGGTGAAGAAGAAAAAACGGGCCTGGTCCTCAAGGTTCCGTAATTGGGCGATCAGATCGGCCCGGACAGGATCGAACTCGTCACCGGTCAATGTCCGTTCCGTCTCGAGAATGAGCCGGTGCAGTTGCCAGTAGGAAAACCTGATCCCGAAATAACTGGTGGCCACATCCTCGAGTTCATGGGCCTCATCAATGACGACCAGAGGGGCTTCCGGTAACACACCCGCGTAACGTGAAACCCGTTTCAGGGACAGGTCCGCAAAAAAGAGATGGTGATTGATGATGATCAGGTCTGATTTGCGGGCTTTCTGCTTGGCTTTTTCGAAGAAACAATTCTCGCGGACCTTGCATTTTTTGCCGATACAGGTCTCGACCGACGAGCACATATCTGACCAGGCCTGAAAATGATCGGGTATAATCGTCAATTCGGACCGGTCACCCGTCTCCGTTGTCTGGACCCATTCGGTTATCGCCTCGAACAAACCGGCTTCCTCTCTGAATTCAAAATAGGGTTGCCGGACAAAACGTTGATAGCGACGCAGACACAGATAATTGCCCCGACCTTTAAGCGTACTCGCTTCGAAAGAAATACCAAGGTCCTCACGCATGAATGGGACTTCCTTGTAATACAATTGCTCCTGCAGGTTCTTGGTCAGGGTCGATACGATACACTGTTTCCCCGAAAGCAGACAGGGTAGCAGATAGGCCAGCGATTTGCCCGTGCCCGTGCCCGCCTCGATCACCAGATGCTGATTATCGGCAATCGCCCGCGCAACTTCCTGGGCCATCTCGACCTGGCCCTCACGATACTCATAGAACGGCAGAAACTTGGCCAATCGACCCTCTCGACCAAAAAACTCGTCCAGATTCCTGAGATCAGTTGTAACTACCATGCCCACTCCCACTATTTACTTCCGAAAATGCCCGCAAATTTTTCCCTGATTGTATCGCTTTTTATCTCAGAACGCCACTTTATTTTCAGGTCCGAGAGCATAACTCGAGAGTTAGAGTATTGCGCTACTATCCCCTATGTCCGTTATTCCAATGATTCATATGCATCATGTGATGTGTCCATCAGGTTTTTTTATAAAATCGACTTCATACTTTGCAGATCAATGGAGAAGGAACTAAGAATACAAGAATATCGATCAGTGCTACTGAAAACCGAGCTTCAAGGGGAAAATGGATGTCCTGGCTAAACGAGAAGGTTGAATTGCCGGAGGGAGTGTATCGAGACATTATCAAACAGGGAAATTTCAGTGATCTGGTCCAGGCTTTAGCAGATATGCTCAAGCAGGAGTCCGAGCAGTTGCGGCCGCACGATAGTCAGGCCCGACCGGGCGCTATCGAAATAGTGCCCGATCGGATCGCACGTGTCCTCTATTTTGGCGATATCCACCCCTCCCGTAAAAACCTGCCGAATTTTGAGCGGGCACTCGATCCGTTCTGGGATGAACTGAAACAGGGCACCCTGGCTATAGTCCTGGCCGGTGACTTCACCCATCCGGGTGAGGATGATTTGACCGATATGCAGCCCTCAGTCCAAATGCTTGGAGAGTATCTCATCCCCCTAAAACTGAGTTTCCCGGACCAGATTGTCCTTATCCGCGGCGATCATGAGTCCGTGGGCAGCCCATTCGCTGAAGATTTCGGGAAGGGGACCGATTTCCTGCCCAGTTGGACCATTGCAAACGGTCTGGATGAACTCCTCGAGAGTGGCCTGCTCTGGGCCCTCGGACCGAATAAACCGGAATTCGGCCCGAAACAAGGCCGTTTCGCCGGGATTTATCTCAATACGCCCGAAGCCGAACGATACGTGATCAGCGGTAAAAAATTCGGACGGGAAGCATTTGCGGGGAGTTGGCACCCTTTTCATCGGATCGAAGAAAAAGACGGTAAACAATATCTCGTGTTTCGTGGCTCGGATAAAAACCCGGCTGCCCGTTGGATCAGAATCGAGCGAGAATCCGACCTGGTCCGTTTTTATCTCGAAAACGATGGAGAAGATACCCTGTGTTCGATCGCTCTGAATCAGAGTCGAACCTATGGGCATTATCTCGAAAAGATTGCGGGGAAGAGCATTGTCCAGTTACTACAACAGGAAGTATATGATCAACTGCCGCTGATCGTCAGCGGAAAATGCTTCGCCGGTATCCATGGCGCACCACCCGATTTGAACGAATCCATCGGGTCGGACCCATCTTTTCCAAACCTGACCAGACAGGACCTGGTCGAACTCAGCAATCCGGATTACCGCCAGGATAATAAAAATATCTATCGCCGCCTGATATTCGGACGGCCCATCGAAGGCAATAGTTTCAGCATGACCCCCCAAACCATCGAGTATTTTCTGGAATTACTTGGTAACAATACCCATGACCTGTTTCTGATGGCTCATACCCGTCCCGATCACTTTCTTGAAAGCTATCGCCGCCTGTTTCCACAGCAGGGTAAGGAACTCATGTTGAACAAGGATATCTATGCGCCTTTCGGCATAGCCTGGAACCATTTTGTGATCGACTCTCAAAGCTCGCTCTGCTCGCACCTGCTCATTGAAAATCGGCGTCCATTGCCTGAATGTAATGAAACAGTCCACGAGTTGTTCACCATCAGGACCGTTCAAGCTGTTGAAAACACACAGGCTTAAGGTTTTCCAGACATAGTGGGGCATTCTTTTGCAGAACGATTTGCCCGTTTCATTGCTGCGCAGGTTGGGCAGGGAACTGATCGATGAGTCGTCTGCAGAACAACTATTCATCGAGCAGATAGGTGTAACTCTCCATGCCCGTTTCATAATTTTTCAGGAGTCGGGCCGAATCGCGGATCGAAACGAAACCCGCCTGGATACTGTCCTCCATCTGTTTCCGGACCAGGCTGAGCAGCTCCTTTTTGTTGTACTCGACATAGTCGAGCACTTCTGCAATGGTTTCACCTTCGATAATTTTATCGATCAAGTAATTACCGTCGGGCAGAACAGAGACATGGACCATATTGGTATCCCCGAACAGGTTATGCAAGTCGCCCAGGATCTCCTGATAGGCACCGACCAGGAATATACCGAGATAATAAGGATTTTCTCCATCGAATTCGTGGAGTTCGAGTATGTGTTTGACTTCCTTTTTATCGATGAACTGGTTGATCTTGCCGTCCGAATCACAGGTGATATCAACCAGAATGCCGCTTCGGTCCGGCTTCTCATCGAGCCGATGGATCGGAATGATCGGAAAAAGATGATTCACCGCCCAATGGTCCGGAACAGACTGAAACACGGAAAAATTACAGAAATATATATCACAGAGGAATCGCTCGAGAAATTCGAATTCATCGGGAATATACTCGAGGTTCCGGATGAAGGTGATGATCTTGCGACAGATGGCCCAGAAAATACTCTCGACCATAGCCCGGTCCTTGAGCGATACATAACCGTGCATAAACAACGATAACGCCTCTTCCTTCGCATCGACTGCGTCGTGATAGAGTTCCTGAAAATTGTTGGTCGAGATCTCATCATACACTTCCTTGATCGTGGTCACCACATCAGGTGTGTCTTGGACTGACTCGAGATTCAATTTCGTCTTTCCGAAACGAGACACGCCCAGAACATTCACGATCAGGACCGAATGATGTGCTACCAGGCTGCGGCCGCTTTCCGAGATTATGGTCGGATGGGGAACATTCTCATCATTACAGGCTTCACCTATCGAAGAAACCACATTGGCGGCATACTCGAGCATGTTATAGTTTGCACTCGAATGGCTGTTGGTCTTGCTGCCGTCATAATCGACCGCCAAACCACCGCCGACATCGATATAACTGAGCGGAGCACCCAATTTATACAATTCGGTAAAAATCCGTGAAGACTCCCGCAAAGCCTGACTGAAATGCTGAATACTCGTGATCTGTGAGCCCAGATGAAAGTGAAGCAGTTTAAAGCAGTCGAGCATTTCCTTCTCTCGCAGGATTTCCATGAGTTCGAGTATTTCCGAAACGAACAGACCGAACTTCGACTTGTCACCACCGGAACTCTCCCATTTGCCCGCACCGCGCGTGGTCAATTTGACCCGGACCCCGATTTGAGGCTTGATCTTCAACTTTTTCGAGAAGGTAATGATATCATTGATTTCCGAAAGTTTTTCAATAACAATGATCACTTTCTTGCCCATTTTACTTGCGGTTAAAGCCAATTCAATAAAATTGGCGTCCTTATAACCATTACAGATCAACAGACCTTCAAAATCGTCCAGCAGGGCTATCGCCAGCATCAACTCCGGTTTACTGCCCGATTCGAGACCAAAATGGTAATCCCGCCCAAATTTGACGATGTCCTCGACCACATGACGATGCTGGTTTACCTTGATCGGATAAACTCCACGGTAAACACCTTTATACTCATATTCATCAATGGCTTGACGGAAGCATTCATTCAACTCGATTAAACGCTCACGCAAAATATCGGTGAATCGTACGAGGACCGGTAATTCAATCCCGCGTTGCTGGATTTCATCGACCAGGGCCAGCAAATCCAGACCTTTTTCCGGTTTCTTGTCCGGACTGACCATGAGATTGCCGTTAGCCAGGATCTTGAAAAACCCCAGACCCCAATCCTCGATGTTATATAATTCGGCCGCATCCTTGACAGACCATCTTTTCCGCAACAACACTTCCTTGCTTTTTACGACTCTCTTCGTCATTGCACCCCTCTCGGACAAAGTCTTTCAAATTATTACTTTATCCACCAATATATCATTTCAACAACTGATTGCAAGCACAACACTAAAACGTGACCCGGATAGTTGAGTACTATTATGTTGTTCATGTACTCTGTGTGAAGAGTGAAAAGAGGGAAAAGAGGGACAGTCAAACTCAAATTGCTGCGAAGCAGCACGCACCGCAGGTCCGAAGAACCTGGCTTCAGCCTGGTTTCGATGAGAACAAGAATCATGGGCTGCGACGCTGCCCTTCTTCCAAATCTTAAAATGTCCTGTCCCCCTTTGGAGTCAGGCGGCCGGGGGGAGGACTTCCCGCAGCTGCCAACTCTTCTTCAGAATTTCCCTCCCGGATGATGCTGCTCTTCAACAGCGACTCGCTCAACCTGGTACAATTGTTCGTAGTTCCACGTTTACGTGGGCTCTTTCCCGTTCAACACCAAAAAAACCCCCACTGAAGCGGTTGTTGATGTATTGTTATTCAATGCTGCGTCGTAACCTTTGTAACGGCATTAAGCGTTTTTATCGTATTTTTTGTCATTTCAGGGTATATTTTCTTATTTCAAAGAAAGACGAACCCCCATCGCTTTGGATGCAAATGCAAAAAGGCTCAAGGCCTGATATTTTAGAATATTCGTTTGAGCCTGGTCTCAAAAAATGGTATAATCCATTTTTTAGGTTCTCGTATGAGGTGAGTGTCTTTGAGTCACTGGACAAGGGATCGGACTAAGAGGAAAAATAGTCATGATTGACGGATCGAATCGGGTGGAGAAGGCTCATACACTCGTCCTGATCGTACTGATCACTGCGTTTCTGATCGGTTATAGTGCAGCACTGAAGCCGATTTATGATTTTGATGTGGATTGGCATCTGGCTGCTGGGCGCTGGATGGTCGAGAACGGTCGATTCATCACGCAAGACCCCTTTTCCTATACCTTTCGTGGTCGTGAGTGGGTGAGTATCACCTGGTTGCACGAGCTGATCACCTGGCTTTTGTATAGCGCCGGTGGTGATGGATTGCTGGTTCTGGTCATCTCGATCATTCCCGGTCTGACCATTCTGACACTGAGTCTCTCCACGTTACTATTTCTGGACAAAGGGATGAAAGTGTTTGAAATGGACCGGTTTTCGGTTTATTCGGGCATTCTCCTAGCCTGCCTGATCGCTGCGATGTATGCTCAGTATCGCTGGGCAGCCCGCCCGGAAATCTGGTCGTACATGCTTGGCTGCATGATGGTCCTGCTCCTGGGCTCCTATTTGCTCAAACCGGGAAATTTCATCTATCTGGCGATCGGTGTGCAGCTTATCTGGGTGAACACGCATGGCATTTTCATTTTGGGACCTGTTCTGTGCGTATTGGTCCTGGGTCTGTTGGTCCTGGGCTTACAGTTCAGACGGCGTGTCAGTGTTGAAGAGTTAAAAGAACAGCTCCAGGCCGTGAAAAAGATGACTATAGTCAACTTCGGGGTCGTTCTGATCTGTTTCGCAAATCCGCGGGGGCTTAAGGGAGTGCTCTGGCCGTTTCACCTGTTTGATGTCTTGAAGTCCAAGACCTTCAGTCTGATGATACCTGAGGCTATTCCACCATTCGGGGACAGTCGCTGGAACCATGACAGTTATGTTCTGTTTTGGATTGTGCTGGTCTATGCCCTGGTCCTGCTGGTCCACATGCTCTACAGTTTCGGGTATAAACGAGAGCCTATCCTGGGTACGCTTGGATTGCTCAGCCTGTTTGCCCTGGCCCTGTTCTGCCTGACCGGTTACACTGCCTTTTCAGCCCGGCGGAATATCCCATTGGTCCTGCTCTGGCCCTTTCCCTTCATTCTTTTTAGTCTGTTTCGAGTCATCCGGCCGAAAACCGTCATGATCATGATTAGTCTTCTGCTCGTGACGGTCCTCTGCTTGGAAGGGCCGGCCCTCTTAGACACTAAAATCAAGCTGATGACTTCTTTTCGGAATATGGATCTGATGCCGGAACGGACCGCTGGCTTTGTCGAGGACCATGCCATTTTCGGTCCGACTTTCACGACGGTCAGCGATGCCAATTATTTCCTGCGTCGATTGTACGGTCGTTTTGAACCCTATATCGATAGCCGTTTTGCCGAACTGTACGATGAGGAACACTTTCGACGTTACATGAATATTCTGGCATCACCACAACTCATCGAACGTGAAGTGGACCGATTGCGGATTGATAATGTCATCGTCGGACATCATCTGCCTCTGGCCAGTGCCCTGCTGCGCTATTTAACCAACCGTCCGGACCGATGGCTACTGGTGCATGTCGACGAAATGGCAGCTGTTTTTGTAAAAAGGGGAGCATCACGTTATGCGGCCTGGTCGGAGCAGACTGCGTCCGAACTCGCGGCTCGCATACAAACCCAGACCTCACCGGATGTTTTAACGGGTGATTCATTGGAACGATTGACAGGCTTGGGGCGTGGTTTAGCTTTAACCAACTATTATCCACAGTCTTATGCCGTGTTTGAACATGCGGCTCAGCGTGATCCTGAGAACTACGAAGCGATCGCGGGCTTCTGTAATATTTCCTGGATGAACTGTACTCGAGTCGAGGACAATGAATCATTCGGCGACTGTGCTACCAAATCGCTGACTATTTGTGAGCAAGCCATGGCTCTTTCGCCTGAGTCGCTTCAGGCCGTGATTGCCACCGGCATCGTCAATCGGGCCCTGAATAATCTGACTGAATCCGAACGGCTCTTCAGAAAGGCAACCGAGATCGACAGTCATAGCTACGAAGCCTTCATGCACCTGGCCAATACTCTCGTCACCAAGGGCCAAACCTTGAACAGCATAGAAGCTTTGTTTGAGGCAGCGGAAACCTATTGGCAGGCTGCACGGCTCAGACCATTCGATTATGAGCCGTTTTGCGCCCGGGCTGAAATCATGCTTGCTCTTGAACTACCCCATGATGCGGAAATGAGTTTTCGGGAGGCCCTGGCCAGGACATCACCCGGCCCGATCCATGATGATATTCGGCAACGCCTGTCCGAGCTTGGAGCGGTCCCGCCATGAAAATCTCCTTGCTTAAGAGCATGGACAGCATTTTGACTCTCCTGCTCAACTTTGTTCTGACTTTGCTCAGACCTCGTTCTCGCTCGTTATCTAAGCCAGATCAGGACGGCGGTCAAACGCGTCATCGGACCACGATCATTAAAATCCTGGGTCTGGGCAGTCTGCTGCATCTGGCTCCACGACTCGAGCAGTTTAAAAAGGAACGGCCCGATACCTGCTTGACGCTGATTACCTCGAAGGACAATCTGGAACTGGTCCGAATGCTGCCGGTCATCGACCGGGTCATAGGCCTCGAGATTCATGCACCGTTCCGGCTGCTGGCCGATTTGATCAGTTTATACAGGCATTATCGAAACGAACCTGCGGACGAGTTATACGATGCCGAATTCCTGACCGGTTTTTCCTGCCTGCTGTCCGGGTTAATCGAAGCACGATGGAAAATAGGTTTTCAGGCCGATACCCGCCGGGATACTGTGTTTGATCGGGTAACCCCTCTCGACGAAAGCGGTCACATCAAGGCTGATTTTTGCCGATTACTCGCTCTGAAACAGACGGGACCTCTTTTCCCAACACTCGAACTCGGGAAATCCGCATCTGAACAGCCGGCTGATACTGAACGCTTCGTACTGCCCATCGGGATCAATCTGAACGTCAGCTCCGTGGCCCTCGAGCGACGCTGGCCGCCGGTCTATTTTCAAAGATTACTCGAATATATCGCCCGGCAGCGACCTGATGCGGTCTTTATCCTGACAGGTTTGCCCCATGAAGCCCGTTTTGTCCGGCAATTTATCAGTGATTGCCCGATCGAACTCCAACAGAAATGCCGAATTTCTGCGGGAAAGACCAGTCTCCTTGAACTGATATCGCTCTTTCAACAGTTCAAACTTTTCATCTCGGCGGACAGCGGACCGCTGGCCCTGGCCCTTAGCCTGGATCGGCCCACTCTTTCGTTCTGGGGCCCGGAGACGCCGCAACGCTATGGTCCTCAGCACGCGGACCCGAAGCATCTCGTTTTCTACGCCGGGATAGCCTGCAGTCCCTGCCTGCTGGCCAGGAACAACAAAACTCCACCCTGCCACGGGCAGAACAAATGCATGGCTGCTCTCACTCCTGAATTGGTCATTGACCGGCTCGAACAGACCAATTTCCTCGAGACCTGGCTCGCCCCTAATCCTGACCCAGGAGCTGAAAGGAAAGATTGATCAGAACGATCTGTTTCCACTGGGCCTGTTCCAGTACATTGGTATCGTATATCATATCAGCACTTGCATTAACTGAAACATATTTATTAACCTTGAGAGTCAGGGTGTTATTCCATGAAGTCAGGGTGTTGTTCTTGCCGTTATCACCTTCATCGAACGCATAAAATGTTTTGAGCTTGGAAATCAATTCCATGTTCTCATAACACGACCAGATTACGTTGAAACCACCCTCGGCACCGATCTCTTCATAACTATCGACCTTCGAATACTCGATTTCAGGTGTTTCCGCAACATCTTCATTCAAATAGAACTCAGAAGTGACCAATTCTCGCGCTCCAAAACCTATGAAAATATCGAACGCATTTTTCTCGGCCGAGACAAGCTGAAAAGAGACACCCATGCCTTGCTCCAGATTGATCGGATCAAATGAACGACCCGTCCGGAACTTGTCAGCAGCTTCATAACGTTCATCATCTGCCACGACAGTTTCGGTCGTCTTATAGTATTCATAACTGTCCGCCATGGGAGCATATGCCGTCACATTGAGATAGGGTTTTATGATCTCTGTCAGGCTGTAGCGATATTTGAAATCATAGCTGAGCTTATCCATCGCCTTTTTGTAATCATCATCCGCAAGCTTGGTCAGACCATACTCGATTTTTAACACATTGTTGAGTTCACTTCTGCCCTTGATGTAATCTGCGGAAAACTCTGAGAGCATTCCCTGACTGATCGTATTGACACCGCCCGCGGTCCAGTGGTCATAATTGCTGCAACTGAAATTGAAACCCAGAACAGCATTGAAAAGCCAACCTTCAGGAGCAGGGTCTTCTGTTTGCTCCGGTTCACCAGGGGCTTCTTCTGCGGCAGTAACATTCACCGAAACAGGTAACAAACAACATACAATCCCAATAACAACCAGCACATGTAAAAAATTTACACTTCTTAATGTAAGCATACATACCTCCTTTGCCCCTCAATACCTATATCTCCTGTCACTATTTCGCAAATAGCGAATTGGGGGTCAGACCTACGCTCTTGACTTAAAAATTTTGAAAACCCTCGATAAATATATGGTTAGGTCTCATTCACAAAGGTACGCGGTCAGATCGAAAGCACCGGCCAAAGCCGGAAAGGAGTAGGGGATGAAAGAGCCCTACAGAGTAAGGTGTAGCGAGCCGTTCTGGCCCCGCAGCCTGGTCACGACGAAGTGGCCTATTACGAAGGCGGATCATGCGTCGGCTGACCGTAAGGCAGCGGCGAAGCGTTGGCAGGGGTCGGACAGGCCAGCGCTATCGCTCCGAAATAGCCCATGAGGTTATTTTCAGAGAAACCTCAATCATTCATTACCCGATACTGACCGTGTCCGAAGTGAAGCGGATCATGGACCAGCCCGACCTGAGTACCCGGTCCGATTACCGTGACCGAGCCATGCTCGAAACATGTTACTCGACCGGCATCCGTCGGCTCGTGTTGATCAATCTGACCATTTATAGATCCATTTTGGACTGTCCCAGCTTGACCCCATTTTATATTCGATCAGGATGCTCTTCTGATCTATGATAATGGCACACAGGGGCGATAACCGCCAAGCTGATCGGTGATTTTCTCGTGGCTTATAACAGCTATTATGATGATTGTTTCGATTACCGCTGTCTACGGATTCGGATCAGGAAATTGGTGGAACAGTGAGCCATAGATAGAGAGTAGAAAGTAGTTGAGTATATCAGGCGTGATTCTGGATCTGGTTGTGGTTGTGTTGGAAATGGGCCTGGATCACTTGGATAAACTCACTTGGATTGAAGGGTTTGTGCAGGCAGGCCAATGGTTTGGTTTGGGCAATTCTGAGTTGGGTCTGTTCATCAGCCGAGCCGGTCATAAAAATGTAAGGTAAATGATAGACAAGTCTGAGTATCGATGCGGTATGGATACCATCCAGTCTTTCTTGGGCCAGATTGACATCGAGCAGGACCAGGTCCGGTCTTTGTTGTTCGATCAATTCGAGGGCTTGTGGACCGGTTCGGGCAATTCCTATAACAGTGAAGCCCATTTCTTCGAGAGAGATCATTACACCGAAGGCGATGATGGTTTCGTCCTCAACTATGAGGATTTTTGTCATGAGAAGAGTCTCCCCTAATTCATGGAATTCCAGCCCGGATAGTAATTCAAGAGTTGATGTTCGGGCTGATAGGATTTCGATATGTTCAGGAAATGGTCAGAGACGACCGGATCAAGTTGAGAACCGGCTACACGTGCGATCTCCGCACAGGCACATGAGTGGGAACAGGCCTGTCGATAGGGTCGATCGGTGACCATAGCATCATACATATCAGCTACACTGATAATACGGGCATGAAGCGGAATTTCTTCACCCCGGAGATGATCAGGATAACCCTGTCCGTCATAATGTTCGTGATGGTGTCGGATCACCGGCAGTATCGGTCGAAAAGCCTGATAAGGACTCAGAATCTCCACCCCATGCCCACTATGCTGCTTGATCAGGCACCATTCAGTTTCGGTCAGGGTTCCTTGTTTGTGCAGAATTCGATCGCTGATACCTACTTTTCCGATGTCGTGCAACAGGGCCGATACGACCAGAATGTCCCACTTGTCAACAGCCAGTTTCATGGAATGGGCTATTGGGAGAGCATAACCGGAAACCCGGCTGCAATGATGAAAAATAGCTTCATTTTTCTGGGCCATGACAATCAGAAGCGAAGTGACAATACCAGCATGCACATCAAGAAAATGACTGTCAGTCCGAGCAAGGACAAACCTCGCCTTATCCAGGAACGCAAACCTTGATGACCTGGCCATATTGCTCTGTGCTCCCAATTCCATTTCTGTCATGACTCCTCCTTGATATTTGAGTCGTGTTACTCTGTTTCCAATGTTCAACCCTATCCTAGGCAAAACGCATGCCACTTTTTTTTGGGGACACAAATTCAGGTCAGACACTGCTCTTCATCTGTCGCACCAATCAAGCCAGAGCCTTGATATTTATCGATTTATGGCCAGATCCGGCAGGTCGGATGCAGTCTTGGACCGCGAGAATTTTTTTTCAAGAGGACCCAGGAGGCGAGGAGCATGATTACTTTTTGTGACACATTGTTACACAGTTGTCATGATACACATGTGTAACAGAATTGGTCAGGAGATAGGGTCAGTCAAGCCTGCTTTTGTGAGGTGCCGGTATAGGGTTTGACGGCTGATGCCCAGAATGCGGGCGGCTTTGGCCTTATTCCCCCCGCTCGTGCGGAGGGCTTGACGGAGGCGATTGAGATCGAAGGACTGGTCTGGTGCTGGTTGGAGGGTGGTCTGGTCATGTTGAAAAGTGACGATTTCTGAAGGAATGTGTCCGATGGAGATGAGGTCAGCGTGACACAGGACATAGGCGTGTTCGAGGGCGTGTTCGAGTTCACGGATATTGCCGGGCCAGGAGTAGCGCATGAAGCATTCGAGGACCTCGGGGGCGATACTGGTGATAGTTTTATGGAAGGTTTGGTTAAAACGTTGGATAAAATGGTCGACCAGCAGCGGGATATCTTCGCGTCGGTTTCTGAGAGGTGGGACGTTAATTTCCAGGACTTTCAGGCGATAAAACAGGTCGGTCCGGAAAGAGCCTTGTCGGATGAGTGCCCTCAAGTCTTTATTTGTCGCGGCGATAAGCCTGACGTTGATTTTTCTGGATTGGGTTTCGCCGACCCGTTCAATTTCTTTTTCCTGGAGGACGCGGAGGAGTTTTAATTGGATCAGTGGGGAGAGGTCTCCGATTTCATCGAGGAAGAGTGAGCCGCCGTGGGCGAGTTCGAAGCGTCCGATTTTGTCTTTCAGTGCCCCGGTGAATGCGCCTTTGACATGTCCGAACAACTCGCTTTCGAGCAGGTTTTCCGAGAGTGCGGAGCAGTTGATGTTGACGAGGAGGTGATTGGCTCGCGGACCGCAGTAGTGGAGGGCTCGAGCGACGAGTTCCTTGCCCGTTCCGCTTTCACCGGTGATCAGGACCGTGGTATCGGTGGGGGCAAGTTCTTCGAGCAGGGTAAAGATGTCGAGCATTTCTTTACTTTTGCCGATAATATTGTGGAAGCAGTATCTGTCTCGGACTTCACGTTCAAGGGCATCAAGTCTGGTGACATCACGGAAGACGAGGACCGCGCCTCGAGTCCGGTCACTTTGGTCCACAAGTGGGGAACAGGAAAGGATGAGGACTTGTTTTGGACAGGTTTCCGGATCGTTTTCGAGACGGTGTTCCCTGATACTTTTCCCGGTTTTGAGGACTAATCCGATCAGCTCGGTGCATAGGTGAAACAGGGGGTGAGACAGTTCAGAAATGGTCCGGCCAATCAGGTCAGCCGGTTCGAGTCGAAAAACGGTCTTGACCGAGTCATTGGCTTCGGTGACGACCGCCTGGTTATCAACGCTAATGATAGCATCCTGAACGCTGCGGAAAATGGTCTCGAGATGTCGACGATAACGCTCGTTTTCCGCGGCGATTCGTTCCTTTTCATCCATCAAGGCTTTGTGTTCCAGGGCAAATTGCGTCACTCGGGCCAGTGTGTCCCGGGTAACCGGTTTGGCCAGGTAATCGAACGCTCCATAACGGACCGCATCTGCAGCCGAGTCGAGTTCGGGTCGGCCGGTGATCATAATGATCGGTGCTTTAAAATGGAGTTCTTGAAGATGATGGAGGAGTTCGATGCCACTTTGCTGACCGAGCATAATATCGGCGAACACGAGATCGTATTCATTGGTCGTGATGAGATCGAGGGCTTGCTCGTACCCTTCGCAGGTTTGAACAGAATGGCCCCAATTCTGGAGAAACGCTTGAAAGGTGTAACGGATACTCTGTTCATCGTCAATGACAAGTATTCGAGCCATTTAGCAGCTCCGTTTCATTGATGGGGTCATGGTTTCATGACCGGTAAGGTTACCGTAACCGTGGTCCCCTTCTCGATCTCGGAGTCAAATGATAGTTTTCCACTCTGCTCCTTGATGATGCCGTAACTGATACTTAAACCGAGCCCGACGCCTTCTCCCCGGGGTTTTGTTGAAAAGAAAGGATCGCAGATGCGATGCAGGTGATCTTTCGGAATACCGGTCCCGGCATCGATAAATTGAAGAGTCAGCCATGATTGATCTTGATCAGTGGTTGTATTTGCTCGAATAACCAGGGATTTATCGGGATGAGTCGCTGCATAGCGGGCGTTGAGTGCATAACGGGCGTTGCTGATGAGATTGAGAAACACCTGTTGCATTTTGGGGCCATTGCCGAGAATGAGGGGAAAAGACCCGGGCAGATCGAGTGTGAGGCGAATATCATCATCGGCCAATTGTTTTTCCATGAGCTGGACTGTATCGAGGAGAAAAGGTCGTAAATCAACTGGTGAGATTTGATCATCGGATTGTCGGGCGAAAGAGAGTAGATTACGGACAATTTTGACCACACGGTCCGCTTCGACCAGAATACGTTGAGGGAAATCGTCCAGCCGCTTTGGGTCTTGATGGTCCTCGATGAGTAATTGGGCGTAATTCATGATTCCGTTGATCGGGTTATTGATTTCATGGGCCACACCGGCTGCCAATTCGCCGATGGAGGCCAGCTTTTCCTGTTGCAGCAGATGTTCTTGCAAGCGTTTTGCTTCAGTGATATCAGCGATACGGACCACGGTTGAACCGGCATCATCCGGTGGGGAATCAAGGGCATAGACACTGACCTGTTCGAAGCGTTCGGGATACAGGCAGCCTCTGCGTTCAAAACTCGAGGACTGATTGTTTTTTACTCGGACTAGCAATTCACAGCTCTGACACTGCTCGGTTCGATCATGATGGAGCTCAGAACAGGTATGCCCGACAATTTCGAATGAGCTTCGACCGAAGTAGTGCAGCGCCGCTTGATTGAGCACTTTAATGGTAGCGTTAGGATCGAACAGGATGATCGGTTCGGTCATACCGTCAACGACGCTTTGCAGTAAGAATTCACTTGTCCTGAGTTGACGTTCAGTGTCTTTTAACTCGACGATGGCCTGTTCGAGATTGCGATTGGTTTGTTCGAGTTGGTTGACCTTGTCTTCGAGTTTTGTAACCAACACGGAACTGTATTCTTTATAAAAAGAGTGGTCCTGTGCTTCATCAGTCAAGGCAGGGCTTTCGGATGGGCCTTTTGCCCGAGTTTCGGCCAAGACTTCTTGGACTTCAGCCAATAATTCCATCGGTTCGAGCGGTTTGATCAGAAAACGTTCAGCGCCTAGAGACAGGGCCAATTTCCTATCTTTTTCGTCCGTATAGGTCGCCGTATAGAAGATAAAAGGGACCGAATGTAAGACCGGATCCTGTTTCCATTGGCGACAGAGCGTAAAACCGTCCATAACCGGCATGAGGATATCGCTGATAATCAGGTCAGGCGTTGTGGAATGGGCCTTTTCGAGGGCTTCGGCCCCATGGCACGCTTCAATCACCTTGAAACCTTGAGCGGTGAGTATGGCATGTAATAAATATCGATTTTCTTCCAGATCGTCGACAATCAGTATCGTATCCATGAGATCACCCTCCCGGCATGAAAATCAGTCCGTTCTGAATTTTTCGATCTCGCTGATAAAAGAATCCGGATTGATCGGTTTTTCGATATATCCGCTGCACCCCGCTGCGAGACATTTTTCCCTGTCTCCGACCATGGCATGAGAGGTCACGGCGATAATCGGTGTCGTTTGGAAGCTCGGATCCTGTCTCAAGAGGGCAGCAACCTGATATCCATCCAGCTCGGGGAGTTGGATATCGAGCAGGACCAGGTCGGGTTTATGCTGCCTGGCCAGATCGATTCCCTGGCGGCCATGAACGGCTTGGAAGACGGTCCAGCCCTTCTGTTCGAGCAGAAATGTGAGTAAATACATATTCTGCTCATTATCTTCAATGATCAGAACTGTCGGTTTCATTCTTCTCACCCTTTGAGACTGATCGAGGCAGTGTAAAAAAGAAAGAACTGCCCTGACCCCATTCGCTTTCCACCCAGATGCGACCACCAAGCATTTCGACTAATTTCTGCGAGATGGATAAACCTAAGCCGGTGCCCTCATGCCGCCGGGTAATACCTGTATCGACCTGTTGAAAAGGATTGAATATTTTTGTCTGGTCCTGTTTCTTGATGCCGAGGCCCGGGTCCCTGACTGCAAACAGAATATAGCCTTCGTTCAATCGACAGTCAACTGTGATAGTGCCGGATTCGGAAAATTTGATCGCATTATTGAACAGGTTCAGCAGTATCTGCTCGACCCGCCGGCGGTCACTGACAATTTGTTCGATTTCTGGAGATACGGACAAGGTCATCTGCAAATGTTTTTTTTCGGCCAAAGGCCTGACTGAGTGGACTAATTGCTCGAGAAACTCGGGCAGATGAAAAGGTCCGGGCAGCAGTTCCAATTGTCCGGCCTCTATTTTCGAAAGATCGAGCACATCATTGATCAGACTGAGCAAGTGACGTGAGCTGGACTGGACCATACCCAACTGTTTGTGTTGTTCCGCGGTGAGTGGACCGGCTAAGCCCTGCAGCAATATCCCGGTAAAACCGATGATCGAATTGAGCGGTGTTCTGAGTTCGTGCGACATGGTTGACAAAAACGAGGATTTAAGCTGATCTGCGGTCTCAGCACGCTCCTTTGCCTCCTCCAATTCCCGGGTCCTGGTCCGGACCATCTCCTCGAGATGCTCCTGATATGTCAGCAATTCCTGCTGGGCTATGACTTGTCGACTGATGTCCATGATACTCAGATAAACCCTGGACCAGGTTTGATCATAACCGGGGACAATGTTCAGCCGTGATGAAAAATAGACCTTGTCCTGATCAGGCGGATAATGGACCGTCTCGAGCTCGAACGAGCGATCGACCTGGACCAGTGAAATAAGTTCTTCAGTCGGTTCGGATGGTGGCGACTTATGCTGAAATGCCTCCACTAACCTGAAAAATTCAGCCTTACTCTCACAGCGAAACAGGGACAAAGTGGCTTTGTTGATCTCGAGAATGGTCGAGTGAGTCATGCAATAATGCAGGGCAACGGGTTGCTGTATGAGCCACGCCCCGATGTCGGTCACCCCTTGCACCGTTAGCTGATCATAATGCTTTTTGACTAATGAAAAGTCCGCTTCGATCAGAGAAATCGGAGAATCTTCGAATAAGGCCCGATAGCGAGATTCACTTCTTCGCAATTCCTGCTCGATACGTTCCCGTTCCTCGATTTCCGCCTTGATCCGTTCGACATATCGGGCATTGACAATGGCCAGGGCAATGGTTTTACCAATGGAGAGCAGGGTCTTTCGTTCATGAAGATCGATCTGCTGTGGAACGGAAAATATCAGATTAATGGCCCCGATACTTTCATTCTCATAGATAAGAGGTAATGAAATGACACTGGTCAAACCATTTTTGAGTAATAAATCCCTGACCCCCGGTTCAATCTGTGTATCGGAACAGATATCGTCACTCGTGACAACATCCCGGGTCGCGATGGTCAGTCCGGTCAAACTCCCTTCGAGCGGTAAAACCCTGGCTCCCAGCCTGGTCTCATCGCTAAAACCCAGATCAGCCCGCAACTCCAGATGTTGTTCGACCGGATTGAGCATGTACAATGCGACTGAAGGCGAACCAGAATAGAGGGCCATGGACTCGACCGCCCGTTGGATGACTTCGGTCATGCTGAGAGAACGATACAGCCTGTCGGCGATGGTGTTCATCGAGCTAAGCTGTCGCTGTTTACTATCAATATCATGTGCCATAGCCTGGAAGGACTGTCCCAATCGACCCAGCTCATCCTGACTGTGATAGACCAGGATATGCCGGAAATCGCCCCGACCTATTTTTTCCGCTTGCAGAGCCAATGCTTTCATGGGGCGGCTGATCAAACGCCCCATGAACAGGGCCAGGACTACTCCTGATACAAGAACAAGGAAACCGATGGTAATTATTCGTCGAACCAGGGTGGTGGCCTGTTTGAGCGCATCTTCGAGGGAATAGGTGACCACGATGTAGCCGTAGACCTTCAGGTGGAAGATAATAGGGGCTATGACTATCTCGACATTGCGATCACTGGTCGGAATGACCTGAATTTCAGGCTCAGTTATCGTGATCCGGTCCCGGAACAGATCATGGGCTTCATAGATTCGACCGTCAAGCTTGTGATCAGTGTGAGCCAGTATTCTGAAATCGCTTGGATCCACTACCAGGGCTGACAGGATCGTACTCGTTCTCCCGAGAATATCAATGAAAGAATCAAGTAAATACTTGTTATACATGACCGAGGAATTGGCCATGGATAAAGCAGTCAATTCAGTCAATTTCAGGGTTTGAGCCCGGGTTCTTTGCCGGGCTGATTCCATCAGCGAGCCCGTGGTAATAATCACGATTAAAACAGTGATCACCACGATAGGTATAATGGATACAAGTGTGATCTTATATGCAACACTTCGGTCCCGAAACAGCGATCTGACGAAGGACATGATTTATTCACCGCTGCCAATCGACAGACCGCTTAACTTCATTATGCCACTCGCATTGGGAGTAAAATGCTCGATCCGCTCATTAATCGCATAGAACTCCACAGCCGCATATCCAAAAATGAAGGGGATGTCACGTTGAATAATCTCCTGGACCGTATGGTACGCCGCCAATCTGGTCTGGACATCCAGAGTTTCTTCCGCTTTCATCAGCAATTGATCGATTTCGGTGTTGCAGTAGCGAAAATGATTGCCAACCCCATCACACATGACAATCGGATTCAGCAGGTCGATCGGATCAAAGGTGGTGTTTCCCCAGGACGTGACCAGAATGTCCCAGGTTAATTCTTGTACATGAGGCGCAGGTTCGATCCGGGGAATTTTAGTGATCGCTGTTTTGAGTCCCAAACGGGTCAGATATGCGGCAATCAAATAGGCGAATGCCAAATCATTTTCTTCACTCCCTATCCGGATCACTGTTTCCGTTGGAAAAGCCGCTACCTTCAGTAACTTCCGGGCTGTTTCCGGTTCATATGCCCAGACTTTCAAATCCGGATGGAAACCAAAAGTATCGGGTAAAAGCAGGCAGGGGAGACTCCGTCCCTGACCATAGAGAATATGGTCGATCACGACCTTGATATCCATAGCCAGGTTAAAGGCCCGGCGGACCCGGATATCGTTATAGGGATAACGCTGAACATTAAACTCAGCAAAATAACTGCGGGTTGGCTTCGATTGTAAAATCCTGATGCCCGGTGTCTGGCGGAGCACTTCGACCGACCCGGGCGGTACGGATGTAATGAGGTCACATTCCCGACGTTTCAACTTGACGATCTGGTCCACTTTCACGGTTTCGATCAGGAAAACAAGACGCCGAAACGTATGAGGATGAACAGGTTTGTCACCGAAATAGGCATCATTCGGAGCCAAGGCCAGAAAATCGCCCCTTCGGTATTCGAGAAATGAGTATGGTCCTGTGCCCACCGGGTGCTTGATAAAACCGGCGATACCAACCCGATGCACATAATCCCGAGGCATGATTTCCTGGAGAGAAAGCATGACCGGTAAAATCGGCCAGGGACGGTCCGTCACGAACCTGACCGTATAATCGTCCACGAGCTCAATTCTCATCAAGCGACTGAACAGGGTTTTACGGGGAGATGTTTTGCCCTCGAGAGCGCCTTCGTTGATCACCCGGTCGAACGTAAATTTGACATCACGAGCGGTGAAAGGGTCTCCGTTATGAAAGAGGACCCCACGCCTGAGACGGAATTCCCAGGTGGTATCATTAATTGAGACCCAACTCTCCGCCAGGTGAGGGATGACTTTCAAGTCATCATCCCGGGCAGTCAGGCTGTCACATAAGGCCTTGATGACGTTCTGGGTCGTGCGATCACGGTAATTGGTCGGGTCAAAGGTGACGAGATCCGATGATAAGGCGATCACCAGATCGTCAGCGTTTTTTGCACTCGAAGCATTGTGTCCCGATAAAAGTGCGATCAGGACCACAATCAGAAAACATATATGTTTCATGCTCTTGTGACGGATTTTCAGGTCGATCATGGCGGATCACCTTCTCTCTTGAAGACGATTCTTCTTTTTTACTCGGTCGGTAAACAATTCAGACCCACTTTATAAGTACCAGATACTGTGAAAATGTCAAGCTGAGGTACGAATCACATTGAGAGTTACGATCGGACCAACCGGCTTGGCTTGATCTGGATCTAGAACATCCAGGCATAGCCGAGTTTGGCGAACAATGTCCGTTCCTGCTGGGTCAGATCATAGTCTTCATTGCCGAGGTGACCATCCGAATACCCAAGAAACAGGACCGTGCGAGGATTGATCATATAGGAGAAAAGAAGTTGGTTGTTGAGTCTCTGATATTTCGCTGCTATGGGGTCCGTATACAGGTCCGGATTACGTTCGTAATCCAGATACTGAAAAATAGCCCGGATAAAGGCCCGTTGTGTAAAATGAAACATGACCGTGCCCTGGCTAATATGAGCGATGTACAACCGGCCTTCACTGACGGTCATATATTCATACGAATGCTTGAGTAACACACTGAAATGATCACCCAGTTTCAGATTGAACTCGGGGTAAAACAGGATACGCTGACCCAAACGGGTATTGTAATAGTCTATCCTCTGCCCCTGACGCAGATTGAAGGCACAATACACATTGCCCCATGGCTTCAGACTGAAAGTACCCGTAAAATCATGCAGATCGAATTCTTCATCGTTGAATGACTCACGAGCAGTAATAGCATTCAGATATACGGCTGATTGCTGTTTGCCTGCGTAATTCAGCCAAAGTGACAACTTTCGATTCAAGGGGTCGGAGGCATGGTCTTCGACATATTCGAATTCACTGCCCAGATTGATCTGGCTCCACCATTGATCGGGAGTGGCATACCAGCGATATAAACCACCAGACTGGTAGAGCCGGTAATCGACCATAGGCACGAAACCAAGATCAGCCCTGAAATCCTGGCCTGCATCTTCGAAATTGAGCCACCAGACTGTTTTCCTATGACTATGAGTGTAGCTGGCGAACAACATATCGTCATCATAACGTTCATCAGCTTGTCCGAACTGAAGGTTCAGCTCTTCGGGATATTCTGTGGACGAGACTAAATACTGGAAAGTAAGCCGATCATTTTCCGAAAACAGGAAATCTGCATCGAGACCGAGAACACGATTGAAATACTCGTCACCTTCACGACCGGTATAGAGTGCTCCAAAAGTATACTTGAGACCAAGATCATATTTATAACGGACAACCGTATCGAACGCTTCCTGATCAAGCGAGATGCCATATGAGTTTTGATTGCCCGGGATGATCATATTCGTGGTCTCATCCCGAACGAAGTACAAGCCGATGGTGTGATTACCTTCCTTACCACTTAAGCGTAATCCCCAATCAGGTTTATGGATTGAACGTGTATAAAAGACATTTACCGGCATTTGGAAGAAATCGAGTCCTTCCGTAAAAAAAGGCCGCTTTTCTTGATAATAAAGAGCAAAGGGTTCGTTAATATCCAGTTGCAACGAATCCGCTTCAACCTGACTGAAATCAGGGTTGATCGTTCCGCTTAAAGTCAGATTGGGTGTGACACCCCAGTGTGTGGTCAAGCCTGCTTCGACTTCATTCTCTCCTGCGGCCATCTTTCCCGAGGGCATGAGTTCTCGCTCGTCTGTGCGCAATCCGGTCAGAGTCGGGGAAATCTCGATATTGAGACCGGGCTGTATTCCCTCGAAACCGGAAATTTTTATGGTCTGGCAAAGATAACAATTGTTCGCACGGTCTCGGGGAAAAGCACCCAGAATATAGGAGTATTGCCGAGGATAACGCCGGTCGGCATCAATTCCCCAGACCTGTGGACCGCCATTTTCCCTTTGAAAACGTAATTGACTGAAAGGAATAGCCATCTCGACCGCATAACCCCAGTCAAATATCTGTCCTGCCGAATCCCAAATCGCATCCCAGCTCGTATCCGTCCCGTTATTCGAATCAATGGCATCAAACTGGACCCCATATGGATTAGAAAAAAAGTCATAAGCCCGACGCTCATCATTGAACGTATCGAGAGTCACTCCCACACAATCATCGGGTAGTATTGAGTCTCGATTAGCATAATAAGACCTGATCTGGATCGGATCAGGATCAAATGCCCGAAACCCGATATATAAATGAGTGCGATCGTAGGTCACCAGACATTCGGTCCGGACCGGTGCCGCTATGTTCTCACCCGGATTGACCTCATAAGGCAATTCAATCACCAAAGCTTCCCGCCAGACCACTTCATCGAGCAAGCCATCAACCCGGACTGACTCGGTTGTTCGAGGCACACGGTACGGTTCCGTCCGGCTCCCAGGCCCATCGACCGCACTTGCCACCGAGCAATAGACGGACAACCATAGTATCACCAGAAAGAACCGCCAAATTTGTTCACAATTCATATGCCCCAATCTCAACCTCCATCTTGCCTTGTAAAAAACGATTTCCATAACGTGCTCACTCATTGAGCAAAATCTGTACCGATAATGGTTACTGACTTGGAATAAGCGAGTAAGCGAAACTGAAATACTACCGCTCATTATTCCTGATGGTCCTGTTTACGAACACAGCCAGGTCAGAGACAGTCCAGTATTGAACCAGGTTACTGTCCGGAAATGGACAGGAGGGGTTCGTAAACGGACAGGGTGAACATTCTCTCGATCGAGTATAGATGACATACAAGTAAAAAGGCCGATGATATTGTCTCTTTGATTCTTGTTTTTTTAATGAAAGGATATAGTTTCACCCTCGACCATGTTGTAACAGATTGCCATTTATCCTGCTGCACCAAAGGGGTTCCGGGGCATGAGTCGGATATACAAATTTCTGGCCTACACCGTTTTCAATACCTTGGTTTTACTGGTTGTGCTCAATGGTATCGCGGGGTTTGCCTATTATGTCCTTGATCAAGTATATCAGTCGACTGAGCAGGAATACCGCACTGATAGCTCCGGCTCAAAGCAGTATTTTACTGAGGATGGTGCTCCGGTTGATAACGGAAAACGGAACGAGTATCAGAAGAAATGGTTCGATTACACTGCCGTCAGCACGTATGATCCGAAATTTTACGCCGAGATTCTCGATGATTTCTATGAACTGAATGACAGGGGATTTGTGTATGAGCCCTGGGTCCAGTTTTCGGAACCGCTGTTCCAAGGCAGACATGCCACGGTCCAAGCTGATGAACGTGGTTTTGCTCGACGGAAAACACTCAATCCGGACCAGCCTCGCGAGAACAGCTCGATCAGGGTCTTTATCCTGGGCGGTAGTACGACTTTTGGTTATCATGTTGCCGATGAACATACCTGGCCAAGTTTTTTATCAAGTATACTGAATGAAAGCATCCGACAGCAGGGCGAGCGGGATATCAGTGTCGTTGTCTCGAATTATGGTCGGGCCTACTATGATACGAGCCAGGAACTTGTCCTGCTGATCGATTTATTGAAGAACGGTCATCGGCCACAGATCGTGCTTTTCATGGATGGGGTCAATCTTGGCTCTGAACAGGATGTCCCGGCCTTTACGAACAAATATAAAAAACTGGGTGATCTGGCCCAACATGAAAGTCCACAATTTGCACTCCAGCATCTGCACGGAACGATCAATACCTATATACCGCTGGCCCGTTTTTTCAGAGCAATGAAGCACAGCATCGCTGTGGAGGATGAATCGGCCATTCTCACTGCTGAAAACGAGCTACAGAAACAGACCAAGAAAGGTATACAGTTTCTAGCGGGGTCTGGACCTGATCAAGAAACATCCAGAGAAAGTTGTGACTATCTGCTCAATCGTTTCCGGCAGAATCGCCGACTGATCACGGAAATCTGTAAAATATACGATCTCAACCCCTTTTTCTTTATCCAACCCGATCCAGTTATTGATTATCCGACTTCGCTCTACAGAAATTATGCTTTTTCGGAAAAGATCATTAATACAAAACAGGTTAGATCATGGTTACATGAACAATTAAAATGTGACTCGGATGTGATCTATCTTGGTCAGCTATTTCAGGCTTTCGGTCTTGAGCGAAACCATAAAGCCATTGTGGATGACTGTCATTATACCCCGGAATTCAATCGTTTCCTGGCAGAACACGTCAGTCAATATCTGATCGAAGATGTTCTGAAAAGCAGGATTGAAGCTGAAACCCACGTGCCTGCAACCGGAATAAAAAGAAAATTACGAGAACCTCGTCATGCACCCCGATGAAAAGATGATCTGACCCTGGTACTACATTGCTAAAATGCTTGAAATATGAGACAGGATTACAGGATAAACCGGATTTTAAAATTCAGGAGAGTATCTTACTCTCTTTCCTTCAAACACTAGACTTGATCTCGAGGAGATTGGTCCTGTCCACGTTTCTCGTTTTTACGCCGTTGGAGCTCTTCGATTCGTTCCTTGATCTGTTTCTCGAAGCCGAATGTTTTGGGGACGTAGAAGGTCTTGTTCCGGGTTTGTGGCGGTACATAATCCTGAGTATCGACCGCATCTTCAAAATTATGGGCATATTGGTAATCCCGACCATAACCGATATCTTTCATCAATTGGGTCGGGGCGTTTCTGATGTGAAGCGGTACAGGTATGGAGCCTGATTTCTGGATTTCATCATGCACTTTTTTTTCGGCGAGATAGAGGGCGTTACTGCGCGGGGCGGTGGCCAGATACACGGCGGCTTGAAACAAAGCCAGTGCCCCTTCGGGCATGCCCAGCATATGATAAGCCTCACGGGCATCGATCGCGATCGATAGGGCCATGGGATCAGCCAGACCGACGTCTTCCGAGGCAAACCGGACCATGCGGCGAGCAATATAGAGCGGGTCCTCACCTCCTTCGAGCATACGACCCAGCCAGTAAATCGCACCTTGCGGATCACTACCCCGCAAGGCTTTATGAAAGGCTGAAATAAGGTTGTAATGCTCCTCGGCCTGTTGATCGTAACGCAATACCTTGCGCTGCAGGATATCCTTGATCTTTTCCTGTTCGATGTGCCGCAGACCATTCTCGGCAGGCTTGGTCGAGATGATAGCCAGCTCGAGAATGTTAAGGGCCACCCGGGCGTCTCCGTCAGCTATAGCACAAATTCGCTCAAGGACCTCATCACTGACAACCGGTTTGAGGAAAGCGATCCCCCGCTCCTGATCATGCAAAGCTCTCTGGCAGATTTTTACTAAATCCTGTTCAGTCAGGGCCTTCAAAATGAAGACACTCATTCGCGAGAGAAGTGGCGTATTGACCTGAAAAGAGGGATTCTCGGTGGTGGCTCCGATGAACAGGATAGTGCCATCTTCGATATGAGGTAAAAAGGCATCTTGCTGGGCCTTGTTGAAACGATGCAATTCGTCGATGAATAAAATCGTCCGGCGTTGACTGAAACCGAGTTCCTTACGGGCCTCCTCGATCACTTCCTTGATTTCTTTGATCCCGGAGATAACCGCACTGAATGCCACGAAACGATAGCCGGTTTTCTGCGAGATGATCCGGGCCAGACTCGTTTTGCCCGAGCCGGGTGGCCCCCACAGTATCATCGAGACCAATTGCTCCTCCTGGAGCATATTGGCAATAACCTTACCAGGCCCGACCAACTCCTCCTGACCCACAAAATCAGATAATTCAACTGGCCGCATCCGATAGGCCAGCGGGGCATTTTTCTCTCGAAACCGTGTACCGCTTTGGTCGAATAAATCCTGTTGCTTGTTCATCATTTATTGTTTATCCAATCTATCTGCTCGAGCGAGCGGATTATCCCTCGAAAATATCCAATTTATCATAATCAATTCACCCTGAGATAGCCAGTTGCTACGTACTATGGATGAATTGATCTATCAATACAAGCACGCTTTTTTCTTTTATCTGAACATACTGGCAAACGAGTCGATCTGCTCAATCATTTCGTTGAGTCCAGTTCCAATAAATCTTATAATAGATCTTATAATGAAGCGTCCTTCAATGACAATTCTGAGGCTCCGGATAGCTCTCCATTTCTTGGACCAATCATATCATGAATTTGCTGTATGTTCAAGAATCATTTTCCAAGAAGAAGGGGTCAGACCTATACTATTATCTATATGGCGAATGAGCTCTATAGTATGAAAAGCTGGTTTTTGGATAGCATAAAAAGAAAGTGAGTGAAACATATGGTCCGACCACTTGAAATGTATAGTTATTGTCTCATGAGTAATCACTCAGAAGTGAAAGGGGGCTTACATGGAAAAACCGGGTCGAAATGATCCCTGTCCCTGTGGCAGTGGCAAGAAATATAAGAAGTGCTGCCTCCGCAAGGATGAAGAATACCGGATGCTGGACATACAGATGAGGAAAGGTGATGGTCTTTTTGAAGATGAGGAGCACATTGAGCAGGACCCGGACTATGATCGAGCTGTATCGAGAGAGCGAGACGATGAGACTCTGATATATACAATAGACGATGATGACTTCGAAGAACAGTCCGTTGATTCAGGACCTGCCGGGTATGACTCGCACACTGACGAAGATGAACTGCCTGAAGAAATAATAGCCCTGATCGATCAATGGTGGGAAAAATATTCACGCTGTTCGCATTTTGACCAATTGTACAATCACATCCAAGAGTTCATAGGCTTATATCCTGAACATGTTTTTGACCTGCAACTGCATGACGAACCGATTTTTGTTTTAGGTGAAACAGCCCTTCGAGAACAGCAGCTCGAAAAATATATCAATTTTCTGATCCGGTTCAGACAAGAATTCCCTCGTTCCTACATGGAATCATTCGGTAGCTTCGATGCGGACATTATCTATTATCTGGTTTATACGGATAAGGAAGATCAAGTTCCGCCCTATTTGAAATACTTTAAACAGTTTCCTGCTAAATATCCCGACCACTTGTTTGATGTAATCTCCTTTTTTCAAGCTACTGATTGTGAAATCCTATTGAATGACCTGATCAACGATATCTATGAAATTGTCTGTACTTCTCGTTCGATCATAAATGGTACAAGAATACTGGGTCCCCTCATCACCTCATGTTGTATTCCTTATTTAGATGGCCCCTGTTCCGAACAGGCTGCTGATCAGATAATTGAGCGAGTCAGAACAATCAAATATCCGCTCGTGGACAGGTATTATGACTCTGGAAATTATCTGGAAATGATGGCTGTAATCAATGGTCCTCCCGGGGAATGGTCACTCAAGGCTTGCCGCAGAAGAAATGATGTAATCGATCTCTATGAACGCATCGCCATAAATTTTGCGGGTTTTCTGCACAGGTATAAGAGTTTTGGCTGGGTCCGTGCTTTTTATTATATGGAACGTGTTTTAGACTATTTGAACTTGGTCATTCCCGATAGAAAAAAACCGAAACATCTCTTCATTTTTACCCGTAGGACGATCTCAGAAACAATCGGCAGGGCCTCATTCGATTATCTTAGTCCGGATTACACAGCATATCTGTGTTCATGCACAGCCTTGTACTGGTTCGCTGAGTATCTCGAAACACATCAGCACATAACACGTATCGTCCGTAACGATATTCAGCAGTGGTGCCGTGATCTATTTCAGGAAATGCTCCCGGAGGCCCTGAAATTATCATTTGCAGCTCATTCTTTTCAACAATTCCCTGAGATCGAGGAATGAATCGAGAAGGAGGACCACTGGTTGTGATTTACCCACACATCGGTACAGGCATGATCTCTTTTTCATTCATTCCTGTTCAGGTCAGATCGTGCTGGAGGCAGAATGATGACTGGCAGACTGCTCTTTGAAAAAATATTTACGAAAGTTTTCGATCGAGAGTATGAAAATCATCTTGCCGTATGATGTGATCACACCCTGGAAAAACTTGGGGTCCAGACCGCGCGGGCTGGTTTCGATCGGTTGCATCTGTTCATCAAGGTAATTAATGATCTCCGTTTCTTCAGAAATGGTAATCCCGAAATGAAAGCCGTCTTTCAAGGCCAAGACGCCCACGGGAATGGTCTCTTTTTCCTCGTGGCCGAGCTGCATGAGCAGTGACAGGTTGAGCAGGGGCACGATCTCGGCATTGCGAAACACAAAAACACCCCGAAACACGCTACGTACGCCAGGGATTTCCCGGATATGGGCCCGTTCGAGCAGGATGACTTCCTGCATGTTTTCGGCCGGACAGCACAGATTGAAATGTCCCAGTGAAAATAAGAGCCCTTTCTTTTCAGTCATGAGCTCATCCTTTCGTCTGAGGCACCGGGATCCCGATAATCCCGACTCGCGGAAATGTTACGTTGGACTGTCTTGGCGGTTTCGGCCATTAACTCGAGATCGCCCGGCAGAAATATCCGATCGGGATCGATCAGGAGCACCATTTCAGATCGATGCAGAAAAATGCCCTGAAAATAATCACGTGCTTCGAGTAACAGAGGCTCCGGTAAACGGACCAGATCAGACTCGGGCGTGATCACCGAAGAGACCGAGTCACAGCGAAGGCCCACATCGAGCGATTTCATCTGGGTTACCAGAATGCTGGTCTCGAGGCTCGGTTCGACCGTCAACTGCCGGAAGAGTATCCGAATATCCACCAGGGGCAGCATGGTCTCTTCAGAAATACAATAACCATATAATGAAGGTAAGTTGATCTGGACGGAAAAAATCTTTAAGCCTTCAGCAGGCAAGACCCTCCGGATCGCTTTCAAAGGGCAGGCATACAGCTCATTCTCTATCGAAAAAACCATGACCTGCTGCGGCCATTCCATCACCGTATACCTCGCCGGAACATGTTCAATCCTTCTGGCTCTTCTGTCCCTATTCTAGCAATCCTGCTCCGCTTTGACAAGTCAATAGTGTATGATTGTCCTATATCGCTTGAATTCTGACAGCTTGCGAGTAGAAGATTTGACAGAAGAGAACCTCCTTTGTTAATATATTTCAGCTCGATATCAACTGCCAACGCCTGATATGTTCTTGAAAAAACACATGATAAAGAATTCAGAGGAAACATGATCCAGACAGAAAGACTCTCTCTACGGCATATGACTGAAAGTGATTTTCATGACCTTTTGAAGATATTCACTGATGAAAAAGTCATGCAATCCTTTGGTGGCGAATTGTTTACTCATCAGCACATGCGCCAGTGGATTGAGCGTAACCTTGACCACCAGCAACGACATGGTTATGGATTATTTGCCGTCATTCTCAAGGCCACGAATCAACTCATCGGGGATTGTGGGCTTGAACACGGAACATTTAATAATAAACCCTGCGCGGAAATAGGATATGACTTTCTTAGCGATTACTGGAATCAGGGCTATGCGACAGAAGCCGCTGCTGCTGTGAGGGATTATGCCCTCCACACAATCCATCTTCAGCGTGAATCACTCTGTAGTTTTATTCGCCAAGAGAATATGGCTTCAATTCGTGTGTCCCAGAAAATAGGGATGATACGACTCCAATCCTTTGAAAAGCAAGGCATAGCCTATTATCTTTACGGTTTCTCGCAGGAATATTTTGCATAACATTTCCTTGAGTTAGTGCTCAGAATACCTAAAAAGTGGCAAACAGGCTGGCCATGAATTGAGCGGGTTGAATGGTCTCGGTCGTATTGTCCGATAAATCAGCCAGTTCGATTGCCGAGGAGTCGTAACCGACTTCGCAGCGCAGGGCCAGGATGCGTGTTTTCAGGAATTCGGTGCCCAGATTGCCGTAATAACCAGGTTGAGACCCTTCGACATAGTCCCCATCAACCAGGTTATAGCGTGCGCCGCCCCGGACATAAAACGACCATTTCCGTTCCCGAAAAAAATGGTAGTTCAGGTCCAGATTGATGGGCAGAGCGATCATACTGGCATCTCCGGCAATGACCATTAATGGCCCCATGCCTGCCCCGAAACCCAGACCGCTTTCAAGCGAATAACAGGGCTGAAATGAGAGCCCGATCGGCAATGAATCCACGGACTCAACATAATAACCCTCATGTTCGAGATTATCCAGATATATGTCCTGGATTTCCGAATAACCGGTGATATACGAAAAACCGACCGGCAACTGCCAATCACCCGCCGCACTTGACAAAACTGACAGGTAGAGCACACTCAATCCTACAAGGACCATTCTCGCTTTGTATAGCATGATCTTTCTCCTTTCCATGGTATCTCATGGTTGAATATTGTTCGGACCGACCCGGTCCGATGGATCATTCCTTACTTAGGCAAATTCGGTGCCAGTGTGACCAGATAGCATCAAAATCATTTTATTATAAGCAGATAGGCCCTCAATCTGCCGAAACAGCACCTCGCGGAGATACCCGCTTGGGTATGTCCAAGTCCAGGACCGGATGCGCTCGAGGGTCGAATCACGATCAGTCATGGTCCCGGAGCATATACCAGCGGGTATGGAGCATAGTCATCGAGGCACAGTTCCTGTCCCGGTACTTGATTCGGAGCTTGAATTGTGTCATAGTTCTGATGATTGAACGGAGGACAGAGATGAGCAGACTTGCGGTGAGTGGTATGGTCGGGTTGTTGGTCCTCATCGGGATTTTATCCGAAGTGCAGGCGGATTTCAAAGCGGAGCTGGCTGCGGTTTCAGAGCCGGAGCGGGTCCCTTTGTTCATTGAGCATTGTCGGTTGGAGACAGATGCGACCGGACCGGAGAAACTCGATTGTATCGAGGAAGTCCTCGAGATCGCAGTTGAATTGGCTGATCGGCATTTGGAGGCAGCAATTCTATTCCAGAGCGGGAAGCTCATGAGTGGAACGGGAGCGGCTGATCGGGCGATCGACTTTCTCGAACGAGCAGCGGCACTGTATTCTGAGCTCGATCTGGCCGGTGAAGAAGAAAAAGTGTATTATGAACTGGCGTTTTTACATTATCATCGAGGCGAGTATGACCGGTCATTGTCCTATTTTGAGAAGGTCCTGGCCATGAATAAGCGTTTACAGAACAAATCCGGTCTGGTCAAAGCGTATAACAATATCGGGATTATCCATCGGAACCTCAGCAATTATGATCAGGCGTTGGTTTCATTCGAGCAGGCCCTCGAACTCGAGCGTGAGGGTGGTGAACCGAAGAATGTAGCCCTGATACTCAACAACATCGCCACGATTTATCAAAAGCGGGGTGAGTATGATCAGGCCTCGAAAACGATTTATGAGGCCCTTTCTCTGTGTCAGGAGCTGGACGATGCGGCCTGTGCGAGTTATGCTTACAGCAGCCTTGGTCATATGTATGATCACACTGCCCAATTTGAGCAGGCCTTGACCTTTTACCGGAAAGCACTTGAACTGGAACAACAATCTCACAATCCATTCGGGATAGCCCGTTCATCGGGTAATATCGGTTCGGTCTACCTGAGCCTGGGTAGATACGAACAGGCGCTCGAGCTGCAACTCCAGGCACTGGCATATTTTGAACAGGGCGCAGACCAGGGTGACATTGCCCGGGCCCTGGATAACGTGGGTATCTGTTATCAAGGGCTGAATGATTATAGTCGGGCCCTCGAATATCATCAAAGGGCCCTCGAGCTCAGAGAAAAAATGGGTGATGCCGAGAGCCTTGCCAATTCCTGCAACAATATCAGCCTGGTTTACAAAATCCAGGGACGATTGGACCTGGCCATCGAATATGCGATCCGGTCCCTCGAACTTCGTGAACAAATCGGTGATCGGTTGGGTCAAACCGCTTCCCTGAATAATATCGGCAGCTTTTATAACGATCTGAATCGTCCCGAATTGGCTCGTGACTACTTCAACCGTTCCTGGAGTCTGGCTGAAGAGATCGGTGCCATGGAGAGCGTGGTGCGGACACTGCTTCATTTGAGTAATACTGATGCTTTGATGGATAAAGTGGCCCAGGGCATAGACCATGCCCAGCAAGCCTTGGCTCTTTCGCAGAAGCTGGAGTACGAAGTCGGTATAGCCGATAGTTTCCAACATCTCGGGATACTACATGCCCGATTGGACAGGTTCGAGCAGGCCATGGATGCGCTGCGGAAGGCAGGGGAGATTTATCTGCGTATGAACGATCGACGCAGTCTGGCCTCCATTCACCTGGTCGAGGGAGGGGTCTGTTTCGACCAGGGCCAGTTTCAACTGGCCTTGGAACACTTCGATCAAGGGCTGGAGATCAGCCGTCAACTCGGAGACAGGGAACAGGTGGTCGATTTCTATCGAGTTAAAGCTGACCTGCACTCGAAACAAGGCGATTACGAAAATGCCCTGAAATTCTATAAACTCATGACCTCGACCAAAGAAGAAATACTCAATCGTGATACGAATGCGAGGATCGCAGAAATCAGGATCAAATACGAAGCCGATCGGAAAGAAAAGGAAAACATCCTGTTGGCGAAAGACAATGAACTGCTTCATAAAAACAGTGAAATTCAGCAACTCCAGTTGAGTAAGGAAAAATTGAAGATCAGAGCCTTTATCGTCGGTTTTGCCCTGACCGCATTACTGATACTGGTCCTGATCAAGAAATACCTGTATCTATTCAGCTTCTGGAAGAAAAAGAACCACATCGGCCATTACCGCCTGGTCGATACACTCGGGACCGGAGGGATGGGCATTGTCTACAAGGCCTTCCATATCATGAACAAAAGTTCGTCGGTCGCAATCAAAGTCATTCGGGAGGAGTATGCCCAGGACCCGGTTCAGAGACGTCGTTTTCTGCACGAGGCCATTCTGATCGACCAACTCGACCATCCCCACATCATCAAGGTCTTCGAGCGTGGTGAGTATGAGGGCCGGTTATATATGGCCATGGAGCTGATCGAGGGCCAGTCCCTGGCAGCCTTCCTCGAGCGCGAACAACACGTCCCGCTCGATCAATGCCTCACGATCATGCTCCAATTGAGCGAAACGATCAGGGCCATCCACGCCAAGGGCGTGCTCCACCGAGACTTGAAGCCGGACAATATCATGCTGGTCACACATCAGGATAATGAACAATATGTGAAATTGCTCGATTTCGGACTGGCCCGGAACCAATCCCTGACCCATTTGACCGAAACCGGCGAAATTATCGGGACGCTGTTCTATCTGCCACCGGAGCAGTTTTCGCGGCGGTCATTCGATCAACGGAGCGATATCTATGCTCTCGGTGTGATTTTTTATGAGTTGATCACGCTCGAGCGGCCGTTCTGGGCCGAACAGCCCCTCGAACTAATTCGGCAGATACTCGAACAGACACCGCTCGAACCTGTATCGCTCAGGGCTGATCTCGAGGTCGATCTGAACGGTCTGATCATGAGCATGATCAGCAAGGAACCGGATAAACGGCCTTCAATCGAGGCAATCCTCGATACCTTGATCGTGCTTTCTGATCGTCACCGATTTGATAAGCAGGTCCAACCCCTAAAGGAATAAGGTAGAGATGATTGAAAGTATCAAGAATAAAATAGATGGCTTGTTACGACAGAAGGAAGTATCGCTGGCTATGATCTATGACCGCGAAGGCAGAATACTCTGGTCACGGGGACGGACCATCTCAGGTAGGACTATTTTTGAGGGAAGCGGCTTTCCCAAGAGTGATATCGAAAAGACACTCGATCTTTCCGGTCGCCTGACCAAGGAAGATGTGATTATTTCCACTTTCGGCGAAGGCTTGCCCAAATCTGCCCGCCTGCTCTATGTCAAGAGCCTGCTCATCCTTCCGGTCAACCCCCGGTTCTTCCTGTACGTCGATAGTGGGGTCAGGGAAGCCTTTTCTCAGACCGATATCGAGGTCTTGACCGTGGTCGGTGAATTGCTCGGGGATATGATCGGGCATATCCAGAAATCGGGGCAGGAGAAGGGCGGCCTGACCGGAACGAGCCAGGCTATCCAGCAAATCCGCAACCTGGTCCTGACCTATTCAATCGAGGAGGAGCCGGTCCTGCTTATCGGGGAAACAGGCACCGGCAAGAACCATATCGCCAACCTCATCCATCGCTTTTCGGGTCGAAAAGGCGATTTTGTCCAGGTCCACACCCCTTCTATCCCGGAAAACCTGCTCGAAAGCGAAATTTTCGGTCATAAAAAAGGGGCGTTCACCGGGGCGGACCGCGATCGGCCCGGTCTGGTCGAGGCGGCCCGGGCCGGTACGATCTTCTTTGATGAAATCGCCGAGGTCCCGCTTTCCTTTCAGGCGAAATTATTGCAGTTTTTGGATACGTATACCTATCGGGTTGTGGGCGATCCCCGGGAGTACAAAGCCGATACCCGCATTGTTGCCGCCACGAATCGTAACCTGCTCCAGGAAATGAAGAACAAGACCTTTCGGGAAGACCTGTATTATCGGCTCAATGTCCTGCCCATCGAAATACCGCCACTCAGGACCAGAAAACAGGACATTCGGGGCCTGGTCCAAGAACATCAGGATTTTCTGCGGGGCAAGACCGTAACCTCGGGCTTCTGGACCGCACTCGAACGCTACGATTGGCCGGGCAATGTCAGGGAATTGCTCCATGTGCTCAAACGGGTCGGTATACAATGCTCTGGTGCTACGCTGGGCGATGAGGTCGAGCGCATCATTTGCGGCCCGATCGAGACAACCGAGCCAGCCGGCCAAACGGTATTGACCGGCATTGTCCGGGACATTGCCGGCGGTAAAAGCTTCTGGGATACCGCCTGGCGGGCCTTCCTCGATCGAGAAATCAGCCGCCCCGAAATAAAGTCATTGCTACGCCAGTGGTTTCTCGACCACAATCGGAACCTGACCAGCATGTCCCAGCATCTCGGGATCGAGCGAAAGGACTACCCCCGCTTCATCTCCACCCTGCATAAATATCACATACACCCGGATAAGTGACGCTCATGACATGAACTGATGGACCAGGTTGTTTGTTTTTTTTGAACTAATGGAATTGTAGCTTGACTATTAATATGATATTACCCTGAGAAATGAGTAGGTCGCACATATTTTCACAGGTCCTGTCTTTCAGATACAAGTGTGATATTATTTATGAAAGCAAACTGGGCACATATTCTCCTTATATTGTTCATCATATGTTTTGTTATACTTCTACTGAAACCTCTCGATGAGGAGTCTGCCACCGTTGATGAAACAACCTATATTGGCGCAGGATATGCCTATCTAAAATGGGGTAACACGAGAATTTTAGGCGAAAATCCGTTGCTTGCCCAGGTTGCTGTCGGTTTGCCCATGTTTTTCGAAAACATATATGTGCCCGATCAACTGAAAAAACTTGGTGCGGAAAACAGGCACAATAACACGACATTAAGCTGGCGAAATCATCTTCTTAACTTAACCGAGACATTTCCCAAGGGTGATCACTGGTATCGTTTTCTTATTTCTGAACCTCATCTTTTTGGTCAAAAATTGATCTATCATCCAAAAAATAACGCTGAAGCAATAATCTTAAAATCACGTTCCGTGTCTATTCTCTTCATTATTTGTGCCGCTTTGATCATCTATCTCTGGGTCGTTCAACTGACAAAAAATCAATTGACCGGTGTTATTGCAACCTTCATCTGGTTATATAATCCAATCGTATTGGGGTACGGTCATTTGGCCCTGACTGAAGCAGGAATATCCTTGTTCTTTATATTGGCGGCATTTTGGTTTCGCAATGCCCTGCTTCAACCCTCGGCTTTAAGAATGATAATTCTGGGTTTTTTTTCTGCAGCCGCTGTATGCATGAAATCTATAGGGCTATCGATTTGGGGATTATACCTGATAGTCTTCTTCCATCTCATGATGATCGAACGATCGAAGCGTCCCGTCTATTTCCAGACGAGGTTTTTAATTAAGAGTATCACTTTTTTCATATTATTAGTCTGTGGTTTTTGGCTTGGTCTGTTATGTATCTATTTTCCCAATTGGGCAGCGCCTCCTCCGATCGATCATGTTTTACAACACAAACTCGAAATACCATCATGGTTCATCACATTAAGGCCTGTCCTTATCCCCGGTGAATTTTTCAAATCATTAACGCTCAAAGCACTACATTCTCAATACGATCATGCCGCTTTTTTATGTGGTCACTGGTCAAACAGTGGATGGTGGTATTATTTTCCGGTCGCTTTTTTTATCAAGACCCCTCTCCCGTTGTTGCTATTTCTGATCGCAAGCTTGATCACACTGATCCGACGAAGAAAACAGTTCGATTTCGATACATGGCTGCCTTGGTATGCCAGCGCGGTGTATTTCTGCCCCTGGTTGTTCAGCTCGATCAATATCGGCATGCGTCATATCCTGCCAATTTATGGTCTCATTGCAGTCGGTGTTGCCCATCAGATCCATCTCAGTTCAAGACGGTTAAAGGTGATGGCACTGCTTGTGCTCATGTGGATGTTGCTGGTTGTGGTCCAGAGTCATCCCTACTATCTTTCTTATTGCAACAGATTTGGCGGTGGTCCCGAACAATGCTATACCTGCCTGCTCGATTCCAACTATGATTGGGGACAAAATACCAAACGGCTGAAAGAATGGCTGGTGAAAAACAAGGTCAGTTCGATTTCAATAGATTACTTTGGGGTCCAAGAATCTCTCGAGTGGTACGGGATCAGCCATAGAAAATTAACACCTGGACAAAGAAATCTCAGGGGTTGGGTCGTCATTTCAATCAGTCAATTGATGAGACCTGAGTGGTCATGGTTGCGAAATACAGCTCAACCTGTTGCCCGAATTGGTTTAACCTTAGTCATTTATAAATTCCCGGACTGAAGTGTTAACTCATTCAGACAATACTATGTCAGAAAAAAATCAGTGGTCTCAGGGTTCGGCACAGGCGGCTGTGTTCTGCTCGGTCCGACAAACATCACTCCCGACCGGTCGCTCTATCCCAATCGAATCTTGGCCATAACTTCCTTCCAGTGTCTCTGATAAAGGCACTACAAGATAATAGTAATTGCCGATCTCGGGAAAATAGTCATTAAAGAACAGTTCATTGCCTGTGGTACATACAATTGAAGTATGACTGAACCATGAGCCGAGAAGTCCTTCATACAGGGCATAATCGGTTTGGGCTTCACCGCAACTGTCTCCCCAGATCAGGTCAAATGATACGGGCGAGTTAGACACTTTGGTGAGATACAGATAATCCTGGGCTGAACTACCAATTGTGCCGACGACATTAATGAAAAAGGTGCCTGAGAGTAGATCGTTGTTGGGCTGTTCGTCACCCGGTTGTTCCGCCAAGGCCTCCATGGTATAGGTCCCGGCCTGGTTGAAAGTAGTGCTCGTCACAGAAGTAAAGGTTACTTGTTGAGTAAAACCGGTATTCAGGGTCGGGACCACGGAGGTCTGATTGTAAACCACGGTTGTCGACGGTTCCGGACCCGATATCCTGAATCGGACCGGCACGTCAGTCAATGATGTAAGACCAGCATTGAAAAAAGTCGCTTGGGGCTCGAAAATGACCCCGGCAGTCTTGGTTTCGTTTACGAGGGGATCATCAAGAGAAATGGTGGACACATCAATAGTAAATCCGGCACTGACGGTAAAGGAACCGCTGATTTCATCATTGTTCGGTTGCTGATCGCCGGTAAGTTCCACACTGGCGAACATGGTATAAACACCGCTGTTTGATATCATCGTGGCCGGAAATGAAACCTGCTCGAAGTCGCTGATCTCGAGGCTCGGAATTATTTCGGTCTGATTGTAAATCTCATCAGAAGCGGGTGCAGGTCCGATGATCCGAAAACGTACAGGAACATCTATCACTTCGATACTGCCCGTATTGGTGAAAGTGGCCAGGGGATTGAAGGACACATTGACCTGTACTGAACCACCATCCATCGGATAATCCAGCGAGGTGGACTCGACGTCGATCCAGACAGTCGAGGCGGTTTCATAGGCCCCAATCGAAGGATTGGCCGGATCTCGTGGATAACCATCGATATCAATGGTCACTTCAGCCAATGGTGTTCCCGCCTGTAAAACAGGTGAGATATCAGCCGGTCTCAAATCGGTGAGTGAGCTAAACAGCGGATCAAGTGAGAGTGAATTGACATCTTGACTGACTGCGGTCTGCCAGGAAATGAGATCGGGGAAAATGGTATTGTAACCGTAATACTTGTCCAAACTCTCAATCTTACCAATGTAGTATTGGGACCCACTCGCGACATACAGATCGTTGTAGTCCGATAGAAAATTCGTGAGTTGGCTGGAGTTGGCTTGGAGTCCGATCGAAACACTCAGACCCGGATCATTATCCTGAGTATTATAGAAAATATTGTTGTAAGTATCGACGCTTGGATTGGTAGTAGTCCCGCCTATGGCCAACGCAAAAACGGGATTAACATCAACCTCACTGAAGGAGCCGGACATCGCGACTGAATTATGATAGACCTGATATGTAGCCTCACCACCGCCGATCAAAATACCGGCGGTCAATTCCGGTGTTGAGGTTATCCTGGGATTGGCCCCGACACCGAAAATCACATTATTGGCTATTAAGGTAATCCCAGAGTCAGAAACGGCTGATGCGATACCCACAGCAGAATTACCTCCCGTATTGACTACTGAACCGATGCTATTGCGGACCACAGTGGCATTAGATACTTCCTGACCAGTGAAAGTGGTCGGTGAAATTGCGGTCAGACCAAGAGAAATACCAAATACATCGACAGTTCCAGCCATATTTATTCCGTCAATCCTGTTCTGGCTGATCTCGAGACCTTCCTCATAGCCGACCAGAATGCCGCCGCGGGCGACATTATCCGGATAAGCCGCATTTATCAGGTTCTGGGTGATGATATTGCCGATATTTTTAATTGAACTGCTCGCGCCTTTGCAATAAATTCCGTATCTAACCTTGCTGATAGCGTTATTCCCGATGAGATTGTTATTGTTATTACGACCCACACTGGATAAGCTGGGATTGCCTGCATTTCCCAGTCCGATCCCGAAGAGCGTGGTCGTATTACTGTTACCCACTATGTTCAGATTCTTGATCGTATTATTCTCAGCCCCATCATATTCACCGGATAGATTGTGCAGCCATATGACTGCTCCCGATCCTGAACTACTCATCTGGTTTATGGTCAGGCTCCGGTCCAGACCGCTGCCGTTGAGTGAACCGTCGAACGTAACCCGGTCTGCCGCATTGAGCCTGATAAAACCAGCCGTTGCCGTGGCGGTACTGCTAATGACTCGGGCTGCTCCCGTTGGATATATTTTAAGAGTGTAGCTGCCTATGGGGATTTCCCGGGGAGCGTTCAGGGGAATTAGACCGGTCTCATTCGTGGTCAAATCACCGGCGATCTGCAATTCGAGATTGCCTACGAGTGCCCCGCGATTGATCATATCGAACGCACCATTTGTAAAGGTCAGAGTCTCATAATCACAGCCTGAAGCACATACGGTTTTAACACCACTCAAGGGCTGATACAGGGTGAAATAACTTATGGGCTCAGCTATGGGAAAAGCTGTTGTATCCAAAGCCACACTGGACTGGACTGCAGCAAATTCACCGATATTGATGGCCACATTCACCGGATCAGCCATATCCTGGGCCACGATAAAATACTTGATCACGGTTTCATAACTGATTGTGCCTTCATAGAGTCGATCATATTCGATCGTAAACGTGAACGGGGAGGTGCTATCCGGCGTTTCTGTGTATTTCCAACCCTCGGTAGCATTAGTATTATCATTATATATATTGGGGTCCGTGGAACGCTTGTAGTAAATCCGCGGTTTTGAACCAGGAGCCGTATCCACCCCGCTGTCATCGATAATGGTCACATTGCTTAAAACCGGATCATCCAGACTGACAGTATCATCTAAAGGCAAGTATATGATCGTGGGCGGTCTGATATCCACACCGGTAAAGTTTCCGGCATCCGCACCGATGTCGACCGGTGATAAATCCAGACGAGTCTGAAAATCATAATCATCCAGGATCTCGACAATATCATAACCAGTGCCTTCGATGGCGGTCGGGGTCTGCACGTGTAGATCGAGATCGGAGCTGGTCCCGGTCGGATTGACCAGATTGACAAACTCGGGCCCAATTGTTGCTAAACTTTCCCCATCAAGCCAGGAAGCTACCTGCCAGAGATAGAGTGAGGTATAAAATTTGGACCCATTCTGGACAAAAGCCCTGCCCGTTCCACTCGCGACATACAGATTGTTATCACTCAGTAAGCCGATAGGAGCTGGAAGAGTGCCCCCATAATATGCAGCCACATGCCGACCGGTCCCGGCCCCATTCGAGCGACAATTGACCAAAAGATTATTCATATATGAGCGTGAAGTCGTCCCCGTGATCGCACTATAGAAAGCATATGTATTCGTCGAACCGGCCTGTATATCCGTACCTCCAAGATAGACTGTATTAAAGACAATCGAGTTCAATCCTGACTGATCATTGATGCCTCTCAGAGCATAGTTGACCGTCATATCGACACCGGTGGCATCGAGACCGAGCCTGACCATATTATTGGCAACCAGAGCTGAGCCCCCATTGAGCATCAGACCATAAAGATAAGCACCGGTATTCGTTGTGGATAACATCAGGCTATGGACCTCATTGTGTGAAATCAAACTTGCTGTGCCACCTGCGAAGTAAATCCCGGCTATTTTTACCGCTGCACTGCTCAGGGTGACATTCGCTATACTATGTATCGTATTCCGTGAGATTGTCTGGCCGACACCAGTCGAAGTCTGGCATATACCAAGGACCGACGAAGTCGCATTCGAGCCAGAACTGCGACTGGTCGTACTCAAATCGCGAATGACATTATCCGTAATCACGTTTACGCCCGAAGTAGTGACGATTCCGCGGACCTGACCGGCTGAATTCGTGTTGTCATACGCATTGATCATATGTGCGATGATATTGTCCGATATTGTGGCACCTGTGCTACTCTGACTGATAATCCCGTTCAATGACTGACCGGTGCTGCTCGTCGAAACACCCGCGCTGATGCTACCTGGCGTGCTCAAACTGCCAATGGTATTCGCGCTGATCGTGTTATTCCCGGCAGTCACATGAATCCCCGTGAAACAGCTCGATATATCCGACTCTGCCCCAACAACAGAAATGCTGCTGATCATATTGTTTGAGATGCTGACCTCGCCATTGCTCGAACTACCGATGCCATACGAATATCTGCCCGTATAGCCGTTCTGCACCAGAATGCTTTGTGTTCCAGATATACCACCGATTGTATTCCCTGTCAGTGTCCCAACAGCCACATTCCCGGCCTGAATATATATTCCACACCAAATCCCCGGAGGAGTGGTTGCCGTCGTGGTCGATGACCAATACCAATCAAAATTGGATACGGTATTCCCCTGAACACTACTGGGAGTTACTGTCCCGACATTAAGCTGTATCCCAACGAAGCGATTGTCGAAAATATTGGTCACCTTCCAGGGAGAACCACCTGCCCCAGATGCACTGCCTCCAATATAATTCCCGTTCACCTGAAAAGCGTTACCATTTGTGTTATTGATATAGATGCCGTAATGGGTCCCTTTGGCCTGTGCCTCTCGGATAGCCTCCTGGAAAAAACTGTTACCGCTGATTATCCAATCAGTGGATTCCGTGCTCACATAAATACCAGCATCATCGCTGTCCGCAATAAAATAATTGTAAATATTGCAATTGTTGATAACATTACCCGTATTTGCCAGAGCAGATGTCCCCTCGGAATAAATGCCATAACGCGGCGTGGTCGCTCCTTCCCGAATGTCACATTGATCAAGCGTGTTGGCACTATTACCGGTTGGCCCTATGCTGCCACCGAAGACAACGACTCCAGTATCGGTTGCTGTTGTGATACCCCTGAGAGTCACATAGGTCAGATGATTGAGAATGGCGCCATTCATAAACCGGACAGCCGAGCCCGTTCCCGTATTCTCTATGGTCAGGTGTTTAACGGACCCGCTGCCGCCTGGACGACCGTCAATGATTAGATATGAACACCCATAACTATCACCATTGATATCAAATGTTGTCTCGGCATTATCCGAGCTTATGCTTAAATTCGATGCGTCACTGGCTGGTCGAATGGTGACTGTATTGACCTCGCTACTTAAATAGAGTCTGCCCGTTTTGAGTGGGAAGGTTTCAACAGAACTGACATAGGTCGCCTGCAGTTCAAGCATGATCGGTCCTTGCAATCCCTCAGTATTGATGTCGGAAAACGCTTCCGTCAAACTTGAATAATCTCCCGTAGGACCGACACTGAATGTTCCGGCAGGCCTGCCGGGCCCGTTCGTTACATTTCCTGATAACAGGAGCTGATCAGCACTCACCGGGAGTACTGCATTGGTCATGATAATGAGACTGAAACAGATGATTATGACGAGAACATGTACAGAGAATGCATAGCTTGTATTCATGACTTTCCTCCCTCGTATCCCGGTTTCTATAGGAACGAACCTTTGATGAGTGATTAAGTTTTCGGAGCATGATATCCGATAGGTTAAAGTATCTTGGCTTTAGAAACGATCCATACTCAGCAATTCTGTTAGATCTAACGTGACAGTATTATTTTACTCATTTGTCTGGCTACATATAGAAACGTGATAAGCTTGCTATCATGATATATTTGCTGACACCTGAAGTCAACAGGAATTTAAATATGCTTTAAATTTTTATTATTCTCTCCATACTCTGTAATCGGGAACAATTTCAGGCAATCGGGTCAGGAAATATGCGACTCAATGTGTATGTAATGCAATTTTATTTTTTCATTTTCATGCAGCTTCACCGATTAATCCAATACTCGCTGGTCCTGATTCGATTGGATTGAGAATCCAGGTGAATTGTATAGTCCGAAACAGTTCCTGGCAATATCCCGGTCCTGATCGGTCCAGCCGGCCCTTTGCAAACTTGTCCGAAGCAAGTGAAAATAGTGATCAGTCAGATGATTTTCATATTTTTTTTGGGCCCCAACGAGATCATCAGGACCGCTTTTTCGGCATAAATCGCGGATTATTCGGGCGTAGTGCTCGTAGACCGTACCGGGATCATGAACAGTCCGGATATAGGTTCGGGCCCGCTGCCCGATCTCAAGCCTCTCCTCATGACCAGAGATGAGTCGGCGGATCGTCTTGATCAGTGCCTCGGTAGTTGATCCATCCATGGGCACTTTCAGGACACAATCGTCAGGAAGTTCCGCGGCCTGATGGCAGTTCGAAACAATAACCGGTTTCGCCCTGGCCATCATTTCGAGCAGTGTCTGTGAGGTTTCGCCCACCGAGGGGAAGCGGAGGTTGAGACCGAGATCGCATCGTTCGAGCAAGGCCCGATAGCTTTGTTGATCAACGTATCCGGTCCCCCGGATGCATTGTTCATCTCCCCGGATTGCGTCTGTGAATGCCTGTTTGATGTGTGCAGGCACCTTGCCGACAAACAGAAGTCGGGCGCACGGATGTTCCGGAGCAAGCTGCTTAAAGGCCTTGATTATTTCGAAACAGCCCTTCTTTTCAAGAATTTCACCGAAAGCACAGACCAGGAAGGAATGAGGTTCGCAACCGAAAGGTCGACCGGCTTCCAGGACCGTAGCCCGATCACTTTGTCCCGGTAACTCTACTGGCGGCGGCACCAGAAATACAGGTTCCTTTCGCCCGATTGCCAGTAACTGTTGTCGAGCATAATCGTTGTGAACGATGATCGCCCGACATTGGAAATCAGACGGGAGCGTGAGGGGAAAAACAAAATTCTGGTTCTCATGATAAATGCCCAGTTTAGCCATGTAACCCAGATGCAAACCCGGCTGTCCCCAGGAAGCAGCCAGCATTCGGGCATAACTCGTGTCATCCGATGCCGCAGCCTGGATATGGGCGAACAAATGATGCAGATTGACATCATGCAGATCGACCAAGCCCGGATAAAAGCGACTGAGATAATAATAGTGCCGATGAAAAACACTGTTGCCGAACTGATAGACCAGTAGTTGATAACCTCGTTTGGTTCCGCGTAAGGGGAATATCTGGGCCCGCTCCAATGCAACTGATTCCGGGGGTGTTCTTCGGTCCAAGACATCCGTATCACTATAGCAATCGAGTTCATACTCATCTGCCAGGGCTCTGACCAGCCGGCTGCTGTAATCGGCTATACCGGAAGCTGCTGGTGGAAAAGGACTGAAAAAAGCTATGCTGGTTTTGTTGCTCATAAAAGAGGACCGATCAATTGACTGAGGACCTGGTCCCAGGACTGAACTGCTGACAGCGACCGTGCTCCATCCGTTTCATGCCTGGCTTGATCACGGTCATACAGACAATCGAGCAGGCTGAAGAGACGCTCGAATGCATCATCGAATACGGGCTGGTCCATGCCTGAACGACCAAGGACACGTTTGCTCCATAAGGCCCGAGTATGGACCAGGAGGGGTTTTCCAGCCCGACAAGCCTCGAACACGACCGGATTGAGACCGTCATCCGGCCTGAGATCAATCAGCACAGACGCCCGCTTGATCGATTGTTGCCACACGGTCCGATCATACTCCCCAATCAGATTGACCCGGTCCGTTTGATCGGACTGACTTACCCGATTCAGAATATCCTGCCGCACCATATCAGGACAGGCTACGATCAGACGTAACCCGGCAACAGTTTCGACCTTTTTCAGCAGGACCGTGATATGGTCCAGACCACGACCATCACAGATGAGCATCAATGCACGTTTATCATCTGCCGGGTCCGTGAGCCCTTTTTTTAGTGCGGCGACTGTTCGCATTCCCTGCACACAATCGAGCACACAAGCCGGGTCCAACACAGGAGCGGTCAGATCAAGAAAACTCGCGGCCCGCTCGGCCTGCTCGGCGGTGCTGAAAAACAACAACCCTGCGGATTGCAGGGCATTTCTGAGCAGACGCAGGACCAATGCCCGCCGCTGCTCATTGTCGAGTGACCAGGTAAAAAGAGGCCCTGCTGTCCCGTATAAATCAAGCACAAGCCTGTAATCAGTCAAAACCCAACTCACCAATCGGCGATGATGCAACATATACGCCGGGAACGACGTCGCAATGACCAGATCATACCAACTACCCTGGTCCTGACCGAAATCGAACATACTCCAGGCGGTCATGTTCCGGATCACTTCGTCTTCCGTCCGCGGTTGAAAAGGGACCTGCATCAGCTCGACCCGTGCTCCAACCCGCTCCAGGGCCGCGACCAATTCGATCAGGACGGAATCTGGCACAAAGCTGCCGAAAGCATCAGTGCTGCCGGCCACCAAAACACGCCTGCCCGTTAGATCAATCGCCATGCCCAACCTTCCGATCATCAGGGTCTGACTGGTCCGAATGAGGCTTTACCATCACCCTTAACTGCTCGAGATCTGCCATGAGCCGACTATAAAGGATTTCAGACCGCTCCAAAACCAACTCCGGAAACCGCTCCAATACCTTCTGGATTACCTGGACCAACTCGGCATTATACTGCTGCTGCCGGGCAAAGACCATGTCCTGGAGAACACAATTGATAAACTGGACCAGAAGCACATTGAAACAATACTGCCGATTGATCAATTCGAGTGTGGTCCGGGTCGAACGCTGCTGATACCGGGTCAGACTGTTAATCATGTCTTCCAACAAACCTACTGTCCGGGCATTGAAGTCCCGTTGACGTTGAAAAAGCGGACCGGTCTGGACCCGGACCAGCCGGCGGACCAATCCCGTGACCCAGGCCCGACCACTTCCCAAAAATGAATGCCGGACCGTCTCACCTTCAGGATGTTCCTGCTCGAGGTCTGTATCGATATTCCAGGAGTCATGTAACGTGGCTAGTTGCTTTTCACAGACAGTCCGGATGGTCGCCAGGGGGCTGGTGTCATCCGGTGGACTGGGTGATAAACCGAGGTAATGTGCGAGCACGCCCGGGTAATGTTCGAGTATTTCTTCTTTGTGATCAGGTTTCAGATCGAGTTGTTCGACCTTGGAGCGGATATCCCAGCAGCGGTTCAGGTCTGTCAGGAGCTGGAACCATTTTTCTTTTTCGAGAGTGGGTTCGCCGCCATGGTCACTAGGGTCCCGGGCCAGATTCCAGAGGCGATGCAAGCGTTCGAGTTGGGGTTTGAGATCGGCATCAAGGATGTCCTGGATATTCGCATCGGGGGCGGTCTGTTCTTTTTCCGCCCAGATTTGCTGCCAGATTTGATTGAAATCAGGTCTGGCCTGTCCGGGTCCGGCTTGGGTTGGTTGTTGTTCGGTAGTATTGTTTTTGTGGTGGTCCTTATCAGTCACGGATGACCTCCAGATCATATTCACAAAAGCCGGTATTGAAGTCCGCGAAGAGTCTGCCATCGTCCGTTACCAGCGACACATTCAGGCGATAGGGCCCGGGTTGGTCTGGGGAGGTGATCTCGAGGGCAACGGTTGTTGTATCGTTTTCAGGTACAATTGTGTTCAGCCAGTGCAGAGCACGATCATGATGGGCCCATTCAGTCCCGGTCGGTGTAAACCATCGCCAGGTCAGTCCTACACGGGTAGGGCCGGTATCGCTCCAGGTCCGCAGGCTCCGATTATGGATCCGGGCCTGGACTTTGAGTTTGCTTCCCGGGCACACGGTCGGAGGCATATCAGTCAGGGTCAGATGGCCAGACAGGAAGAAATCGTTGAGGGAATGTGGTTGAAGGGGAGATGGATGTTTTGGGTCAGATGGGCGTTGTTCGAGTCGATTGATCAATTCGAGCAGGAGTTGATTATCACGTTCGAGGTGGTCGATCCGTTCATTGGTTTGGCGGAACAGGTGCAGGATTTCAGTATTGACCTCTTTTTGACGCTGGATCCGGTCGAAGAAGCGGTCAGAGAACTGATTGATATACTGGACCAGCAGTGCGTTGAAATTTTTTTGATTGTCAAAGAAGGTTTTGAGCCGGCTGATATAATCAGCCTGGAGTTGTTGTCGTGTGCTTAGTTCCTGAATGTGATTCAGGATGATCAGGTTTGTTTCGCGTTGGTGCAGGAAGCGTTGCCCGGTATGGAAACGAAGCAGCCTGACCAGGGCTTTTTTCAGCAGTCGGGCCAAACCGAGTGCCCGGGACGGGCCGCGAATGCTGTCCCGTTCGGGCAGGTCGTGTTCCCAATGTTCACGTTCACGTTTGAACAGTTCCTGATCACGATCCTGTCTCTCACGGGGAACGATAAGTTCATGAGTGTCGGGCAGAACGGTGTTCAGGTCCCATTCCTTGTTGAGCCGGAAAGCCATGGGGTCCAGTTCGATTTTCAAATCGATAAAGGGATTGTGGCGTATGACTAAATCCTGTTCCAGGTCATACCCGCGTTCAAGGCTTTCAAGTCGTTTGTTCAGGGCGAAATGGCTGGTGCTCCAGTTCGGGACCTGGTAATGGAACACTTTATGGAGCCAGGAACAATGGTGGCATTCGCGGAAATCATGGTCGCGAATATAGGCCCTGAAGGTTTGATACTGGTCATTGTTCCAGATATCGAGCACAGAATCCCGGTGAAGGTCTCCGAGCACTCGAGGGTGATAGCAACAGGGTCTGACTTTACCATGGACATCGATCAATATTTCGGTCCAGGGTGAGAGGCAGAAGGGGCGGCCTTTGAATTGAAAATATGATTGACGGTCAGACAGGGCCGGATCGCTTTGTGTTTCACTCATGACCGCATTACTTTTCGGGCTGTGCTCGACCTGGAGTTCTTGGTCGGTATACGCAATATGGCTCAGTCTGATCCCATATTCGTTTGCTTTATCGTAGGCCCGCTGATAAAAAGGACGAAGCTCCTCGAGTGTGACCGATTCGGTTTTCTCGAGTTCGGCTGGATTGGCCAGTAGCTTGAGAACATGGATTTCGACTGCACCGCAGCGCCGGGCCAACTCGACGAACTGGGGTAATTCGTGTATATTGCGTCTCATGGCGATGAAGACCAGGGTCAGACGAGGCGTGTCGAGACCACGTTGCACTTTGAGCTCGTGGAAACGTTCGAGGTCCCGGCATAACACCTGGAAATCGCCGCCCCGGCGAATACTGTGATAGGTCTCTGCTGTGGCCGCATCAATCGAGACCGAAATATGGGTAAAACCGCCGCCGAGCAGCTCGTCCATATACTCGCCCGCAGCCTTGAAATTCGTTGATATATAACTTTTGGGCACTTTGACCCGGTTGATGGTCTCGAGAAACGTGGCGCATTTTCGGGAGGCAAAAAACTCGCCGGCATCGTTCCAGCGGACTTCTTCGAGGTAGGGAAAGAGCTGGACCACATTCTTGAATACGTCATCATCCATATCCTTCTTGGCCATTTTCTGGGTAAAACACATGACGCAGTTGAGATTGCAGCGCAGGGTCAGTCCGAGTGAGGCAATCCGTGGCTTGGAAGCCAGAACGATTGCCCCCTGTTTCTGTTCTGTTTCATTTAACAATGCATTCTGCTGTCGAAGAGAAGGATCGTCCATGCCTGCTTTCCCCTGGAGACGAATTTTGGCTGCGATGCCGATCAGTCGCTTGTATTGTCTGCTGTAACCGGTTTTATTATGACACTATCTGTATCACGTCTCGGAATCAAAGTAAACCTGGCCGGCACGCATTGGTGATCAAGCCCTGAATCAGAATTAAAAGGTCAGATGCACGCCAAAAGTAGGCAGGAAGGGCATGCCCGAGACCTCAGTCCGTTCCGAATAGTCCTTGCTGTATTCAAAGGATTGAATGTTTTCACGATCGTACAGATTGAGGATGTCAAGATAAAACGTGGCGTCACACAATTTCCATTCCGTATAGTAATTTACCCGGGCGTCGAGCCGGTGATAAATCGGATAGCGCTGACTGTTCTCTTGGTCTGGATCTTCGATTTCGAGGTAACTCAATCGTTCGCCAGCCCGAGGATCGTACTGACCGTTACCGTTGATATCCTCGACCGTGGTCACAATTTCGCCCAAGGGGGTATAGGGGAAGCCGGAGCCATATCGCCAGACGAAGGCAATGTCCCACTTTTTACCAAGGGAGAGATTGCCGAGCACATTGAGGGAATGGGTCTGATCATAGCGTCTGAAATGCCATTTTTCGCCGTTTTTATGGGCCCTTGTTTCGGCGAGGGCATAGGAAACCTGAAAACTGAGGCGGTTATGCCAGAGTTGGTCTTTTTGGAACAGGAGTTCCAGGCCTCGGGCATAACCTTTCTCGCCGTTGTAAGGCTCGATACCGCTCGTCGTCACAGATCGGATCGATGTGGTCTGATCTTCGTTCAGAACAAGCACATCCATTTCGACATCATGTCCGACGATGAGGTCTCTTAACTCCTTGTGATAGATTTCGATAGACCAGGTATAGGAGCCGGGCAATTCGTCCTGGAATCCGAGCAGATAATGGTTAGCAACTTCAGGGTCCAGGTCCAATTCATCGATATTTTCCAGATCGTAGAGTAAGCCATCGCCTTGCAAGCCCTCATAACTGGGAAACTGATAATATATTCCCCAAGACCCTTTAATTTTCTGCGTTTCGTTCAATTTGTACGTAAAATTAAAGCGAGGACTCAATCGCTGAAAACCGGAAATACTGCCATAGTCAAAGCGGACGCCCGGATTGAGTGAGATTTTTCGGGTCAGCTCCCATTGATCCTGTATATACAGGCCAAATTTACGATTATCGGACTCGGCTTTAAAGTGAGCGAGTTCCGGTGGGATGGTAATAGCCGGATCATCAGTGACAAAAGAAAGCATGGACAAAGCGTCGTTTTGGGCGACCAGGACACCTGCCTCGACCACATGTTGCTGTCCCAGTTCAAATTCCAGCTTTTCCTGGAGCATCAATTCGGTCGTATCGAGATCGAGGACGATTTCACTTTTGAAAGCTTCATCACCAATGATGATCGAAGCATCAGTCTGTTGCTGGTTCGTGTAATACGACATGACCGTGGTCAACAGGGTCTGACTCGATACGTGGAAATAATGATGGAAACCGTAGACCTGGGCATCCTGATCATCGACGGCTTCGAAGTCCACAGTGGTGTATTCGGTTTCAAATTCTTCGGACATATCCGTCCCTTCATGGGACAGAATGGAAAACAAAGAAAACTCGTGGTTCGATGTGGGTTGGTAGTACAAACGGGCCTGGACATCAAAAAAATAGGGAAATTGGGACATGCTCGAATTCATGGCATTGAGCACAATATCATAATAGGTCCGTCGTGCAGTCAGCATCCAACTGGCTTGGCCCGTTGACAGAGGAAAACTGCCCTCGGCCAGGAGCGAGGAATTGGTAAAGCTGGTGTTGAAGGCACCGGAGAACGTTTTTTCAGTCGTGCCATAGCGATTGTAGATTTCAACCACAGCGGACAGACGATTGCCATACCTGGCCGGAAACCCGCCCGGCCAGATCGAGAAATAGGAAACCGTAGCCGGATCGAATTGGGTAACCAGTCCGTAAATCCGGTATGGGTCATAGATCGGGACATCATCGAGCAGAATAAGGTTTTCCGAGGGAGGGCTGCCTCGAATATACAGTCGTGAGTCTTCCTCGGCTGGAGTCAAGATGCCGGGGGTCCTGGTCATGGCTTTGAAGGGGTCCTCACCAGCACCGGCCAGTGTCGCCACCTCACTCGCACTGATTTCACGGGTCCCGGCCTGGTAGGGTCCGGCTACGACCGTGATCTGGTCCTCGATCGTCGCCTGTGGCGTCAGTATAAAGTGAAACTTCAGGTCCTTGCTATTGTCGATGATGATCCTTTGAAAATAGGGCAAGTAACCTTCTTTTTCGATCAGGACACGGTAACGGCCGGGTCTTACACTGGCGAATACTGCCTGACCGGACTCATCGGTCACACCTGACCGGGATTCTTCAACCAGTTCAATTGTCGCCCCGGCGATGGGCTCGTGGGTCAGTTCGTGCTCGACCACAAAGACGATCCGGACCAAGGCCTGGACCGGTGACGTTGCAAGCATAAGCAGAAATAGCAAAACAGCGATCTTTCTCGTTCTACGAGGGCAGGAGTATTTGAGGTCCATCACGAAACTCACTTTCAAAGGGCCCTTGGGATGGCGGAAATTCAACCTTCACCTCTGGAGCAGCTAACCTGGATGACTACGAATTCCCAATTCCTGCCATGTTATAAGACATATTGTAAGACTTGACAAGAGCTAACGCTGTTTTTTTTGGGGGTTTCTCTTCTCTCCGGAAAAATCCTGATGCCCGCTATTTCTTTTTCTTTGTTTTCCTCATTTTCACTATTTCTTCTTCTACTTCTTCCATACCTTCGGCATAGAATTTCTTTTCATCCGGGGCCAACTCATACAATAGTCTCAGAAACTCGCCGGCATGCACCCGTTCCTCGTCTGCAATATCATGCAGGACCTCGATTGCCAGTTTGTTATTGGTCGATTCCGCCAGTTGCATATACAACTGAACTGCTTCATATTCCGCGGCAATCATAAATCTGATCGCCCTGATCAGTTCCTGATCGGTGATTTTTCGGCCTTGAGCCAACCCTGAAAATGGTGATCCAAATTCCGGCATGTCTGTGCTCCTTTCTCACATTCAAAACAAGTGATATGGCATGAACCGTATCCAAACTTACTTGTACTTGTAAGAAAATATCATTAAGGAACAATCCTGTCAATCAAAACGCTGTGAAAAGCACTTCTTGCACTTCTGATTCAGGACTGGCCAAATTCTTGATTGTTTCGTGCTCACGGAGATAGATAACTTTAAGATTGCTCGAGAAACAGGTTTTTCAGACCAGTAAAACGCTTGGCGGTCTGCGTATTGCTTATGGCCATGGACAGGGCCTTATGGCTTCCGATCAGGACCACGAGTTTTCGGGCCCGGGTTACGGCCGTATAGATCAGATTGCGCTGCAACATAACGTAATGCTGGGTCAAAAGAGGCAGTACCACGGCTGGATACTCACTCCCCTGCGATTTGTGGATCGTGATGGCGTAGGCCAGTGTCAATTCATTCAGATCGTCAAAATCATAGCTTATGTTTTCATCGAATCGGGCGGTCAAGGTCCGCTTAAGCTGGTCTATAGCTTGGACAAAGCCAATGTCTCCATTGAAGACGCCTTGCGAACCGCGATTATAATTGTTCCGGATTTGCATGATCCGATCACCGATCTGAAAGGGCAGATCAGGGTAAGGTCCGGGTACAATCGAGTGGTTACGCGGTGGGTTCAATTCTTTCTGCAAGCGGGCATTCAGCTCGATTGCTCCAGTTGGACCATTGTTCACCGGGGTCAGCACTTGAACGTCTCGGAGGGGATCGAGTCCGAAGGCCTGTGGGATCCGGTTGGTCACAACCTGGACCAAGGTCGAGACCGCTTCTTGTGGTGTATCGCGTGGGATAAAATAGAAATCGTTCTCCCAGGCCGGCGAGCGCTCCTGGGCAAAGGTCGGTTTCTGTCCCTGATTGATCCGGTGGGCATTGCTGGTTATGAGTGAACGCTCTGCCTGTCTGAAAATTTCCGTCAGGCGGACCACCGGTAAATGATTGATGTTGATCAGATCGCCCAGAACATTGCCGGGTCCGACACTGGGCAATTGGTCGGCATCACCGACCAGAACGAGTTGGGTCTTGTCGTCGATGGCCCGGACCAGGGAACTCATCAAAAAAATATCGATCATCGAAACCTCATCGATAATCACAACATCTGCTTCCAGAGGCGACTTGTCATTCTTCATAAAGGAAGCCAATACCGGGTTATATTCGAGCAAGCGATGAATGGTATGGGCTTCAACCCCTGAAATCTCTTTCATTCGCTGGGCCGCTCGTCCGGTCGGTGCGGCCAGCTTGAGACGGAAGTCGAGTGCCCGGGCCAGGGCGATTATGGCTCGAACCACCGTGGTTTTACCCGTGCCCGGACCACCGGTTATGATCACAATCTTCGAGTCCAGAACGGTCCTGATCGCTTTGAGTTGTCCCGAAGACAGGGTCAAACCGAGCAGTCGGTCTACTGCGACGAGATCGACTGTTTCGTATCCTTGACGCTGTTCGAAAGGCCCCCGAACGATACGTTTCAGATGCGTAGCGACCGACCATTCCGCATGAGCCAGATCAGTCCTGAAAACCAAAGTTTTCTGGCCTGCTTTCTCGACAAAACGGCCTTCCTGGACCATTTTCCGATAACAGGGCTCGATGTATACCGGTCCGATTTTCAATAACTGTTCGGCCCTGATCAGAAAATCGTCACGCGGATAACAACAGTGTCCGTCAGAGATACACTCCGACATGGTATGTTCGAGCCCGGCCCTGGTCCGTGCCTCGGATTCCAGGGACAGACCCATCTCACGGGCCACGTTGTCCGCCCGGTGAAAACCGATCCCTGAAATCTGCGTTAAGGCGTAAGGATTGTTTCTGATAGTCAGAGCGGCCTGGTCGCCGAAACGTTGGATCGCTTTGTTGACATAGGTCCGGCTCAATCCAAGGCCCTGCAGAAAGATGATATCCGCCCGGCTCGACTTGAGTTCCCGCCAACCCTGTTTGATGGCCTCCAACCGTTTCCGGCCGATATGAGGTAACTCACACAATCTTTCAGGTTGCTCATCCAGTATCCTGATCGTGTCCAGGCCAAAGGCTTGGATTATTTCCTGGGCCATTTTCGGGCCAATTCCGTTTATGTGTCCAGATTGAAGAAATGCTTCCAGGCCCTGTTCAGTCTGAGGCAGGGCCATCTGGCAGCTCATGATCTTGAAATTCCGGCCAAATCGGGCATGGGTTTCCCATTCACCCTCACAGTGCAGAGAATCGCCGGGCTTGACCGGACCGATCGTCCCCACTGCCCGTATTGGGGCCGGTTCGCCCGTTACTTCCAGATTCAGGACCGTGAAGGAGGTCTGCTCGTTTCTGAAAACGACAGTCTTGACTATACCGGTCAAATGCACGCTCGCTCCCTTACCTGAAATTTGAAGAACTGACCTGGTCCGGACCGCATCCTCTCAAGAATGAAACCTGCGGACACCCTATGATACTGGCACAGTCTATAGCAAGTTCTGCGGTAGAATGCAAAGCTCTCGAACAAGAGAGTTTCCGATTTCAGAGACTCTTTGTTTTCCCAACACAAAAATGAACAAAGCGATTTTCGCCTGTTTTGCGGCTCCTTCAGGTCCTTCCGCTGATAGATTGTCATAGTCGGAGCGATCGGAAAGCTTCGCCCTGGTTTTCAACAGAAAACCTCCCCAATGACACCGACTGGGATAATGATTGAAAGTGCTTGTGAAAGGTTTAAAAACAGAAAAAGAGCGAATGGGAAGCCTCTTGATTGCCAAATGGGATGAAATCAGATACTTT
>JAFGSJ010000052.1 GCA_016934675.1 bacterium | reverse complement strand
GTCATCCGAACCAGTACTCGAGCAGCCCGTGAGCAGGACAATCAGAAAAAGAAAAGGGGAAATGTGCCCTGAATACATGGTAACACTCCTTTTCCTTTCAGGAATAACTTCTACCGGACTTTATACACAGAGTTGATAGAAATGTCAATCCTTATCGCCCAAAAGCATAATATCAGACATGTTGAATATTAACGACTAGCACAACCGCCCAGAACAGGTCACCGTGTTGCATGCTCTGGAATTACTTTCTCAAATGTGATCAAGGCTGAATTCAAAAGGCGAGACCGAAAAGTTGAAGACTCAGGAATACCGACTCAATGCTCTGTCGAATGAATCCTCATAGGTGTTGCTGCCTTTCTGGTGCAGTCGATTTTACGATTAGGAATGCTTAATGGCACTGTCATCCGCTGGTTGAGGATTCAGGTGGTGGAGTCCTCGTCAAGTTATCTTATTGGTTTTATTATGTTTTCTACAATTCCTCCCCCCGACCCCCAAATGGGGACAGGAAGGGAGTAATACCTCCAAAGGGGGACAGCTCATTTTCAGATTCAAGAAATGATTCATAGTAAATCGACACCGATTCAAACCAGCGCTGCGTTCTCCGAAAATGACGGGGCCCAACCGCCAATAATCCACCACCTGTATATAGATACAAATTCCCGATGCGATTATTCGAGAAAAAATGAAAATCCGAGTCAAAAGACCTCTCACGTTTTGTTTTCGTCGGCGTGAGTGCCCCGAGCGGCTTCCCGTGATGTGTGTTGATGACAAACTGTCTGATCGGTTCGCGAAGAGGGCTAAACCGAGAGTCTGATGCTTTTAGGCTGTGGGCCAGCTCATTGTACCGCCAGTATTATGATCGAGATGGCTTACATCGAGCTTGCGGTTGCAGCGAGACCCAGCAGATACTTCAGGTCCTCATCAGTAAAGAGGACTCCGGCACCGATAAAAGAGGTATCGAGCGAGTCATTATTCAGATCGTAAATGATATCGTCCCAACCGCCGAAAAGATAGATACCGTGATAGAGTTTGAGGCGACCGGACAATTTGAGATGGAAGCTGTCGCTTTCGCGGCCGAAATCCCAGCTATCGAGAGAAAAAGTCAAATTCCGGCGGAACAGATTCAGGTCGAGCCCGAATCCGCCGTGAGTTTCGATCAATCCTGCCCGGAAGGTCAGGCTATGGAACTCCTTGGCGATCTGGAGATTGATCAGAAACTGGTCTTCGATCTTTTGTTCTTCTTTATAGACATCGGTACTGTAAGTTCGTCCGGAGGGAAAAGTGGTCGTGGTGGTGAAGGTATGTGTTGAGGTTTCGGTCAGGTAACCTTCAGGGCTATCAACGATTTCGATCAGGTAGTATTTATCGTGGCGGGGCTGTAATTTCAGTGAAATGAAATGTTTCCAGTTATCGTCACGGTTCAGGAATTCTGCCCGGTAGCCCAGGGAAGTTTCATAGCTGCCGACCCGACCAAGCATGTTGCGGGCTTCATCCAGAGTGTCTTCGAGATTGGTCAGGGCTGCATTCAGGTTATCATGGGTTTCATCCTCACTGACGAGCTTGCCGATAGTGCCTTCGCCGGCTTCGATCTTGGCCATGATATTTTTTATTGAAGACACGGAGTCTTTTAAATCCTGAGTGGCAGCCTGGATATTTCGGAATGAATTTTCGACATCAGTATTGTCAGAGGGGAGAATCTGATTAATCTGGGCGACGAGTTGATCGATCCGATCGACCAGACCCGGTGCTTTTTCAGCCAGGGTCCCGGAGAATTGCTCGATATTGCTGAGTGTTTTTGAGAAGGAATCGCTGTTCCCGCTTACGAGTGTTTTTAGATCACCGGATAATTCTTCAATATTCTGGATCGTCGAGGTGAGTCCTTGTTGATTGACCCTCATCAGTTCGGCTAATTCTTCGGTTATTTTTTGAATATTTTCGACGATCATGACCAGCCGTTCTTCGCCTTCCTTGGTGCCCAGGGCTTGCCGGAAGGATGTCGTGATTGCCTTGATATCATTTCCGATCGAATTGACCACAGAAATGACTTGATCGAAAGAAGTGGGCGGAGCACCCTGCAGCCTATCGCCTTCCTTGAGAAAGGGGACACCGGGCGTGCCGGCGATGATTTCGAGATATTTCTCGCCCATGATACCCATCTGGCTCACATTCGCTTTCGAATCAGCCTGGATTTTGATGCCGGGATCAATTTCCGCCACAATCTTGGCGATACCGTTTTCGAGACTGATTTTCTGGACCTGGCCGATTCGTACTCCGGCCAAACGGACCGGTGCTTTTTCTTCGAGACCGGCAATATCGTTAAAATAGACATTAATCTGGTAACCTTTGCTCTGCCAGGGCATTCTAATCGAACCAACCTTGACTGAAAAATATGCAAAGAGAACGATAGCCACCAGGACAAGAGACCCTACTTTCAATTCAAGACTCTTTTTTTTCACCGTGACACCTGTCCAGAAGAAATGTTGTGCGTTTTGGAGAACATCGTTAGATCAGGGGCGTTTACCCCGGCTCTCGTTATACAATTGTTTCCTGTGTTCGTCATGGTAATCGAAATCACCTTTTCTTTCAAGTCCTGATCGAGTATTCACTCACAGTCATCAATGGATTTGATAGTCCCCCTTACTAATGAATTCACGAACGATGGGATTGGACGAATTTCTGATCTGATCAGGAGTATCGATCTGAATTATTTTACCTTGATGGATCATCGCGATGCGGTCCGCTATTTTAAAGGCACTGCTCATGTCATGCGTAATGGTAATGGAGGTCACTTTCAATTCCTTGTTGAGTTTCACGATCAAGTTATTGATGATGTCACCCATAATGGGGTCGAGTCCGGTCGTTGGTTCATCGTATAACATAATCTCGGGATTTCCGGCGATGGCACGTGCCAAACCGACCCGTTTCCGCATACCACCGCTCAAATCGGCCGGTTTGGCATTTTCGCGGCCACTCATACCGACCATACTCAGTTTTTCAGCGACTATACTCTTTTTTTGGTCGGGTTTCAGGTTGGTATGTTGGTCCAGGTAGAAGGAGACATTTTCGGCGACGGTCATGGAATCGAACAGGGCAGCACCTTGGAAAAGCATGCCGAATTTTTTTCTCAGGTCATACAGTTCTCTATCGGGGAGGGTCGCGACTTCTTGACCATAAACCGTAACCGAGCCGTCATCAGGTTTGAGCAGGCCGATGATATGCTTGATAGTCACGCTTTTGCCGATGCCGGAACCACCGATAATGACGATTGATTCCCCGGCTTCAATAGTCAAGTCCATGTGATCGAGCACTTTTTTTGGCCCAAACGATTTGGAAACATCTTTCATGATGATAACAGGTTTCATAATCTGCACTTAAAAAAGCAAACTGGTCAGGAAATAATCTGAGATCAGGATGGTCATACTCGAGACCACGACCGCACCCGTGGTCGCTTTACCGACACCTTCAGCACCGCCGCCGGCATAGAAGCCTTTATAGCACGAGATCAAGGCAATAAAGGCCCCAAAAAAGGCAGCTTTAATCAAACCGCTCATAATATCAGGCATTTCGAGAAAATTAAATGTGGCCAATCGATAGGTCACCGGATTGACTCCCAGGATGACCACACCGACAAGATAACCGCCGATGATACCGAGCGCATCACTGAGCAGAACGAGTATGGGTAACATGATCAACCCGGCCAAAAAGCGAGGCACAACCAGATACTTGATAGGATTTGTGGCCAAAGTGACCAGGGCATCGATCTGTTCGGTGACGCGCATGGTCCCCAATTCAGCCGCCATGGCTGAGCCCGCTCGACCGGCCACCATCAATGCGGTGAGGACCGGGCCAAGTTCCCGGGTCATGGACAGGGCCACAACCGTTCCGATTAAACTTTCAGCGTTGAAGCGTTTGAAGCCGGCATAACTCTGCAGGGCCAGGACTGCCCCGGTGAAGCCAGCGGTGATCATGACGACCGGCAGCGAACGGTTACCGACTTCGAGCATCTGTTTAAGAATATTTTGAACGCCCCAGGGTGGTTTGAAGAGTTGTTTAAACGTTTGCAGGGCCATCAGAAAAAACAAGCCTGTATCTTCGATAAAAACAGTGAATTTATCCACAAGAACTCGTGTAAAAGATGCTGTCATGTGACCTCATTCTTTTAAAAGGGAGGTTCCTCCTCATCCAGGTTTTCTTCGCTGGCAGACTCGTCCGGAGCAGATACGTCTTGATGTCGGGCTATACTGCCAAACCGGGTAAATTCCTTGATAAAAACGAGCTCGAAGCTGCCGGTCGGACCATTGCGTTGTTTCCCAAGGATGAAATGGATATTCCCGGTCGGTCCATCCAGGGTAATATCATCATCTCGATCCGGTCTATGGAGAAAGCCGATGACGTCGCCGTCCTGTTCGATCGAGCCCGATTCTCGCAGGTCTGACAATTTGGGCTCCTTTTCACGTCTCTTCTCGATATCACGACTCAATTGCGAGCAGACAAGAATGGGGATGTTCATTTCCTTTGCCAGGCCTTTCAGCCCAGCACTGATCTGAGAAATTTCCAATTGACGGCTTTCCGGATCTCCGATCCCATGGATCAATTGCAGATAGTCGACAAAAACGATTCTGATATCGTTCATCGCTTTTTGACGTCTGGTTTTGGCCCTGATTTCCAGAATAGTCGTCCCGGGAGTATCATCGATATAGAGCGGTGCCTTATAGAGTCTTTCACCGGCGGCTTTCAATCGTCGCCAATCTTCTTTGGACAGGCGACCGGTCCGTAATTTTTGTGAGCCAACCCGAGCGATCGAGCTCAGAAGTCGGGTCGCGATACTTTCTTTTGACATTTCCAAGGAGAAAAACAGGACGGGCAGGTTATAATCGAGAGCAATATGTTCTGCGACATTCAGGATGAAACTGGTTTTTCCAACTGAGGGTCTGGCCGCGATAATGATCAGATCCGAGTTTTGGAAACCGCTGGTCAATTCATCGAGGTCGGGGAAGCCACAGGGAATGCCGGTGATTTTCTCATCCCGTCGGGACAATTGATCAATCCGGTCAAAATTCTCCTTGATAACGTCACGGATATGGACCACGCCGGATTTTGCCCGGCGTTCCGTAATTTTAAAGAGGTCCTGTTCGATTTTGTCCAGGATGAGCTGGATTGAGTCGCTATCCTGGCTGCAATCCTGGACCACCTTATTCCCCAGAAAAAGCAACTGTCTGGCCAGGGATTTCTGGGCAACTATTTCTGAATGATGACTGATATTTGTCGCGGTTGGCACTGTTTCGAGTAGGGAAGCAAGATAGCTGGGGCCTCCGATCAAGCCCAGTTTTTTCTTCTTCAGTAATCGATCAGTCAGTGAGATGACATCGAATTTCTGCTGTTCTTCATACAATTCGATCATAGTTGTGTAGATAATCGCATGACTGGTCTGGTGAAAATCGTTCTCATTGAGCAATTCCAAGGCGACATTGATCGCCTCGTTATCCATGAGTAATGCTCCCAAAACAGCACGTTCGGCTTCAAGATTATGCGGAAGAAGAACAGTGCTTTCCTGATGATCAGCCATGTTCGAAACCTATTGAATATGCTTGTAATATCCGAGAGCCATGAAATGCAGGGCCTCAATCCATACGATTTTGCTCAATGCGCAGTGATATCACAATACGGTTTATGGTGTCAACATAAGCCTCAACAGAGCACAATTCAAGTCATCTGGCCCCGACCTTTCTGCCTCGAGCGTTACCGGAAACGCCTGGTTAGTACAGCCGAAGATTGAGCATAATACCGTCTACTTGCTCGGAACAGGCCGCATCTGGATCGGGAGGCAACGAGCCCGCCGAAAGATCAATCCGGACAGGTCCTAACCGAACATTTGGCTGATCATACCAGTAGATATCGATGAGATTGATCAGGTAATTAAGACTAAAAGCCAGAATCGACTGGTTCCGACGAATATCATCAGCTTCGGTCCGGTCACGATAGTGGCTGATTTCGACTGGATCGGTCGCGTCCTGGTAACGGTCATACCAGGTGTTAGCCCGTTCATTAAAATATATGGCCAGGCCCAAGGTCATGAGTGAAGTCCCCAGGAAAAGACCGCCTTTGATCGGTTTGCCCTGGGATATCTGTCCCCATCCCGGAACAAGGAGCGATTTCATCTGATCACTTATAGTATCGACCGTTCCATAGTGCGGTTCCAAGGTTTCACCATATGACATACTGGGGCTGCTGAAGGTGTGCGTATCGGCGATTTCATAAAAAATACGGTCTGAAGCGTGAAGAGTAGTCGGCTGGAGGAGCAGAGTTACGAAAAACAGTTTGAACAGGAAGTAGTATTGCATTCTGATCGCCATCATTTCCCAATCAGTCCTTATAGTAACCGATTATTTCAGAGAAGGTCCAAGCTTCTCTTTTGGTAGGATCGCACTCAAGCAATGTCAAACTGAAGCATGGGGTGCAGATGCGACGGTCCGGACCGATACAAGTCCGTCGGGATCGCTCTTGACAGTTTTGATTTGACATGACAACCTGAGTTTGTTACTAAATCATAGATATGTCTCCGGATGTTTGTCTTGTCAAAGCAGCCTATGGACAGACATACGAAGAAAACGGGTTCATTCTTACGAATATGATAGCGGAAATTTTGCGAATGAGAGTGATTGTTCTGATCCACAACTGAACAAGCGGAGAATAGGTATGATCGGTGTGGGAACTTTTAAGATTAGTGAGCGGGCACGTCGATATATCAATGAGGTTTTGACGTCAGAACGGCTTTCTTATGGCCCTTATACCCGGGAATTCGAGTCTCGTTTCGCAGCGTTCCATGACTGCAAATTTGCGGTCATGACAGCGAGCGGGACCTGTGCTCTTTTTTTGGCGTTGGCTGCCCTGAAAAAGAAATATGGTTGGCATGATGGTGATGAAGTGCTTGTTCCGGCCTGTACATTCATTGCTACCTCGAACATCGTGCTTCAGTTGCAGATGAAACCGGTTTTTATCGATGTCGATCCGATCTATTATGAAATGGATCCGGACAAGATCGAGCCGGCAATCACGGATCGTACCCGTTGTGTCATCCCGGTCCATGTCTTTGGTCATCCCTGTGATATGGATCGGATAATGTCTATAGCCCACACGTACAATCTTCGAATCATTGAAGATTCCTGTGAAACGATGTTTACCCGTCTGAACGGAAAATCAGTGGGATCGTTTGGAGATATAGGTTGTTTCTCGACTTACATCGCTCATATCCTGGCAACGGGTGTTGGTGGGTTGTGTACCACGAACGAACCGGATTTGGCCATTACTATTCGTTCTTTGATGAATCATGGGCGGGACTCCATCTATCTCAATATTGATGATGACAAGAATAAGAGTCCTGAGGAACTCCAGATAATCATAAAACGCCGTTTTTCCTTTGTTCAGATGGGTTATAGCCTACGAGTTACGGAATTGGAAGGGGCCTTGGGGTTGGCTGAGTTGGAGGAGCATGAGGACATGATGCGGAAACGCTGGCAAAACGGTCAGTATTTCATCAAGAATCTAGAGCCGCTGACCGAGTATATCCAGCTTCCATCGATCAGGCCCGGGGCAGGTCATGCCTTTATGATGTTTCCAATCATGTTGCGCCATGAACCTAAAGAAGAACTGGTTAATTATCTGGAAGCCAATGGAATTGAGACACGAGATATGCTTCCCTTGACGAATCAGCCGTTTTATCGCGAAACCCTGGCTTTATGTGAGGACGATTTCCCCGTGGCGAAATGGATCAATCACAACGGTTTCTATATTGCCTGCCATCAAGGGTTATCTGAACTCGAAAAACAGTATATGGTCACAGTCATGACCGATTATTTCAGGCGCAAACACATGTACAATGAACGGAAAGCACTCATCATGCTTTCCCTGAGTGTCAATGAAGCCTCGAAGATATTTGCTGAGACCCTGAAAGACCAGCAGTTCGACGAATATATCCTGGCCGTCGCTGACATCGATGCGAGTGTAGCAGCTCATTTTCAACGAGAAGGATTCAAGGTGATCTCATCCCGAAAGAAGAAGGGGGAACTCCTGAAAATGGCCATAACTGCCACATCCTGTGAGAGTATCGCTATCGTGAGTGCTGATGGTGTCGATGATCCGAAAGACATAGACAATCTTTTTATTAAACTCGACCAGGGGGCTGACATTGTGATTGCCAGCCGTTTTCTGCCCGGTGGCGGCCGGCAGACCCAAAGAGCTTCATTCTACCGCTCGATTGGTAATCGTTTCTTCAGTTTTCTGCTTAACATTGGCTTCAATACCAACATATCTGATTGCAACAATCATTTTCGGGCGATCAAGAGAAATACCTATTTCAAGCTTCCACTTACAGAACGTGGAGAGAGTGCCTTCTTTGAAATGACCCTGCTGGCTTTACGACAGGGGCTGACCATCGATGAATACCCAACCGTTGAACGGGAAGGATTCCCGGGGCACTATGAGCGTAATCGCATAATAAGTGCCTTTCACTTTTGTTGGATTATGTTCAGACAATTATATAAAAGCAAGGACGTGATAAGAAAGTGAAAACCCATTCAAAGATATATGTTGCTGGACATCGGGGTTTACTCGGTTCTGCGCTGGTCAGATGCCTGCATACACGCGGCTATGATCGACTCATTCTCAAAACGCATCGGGAACTGGATTTAACGAGTCAGATACAGACCCTCGCCTTTTTCGAGAAAGAACAGCCCGAGTATGTTTTTGTTGCAGCGGCCAAAGTCGGTGGTATCAAGGCGAACATGCAGGCCCCCGGTTCCTTTCTCTATGAAAATGTCCAGATTCAAAACAATATCATCGAAGCGTCGCGGATCTATGGAGTTACAAAACTCCTCTTCGTGGGTAGTTCCTGCATATATCCCAAAGACATCAACCGACCGATCAGAGAGGAAGACCTTCTGACCGGGCCACTCGAACCGACCAATGAGGGCTATGCTATTGCCAAAATAGCCGGTATACGGATGTGTCAGTTCTATCGAAGGCAATATGGCTGCAATTTCATTTCGGCCATCCCAACCAACCTGTATGGACCCGGTGATCATTATGATCTCGAGCGTTCCCATCTCGTCCCAGCCATGATCCTCAAACTGCATCTTTTAAAACAGCAGCAGGGCACAGAACTTGAAGTTTGGGGTTCAGGCAAGCCCCGACGGGAATTCATGTTCAGCGATGATTGTGCCGATGCACTCATACACCTGATGTTGTCCTATGCCGATGAAGCCCCGATCAATGTCGGTATCGGTGAAGACTTGAGTGTTGTTGAAATCGCCGAAACGATCGCGCGGGTAGTGGGTACTGAAGTCAAAATTGTCCTCGATCCGACCAAACCTGACGGCATGCTGCGCAAGGTCCTTGATGTGAAGAGGTTGACAGAACTCGGCTGGACTTCACGGATCACGCTCGAACAGGGCATCCGCATTACCTATGATGATTTCATGGATTCGGTATGAAAATAACCCTGGTTATCCTGACACTCAACGAGTATTTCGGCTTGAAAACTCTTTTTGAGACTATCCCTTTTGCATCGGTTGATGAGATTATTGCCGTGGATGGAGGTAGTAGCGACGGCACGGTGGAATTTCTGCAGACACGAGGGGTCCCTGTTTACAATCAGACGATCAAGGGGCGCGGAGAAGCGTTTCGGGTCGCCTTCCAGAAAGCCCGTGGGGATGCTCTCGTCTTCTTCAGTCCCGATGGCAATGAAGACTCAGGCGATATTCCCAAATTCAGACCCTATCTGGAACAGGGATATGCCATGGTCGTGGCGACCCGAATGGTCAAGGGCGCTTACAATGAGGAAGATGATCGTCTCTTTAAATGGCGGAAATGGGCCAACAATGCTTTCAATCTTATGGCAAATCTTACCTGGAACCGCGGGGAATTCATCTCGGACACGATCAACGGCTTTCGCGCGATCACCAGGTCAGCCTGGTCTGAACTTGGGTTGGACGGTCCAGGTTATACAATTGAATATCAAAGTTCTATCCGCTGTTTTAAAAAAGGACTCCCGATCCATGAATTTCCGACTCGAGAGGGTCGACGACTCGATGAAAAAATCGGATCACCAAGTTTGAAAACAGGTTTGGCTTTTCTCAGGCTCTATGTCCATGAACTCATTATTGGTCGAAACTGGACTCGATGAAGAGAAGGCTCAACCCAGAATTATACCACACCGTTCAACTCACTACCTGACTTACAAACGTGTGATCGTAGCGACCATAAACATCGATAGTTGCTTTGATAGATGAGGCAACCACTTATCTAAAAAACGAGCAATCGGATAAGTCCAATCAGGCACAAATTGGGCTCGTGATACGCCCCCGCTTAAAAGATATCCGAGTGGGTCAATGTATTCGATACGATCAATCTGCAATTCGGGATAGAGCTGTGCGAATTTTGTCCGGTCTCTCTCAAGAACGATCCAGGGAAGGGCTCCGTTGGCATCGGACAGGGGACCCTTTGATGGTATTGACCAGTCACCTGCTGGGTTAAACGGTTCATGATGAAAATTCTGATAGATGAATCGTCCCCAAAAACTGTTCGCCGGTTCAATCATGACCATTTTACCCCTGCTGACCAAGACCCTGACCACTTCCTTGAGAAAGAGTTCGCAATCAGGGATATGATGCATGGTGTCGACCATGAAGATGGCACTGATGGACTGGTCAGCCAGAGGCATTTCCAGTGCTGAGAACGTGATGTCATTGGTCGGCACGTCGATGATATCGGTGCAGAAGACGGCGGGGACCAGTTCTTTCAAAAAACCTCCTCCAGAACCAAGCTCAATGATACTTCCTTTCGGCAAATGGGGCATTTCATCTGTAAAGTGGGCATACCAGTCCTCATAAATCCCGCGTAAAAATCTTTTGTGCCGGATGATATCACGATGAGAGAGAGTCCTCTCGGGTGTATCCAGAGCATGTTCCAATTTATATGAACGCATGAAAAAAACCTCTCAAAATGGACATGGAGAAGCAATGGTTCTTGAGAATGTTTTCCCTGTCATAAATTATCAAAAAGTAGTAAAATGTCAATCGGGCCTGGTCGGGGCTCCGTCAGTTTCGGGTAAGTGGTGACAGCTTGGACCGGTATTCCTGAGTTTTGACCTTTTCGGTCTCATCATATGATTACCGTCTTGATCTTAGAGTGATAAAGGAATTCCAGGTCAAGGATGCCGGGACCTGCAATCATGGTCCCCACAACTTTTCATTGAAGAGGATTTCAGTCTTGTTTCTGACAATGCATTTAGCAGGAAAGGATGTAGATGATATTTACACTTTTCTGAGACGGCAATATTTCTTGAAATTTCATCAATGTTCCTTTATAGTCATACCAGTTTGAAAAACGCTTTCCGGTTATTGGATATGATTGTTGATATGTCTACACACGCAAGAAAAATTTGTTATTGATCATACCCCATTTTCTGACAAGTATTGGTCTAACATTATGGATGAGGAAAAATTCAAGTCGTATTATCAACAGTTTGGCCATCTCGTTTTCAAGAGAGCGCGAGCGATTGTCAGCAATGATGAAGACGCACAAGACATCGTCCAGACGGTTTTTTTCCGTATTTGGAAATATGGCGACAAGTTCAAACGGAAATCAGAGATTTTTACCTGGATATACAGGATAACGACGAATTGTTCATTCGACTTATTGCGACAAAGGGCCAAACACAGTCATACTGTCCAGCTTGAAGACAGGAGTGTTCCAGCGTCTGAGTCTGGAATAAAGAATATCGAGGACCGTGATTTATTTCTGAAGATGGTGTCACAATTGGATCGAAAAGCACAACATATTGTTTATCTTTACTATATCGAGTCGTTCACGCAGCAAGAGATTGCTGTTTTTTTAAATATTTCCCGGAAGACGGTGGGGAAGAAATTAAAGAAATTCCAACAGAAATTGAGGTGATTACCATGAATGCCTTGGATTATAAAGAAAAATGTCCACCGAGCTTGCTCCTCGAAGGCTATCACAGCGATGCTCTTGATGATGAGTTTAGAACATCTATTTCGGATCACGTTGCCATGTGTCCACACTGTCAAGACAAGCTCTGTTCAATCGAAATCGAGAGAAAGGAATTCCTGAAATATAATGTTCTGCCTCAACGAAACGAGAAGACCCAAAAAGCCTTTTTACAGCCTTTTTGGCGCATTCTGGCTTTTCGTATTGCACCTGTATGTCTTCTTATGGCTGTTGCCCTCTTTGCTTTACTTCATGAGGGTCAGAAGGTGGAGCAATATATAGGTTTGAAAGGGGCACTGAATTTTCAGATTTATGTGACCAGGGCCAATCAAACTTTCATCGGTGGCGATGGGGACTATTATCAAGGTGATCAATTGCAATTTTCATTGTATAGTCCGGTCGAAACATATATTTATGTCCTCAATTGTGATGAGGAGGGTCAGGTAACCTCATACTATCCCGATCCGGGTGTGAGTCAAACACCCATCAGGGGCCGCATCCAGTATTTTTTACCGGTATCAATCACCCTGGATGATTACCGGGGTCTCGAGCGGATATTTGTTATCACTTCACAAAAGCCATGGGATGTGCTATTATTGATTCAGGAGCTATCCCATACTATCCGCAACAGGGCTTTGGAGTCAATAGACGACCTTGATGGGATAGAGGGGTTACAGAAGACATATTTGATCAAGAAAACAGGATAGGTGCCACAATGAAGAAAATACTTCTTTTCATTGTCAGTCTGATCCTGGTGCAGCCTGCCTTTTCATATTCTGATTCCTATGTCCGACTCGGCCTCTTTATCGGTGAAAATTACGGAAGTGTCGATGATGTTCCTCTGCGTTATGCTGGTCAGGATGCACGACGTTTTTACAGGGTCATGGAAGAATTGGGAGGATTGTCGCAACGTAAAAGCAGATTGTTAATCGATTGCAATTTGGAGGATATCCTTTTTACGTTGGACGATCTGCATGCGACCATTGCTGAACTCAAAGCATCGGGCGAGAAGGTCATTTTTTTCTTTTTTTATTCCGGTCATGCTGATGATAAGGCAATGCATATCAACGGTGAATTATTAACATTCGATCATCTCAAGTCGCGGTTGGCTGATTGTAATGCCGACATCCATTTTGGCATATTCGATACTTGTCAGAGTGGCGCGATAACCAAGATCAAGGGGGGGTATAAGGGGCATCCCTTCACGATCAATCTGGTCGAGGAATCGGATATCAGCGGGAGTGTGTATTTGACTTCGTCCATGGCAGAGGAAGTCTCACATGAATCCGAAGCCTATTCCTCCTCACTGTTTACGTATTATCTGGTTTCAGCTTTACGTGGTGCAGCCGATTTCAATGACGATAAACGGATCAGTTTAACCGAGGTCTACCGGTATGCTTATGTTAATACGCTGCGAGCATCATCAGAGACGACCGGAATCGTCCAGCATCCAAATTATCAGATCAATTTGCGAGGGCGAGGTGAACTGATTCTCACTTATTTGCCGTCTTCTCCCGTTCACATCATTTTTCCGGGAAACATTGCCGGGGATTATTATATTTCTTCAGAGGAAACCGGTGAATTGTTCGTAGAAGTCCGGGCCAAAGCAGGAGAGATGACTCGCATCTCTTTGCCCCGAGGAAGTTATGTAATCAAGAAAAAGCGTGAGAACGATCTTTTGATAGCCCGGGTCAATTTGCATTGGGGTGGGGATTATATCGTCCAGGAATCGAACATGCAATCGGTTTTACTAACTGCAGTTCGGCACAAAGGCACGTCTTATTTTCAGACTCCGAAAAATTCGTTTTTTTTCCTGACTGCCAATGGGAGCGGTATGTATGAAGGCATGGGTTCTCTGCCGCAGGTAGGCTTTGGTTTCAGCCGGAAGGTAACTCGTTATGAGCTCGGTTTTTCTCTATCTTATTCAGAACAGGATTTTGTTTATGAAAATATTTTTCCCTCAACATTTTCCTCATTTAATGAGTCGATTTTTCTTCATCAACAGATTCCCTTTTTCCCGTTAAAAAAATATTTAACCCCGATAATCGGGGTTTCAGCACATGCCTTTCAGGCACAACTCGAACGGGATGACGATCAGGCTGATTATGGGCCTGAGTACTCCGGATATCGCAATCATACCCAACCGATCAATGGTTTCGGTTTCGGTTTATTAACAGGTATGCATGTCATTCTGCCTCACGATTTCAAACTGCTTCTTCATTATGAACTCCAGGTGATCTGGTCTGATTACTGGCAGAACAGCGGCAGAATTCATGATTCAGGATCGAATTGCATGATGTCCAGTTGTTCTCCTACCGGTAGTCCTTTTAACGATTTCGATCCCATTCAGATCGTTAATGATCCTGAAAGAGAACAACAGAATATCGCTCGACATTTGTTTTCACTGCTTGTTTCATATCAATTTTAGGTCAGGACCTGCCCGGACCATCTCTTTTGGGTAGGTCTCGAAGCGTTCCCTGTTCTGTCAGGGAATTGACAGGGTCCGACGATAAATATGCAGGTCCCAGTCTATAACCCAGAGGGCTTGACCATCCCAGGTCAGACCAAGTGGGGCCAGGTGCGGACCTTGGATTTCATCCTGGATGTGACCATTCATGGGGTCGACTGCGTAAATCGTATTTTCCGTGAAACCAGCAACATAGAGACTTGTTCCAGTCCAGGTGAGACCACGTGGGGCTTGTGATGGCGAAGGAATGTGTCCCGTTATTTCACCGGTTGTGGTTTTCATAGAATAGATGAGCAGAGAGTTAGCATCAACATTGTAGATTGTGCGCTCCTCATCCCCAAAGGTGAGGCCTTGTGGATTTGAACCGGGCGAAGAAAAAGAATAAACCTCCCGTCCCGTTAAAAAATCAAGTTCCCGGATACGTTGACTTGCAGGCGTGGCGACCCAGAAACTATCATCTGTCACTGTCAAACCTGCCGGACCTTGACAGGACATACTCATTCGTTCCGCGATCGAACCATCATAGGGACTTATTTGGATCAGTTCATTGTTGATATAATCACTCACCCACAGAAAAAAGCCGTCCCAGGCTAAATCGCTCGGTGTATCGGTAGGACATCTGAACATGAGGACATATTCATCGATTTCCCCGCTATTGTCAGGATCAAGTGGGTTATCAAAGGGATGGTTTGAGCAGGAAAGGAAGGTTGCCAGAGTAGTGATGATCGCTCCTGTCAAGAGATATTTCATACGAGGCCTCATTGACCCGGAGAGCATACCAATCACGCCGAATGTGATCATTCATAATAAGAAGTGATGTAACCGCCATACCAGCCAACACCGGTGATAGGCTGGTCGGCCAGATCATAGACCGAACCGTGACGATCACTAAAATTAAGCGGGACCTTTCCCGACCTTTTTGCTCTGAATTTCAGGGTGAGCAAATCGCCGAAATAATAGGCTGGTGCATCTTCGGGCGGCGGAGCGTTTTCGATGAAGACTTCAACGGGAAGAATCATCAAACCGATGGTTTCATCGAGATAGGGTGAACTGATACAATAACGGACCGGGCAATCAGGATACGCTTTTTCAAAATAATCACCCGGTTCATAATCGAGCACAAATTCAACGAAATCACCCCAATATTCGAGGCAGAAACTGATTTTTTTAACATTCAGCAGATATTCTTCTTGGAAAATCCAGGGGATTTTATGCTTGAAGGGTAAATCATCGCTTTCACGTTTAATCCCGACATGGGCTATGATATCAAAATAATTGTCCGATCGATCTCCGGGAAAAAGACTGATCGCGTTGAGATGTGGCTTCGCATTCTGAGCACCGAATTCAGCTTCGAGTTCGGTATCATCGCCACAGGATGAGACGAATAGCATGAATCCAACCACACTAATGACAGTTATCAAAACTGACGCTCTGACTTTCATGGGCATTTTTCCTCCACATCTATGTCAAGACTATCCATATACTAGTTATGTCTCTCGAAAAAGTAAAGCAGACCCTGAAAGAACTTTTCTGTTAGGGAATCGTTCCGCTTATTTCACTGTGTTTTTTTGATATTGTTCCCAATTTCGTGATGTCTTTTCATTTCGGGACAGTCGAGCATCGAAAGTCGATCCTCGACTGATTGTTCGAGGAAGCGATTTGATAAATCATGGGTTCGAGACTATCAGCTTTATGGAGTCGATCGGATGTATAGGAGTTGAGTAGGGATGGAGACAAAGATGCGTCTACAGGCATATCGCATCGTGACTTTGGGTTGCAAGCTGAACCAATTCGAGAGTACCATGATGGGTGAGTTGTTGGATCAGGCGGGATTGCATGCGTGTCGGGCCGATGAGAAAGCTGATCTGGTTGTGGTTAACAGTTGTACAGTTACCCTGAAAACGGACCGTGAGTCCAAGCAAGCAGTCAGAAGGGCCAAACGGGACTCGCCCGATTCAGTGATTGTGGTAACCGGTTGTCTGGCTCAGCGTTATCCTGATGAATTTGCAGTCATGTCCGAAGTCGATTATATCCTGGGGAACGAAGAAAAGGTCCGATTAGCCACATTGATAATGGAGCTAAAGCAGCAGAAGCAACCCAAACGCATCCAGGTCAGCGATATTTCATTATCAACGAAAATAGCCAACACGGTCCTCAGACGTTTTTCCAGCTATACTCGTGCCTTTATCAAAGTTCAGGATGGCTGCAATTGCAGTTGTACATATTGTGCGGTCCGCTTTGCTCGAGGTCCTTCGCGAAGTCTGCCTTTGGACAGGGTTCTGACCCAGTTTCGGGTTTTTATCGAGCATGGTTATCGTGAAGTGGTACTTACGGGCATTAATCTGGGGATCTATGGTCGAGACCTTTTGCCTCAATGTTCACTAGCTGATTTAGTTTTAGAGTTAACACGCATATCACCGACAACCAGAATCAGATTGAGTTCTGTTGAGCCTCATGAATGGGACGAGTCATTGTTTCGTATAATCGAGACCTGTCCGGGGCTATGTGGCCATTTTCATATTCCCCTTCAGAGCGGTTCCGATTCCGTGTTGGGTCGGATGGACCGGAAATACAGTCGCCGGGACTTTGAGGCTCTGGTCAACCGATTGGCTCGGATGCGACCTGATGCATGTCTCGGGGCTGATGTCATAGCCGGGTTTCCGGGTGAAGACGAAACTGAGTTTCGGACTACACTGGAATTGATCGAATCACTTCCTCTTGCCTATCTTCATGTTTTTGGTTATTCTGTCAGAAAGGGGACTCCGGCCAGCACATTCTCAAAACCATGTGATCGGGAACTGATCAGTGCCCGGGTGGCCGAGTTGCGTGCGGTCGGTGCTCGAAAAAGGCAGATGTTTTATGAAAATCAGAAGGGCCGGATCAAGGAGGTCCTGGTTTTGGGAAAACGCGACCATAGAACCGGTTTGTTGGTCGGTTTAACAGATAATTATCTCAAAGTTCTGTTCGAGGGTGATGAGAGCCTGTTCAATACAATCACACGCGTAACACTTGAAGAAATCAAAGACCGGGGTTTCATGGGGCAGATCATCTGAGTTTTGTGAGGAATTAGGACCCAATAGATGAAAGAAAGAGAGGAGTGTTATGGCAGATCGGGAAAAGGTCCGACAGTTTTTGTTTCAGCGGCGGAGTATTCGTCATTACACGACGGAACCGGTCCATGGGGACGATATCACCGTATTATTGGAAGCGGGTATGGCTGCACCATCTGCGAACAATAGCCAACCCTGGTCATTTGTCGTAGTAACCGAACGGTCGGTTTTAGACCAGCTTGCACAGGCTCATCCGTATGGGAAAATGTTGTTCGAAGCCCCTTTGGCCATCGCCGTGGTTGCTGATCCAACCAAATCTCCTCACTGTTGGGTCCAAGACTGTGCTGCTGCGACAGAGAACATTTTGTTAGCGGCATCCGGCTTGGGTCTTGGCGCAGTCTGGTTGGGAATATATCCCAGGACTGAGCGATTACAGCCGCTGCACACGGTTCTCGCTATTCCGGAAGGCTTATTGTGCCTTTCGCTTCTGTCAATCGGTCATCCTGCTGAACGTAAAGAACCACGATGTCAGTATGATCAAAGCAGGATTTACTGGAATAAATGGCGAGGGGAGCGTTCACAATGATGAGCCCGGGAGACTCTTATCTGAGTGAGGAATGGAATTCGCGGGCCTGTCGCTTACAGGATCAGTTGAATACGCATAATCTTGCCGGAGTGCTCCTACTCGATCGCGTGTCTTTATATTATTATTTTGGTACGATCCCGGGCGGTGCAGGCTATATTCCCCGAGAGGGTGAGCCGGTCCTTTTTGTCCGCCGTGGTTTCGAGAGGGCTCATCAAGAATCTTTTTTCCCGACAGTGCCGATTCGTTCGTTCAGGGATATGGCTTCGTTTTTAAGCGAGAAAGGCTGGCCTGACCGGCATGAAATCGGGCTTGAAGCAGACCGGATCACACTCAGTCTCTACCGGATGGTGAAGAAATATTTTCCAGATTTTGAATTCGTCGACATAGCGCAGGAAATCCGTCAGCAGAGGGCGATGAAATCGGAGTATGAGCTTGAAATACTAAAAGAGGCGGGTCTGCGGGCAGCACACTCTTTTCAACAGTTACCAGCAATCATTCAAAGAACCGAACCGAAAACGGAATTGGCCATTATGTCGGAATTTGAAGCCGTGATGAGGAGGGCTGGCCACCAAGGCCCGGTCAGATTGCACGCATTCAATAGCGAAATATACTTTGGGGCTTTTTCTGCCGGTGATTCAGCAAACGCTTCGACTGCCTTTGACGGTCCTGTAGGCACGCCAGGTCTTTCAGCCGCTGCGCCATTTCTGTGCAGCATGCGCGAAATCCGGGTCGATGAACCGATCATGGTCGATATCGTGTTCGGTTATGAAGGCTATCAGGTTGACCAAACCAGAATTTTTGTGCTTGGTTCGCTGCCAGATGAGCTTGTCCGGGCTCATGCAGTGGCCATGAACATTCAGGACCAACTTGCGCTCGATTTGAGACCGAATCAGCCGGCCAGGGAACTCTATCGCAGAGCTGTTGAAATCGCTCGTGACCAAGGCTTATTGGATCAGTTCATGGGGTCACCTGCTAATCGTGTCTCTTTTATCGGGCATGGAGTCGGACTCGAACTCGATGAAGCACCGGTCCTCTCCGAAGGCTCGAAGGACCTGCTTCAGGAAAACATGGTCATCGCTTTGGAACCTAAATTTTTCTTTGCTGGTCGTGGTGGGGTAGGGATAGAGAATACATACCGGGTGACGAAAAACGGAGGAGAGCGTTTGACTCCATTACCAGACGATATCATCGGAGTCTGAATCTGACTCTCTCGAACTGATGCAGGGAAATAGGGCGGAAGAAATCAATCAATGCGTTCGGCATAGTTGTCATCAACGCAAAAAACTGCCAGATGGCTGGGTTGTCCAAGGCAATCATACTCTCTTTGAGCGACCCAAAATCATGTTACTTCTTTCACGTCAAAAGGGTCCGCTTACTCATAATACCTGGTGGTTTCGAATCTGTCAGCAGTTATTGTCTGAATTAGTTCGAGATGATATCGTCTTCTTTTCCGCGGATACTCTTTTTTTTCTCGATGTGCTTCACTATTTGATCGAGCGGACTTTTCCGGTTATTCTCTTCAGCCTGGACCAAACTGAGCAATCTCATAGGAAGGAACAGTTTGCTTTCACTGAAAATGTATACCTTCTCCCCAATAGATCAGACCTGTCCAAGCGAGAGATGTTCGCATTTCGGGATAGGTCCATGGTCCAATCGGCTGATTTACTCATTGCTGTGGCTCTCAGAAAAAACGGGTCCATGGTGGCTTATGCCAAGGAAGCCCTTGATCGAGGTATTCCGCTCTATGTCGTTGTTCCACCACATTCGACAGACCAATTTGGCGGTAATCTTGAGTTATTGGCTGCAGGAGTACCCGGCCTTGAGATTTCACTGACCGAAAGAGCTCCTTCTATGGACAACTCAGTTTCATTACAAGCGGACATCGAAACGGATGCGATAAAACCAGGAGAGCTCGACAACTTCATTTGGCACTATACTCGACCTCATCAAGGACCCTGGCCTGATCAGAGTTGGCAGGAATATATATTTTCCTTGATCACGGCCGATCCTTCATCCGGACATAATGCTCTTGACAGCCTGTGCCACATACTAACCAGCCAGAAGCTTTTTGCATCAACCGCTATGATTAAAGGAGGATACCCCGTAGTCTGCTTCAGCGAGGTCACTCCAGTGGGCTTATCGACAATCAGGCGATATCAACGATCACTGGGCCGTTGGAACCTTCAGCCATATGGCCTTGGCATTCGGAAGGAATTGGCTCGTGAACTGGATGTTTGTCCCGTTATATATGGTCCACAAGCTCTTTTTCAAGAACTCACTGCACCATCTCGATTCCTCTTTCAGCAAGATATCGGCCAAAGGTCAGGTTTAGACTGGTGGCGTGAGAAAGAATGGCGCTGTCTTGGTGACTTCGATTTATCGCTTATTCAGCCCAAAGACCTGCTGATCTATGCCAGTACAAAGCGGAACACTCATAGAATTCTGGCTTGCTTACCGCAACCAGTCAGGTTGATTTCCAATGTGGTGAATTCCGGTTGAGCAGAGTACTTTTCGCAGCGGCAGTTGAAAAAAAACGTCAAAAAACTTAATGAAATAGAAAAGGAAAGTGATGATTAAGAGAATGTGGTCTCTATCAACACTCGAATCAGATTATCAATACTGGACATATCCCTGATTGATGAAAACAATGGCCGACGAGTTGACCTACATCCGCCCATGATCGACATTGAACAAAAATCAGTTTCACAACATCTTGACGACCAGGAACTCGTTCAATTAATAGTGTCTGGGAAGCACTTTTTATTTAATGAGTTGGTAGCCCGTTATGAAGCTAAAATTTTTCACTATGCACTTCGGATGTGTGGCAATCAAGCTGATGCAGAAGATATTTTTCAGGAGACTTTTTTGCATGCATTTCGGGCACTGAAGAGCTTTCGGGGGCACGCCAGGTTTGTGACCTGGTTATATCGGATCGCCAATAATTCCTGCCTGATGAAGAGGCGGAAAAGCAAGTTTGCCCCAGAACAGGAACTGTCATGGGATGATCTCGGTATGATCCCGGGTAAAGAACGCGAAATAGTCACACCCACCTTGGATCAGAGCCCATTTGACCACACTCTGAATCATGAATTTCGAACTGTTTTACAAAGCACATTACTCGAACTGCCCAAGTTGTATCGACAGGTCTTTATTCTTTCTGATCTTCAAGGCTTCCGAAATCAGGAAATCTCGGATATGCTCGATATTAGTGTGGCTACAGTCAAGTCAAGATTACACAGGGCCCGTCTTTTTTTACGTGAACACTTAGCCGGCTATTTGAATGGTGGATTATGATCATGAAATGCAAGGAAATCGTGCGTAAAATCTCTGAGTATATAGACGGTGAACTTGGATCAAGTGAATGTGAATCAATCAGGGAGCATATAGAAAATTGTCCGACTTGCCGTTCCTTCTTCAGCAGTTTTACGCGAAATATTGAATTGTGCCGAGAACTGCTGAAGGTCGAGATGCCCGAGGAAATTAAAAGCAGGCTGCGTCAACGTCTCGAGGAAGAATACAAGAGATGTTCGGACTATTGATCCTGTGTTTATCGCTTTTCCTCTGTATTGTTTTTCGTAGTGTTATCGTTATCCTGACCAGGACCAAAGCTAATCCCCACAATTGCACCCAATGCCAGCATGATCAGGGGATTGCAGGTCAAGCCTCAGGTCGAGCCAACAGATTGGCTGAAAAGAGAGAATCCAAAGCCCAGGCAGGCTCCAATAAGGGCCCGCACCCAAATCTGACTTAAGAAAGCCATATATTTTCTCCTTTTTTACAGTATCGGAATTTCAAAGTTTGAGGTTAAAAACAAAAAACCACCACAGACTCCGCACATAGCACCGATTTATCTGCGAAATCTGGCCTTTTCATCTGTGAAATCTGTGGTGCTTTTGGTTTCATAAATCAACTTGCGGAGCTATGTTCTATTAGATGCTCTATTATCAAAAAAGTTTCAGAGGGAATCCTTTTTATGGAAAATGCATCTTTACTCTAATAGAAAATGCTGTGATGCGAACGTGAGTTGATAGGAATGCAAAACGGATGCAGGTAGTGATACCGCTATTCAAGGAGAATCGAAGGGAGAAAGAAAATGCCTCTCTATGAATTTCAATGTGATCAGTGTCAACATGTATTCACAAAACTCAGTCAAATGGGTGAAGACGGTGCCAACCTGTCATGCCCCAAATGCGGACGTGCTTCGGTTCGGAAAATATTCTCAACGTTTGCCTCGACTGGCGTGGGGATGCGTCAACCCGGTTCGTCTTCTGAACACTCGCATAATTGTGCAAGCCGGGGCCCATTCAGGTGAGGCGCGTGAAATAGACGTTGCCGGTGGCAACGTTCGCAGGCACAGGGCTGGTTGAACTTGTTTTTATTGAGTACATGAGATCTATGTGCTATGATACAGTCGTTTCTCATTATATGATTCATGTTGACAGATGCTGCCAGAGAATACCAGGCGATCGCTGCTTCTCGCACAATCGAGAAGGAGAGGAAAGTCCGAGCTCCACAGGGCAGGATGCTGGGTAATTCCCAGTGAGGGTGACCTCAAGGAAAGTGCCACAGAAAAGATACCGCCCCTGTTTACAGGGGTAAGGGTGAAAAGGTGCGGTAAGAGCGCACCGCAGGTGGAGAAATCGACCTGGCAGGGCAAACCCCATCCGGAGCAAAACCAAATAGAGAAGCGTTCGAGGATAGCCCATCCAAGCTTCCGGGTAGGTTGCTCGAGATTACTGGTAACAGTAATCCTAGATGAATGATCGCCACCCTTCGGGGGACAGAACTCGGCTTATGGTTTTCTCTGGCTTTTTTTTCAAGCTGGCCCGTCTTGTTTGTATTGAGACCGGGTTAACCAAACGACAGGGCAGGTGGATTGGCTCCTTACGAAACGAGATGAGGAAGATGGCCCGGATCGGTGTGCCGCAAGGTTTAATGTTTTATCGCTATTTCCCGCTCTGGAAATGGATTATCAGGGAATCGGGACATGATCTTGTCCTGTCTCGGCGCCCGCCGAATGGTTATATTGCCGCCGGGGATTTAGCCGGACCCGGCGATGTCTGTTTGCCTGTCAAGCTGTATCTGACCCATGTGAACGACTTAATTGACCGTTGTGATCTGCTGTTCATCCCCCGGCTGATCAGTTTCCAGAAGGACACCTATAATTGTCCACATTTTCTGGCTATTCCTGACGTTGCTCGTGCCCAGGCCCCAAAAGAAATCGCTTTACTCGAACCTGTATGGGACGCGAAAATCGAGTCTCAAGCACTCTCTGCGTTTATTGCCCAGTTATGGCGAGGGTTAGGCGGCCGAGCCTCGGCTCTGGACCGTGTGTCTCATGAGGCACATGATCTTGTCAGAAAAATGCAATACCGTTTTCCTCATCGGACCGAGCCCTTGCCTTTCGAGCAGATCGAGATCAGGCAAGCCCGCTATATCATCGGTCTGGTGGGCAGGCCCTATATTCTCTACGAGCCGGAGTTAGCAGGCAAGCTTTTTACTTTTTTCCGGAGTGAGAGAATTTTTGTTATCACGCCGGAAATGGTAGGCCAAAGGGCCAAGCAAAGAGCTCTCGAGTGTCTTCAACGTCCGATCTTCTGGTATAATAGCCGTGAAAATGCCGGAGCAGCCTTTCATCTATTCAAGATGCGTCGTTTAGATGGTTTGATCCAGGTAGTTACTTTTGGTTGCGGCCCTGATTCTCTGATCAAGGAATTACTTGATTTGTCCGCTGCTTCCCAATCCGGATTGCCTTACCTTTCTCTGGTTCTTGATCAACAATCCAGTCTCGAAGCAGTGCAGACACGTCTGGAAGCATTTCTGGATATGTTAAGCAGAAAACGCAGTCCCAAAACAAATACGAATGATTCAGCTCAACACGAGCGGTTATAATGGAGGGAATACCCTCTTGAGTTTCTTATCAGATTATAGTAGCATTGTCTCGAATTCAGGAGTTGAAAGATGAAAATCGTTCTTATAGCACCATGCGATCAAACCAATGAATGGAAAAATACACGAAGCGTCTTTGTTTTTCCGCCTCTGGCACTGGCCTGTCTCGCTGCGGTAACGCCTTCACACCATACACTCATCTGTCTTGATGAAACACTTGAAGAAATCGATCTGCCGAATGATGTTGACTTAATCGGGATTACCATTCATACACCAGCATCACCCCATGGATTCGAGTTGGCCGATCGGTTTCGGGCTGCAGGTCATGCCGTTGTTTTGGGTGGCATCCATGTGACTTTATGCCCGGATGAATGCTTAGAGCATGCTGATGCAATTGTCATTGGCGAAGGTGAACGGGCCTGGCCACAACTTTTGGAGGATTTCGAAAATGGTCAGATGAAACAGACCTATTCGACGGAACCAATTGATCTGGCCAAGGTGGCTATCCCTGACCACTCGATCTTTACCCGATATCGATACCGACTTTCTCAGACGGTCATGGCTACACGGGGTTGTCCATTCCAATGTTCCTTTTGTGCTACCGCTACTCTTTTTGGCAAGAGATACCGGACCCGACCGGTCCAGGATGTTATCAGGGAAATTGCGGCTTTTCCCCGTCGCTTTTTTATTTTTCTGGATGATAATCTATTCTTTGATCGAAAATATGCTCGGGAGCTTATGCAAGCACTCATTCCATTAAAAAAATACTGGGTCACCCAAGCAGCTTTCACTGTTTCTGAGGATGAGCAACTGTTGAGATTGGCTCGGAAAGCAGGTTGCATGGCTTTTCTGCTGGGATTCGAGACTGTATCCCAGGCAAATTTTCACGAAATGGGCAAGCCTGTTAAGTCGATCGAGGATTATAAGCAGGCGATCGGCCGCATCCATGATGCGGGCATATTGATCCAAGGCTCTTTTATTTTCGGTTTTGATGGTGATACGCCCTCTATCTTCCAGGAAACACTCGATTTCGTCCAGACAATTAATCTCGATACAGCCAATTTCTGTATCCTGACTCCCATTCCCGGTACCCCGATATTTGAAAAATTGGATCGTGAGAATCGAATACTTACCAAGGATTGGAGCAAATATACTCGTCAACACGTCGTTTTCCAACCCAAGAATTATAGTCTGAAAGATTTGAGAACCGGGCGTTTATCGTTGTATAAAAAATTCTATTCCCTCCGTTCGATGTTGAAACGTATGCCTCTTCGTTTTCCCCATATTTTCTGGTTCTGGATTTACAATTTGTCTTTTCGCAGAGGCATTCGGCGGGCCGAGAGTATTGAGTATCAAACACAGTTGACTTCCGGGTAAATGATGGCGAAATGGGGATGAAACCTGCTAGATTAAACGAGAAGACATGTGCATGAAAGGCCTTGGTCCAGAAATGAGATATCTGGAAGCTTTAGCTGATGCGGTCTTGTGCTGCGACCAGGAGTTCAGGATCAGATTTACCAATCAAGCTGTCTGCCGTTTGACCGGTTATACGGGCGATGAGCTCGAGAACATGCCATTCTTAAAACTGCTGGAAGACACCTTTCCATTGTCATTATTTTCAGCAAGACTCGATCAGGAATATAGCTTGAGTGAAGTACTCAGCACGTTCAGATTGAAAGACCAGAGTAGGATACCTGTCAGTCTATCATTTTCGAGTTTAACACTGAAGAGTGATCTGGCATGTCGGTATCTGATCATTTGTCGTGATTTGCATCATCAACGAGCTTATGATGGTTTACGCTTTGAACTCGATCAACTGGTCAATCAGCTTTTTTTGACGACCAAACTCGCTCATAAGTTGAACAATCCACTCGAAATCATAAAAAATTACAGTTATATTTTACAAACGACGGTCGAACATGATGTCCAGAAACAACAGCTCACATATATTGATGATGAAATCAGCAAAATTTCGGAACTCCTTCGCCATTTCGTCCTGGGTGATCCTGATGCCAAGGCAACTGAACCCGTTCCTGATCTGGGTAAGATTCTCGTTGATTTTCAGGACACGGTCCGACCCTGGATGTTGAGATATTTGATCCGATGTGATGTGCGAATACCTGAACAGTTGAACAATATCGTTATCAATAGGGAGAAATTTCTAAAATTGCTGTTTTTTCTTGTGATTACGCTTATCGAGGATTGTTCCCATGATGATCAGTTAAGTGTCGAGGTCATTCAGACTTCTACCGAGACATGTATTTTGTTTATGGACGCATCAGAAAGTCGGACGACCTCGTTTGATTTATATGCCATGCCTCGATCGAACAATATTCAGGACCGTCGTTTAATAGTCTGTTATCACGTGAGTGCTTGTTTGGGTGGTTCGTTATCGCTTGAAGCACTTGAACAGGGGGGCCGGAAGATTCAACTCCGATTTGGACACAGAGTCTGATCCATTAGTCAGAAGAGTTGGATACAAGCCATCTTTACGCCCGTTGAATTGCTTGATTTGCATCTGAGGGAGTATCCATGAATATCGTTAATTATCCGTCATTTAAGCTCAACTGTGAGAATCCTCAACTTACAGTGGGGGTCTTATTTGCTGATCAAGTCAAGGTCAAACCGACCGATGAATCATTACGGAATTCTATTCAGCAACTTTGTCAGCGCATCAGGATAGAGCAGCATTTCGCAGCAGAATTGACCCGGGAACCGATCCGGTCCATGCTGCGTTATGGTGGATATAAACCATCCGGGCGCGGACGACCGGCCAGCGAGTATCTGGCCAATGCAGTCCTAAAAGGCGATTTCCCGCAGATCAATAATGTTGTGGACATAAATAACTACATTTCGCTGAAATATGGCTTGCCGATCTGTCTTCTTGATTGTGAAAAAACAGGTCAACGCCTTGAACTTCGTTATGGTCGGGCGGACGAATCATACGTTTTCAATCAATCGGGCCAATCCATACAACTGAAAGGATTGCTTTGTATCTGCGGTCTTTCGGATGCGGATGAGAGTTTACCGTTCGGCAATCCGATTAAAGATTCATTGATCGGTAAAATAACTGAAATCACTCATAGTGTTATTGGTGTCGTGTTCAGCACACCTTCACTTTTTTCATCTGAAGATGAGTTCACACAGATCATGATTGAATTCAAGCATCTGTTGCAACACTATGCCGATGCGCAGAACAGTCGCTTCGATGTATTCACGGGCTGAATGGGCCTAGGCGATACTTTTCTGATTAAACGGGCTTGGACAGGAAAGCAAATCAGAACTCTTTTCGATCTGGCTCATCAGAATTCTTCTTTGAGAAGCAGCTCGAGTCGTTCTTTCGCTTGGTCCTTGATCCAGGGGACATCCTTGATATCGAAAGGCTTCGGATCGGTCTCGAGTACATATTCGAATGCAACTCGGGCTTCCTGATATTTTTTAAGTGCCCATAGTGTATCGGCTCGATAAAAATGTGTTCTTAATACATCGGGATTGACTTCGAGCGCTTGGTCCAGATATTTCAACGATTGTTTATAGTCATATTTCGGCCAGGGAAGTTTCCAGTAATATCTGCCCATGGCCCGCAGAGGCCCGCCTTGATCGAAAGCCCGGTCATTCTTGAGAACATGTTCGAGATGAGCGACATAATCATTAGCCAAACCTTTGATCAGGGCTTTGACGATGGAAATGCCCCGGGAGTAGTTCGAGATCGCCAGGGCTTTATAGTAATGCCCTTCGAGGCCCTGAGGATTCAATTTCATGGCTCGATCTGCCCAATCCATACCCTCGATGCCCAGTGTTTCGAGTCGCTCACTCTGATCATCTTCAAGCCAATCACCGATAAACCAGGTCAATCGCGCAGCTCGCCAGAGCAACTCATAGTCGTTGGGGGTCGCTTTGAGCAATTCCCGCAGTTCCTCCAAGGCCGACTCCCTTTTAGACAAAGTGTTACAGCCGGCGTACTGTTCATCCAACGCAGCGTATAATTCCGTTTTACCAACAGGATGTTCCGGCGGAGTAACTCCGTGAGTTTCAGAAGTCGTTTTTTCATGAGTGAGCGTTGCCTCTTGACATTGCGCGAGAGAAGGAGGGTAAAGGAGCGTGCTTCCGAATACAATAAACAGTGAACACAGAAGGATTGAGATTGTCTCGAGCCGGTAACGAAATACTCTTTTCATAATTTCACTCCTTGGATGATCGTATTGTTCTCGAACCAGGTTTTACCATTCTAGCCTCTATTCAGCAGAAATGCAAGAATAGGACCAAAAATGTGCATGGAAGATATCCCGGCTTTCAGATACAGTGTATTCGCTTCGTTCGTTATGAGTGGTTCTCATTTGGGATTTAAATTGCATAAATGAACATAAAAAACTAAGATAGTACTATCTGATCAGGTAATTACAGAAAATGAATATTATACTCTCTTCACGGCAGGCCAGAATCGCTTGTTCTGGAGGCTGAAGAGTTTGAGGAAAGGACATTCCAGATCATGACGAATGATAGTAATGACCTTGAGAGACTCCAGGAAGAAAACATGGCCTTACATCTTGAGATTGAAACCTATAAAAAAAGGGTGCAGGATTGTAATCGTGAAATAGACCAACTCAAGAGCATGAACAAAGACCAGACAGACACTATTGATTCGTTGATCCGCGAAATGCAGGAGACCATCTTCAATCCCGCTTCTGGCCCAGATCAACCCAGCGTGCCAACGGGAGAAAAATCTGATCACCTCATACCTGCCAACGACAAAGATGAGCTCGAGTTACAGATATTACTTGAAGCAACCCTTAAAGAACGTGATCATCTTCAAGCCGAACTGAAGATTGCTCGCGATGAGATTTCGGCATTGCATGTCCAGATCAACGAAATGGAAACCATGGACAGCACGGACCAGTCCAGCCCAGACCCTGAACGAGATGTGACTCAGCCTGAACAACAACCGGGCTCGGATGTGGATACATTGACCGAAGTTAGTGCCCAATACGAGCATACAATTGCTGAACTCGAACGGAAAATCATGGATTTTCATGCCGGCCAGAGTGATGTTGAACTGGTCCGGCAACAGGACCTAAAAAACCAGGAGCAGATCGAGGCGTTGCATCTGCAATTGACCGACGCTCATGCCCAACACGATAAACTACAGGATAGAATGATCGAGCAGCAAAGAATTCTTGAAGACTATAATCTCGGCCGGATACAGTTACAGAACCAGAACAAGGAGTTGAACAACCAACTCGAACTCCTCCAGAATAAGGTCAAAGAACAAGCCCAGATCATTGAAGAACATCAAGCACGGATCACTTTTCTGCACAGCGAACTCGAGCAGGCCCAGAAAGTTCAACCGTCTCTTCAGGATTCAGAAAAAACTGAGCAGGAATTAGTGCTTAAAAACCAACAAATAGGACAACTTACAGCTAAACTCGATCAGATCAAGCAACATGCTCAGGATATGAAAGCACAATATGAGCAGGAACTGGCTCGTCTCACCAAAAACAGTTCGTTTGAAACTCCCATCGTTGAATTAACAGGGGGCGTGACTATCGATTTGAATCAACTGAAACGGGAAAATTCCCAGTTACGACAACAGATATTTTCCCTGGAGAACCAGGTCCGTGAATCTCAGGACCAGGTCTGTCAGATGCGCAACCAGCTTGCGGATGCTCGCAGAACGTCGGGCGGTCCGTTCCACGATCTTGAATTATCAGGTCGTCTTGAGGAGCAGGAACAGGACGACCGCATTGTGGAGCTTGATCAGGAACTCGCTCAAGCACGGCAACTTGTCTCTCAGAAAGATGAGCTCATTAAACAATTGCAAAAACAGAAAGTGAATCGAGACAAGGGACTCACGACATTGGTCACTAAACTCGACTCAATCCGACGCTCGATTGAAGCTGTAGCCCGTCGAAAAACCAGTGAACTTATCGCCCAGGAATTCAGTGAGCTTGAAAAAATGATCAGAACCCTTTGAGTGTCACTGTTCTTTTGTGCTGACCCAGGTCTTGCTTTTTCCTGATAATATGATGATAGATGTTATCTGTGGTTCATTATTCTGATCTCTTTTTCTAACTGATCCCTTATCTGAAGCAATTGACTATTTTCCGGTTCATTCTTCAGTCCTTCCTCGATAATTGTTAGCGCCTTTTCATGCTGTTGCCTGGCGTAATACAAAAGACCGATTCTCAGATAAGCCTCGATCAAGTCATGTTTCATGGCCAATGCCTTCAAGTATTCTTCTTCTGCTTTCTGATAGTGCCTGAGGGCCTGTAAATAATGGGCATTACTAAGATGATATGACCAAGTCATATAATAGCTATAGTCTTTTGAGATTGCGCTGATAGCAGCAATACGATTGCGATAGTCAGGAATACGTGCCTGACTTCTCAGACCGGCGTGGACAAGAAACAGGGACAGGATTAAAATCCAGATCACCCACATGTAATGCGATTTTTGAAGAAGAGAACATCTTGAAGAACATTCCCTGGTGAGACGGTGCCAGAAAAACACTATTAGTATCGTAATAAGTAGGGCTACACATAAAATGCAGAAAGCTCGCCCAGGATTGTCCAGAACGAGGATACGTTTCCAGGATTCCAGCTCACTGCCTAACCCTATGAGAAATGTCATGACCATTTCCCAGATTTTTCCCGGACTGTAGAATAGATTCAGATCAAGCCGTCCGAATTTAAATAACAACGACAATACTATGGTCCAGCAGACACATAGCCAGGCGGTGACCCTCAACCAGATTGCCGGGATGCATTGGTAGAGGTATGCAAGTCCGATAGCAAAGATAGCAGTGCAATTAGTAAAAAGCCTCATACTGAAGGAGACCGCCTCCCACCAGGCCAAAATCGAGCTGTTCAACCATAATTGTAATAGGAAGGCCAACAGATAGGGTAATCCGATGGTGTACTTATGAACGGTCAAGGCAATAAGCCCTAAACAAGCTAACACGGTTATAGGTGTCCAGAAAAATAAGCCGTGGTAAGAGGAGAGCAAGGTCTCGTAAAGATGAGGAGAAGAAAAATCCACATTCGCTGATTCAACCGCATCAAGGAATTTTCCGTTGAGAATTTTCCAGATGATTACTTGAGGAATGACACCTAAAACAGTACCCAGAGAAAAAGGTAGTGCTTTGAGTGCCACTTCACGGATCGCATTATTGTTTTTTCTATATTGACATAAATGAAAGATCGGCAAAACAATAAAAAGGCCGTTTTGGGTCCTGACCATGATCGCTAAACCAATTAAAAGCCCCAGTATGAACAACGATCTGCTGGGATTAGAAGAACTATCTGTCCCTCTTATTTTTTCAAAATAATAGATAAACAGGGTCACTGAAAAAGCAGAAGTAATATGTGAAAGACCTGGAAATATCAACATATAGAAAAAAAACATGGTCCCAAAAACGATCTTGAAAAGAGTGACATGAGGCAACTCTGAATTTTTGTTCCAGATGACGTGCTGGAATAATCTGAAGATCAGATATATGGTCAAGAATCCGTAGACCAATGAACCAAGTGGAAAAGTATTGAACAGGATTGCATTATATCCTGAATATGAAACATGAGCATCAAGTCCAGGAACGAATCTACTGAGAAGATGCAGCACACAAAAAAAAGGAGCCATGAGCATCGCAGTACCAAAAGCGACGTGATTGCCCTCAAGTCCGCTCGCACTGATATAACGGGTCTCCTCGATCAAACGTAATCGGTCGAATTCGTTGACAAAAAGAAGATCCTGATCAAAACAAAGTGAACAGAGATATGAAAAATAGAGAATACCGTCGGGATTAATGATGGCACTGTTTTGTGAAAAGGTGAGAAAATACCAGCATGTGAGAATAAAGAGTATGGCAACAAACGGGAAAGACCAATGTTTGATCATCTGTTTCACACCATATCTATCTGTTTCGTTCAATCCTGGAAAATCTATTCAGGTTTGTCTTCTCACAGACTATTGAATATGAATAGGTAGTATCAAGATGAGTGATAAGTTTCAACCATACTTATGGGATTACCAGCGCTGTCAGCAACGATCTCTGACAGCCAAGAGCAGTGCTGAAGGTATGCGTCTGGACCTATTCGTCTCGCGTTATGTACCCCAATACAGCCGTCAGGATATTCAAAAATTGCTGAAAGAAAAGATGATAACGATCAACGGGTTGGTTGGTAAAGCCTCACGTCGGGTCCATACCGGTGATACGGTCCGTATCATCCTGCCCAGGCAGGTCCCTTTTCAGGAAATTCCTTCACAATGTTCGCTTTCTATCCTCTATGAGGATGAATGGTTGGTAGCCGTTAATAAACCAGCGGAGATGATCATTCATCCTGTTTTCGGCCAACTGACCGGTACTCTCATGAACAGTCTGTCTCACTTCTATCTTGATTCAGGACAGGCCTGTCCCAAACCGGTTCACAGGTTGGACAGGGGGGTCAGTGGGATCGTGTTGGCAGCTAAAGGTGTGATCTGCGCCCGGATTTTGAGCCACGCTTTTTTGCAGGGCACGATCCGCAAAACTTACTGTGCTATCCTGGAGGGCTATCTCAGACCAGGATTAATTGAGATTTCGGAACCTGTCCGGGTCATCAGTCGACGAGGTCCCAGCATTTATAAACCAGCCCAGACCGAATTCCAGCTACTAAAAAGAATAGCCGATTTTTCATTTGTCAAAGTCCTTCCCCTCACCGGTCGCAGGCATCAGATCAGATACCATGCCCATTGTCTTGGGCACCCGATTTTGGGGGACACTCGCTATGAGGCCCGTCCGACTTCTTTGATGGACCGACCGGCCCTTCACGCAGCCAAAATTTGCTTACAACATCCCGTATTACCAGAAAAAATGACTATTACGGCACCACTCCCACCCGATTTTCGCTACGCTTTAAAGATGCTTCAGAAATGATTTTGATAATAACCCCCTGTAATTATTGCAGAAATGGCCACTGCATCCTGGAGATAGGCATGATTTTTCTTGACATGACTGTGAAAATCCTGTAATTCTGAAGCATTATCAGAGTCAGATTGGTTTTTTCACACAGTATGAATAGAAACTCACACGAAGAGAGGGGTATTGTGGCAGACAAACAAACGAGTTGCATTTTAAAAGGGATCAAAATCAAGGGTGAGATAAGCGGAGACGGTAACATCCTGATTGAAGGCGAGATTGAGGGTGAGACGACCATTGTTGGGAGTTGTAGTATTGAGAACCAGGGCATGGTCAAGGGCAACATCTCATCTGAGAATATAATTGTCTCGGGACGTGTTTTGGGTAATATCACAGCCACAGATCGGATCGAGATTCAGGCGACGGGTCAGGTTGAGGGAGATATTAGGGTGCCCCGGATTGCCATTGCGGATGGGGCCAAGGTGAACGGCAATATTTCTGTCGGTGAGAATGTCAAGAAAAATGAGTAAAGATGCAATGTTAACATGCGCTATCCCTTCGTTGTCATTATTTCGACGAGGCAAGGTCCGAGATATCTATTTTCTGGATCGAGGTTTGTTATTTATCGCCACTGATCGTATTTCAGCGTTTGATGCGATTCTACCCGAAGGCATACCTGATAAGGGGCGTGTCTTAAATGGTTTATCCGTGTTTTGGTTCGAAAAGACTACCGATATTGTCAGAAACCATTTCACTACAGCCCGGTTAGCTGAGATGCCCTTACCAGATGATGCGGACCAATCACAACTTGAGGGACGTTCTATGTTCGTCCGTAAGGTCGAAATTATCCCATTTGAATGTGTTGTTCGAGATTACTTAGTCGGGTCGGCTTGGCGTGAGTACCAGGAACACGGCACTGTGTGTGGATCGAAATTACCTGCGGGAATGCAATTGGCAGACCAATTCAGCGAACCGCTTTTTACACCGTCTACCAAGGCGGAACAGGGGCATGATCAAAATGTCTCTTTTGAGTATATGGCCAACAAACTAGGGAAGATGCTGGCAACGAGAATAAAACAAGTCTCATTGGATTTGTTTTGTTTTGCTCGAAAATTCTTACGGGACCGCAAGCTGATCTTGGTTGATACCAAGTTTGAATTTGGTTTAGAGCATGGGGAACTTGTCCTGGTCGATGAGATTTTTACTCCCGACTCATCCCGGTTTTGGAAATTAGAGACATATCGTCCCGGAACGCAACAGGAAGGGCTCGATAAGGAATTTGTCAGAGAATTTTTGCGGCAAGCACATTGGACGGGTGAAGGTCCCCCGCCCCATCTGCCTGCTGAAATAATAGAAAAGACCAGGGCGAGATATCTACACGTCTTCGATTTGATTACGAAACAACACCTAGAGGTATGAAGAAGTATCAAGCCTGAGATACCATGACCAGCAAGAGAATCCAGTTCATCCGCAATGTTGTTGGCAATCTCAATGCCATCAAAAGCAGGGGGATCGACCTCAATTGTGATTATTCAACAGATGAATTGATCTATGATACGGACCTCAAAAGATTCGGTCGAATCACAGAAGCTAATCGCTATTACTTTACCGTGATGTATGAGGACACGCAGATCACCTATTTCAGGAAACAGGGCTGGAAACCCTGCAAAGAGAAATTCCTGCAAGACCATTTCATGACGATGACTAATCGAGATTTGGCCTTGGTCCTTCAATGCACGGAAAAAATCGTCGAAAAAAAATTGTGCAGGATGCATTTAAAAAGAAATTTCGAGTGGGATGCTTCAAAAGATACCTTTCTTATCCGGAATATTGATAAAACAAACCAATGGCTTGCGGCCAAACTTAAAACAACGGTCTCATCCATTAAAGGCAGGATCTATCGTTTAAAGACAAAAGGGGTTTTGCCGGCCACTCATAAGAAAACTATTCGGGTATGGCTTGAAGAAGATGATCAGTACATACGTGATCATTTGGATAAATCGAACCAATGGTTGGCCGATCATTTCGATGTCAAGGTCAGCAGTATCAAAAGCCGTATCAGAAAACTACGAGAAAACGGATCAATTTCAGAGCGCAGAAAACGGGGCAAAAAGAAAGCGGCATCCTGAACAACAGGCCCAGTGCTCTACAGTGATTGGTCTTTTGAACTGGATTTTACTCCCACGGCGCAAATTCGATAGCCTGTTCTTCGATACTATCTTTACCTCGTTTTAAATTGTCTTGCTGGGCCAGAAGGTTCTCATTTCCCGGGGCATAAATCAAGCCCTTATCAGTATATGACATGGCTGTTGATCGGTCACCATTCTTGGCGGCGTTGATCGAAAGCTGCAAGTAAAGATCGGCGATCAGATCGTTTCTCTGAAGACTCGCATCACCGAACCTGTCGTTGGCTTTTTTCAATTCTTCTATGGCCTTAAGCTGATTGCCCTGTTTGGCCAGATTGATGGCATAATTATAGTACGAGGCTTCGAGCAGGTCCTTTAAAGGTTCATAATCCGAGAATTCCTTGTAACCGTTTGTAAGGACCCGAATGCCCTCTGCAAACTGGCTGTTGTCAAGATAGGTCTTTCCCCAGGTCCAAAAAGTGTTTATGGAAAGTTTTCTGTAATTTTCATCGAGAGGATATGCTTTGCGCAGTTTGTTCAAAACAGCGAGCATGCCATCATAATCGTTCCTATCCTTCAATGAATTGTATTGGGTCTCGAGAATATACTTTTTCAGTTTATCGGCATCGGGATTTTTGGGGTCTTGTTTCAGGATTTTATCAAGCAGGGTCAGGGCATCATCGAATTTATTTTTCTGGGTCAGGTCCTGGACCTGTTTCAGTTGAGATTTGATCAAAAAGGGACAAGCCTGCTCGATTTTAAGGTCCTTGCAGAGTATCTGGGCGTATTTTTCAGATTTTGAGTAATCTTTCTTTTCCCAGTATGAATTAAAAATTTTAAGATAGCCTTCCTTGGCCATGGGAGTATAGACCTCAGCAGGGACCAGTGACTTGAGATCATTGAGATATTTTTCCATGGTTGTCCAATCATTTTGTCCTTTGATGGCCAGGTAGCATTTTCGGGAAGCAAGCACGGCATTATCGTTCATTTCTTTTGTATCGACCTGGACTTTGCGATTGGTGTCTCGGGCGATCCGGATAAGCGGGATAGCCTGCTTCGGGTCTTCGCAGATGTTCAATTTCTTCGAAATGGTTTCAACAATCTTGTCCTGATCGATCATGACCTTGGAAAAGGTGTCGTTCACTTTTTTAAAAACAGCATCATAGTCAGAATAATTATCTTCGCTGACGCTCTGAATCAATCTTTTTTGGAGCATACCGGCAATGAGTCGGGAACAGTCATGACGCTGTGCGGATGACAGGAGAAATGAAGGTAGTTTTTTGAATGCAAGTGACGATCTCAAACCGGCGCTTTTGGTCAGATATTCCTCGAACGATGGTTTTACAGGATCTTTCCCGACAAAAATATCATAGAGTACTTCTGTTCCGTTGTCTTTGACCGCAATAAGATAATTCGCGGGTGTTTCGATAACAGAGCAATCCACGTTATTCTTCTTCATGACATAGGCCAGCAAAGCAGTTCCCCACAGAGGATCGAATTTACCTTCTTCAAGTGTCGCTTTATAATTACTGCCGGGATAATACTGCTTGAGGACACTGGCTTTCAAGTTTTTCAGAATCGTGTCGGCTTTTTTGCTATTGGGTCCATCGGTGAGTCCAGAAGTGAATTGGGCCATCTTTGCATCGGTCGAGGAGGTGAGTCGGGAGACATCTGCAGAAGGTGTATTTGAGGCTATAAGCAGAGCTTGGATCAGAGGCATAGTGTCGAGTTTACCATCCTTCGCATCGTTGAGCACCTCATCCAACGAGGCCGAAAAAGCAAGAGTTGCCGTGAGTATAACACAGAGGGCACACATTAATGTCTTCATGGGCCGTACTACCTTGTTCATAAAGAACTCCTTGATAAGAAATGACGGGTTGCGTGCTGACCTGAAAATGATCCCAGGTGTAACCGGGATGTCAGGGGATAGGGCTGGAGAAAACATTGTATGAACACTGTCTAGTCCTCAATTACCCAGTAATTCTTCTTCCGATAATCCGATCGAGTCATCATCGAGTTTTAATCCCGTTTCATCGTCGCTGCCAAAATCCAAAACAGGCTCTTTCAAAAGCAATTTAGTCGGTTTTTTCCCGGCATCTGTCCCCTTGAGGACCGCATCTATGTAATCGAGTAATAATTCAGCCCTGTTTCGGGATGGATGATCGCTGTAATCAGCCAGAAAGGTTTTAAGGTGCTGCTGGGCTTCATCATACCTTTTCTGATCGATTAAAATTTCACCCAGATAGATCAAGGCAGTGGGATGCGTATGCTGCTCATCCAGACTCAAGAGTTTCTTAAATAGGTTTTCCGCATCTGATAATTGTTCGTTCGCATTAAACTGACACCAGGCACAATAATGCATGGCATCGAGATCACCAGCGTCTGCTTCGAGTCTTTGTTGATAAATCTGAGCTGCAGCAAGATATGCTTGTTTCATGTCTTGCTCATTCCCAAGGAAATTATGAATTATGGCACTATTCATGAGCAGTTTGGGGTCTTTCTGGTCTTTATCAAGTGCGATAGCCCTGTTAAAAGCATCAACCACCGGTTGATAAATTTCTCTTTTCAATGCGAGCATCTCCGCCTGGACCTTCTCGACCTCTTTATTATACTCGGCAATACTCGCTTTAGTCGAACCGGGTTTCTTGGTCACTTTGGGCAGTAAATCATCATTTTTGAGTTGCTCGAATTTTTTATCCGCCAAGCGCCATAAAACCTGGGCATAAAAATTAGCAACATGAAAATTGTCAGGATCGTTCTCCAAAGCTTTTCCAAAGAAATCACGAGCTTCGTCGAATTTTTGCTCCTGAAAATAAACAGAACCCAAAGCCAGACCAAGTTTCATATCTTCGGGAAAAGCGAGGACCCCTTTTTGCAAAATTTCCAATGCCTTATCTTTCTGGTCGTTTCTGACATAAATACGATAGAGTTCAAAATAGAGTTGCTGATTATCGGGTTCCAATTCAAGGATTTTCTCGTACGCAGTAATGGCAGCCGGCAATTCTTTTCGCTGCACAGCATCTCTGGCCAGTTGGGCATACAAGAAGGACAATCGTTTTTTGTTGTCATCTGTCGGGCATAATTCGACCATTTTATGATATGCTTCCTCAGCTTGTTCGAATTTCCTTAATTGTATGTTCATCTGGCCTATGCCTTGAAAGGCTTCGCAGAGAACAGACTTCGCCTTGTCATCGGCATTGTTTTTGGTGTATGCCTGTTCTGCATAAAGAATGGCATCTTGATACAACTTGGAATCGAGATAATAACGGGCCAGACGAATAGTCGGACGCACATCATCGGGAAATTTCTGCGCTAGTTCCTCGAGCAGTGAAAGGGCATTATCGATCTCACCCTTTTGAAACAAGGTTTCGGCTTTTTCCATTTTTTTGGTTACCTTGGCGTCCTCGACAGCATGTGTGAGAGGGGAGTAGCAAAAAAGAACACACACCCCCATGACCGCAATCAAGCATGTGGCAAAAATGCGGCTGTCCTTCACTTTAAACCCGTTTTGCTTTTCTCCATGATTCCAGTTTCGATAATTCATAAGCCCCTCTTTCATCCCCTTTTAGAATTTGTTACCTGCGCATACAGGATGTTCCCATTCAACAAATAGTTAAACATTTATTCAGTTTTGATCGTTTCGGGAACAATACCAATCGTTTCAGCACCCGCTAATCGCAAAATGTCCATAACTTCAACGGCAAGACCGTATAAAACATCATCTTCCGCATTGAAGAAAATCAGCTTTTTACCACCACGTCTCTCGAAAGTGTTTTTTATTTCCGAGAGGAGCGCTGCCTTGGCAATTTCCACCTGGTTTAACTTTATTCGCCCGTCCGATGTAAGTGTAATGATCAGTTGCTGCGATAAAGAGGCGGCATAGGTTTTCATTTCGTCTTCCGTGGCCTTGGGCGGCACACTGACATCGAAGCCCTTTAAAATGATGGGCGTGACAATCATAAAAATGATAAGCAAAACCAGACAAACGTCAATAAAGGGAGTGACGTTTATCTCGGACATGCTTTCTGAAGCACCCCCGACTTTCATAGACATAATATATCCTCCTGATCTCGTTCTCTTCAATCAACTGGATGAATACGGTTTCAGACGACTATTTCGGTTCCTCGACCTCATCTGCGACCAGAGTGGTCTCTTTCATGCCAGTATCCTGAATGTAACGCATCAGTTGCTTGACGTGACCATAACGTTGGTTTTTGTCAGCCTTGATCTGAACATATTCACCGGGATTATCTTTAAAAAATTTCCCGATACGTCGTCGTAGATCGTCTTCTGTACTTTTAGCGAGTAGATTACCAATCTTGTTTTCTCGGGCATAGACATTTAAATTACGGTCCAGCACGATCTGAAGGATGTTCTCATCATCCGGTTTGTCATCGAGCGTTTTGGCAATAGGAAGGTCCACGGCAATACCGTTTTGGAGCATAGGGGTGACGACCATGAAGATAATCAAAAGCACGAGGCAGACATCGACTAACGGGGTTACATTGATATCGGCAGATACGCCGCCACTGCCTTCACCACCGACTTTCATTGACATGGTTAGATCCTCATACCCTTACGGACGAATTTATCAACAAGCTCCGAACCGATGTTTTCCATTTCAACCGTAAAACGGCCGACCTGATTGACGAAATAGTTATATAACCAAACTGCCGGGATAGCGACAAACAGACCGACTGCGGTCTCAATCAAAGCTTCAGCGATACCGGCAGAGACAGCACCGATACCGCCTGCTCCGACTTCCGCGATCCCGGTGAAAGCATTGATAACTCCGACAACGGTTCCAAATAGACCGACAAAGGGTGCAGTCGCACCGATTGTGGCCAAACCACTCAGGTTCTTTTTCAGTTCGTCAGTTACGATAAAAGCTTCACGGGCAACAGCACGATTTAACATCATGATCATCTGGTCTTCCGATAATTCCTTGCCCCCACCTTCGCCCTCGACGTTCGAGGTGAGTTCATAACAGACCACAGAATAAATTCGGGCAAGATGACTTTTGGTAAAGCGTTTCGTAATTTTAATCAATTCGGCGATTTTGTTTTTTTCGATCAGGGGCGTGGCTACTTTGACAAACTGCATGGATTGACTGCGGGCCTTTTGAAAAAGCAAAAAGCGGCTGATCGCCACGTAGAATGACCAAACACTCATACAGATCAGGACCCAGAACACAGCTTTTGCCAAGAAACCCATCTGAGAGTAGAGTTCCATCACATTTAAGCCACCACCGGTCGCATGTGGTGCTTCCTGGGCCATTACCCGCACAGGAGAAGAAACCAGAACGATGGCAATAATCGCGAGAAACAACAGTGAAACATGACGACGGGAACAAAACTGCAGCAGAAAATTTTGACATCCTCTCATAGCCTTTTCCTTTCATCTCATCTGAGAGTTACGTGTTGGATAAGTGAGACCTTTTCAACAGTACAATCATGTTCAATTGAGCCTGAAGCTAACAGTCAAGGTATAACGGACCGCAACAGGGACACCGTTCAGAATAGCGGGTGTGAATTTCCACTGCGGTAAAACATCGAGAACAGCTTGATTGAATTGTTCCTCGAAGACAGGGCATGACCGAAGAATGGTAGCATCCACCACATTTCCTCCGGCATCGATCTTCGCTTCGACAATAACGTTGCAGGCAATACCGGCCTGTTTGGCCAGTTCAGGATAGGCCGGCGCCGGGGCCCTGATCTTTTCAGGTTTTTTCATTTCGGAGGTGAATCGCTGGAATTCATCAGGAACACTGACCAGACCGTCGGGAACACCATAATCAGCCCCACCGAGCACATCACCATCCAAACCGCCCTCAACACCGCTGGACAACAGATCACTTAGACTGGGTGCTTCGGGCTGGACTTCGTAGGAAATATCGTCCGGGATTTCCGAAGCAACCATCAATTCTCTCAATATGGGCTTTTCAACATCCTTTTTTTGTTCTTGCTTCTGCTGCTCTTTTTGTTCTTCCTTGCGGGCCGGGGCTCGAGGTGGTGGCGGTGGCGCAATGGCTGTGGCATTCAGGAAGGTGACTGTCACCGCCGGAGGCATGATATCTGGGACAGTCAGGTATGAATCCAAAGCAACTGACCCGATCACGACAAAGTGAATCAAGAGAGATGCGACAGCAAATGCAATTGCTGCCTTCTGTAATTTGGTCCTTTTACTGACAATGAGTGAATCAAACATAGCTTTTCCCATTCGTGAATTGGGTTACATGTTTAAAACCTGATTTTTGTGTAATTGTGTTCTCATCGAAATTCATCAACCCCCTTTTGGTTAGTATGTAAAGCTGATCCGCTCAATTTCCCGGATCAGGCAGAGTTGTCTCAGCCTCAGCCGGTGTCGCTGCAATCTGATCATCAGCGGGCTGATCACTCATTTCCGTCTGAACCTCATCAGTTTTTTCGGCGGCTTCCTTTTCTTGCTGGGCCGCTCTTATGGCACTGCCCTTATCACGTAAAACGTTAGCTTCTTCTGTAATTTTTTCTTGTTCACGTTTACTCTTGGTGTATTTCGCTTTCTCACGCAATAACAGGTTCCAATAGATATAAGCATCTGCGAATTCAGGATTCAATTCAACCGCTTGTTTGATCAACTCGATACCTTCTTCGACAAAAGTTGCCCGGAGAGCTTGATCGAGGGCCTGATTGTAAAAGGAGTTCCGCCAGTAAAAAACTGCAAAGGCATAAAAAGCATCGGGATCATCGGGAGTCATTTCACAACGTTTGCGATACCATTCGATCGCTTCCTGGATCATACCCTGGTCTTCATAGGTCTGAATAATAAGCTGGATTGCCCGAATATCCTGAGGATTCTTTTCATACTTGCTGTAAAGAAATTCGAGGACTTTATTATATTGCCGCGAATCCATATAGGTATTGAAAATATAGTCTTCAATTTTTTCATCACTGGGATTGAGCTGTAAATATTTCTTGAAAGCTTCGATCGCTTTGTCAGAATTGACCACTGACTCTTCTTCGGTCAAAGCCCCCCGGACCAACGACAGATAACAGTAGCCCAGATTTAACCAGGCTTCCTTCTGATAGAATTGGCCTGAAGTCAATTCCTGATATTTCTGGATCGCCCCGGCATAATCCTCTTCGATGTACAATTTATTGGCGTTTTTATAGGTTGTCGTCTCGTTGAATTTTTGACAGGAAAGACAAAACATGAGCAGAAGAGCAAGAACAAACATAGGCCAAAAACGCTTTTTCAAAAGATATGCTTGTGTTTTCACTGGTATCATCAACCTCCTGATTGTGTCTCTTCTAAGACTACCATCCTTGCTGCATTAGTGCCAGACATTTATTTTTTTTGGTCTACCCGGACCAACATCGATCACTCACTATATCTGATCAGGGGCGATCTGTCAAACAAAAAAGCATTACTGCAACGAAATACCGTGGAAACATGCCGCAGCTTTCTTTGAAACCATTCTTTGCCTCATTCCATGTCTAGGTTAATACTAAGATCGATCCCATTTGTCAACCATTATAGAATTGATGAGTACTATCTATTGTAAGGCCCGTTATTCCTCAGTTTCTATAAATACTCGATCGCTTGACGCACCCCGGACCTTTCATTCCTTTTCAGGCGTTAACTCTTTATTTTCGCTGCTCTCAACCGATTCTTTCTTCTTCTTGGCTTTCTTTTCCTTTTTAGCTCCGTCAGGCTGATCCTCGGTCTTTTTCTGCAGTTTTCTTTCCGCTTTCGGGATAGCAGCTTTTTCCTGGCTCATTTTCTTTACGATTTCGAGAAGGCTGACCTTGCGATCAATCGCCTTAATTCTCTGGATTGCTTCACGGCGACGAGCATTGAGTTTTCTGACGGTCGAGTCCTTTCCAATTTCCGCTTCGCTTTTTCCTTTTTCTTTCAGAACGGCGATACGGGCAGCAAGTTGCTTTTCCACTTTGTCTTTTTGTTCTTCTCGTGAAATTTTGTCCTTTGAGGCCATTTCCATTTTCTCCTTGAGTCAGTTCCAGAATGAACTGAGTGATAGACTGCGTTTTGAAATACCTCTATCAGTAGGAGATTTCGGAACAGATGTCAACCTATAATGATCAGGCCCATATATTGCTTTTTGAATATGCTTTTTCATCCGTGCGAAGTGTAAAGTAAGCTGAAACATGGACGCTTTCCTTGTTTTATTGGAATAGGTGTCACCAGCCTTCATGTTATTAGACCTGATATAGGTACAATCGGGGGAAGGTTTTTTGGGGGATACTGAGAAAAAAAACATGTCAGAGTGATGCATGCGGTAACCATATTAAAATTGATCAAAAAAAGATTTGAACGAGGGGACCCATTGATAGACCAAGAATTGGAACCGACCGATTAAAAGGGAAATCCTGCCCATGATCGTGTAACCGAAGGTAGCGCCGAAACAAATCATGGTGAACCATATCCCGATTTTCGAGATGGTTCCGATCGGGCCTGTATTCTGACGCGAGAAGTAGAAATAGATGAGTACGGTGAGAACACCGATAATAATGATGACATTATTCAGGGTCTGGAGAGTCCAAATGGGGCGTAAGGTAAGAATGGAGGCCTGAACCTGCGGGATAATTTCCCCATGTAGTTTCTGCATGATAGCCACACCGACATAATAGCCGATATATAACGCCAAGGCCCAGTTGGAAAGCGCGGCTACTTTTTTCCAGGGCAGATAACGGAAAAAGAGCATCAGACCGATTAAGACAGCAGGTAGAGGCAGGAAATCTTTTTGAAGCAGTTTTTCCCAGACATTTGGTAAGAGGACCTGGTTGTATATCAGTCCAATGTAATAACCGAAGGAGAGGCCGGCGTAGAGGTTCTCGGCGAAACGATAGAAAGGATTGTCCTTGTAGAGAAAACTGAAAATACATAAGGTCAGGAAACCCGCGACCCAGATTTGAAATATTTCAGTCATGTCTGTTTCCCCGCTCAGCTTGCCAGGATCGAACGATGTTTCTGTTTACGTTCAAAGAAGAAAATAATATTACCTAAAATGACGAAGAAAATGATCAGGATATGAACGATACGTTGAGCGTCCATGCCCTTGGCGGCTATATCCCGTTGATTGTTCAGGACTTCATATTCGGCGGCACCCTTGAGTCCGCCCATCAATCCGGTCAGTTGGCCGGATTCGAGGAAGGCATAATAGCGGGGGGCACTGACCGCGGTAGTGCCCATGGCCATATCCTCACCATATCGGGCGTTGACGACGTTAATCCAGTAATCTCCAAGCATGGTCGCGGCAAGCTCCACAATAAAGTCAATATCTGCGTATGAGTGGACTTGTTGCATAAGGGGCAGGTCCTCGACTTTATTCCCACGATTATCCAGAGGGAACACACCGTGAAAATCCTTGGACAATCTGATCATGGGTGCCGGCGCACCGGATTTAAAGCCAAGATTGACATAATCACGGCCATATTCAAGACTCTGTTCACGTCCGATTTCTGACATGACAGCTTCAGCCATATCCGCACCGCCCAGGATGAGGTATGACAGTCCGACGACCTTGATTTTTTTGTGAGCACAATGCCTCATGACCGCTTTGGCCATTGGAGTCAGTTCCGGAGCTGAAGAGGGGCCGTAATCAAAAGAAAGCAGAAGAATGGAACCTGGCGACATGCTCTCAATCCGGTCGAAGATTTGTCGAACGGGAGGTGTCACCGAGATGTGGAAACCGATCGGAAATATGATCGGAATTAGGGTCCCCAACCCCACAAATAAAAAGATGATTCTTCGGTCCAAATGCTGGATATAGTGAAAAAAATTCATGCCATTATTCACTCTGACCGAGATACGGTCGTTCGATACCGAGTATGACCCGTAAGGCCATGGAAGCCCCACCCAGCGCGGCACCGATGATAATCCCACGCTGTGCGGCCATATTCGGTGTATTCATGATCCATTCCGTTAACTCAGGTATTTTCAGACTTGTGCCCAGATCGATCCGACCCAGCATGACGATTGTGGCAGCGATGAGTAATAGCGTCGCTTCCACAGTCCTGGCCCGGAAGGCCCGGAACGCAGCCGAAGCTATAAAAAAAGCGAGCAAGGAAAACATAGTCGAGGTCATAGGGTCGACCATGGCCCGGAACATCCAGGTGAACGGCGTCACGGAGCCATCCTCACGTTCCCCGATGCCCATGGTAATTCCCAATATTGCCATCAGAAACAGGGCCAGGAGATAAATGACGGCATTGATCCAACCTTTCTGTTGGCGTGAAATTTTGAGGAAATTGACTTTAACCACACTGACAATTCCAAGAACAAGGGCGAAAGCTGAAACAATAATCAGCCAGTTATCGAAGGTCCCGACAATGCTTTCCCGAACCAGGCGTTCGGGAATGAAAAAACCGATAATGGGCAACAGGCCGGCACAAAACGCGATGATGACAGCAATCTGTTTATTCATGATTCAGCCTTTTATCATTTGTCATTGTATGGTCAAAAAATCTCTGATGAAGTGAACATTGAAAAACGAGGTCAGCAGGCCGATGACAATGATACCGATCAAAAATGCTTTTGCGATATCCTGCCCCTTGATACTGCCCAGTAATAAGGGTTGATGCGTTAAATAGGCACTGGCTGCATAAAGCTCTTCACCAATCAAAGTATAATCACAGGTCGCCACAAAGAAGGGTAATTGGTCTAGTTCAGCCGTTCCGGCTATCTGAATAGCTCCCGTGGATTGGCCGGTTTCAGCCAACATGAGTGACTCAGCCTTGAACCAGCCTATGAAAAAGTTGGCGGCCGGTTTTTCGCGGACCATCATGCCCGACACAGATGCGGTATAAGCAAATTGCTCAGAAGTGATGAAATAAACATCTTCCTCATGAAAAGCTTCAGGCCTTCCGGCTGTTAGATAAGCTTCTTTTACGATTTCACGTGACGCAGCATAGGTCAGCGGGTCCATGTTGGGTACCAGAATGCGCGAAGCATATTCCACAGCGGTCTTGGCGATATGGCCCAGAATCGAAAGGCCGGCTACGGTCTGGATTTCACTGATATCGGCGATCCCCGGAATATAGAGGATTTTTCGCCCCATTTCCGTTGCCCGACCGACAGCTTCCGCTACGGAATCAAGCCCGGAAACCTTGCGAATGAACAATTCTTTGCCATGTCTGGCTTGATTTATATAGAACAGAATGAGAAAAGAAAAAACGACCAGAAAGATTAGGGCATTGATCCGATGCACGTCAAACCAACTCCCTTTTGGTATGACTGGACCGAGGACCGGGCTATCAACTACCTGATCGCCCCGTTTAATCCGAAACTTATAACAATATGAGTTGCCATCCTGGACAGCAGTATCTAGGTATTCTCCGTCAAGCAGAAAGACCTGACTCAAGGAGGTAAAAGGCCCCTGGACCGCATCAGAACGCACAATCCAATATTCACATGACGGCTCTGCTGAAACACCGTCTTCCGGTTTTTCCCAACTTATGACAAGCGCATCTCCTTCATCGTTGGGTACGTCTTTGACCTGTAACCCCTCGGGCAGAACAAAAGTGGTCGTATCCTGAATCTCGGCAATCGTCTCGCTCGAACCGGTATCAATCGAAGGCACATCCGCAGAAGCAATCATCGGGCTGGCAAGAAAAAAGCAGATTAAAATGGTTGACATCGCTACAATTTTTGTGGATAGTGTCACAATTTTTCCCGGTATTTTTCAGTCCATTATCCAACAATACATTTTTGTCTTAGTATAATAGTGAATTGATGAGGTTCATGTCAAATCATAATGAGATTATTTAAAGATTTCATATTCAGTCAGAATCAGAACGCTTGAAATCAGTTCGTTCCAGGTGAATGCATAAATATGAGCTGGCTTGACCGAGACAGGATAATAGGCTACATTATCAAGCGGGTGTGCGAACTGAATCATGAGTGACAATAAACTTGGTGCCTGCGAACATGTTACGGGAATTGAGCATAAAGAATTTCGCCATAATCGAGTCTGAGCGTATTTTTTTCGAGAGTGGCTTCAACGTACTGACAGGAGAAACAGGTGCGGGAAAATCGATCGTGATCGGTGCCTTGTCGCAGCTTCTCGGCGGAAAAGCCAATACCAGCCTTGTTCGTAGCGGGGATAAACGGGCGGTCATCGAAGCGATTTTTGAATTTCCCGATTCGTTTCCCTTGTGGCAGACTCTTGCTGAGATGGGAATCGAGCGGGATGAAAGCAACCAGATCATCCTGCGCAAGGAGATTGTATTAAGCGGCCGTAACCGCTCCTATATTAATGATGTGAGTGTCACGACCAATTCGATGACACAACTGCTGAAGCAAATTCTTTCGGTCCACGGCCAGCATCAGCAACAGGTGTTGTTGGACTCACGTAATCATCTGGCCATGCTTGATCGTTATGGTCAATTGTGGGGCATGCGAACTGACCTGGCTGAAATCCATCTCGCCTTGACTCGATCGTTACAGGAGATCGCAGCGTTGAAGGAGCAAGCCAGGGAGCGGTCACAGCGTCTTGACCTGATCAATTTTCAGATTCGGGAGATTGATCAAGCCAATCTGGTGGAGGGCGAGGAAGAAGACTTGTTGCGTGAACAAAAGGTACTCACTTCAGCCCATCAATTATTGGAAGTATTGGGCCGTAGTTATGAGTATTTATCGGAGAGCGATGAGGCTTTGCTCACCCATCTCGCTGTTATTGGCCGGGATCTTGAAGCCATCGCCCAGATCGATGATCTTTTTCAACCGACTTGTGCTGCGTTTAATACGGCCTTGTATCAGTTACAGGATGTGGCTGAGGCAGTTCGGGCTCGCCGCGATCAGATTGAGGTCGATCCTGTCCGTCTTGAAACGGTTGGACAGCGTCTCGAAGAGATACGACGATTAAAGAGGAAATATGGCGACTCGATCGGGTCAATCCTTGCTTTTCGCCAAACGATTGTACAGGAACGGGACGATACGGTCCAATTCGATACAAAAATCGAGCGATTATCGGGTGAGGTCGAGAAAAAAGCGGCACAGTTTTGTAAGATCGGACATGAATTGTCCCACAAAAGGAAACATGCTGCGGAAGATTTAAGTACAACAATTGTCCAACAATTGCGCCAATTAGGTATGGAATCCGTGCACTTTGCAGTCCAGTTCCGGGAAACCGAGCAGGACACGTTTTCATTGGACCTGCCCCTGATCGTGAGTGCCGAAGGCTTTGAAGAAGCAGAATTCTTGATCAGTCCCAATGTCGGCGAGGAGATGAAACCGTTGGCTCAGATTGCTTCTGGTGGTGAAATATCAAGGATCATGCTTGGATTTCGGACCCTGATTGCCGATCTCGACCAGGTCCCAACCTTGGTTTTTGATGAGGTTGATGTGGGCATTGGTGGAAACATCGCTCGGGCAGTCGGACAGAAAATCAAGGAAATTTCTTCTGTGCGGCAGATCATCTGCATTACGCATCTCCCACAGATTGCCAGTCTGGCCGATCATCATCTGCTGGTCAGCAAGGAAGTCCAAGAGGGCAGGACTTTTTCACGGATACGAGTCTTAAATGCGCAGGAACGGGTTGGCGAAATTGCCCGAATGCTGGATGGTGAATCGTTCTCAGAATTATCTAAGGACCATGCGGCTTCATTATTATGTATTAAGGATGAACAAGGATGAAAGGTGAAGTGGAGGAGGATATGGATATAATCAATCTCATGGAAGAGCAAGTCAGAATTACACTCGAGGAACATCTCGAACAGAAAACCGGTATCTGCACATGCCCACAATGTATATCAGACATGATGGTCTATGCTTTAAACCGGTTGCCAGCGAGGTACGTATCCAAGCAGCGTGGCGAGACTTTTTCACGGATTGGCATGACTGATGATCAGGGTCGAACCAGTGTCATTGCTGCGGTGGTTTCGGCGATAAAAGTGGTCTCTCAGGCACCCAATCATTGATGTCAACAACGTGGTCACAGCAGTTGTCTGAGGCTATTCAAGCTCGCCTTAGTCCAGTTCCCGATCAAGAAATTCCCTGAATTTCCGGATCACTTTGCTGTACAGTCTATCAGCAATGTGATCGGACATTTCCTGGCCATGTTTCCGGATAAGAAGGGCCAGGAGTCTTTCCAAATCCTCATCAGTCATGGGACCGGAACCCTCAATCGCTGGTGCCTGTTCAGCCAGATCACTCCGTTCTGGCCATTCCTGATCGAATCTGACTCGTTCCCGGTCGGATTCAAGTTTGGTTGTTGGCAATTCCGATCGCGGTAATTCCTTGTCACTATACTGGTCAATCTCTTCTTGCTGTTCATCAATAGGTTCGGGTGGTTCAGCTTCTTGAACGGTATCGTCTGTCGCAGTATCAGGACTTTCCGCTTGAGCTTGTGCGGTAGCATAATCCCGGATGGGCAAATCCTTTTGAAAATCATAAATGGGTGTGTGGACGATCTCTGGTTCAGGTTCCGATTCATTCGAGTCGGTTGTGGCAAGCTCAGCTTCATCATCAAGTGCATCCATGCCATCCATTATTGGTTCTATTTCATCATCAGCACTATCGGGAGTCGTGTGTCCAATCATGGTAGTTGGATCAGCTATCGGCTCAAAGAGTTCATCTTCAGCTTCTTGGGCAGGCGGGGGCGTGACGAGTTCTTCCTGATCTTTTGGGAGATCAAACTCAGCAGCCGGTTCTGCTTCAAAACTGGAAGATGTACCGAGATCATCAGTTTGATCTACTCGTTCAGGAGATATTTCGACTTGGTCAGGTGTTTCGATGGGCTCTTCGAGAAGCGCCTCGATTTCTTCCTTTTCTTCAGGGTGTGTTTCGGGTCCTTGGGGGAGTGTCGGAGCAAAATCTGCTTCGGTTGAGAGCTGGTCCTGATCTGAAGACAGGGGGCCCTGATCACTATCGCCTGAAACGTTTTCCGATTCACTGTATTCTATTTCTTCCGCCTCGGCTTGAGTATCTTGAACTTCAGTGACAGGTTGATCATGTTCGGAGTGCACTTCTTCAATCTGGTCCGGCTTAACTTCTGTTTTGTCCGGAACAGATTCCAACCAATCTTCATCTGTTTTCGACGAGGTTGGTTCTGCCTCTTCCCACTTTTCCTCATCATCGTGTGCTTTGGCCTGGGTATGAGTAAAATCACGAGGTTTGAGAATGACGGTTTTTTTGCTGGTCGTAGCAGCTTCCTTTTTCAATTCGGACAAGAAGTCATCAACTTCATTCTTGTTCAGTACGGGAGATGGCATCGGCCCAGTGGCTGCTGGTTTTGTCACGAGTTCACCTGCCTGCTCAGGGACCTCTGATGCCGGGGAAATTTCAGGCCCAAGAAAAGCTTTCTGCTCCATGTCTGAATCATGACCGGGCGTTTCTTCAGTTTCGTCAATTGAAGCCGGTTCATCCGGGGCAAAGGTCTGATCAAGATCATCAGTTTCTGATGTCATCATTGTTTCATCGAGCTGTTCGCCACTATCAGCCTCGAGGAAAAATTCCTCATCCTTCTTATCGATTTCATCCCACTCGACTTCGTCTTGACGCTCTGGTCCATCGCTTTCTTCCGGTTCAGCCACTGAGTCGGGTTCCTTGTCCGACGATCTGAGACGTATCCGTTGTTCGGATTTATCGATTTCTTCAGTGACGGTTTTGATGATGAATTCGGACTCGAAAGGTTTCGAGATGATCAGGTCATAACGAGCCGTCTTCCCCTGTTCCTCATCGAAAGTATCAAAAGTTCCGATCATAAGAATGATGGGAATGAATTGGAAGCGTTGGTCCTGCTTCAGCGTCCGGCAGAGTTCATAACCGGAGATACCGGGCATGATCGCATCGACCAGGACCAAATCAGGAATGGTCGTTTTGATCAATTCCAGTGCCTTCTCGCCGTTTTCTACTGCGAACACGTTGTAAATTCCTTCAAAAGTCAACCTAATGATTTTTCTAATATTGGCGCTATCATCGACCACTAAAATGGATTTGTTCATTGCCTTCCTCCGGAGAGTGTCTTATGTATAAAAGTTCATCGATTTTTTAGACAATAACATAAACAGACACTTTTATTGTAAAGATGTTTTTGCCAAAAGGCAATGACTTTTTTTGTTGAGGTGTGTTCAGAAAGCTGCTTATGTCATAATTAGATCAAACAATACGATCAGATCCGGCCATGTTTTCATGGACAGAGACCACGACGGTCTCACTCAATTTTTACTATTCTGATTTTGAGTAATTCGCCAAAACACATGATTTTTGCTATTATTAAAGAGTAACTTTTACGGAACTTCAAGAGATCGACCTTCGTTATTACCATTAATTTCACTTACAGTAAGAGCAAGGACCAGACAACGTTTTTTGGGAGCAGGATAGGAGTCGAATGTATCTGGAGATTTTTTTAGCCCTACGTTATTTAAAGGCCAAGCGAAAACAGGTGATGATTTCGATCATTACCCTGATATCGACCCTGGGTGTGACGATTGGTGTCAGTGCATTGATCATCGTTCTCGCGGTCATGAGCGGTTTCGCAGGAGATCTTAAAGAAAAAATACTGGGAGCTAATTCACATGCCGTTGTTTTTTTACGAGAGGGTTCCGGGGTCGTGGATTACACGCGGATCATGCCCCAGGTGGAAGCGGTGGACCATATCGATGCGGCTGCGCCGTTCATCTATCAGCAATGCCTGCTTCGTCACGAGAAAAATGTCAGTGCTGTTGTGGTCAAGGGTATTAATCCAACCTTTTCGAGTCGGGTAATCACTGTCGCACAGAAAATGAGATCCGGAGATTTTAACTGTTTGTTGGGTGCGCTTGCCACTGGAGACCATGAGAGTGAATCAGGGCTGATTCCCTCGATTATCCTGGGCGGAGAATTAGCGGCGAGTCTGGGTGTCATTACCGGAGACAGTGTCTTTCTGGTTTCACCGTTCGGGACCCAGACCCCCGTGGGTATGGTGCCAAAAAGCCGTGAATATACTGTATGCGGTATATTCTATACCGGTATGTACGATTATGATTCTTCCTGGATATATATTGCTTTGACCGAAGCACAGGATTTTTTCAATATGGGTTCCCGAGTCAGCGGGCTCGAAATCAAAATGGATGATCCGTTAAATGCCGACAAGATAACTCCTCTTCTTGCTGCGGCCCTGGGCCCTGAATACTATATCAGGGATTGGATGAGTATGAATCAGTCTTTTTTTGAGGCACTGAAACTCGAAAAAATCGTCATGTTCATCATCCTGCTTTTCATTGTTGCAGTAGCAGCTTTCGGTATAGTCAGTTCGTTGATGATGATGGTCATGGAAAAAAACAAAGATATCGGTATTTTGAAAGCAATGGGGGCAACTTCGCGGAGTATCATGCTCATTTTTTTGGCTGAGGGTCTGATAATCGGGACCATGGGCACGTTTTTCGGGGCGTGTCTAGGTCTCGCTATTTCGTGGATTGCCGATACGTATGAATTGATCAAATTGTCTGGTGACGTGTATTATATTACCCATTTGCCTTTTACAATTAATCTGTTCGACGTCATGTTGGTTTGCTTTCTGTCGATCGTGATCTCATTTATGGCAACGATTTACCCCTCATTGCAGGCCTCTCGTTTAAACCCAGTGGATGCGATTCGTTATGAGTAATGATATTCATGTTACTGTCGAAAATGTCTGGAAATCATTTGTTCTGGGCGACAAGGTCATCGAAGTGCTCAAAGGGATTTCGTGCGTTTTTGAACAGGGTACAATGGTGGCCATAACCGGCGTGTCTGGCGTGGGCAAGAGTACACTTTTACATATTCTGGGCATTCTGGATTATCCCTCTTCGGGACGAATCGGCTACAACGGTGTCGATCCTTTCGGCTTATCTTCTCAAGAACAAGCACATTTTCGCAACACCATGATCGGTTTCGTTTTTCAAGCTCATCATCTTCTCCCTGAGTTTTCGGCTTGCGAAAATATCATGATTCCGCTATTAATACAGCGTAACTCCCGACAGAAGGCAAGGGCTGAGGCGGTCAAATTACTCGAACTTGTTGGTTTGGCTGATCGGCTCGAGCATAAACCGGGTGAATTATCGGGGGGCGAACAGCAACGAGTTGCGGTAGCACGGGCCCTGGTCCACAGCCCACGAGTCATCTTGGCTGATGAACCAACCGGTAATCTTGACGTCAATACAGGGCGTACTATACATAATCTATTGAAAATGATACATACGGAATTTAAGATAACGGTGATAATCGCCACGCATAATCTCGAATTGGCCGCTGAAACAGATCGGCAACTCCAGTTAGTCGAGGGAAGACTTATCGAAATGTGATCGAGCGAGGAACTATAAATGTTTGAACGATTTTCAGAAGATGCGAAACGGGTTATTCAGCGGGGCCGCGAAGAAGCGGAACGATTGCATCACTCCCGTTTGGGTACTGAGCACCTTCTTCTGGCCTTGTTACGTGAAGATACCGGACTGGCCGAAGCCCTGAACCGCATGAGTATCAATCCCGAGGATATTCTGTTTCATTTAGAGCGACATATCGAGCCGGGAACGGGTTCAAGCATACCGGAGCACATTCCTTTTACCCGCGAAGCAAAGCGGGTAATCGAGTATTCCTTTGAAGAAGCCTATCGTTTGCGGGAGAAATTAATCGAGGCAAATCATATTTTTCTCGGATTACTCAAAGAGACATCGGGCTTGGCTTTCAAGGTCCTGCGTGATTTTCAGATCGACCTGCATTTAGCCCGACAATGCATCTATGAACTCAAGCAGGACAGTGCCAAAGTTAAACAGAACAAGGAAAAGACACCTGTCCTTGATAATTTTAGCCGGGATATTACTCATCTCGCTATTCTGGGCAAACTGGATCCCGTCATTGGACGCAATGATGAGATCGAGCGAGTGATTCAGATTCTGTGTCGCCGGACCAAAAACAATCCGGTACTCATCGGGGAACCAGGTGTAGGAAAAACTGCCATCGTTGAAGGATTAGCCCAGCGGATCATCAATCATGAGGTTCCCGAGTTACTGTTCGATCAGCGTCTGGTTTCACTTGATCTGGCGGCCCTGGTGGCGGGCACCAAGTATCGTGGCCAGTTCGAAGAACGTTTACAGGCCGTGATCAAGGAATTAAGAAATGCACATGATATCATCATTTTTATCGATGAATTGCATACTCTGGTTGGTGCCGGCGCAGCAGAGGGTTCGATTGACGCATCGAACATGTTGAAACCGGCTTTGTCTCGGGGCGAGATACAGTGTATTGGCGCCACAACCCTGGATGAATACCGGAAGTATATTGAAAAAGACGGGGCACTCGAACGCCGCTTTCAAACTATTCATGTCCAGGAACCGACCCTTGATGAAGCAATAGCGATCGTCCGCGGACTGAAACCAAAATATGAGCAACATCATCGGGCCATGATCAGTGATGAGGCAGTCCAGGCTGCGATTAAATTATCAGCCCAGTATATTACTGACCGGCGTTTGCCGGACAAGGCCATCGATGTTATGGATGAAGCCAGTGCCCGAGCCCGGCTTCAAATGATGGTCCTGCCGGATGAATTGAAAAAACGGGAAAAGGACATTGCCGAGGTTGCTCATCGCAAAGAAAGGGCCCGCCGTCAGGAAGATTACGAAAAAGCAATCAAGTATCGTGACCTGGAAAACAAATTGGTCACTGCTTATCAAGGTATGAAGAGCAATTGGAAGAAATCGATTACCACTCAACCGGTCAAGGTTACTGCCGAGGATATCGCCTATATCGTTTCGAAATGGACAGGCGTACCCATCTATAAGATCCAGGAGGATGAATCCGCTAAACTATTGAGGATGGAAGAGACGCTTCACGAACGGATTATTGGCCAGGACCAGGCTATTGTTGCGGTCTCGAAAGCTATCAGACGGTCACGGGCCGGATTGAAGTCCGGGAAAAGGCCGATCGGTTCTTTCATGTTTCTCGGACCTACCGGGGTCGGTAAAACTGAACTGGCCCGCGTTCTGGCCGAATTCCTTTTCGGCAACCGTAATGCCATTGTCCGGATTGATATGTCCGAATACATGGAAAAATATTCAGTCTCCCGGTTGGTCGGATCACCACCAGGTTATATCGGCTATGGCGAAGGTGGCCAGCTTACTGAACGCATTCGCAGAAAACCTTATTCTGTCATCTTACTCGATGAAATTGAAAAAGCATCACCGGAAGTTTTCAATATTCTCCTTCAGGTCTTCGAGGATGGTCAATTGACCGATAGTATGGGCCGCCGGGTCGATTTCAGAAATACACTGATCATTATGACCTCGAATGTGGGCACCCGTCAGATCAATACCAAAATCTCACTCGGATTTTCTTCTTCATCGCGGGAAGCGAGTTATGCCAAAATGAAGGAAACCGTGATGAAAGAAGTAAAAAATCTGTTCAGTCCGGAATTTTTGAACAGGATCGACGAAACCATTATTTTCCATGCTTTGACCAGGAGTCATCTATTGGCCATTCTCCAGCTACAACTGAACGACATTAATGAAGACCTAAGTGAAAGTAAGATGAAACTTGAATTGAACGATGATGCCAAAGATTGGCTCCTGCAAAAGGGTTATGATCCGGCTTATGGCGCTCGACCCCTGCGTCGGACACTGCAGAAATATATCGAAGATTATCTGGCCGAGGAGGTCATCAAGGGAACGTACCGAGAAGGTAGTCTTATCCAGGTCTCTGTGGCAGATAATCAACTCGTTTTCACAGATAGAAAAACCGTACCTGCTTTAACCTCAACCACTCCCAGCGGACTTCTCGAAGAAAAGGACCACCTTCCGTGAAACGCAGCCTCACTTTTTTCTTATCTTTTCAGATAATCCTTCTCATTTCCATGTCTGGAGCCATCTTTGCCGAAGAAACCGAAGAATCCGGACCCAGGAAAATAATCGGGGTCGTTATCCATGGTAATGCTTCGATCGATGACGAAACTATCTTATTTAACGTGAAAACGAAACCAGGTGAATATGTTTCTCTGATTAAAATCAGGGAGGATATCAAGAATTTGTATCGGACCGGTTTCTTTGATGAAGTATCTGTGGACATGATCGAACAGGAAAAAGGCGTAATCATCACCTTTATTGTCCGGGAAAAACCTATTGTCACCAAAATCGAGATCGTCGGCAACAAAAAAGTCTCGACGGATACTCTCGAAAAAGAACTGAATGTTCAGGTGAAAAAGATTTACGATCCCCTGCTGGTTAAAAAAGATGAAGAAAAAATACGGGCTAAATATATCGAACAGGGTTATAACGATGTCGAGATCAAGTCCGAAATCATCCATACTTCGTCCTTAAACGTGACCGTTATCTACAAAGTCATTGAAGGTATACGTGTTCGGATCGAGGACATCAGCTTTACCGGCAATTATCACTTTAAGGAGAAAAAACTCCGTAAAGTCCTGAAAAGCACTCGAGAATACTGGATGTTTTCCTGGCTAACAGATTCCGGGAAGTTTAACCAGGATGAATTTGACGCCGACTTGGACCTTTTACGTGAGTTTTATGAGAATCGCGGATTTGCCGAGGTCGAAATCGGCGAACCGGACGTTAAGATTTTTGAAGAACAGGTCTCGAAACAAAAGATTGTCAAGAAAATGAAAATCATGATTCCGCTTAATGAAGGGGAACAATACCGGGTCGGTAATATCGATATAACCGGTAACACTGTTTTTGAGACCCCGCAGATCCTCAAAATTGTTCAGCAAATCGATTCGATTGAAGGCTCACCGGATAGTCTCTTTAAGATGCCGGAGCCGAAATTCCGCCAGGGTGAAATCTATAGTCGTAAAGCCATGCAGGATGCAGTCAAAAACCTCTATGAACTCTATGGGACTCGAGGCTATATTTTCGCAAATATCATTCCTACGCGAAAGACCATGGTCGAGACAAGGAGTATCGATTTCACATTTGAAATCTATGAGGGTAAGCAGGCCTTTATACATCAGATTGAATTCAAGGGCAATCAGCGGACGAGAGATAAGGTCATTCGTCGTGAGTTGAGGATATTCGAGGGTGATATCTTTGATTCATCGAAGCTGCGCTATAGTCTTTCCCGCCTCAATTATCTCGGTTACATCGAGAATATCAATCCTGAGTTCAATCCGACCATAGCTGATCCACAGCAACTCGATATTACCATCAACATGACCGATGAACGGCGGACTGAGTTACAGTTGGGCGGCGGATACAGCAGTCTGGATAAAGTATTCCTGGCGATTTCTTTCTCTGAATACAATTTCCTGGGTTATGGTCAGGAGATGCAATTGTCCCTGATTAACAGCAGCCGTCGACAGGAGTATTCGGTCAGCTTTAATGAGGACTACCTTTTTGATACACGTAATGCCCTTTCAGTTTCAATGTATAATCGGAGTACGCAATATTATGAAGACTTTGATCGTCGAGCAACAGGAGGCAATCTGGGTGTTGGCCGTCATTTCTTCGAGTACGTCTTTGGACGCATTTCGTACCAGTATGAACAGGTCGAAATCTATGATGTTGCCGATGATGCCCGAGAATCGATCAAAGACGCTGAAGGCTCTTCCATCACGAGTGGTTTTCTTTTCTTTCTGCAAAGGGACCGTCGTGACAACAGACGTAATCCCACTCGAGGCACCCGTCATTATGTTACTTATGAAATAAACACTTCATTGTTTGGCGGTGATAATATTTATTACAAAGCGACCTATGACGGCAGTTTCTTTATGCCTCTTTTGAATAAGGTCATCTATGGCTTTCACACCCGGGTCCAATATGCCGATGGCTATTCTGGTCACGAGTTTCCCTCTTTTGAATATCTGGTCCTTGGTGGTGAACGCTCGATCAGGGGGACCGAATCATCCTCGATCGGCCCCAAAGACTTGAATTATGAGGGTGAAACTATCGGGGGTAACAAAGCCCTTCTTTTCAATCACGAACTCATTTTCCCGATCGCCGACCCGTTACGGCTTATTCTGTTTTACGATCAGGGTGATGTTTATGGTCTCGATGAAAATTATGATTTGCGGACCCTGCGTGAAACCGTCGGGATCGAGTTACAAATATTCGTGCCCATGTTCTGGGTCCCGATCCGATTTATCTGGGGCTACAATTTGAAAAAATATGATTTTGAAAATCAATCCGAATTCCAATTTACAATTGGGAGCATGTTCTGATCCCAGGCAACTCTTACAATCCTAACAGGTTATCCTGAGGAGGAGTACAATGATGAGCCGTACCTTTACTTGTGGTGTTATCCTGACTTTGTTTCTGTTAGTCCCGATCGTTCAAGCTGAAGAATCCATGAAATTCGGTTATGTCGACATACAGAAAGTCATTTTTTCTTCGGCCTATGGCCAGACCGAAGTCCAGAAACTGAAGGATTTCCAGGAAAAACGCCAGAAAAAAATCTCTGATGTCGAGGAACAACTGAATCAGATGGAAAGAGAATTCCAGAAGCAATCGTTTACCTTGACCGAGGACGCCAAGAACGTCAAGGGTGAAGAAATCCGCACGAAAAAGCTTGAATTGAAAAGACTGCTTGAAGATTCCGAATATGAGCTTGACCGCCGCAAAAAGGCCATGCTTGACCTTATGCAGCAGGATATCGTCCTGATTATTCAAAAACTGGGCACCGATGAGAAGTACTCGTTGATACTCGAGGTAACCGGTTCGAATGTGGTTTACGCTAACACGGCGTATGACATCACGGACCGCGTTGTCGCTTTATACGATAAAAGCAAAACCAAATAGCCATCATCGGGTCATGATGTGAATCTATCGGTCCGACATATCGCGGAACAAGTCCATTGTGAATGGGTCGGCGAGGGTGATCGAATCATTACGGGTATTGCCCCACTGGAGACAGCGGGACCAAATCAGATCACGTTTTTAACCAATCCCAGACTGGCGAAATTTCTGGACCAGAGCCAGGCGGGCTGTATCATCGTGAGTAAGAAGGTAGCCCAGGGGCGGGCAGGCACCTTTCTGGTTTCCGGCAATCCCTATTACACCTTTGCCCTGGTTTCGCAACTCTTTCATCCGCTAGCGAGGCCACGACCCGGGATTTCCGACCAAGCCGTTATCGAAGAGAATGTCAGTATTGCCGAGGCTTGTTGTATTTACCCGTTCGTCTATATATCTTCGGGGACACATATTGGTCCAGGTGTTACTATTTTTCCCCATGTTTTTATTGGGCGGGACGTGACGATCGGGCAGGATACCTATATCTATGCCAATGTGACGATCCGGGAAAATGTGCGGATAGGCCAGCGGGTCATCATTCACAGTGGCACGGTCGTGGGCAGCGATGGCTACGGCTTTGCCACCGAAGCGGGGGCCCATTACAAGATTCCCCAGATCGGGAATGTCATTATCGAGGATGAGGTCGAGTTGGGTGCTGGAGTGACTATTGATCGGGGCACACTCGGCTCGACCGTGATCGGACGGGGCACGAAATTCGATAACCAGGTCCACATTGCCCATAATGTTACCATAGGTGAGCATTCATTGCTCGTTGCCCAGGTCGGTATAGCCGGGAGTACCCACATCGGTAAACACGTGACTATTGCGGGTAAAAGCGGGGTTTCCGGGCATCTGACTGTTGGTGATAATGCCTCGATCGCCGCGGCGACTGCGGTCATAAAATCAGTCAAACCCGGGGCGATTGTCTCGGGTATTCTCCCGGCACGAGAAATCCATAAGGCTCACCGCTCGATTGCTGCTCTCTTTCGCTTGCCGCATTTCATTACCAAGCTGACGCGGCTCGAGAAAATACTTCGAGCAAAAGGGATTCTCGAGCTTGATGATCGTCTTGGTTCGGATACAGATGACCTTTCCTCCGAAAGTGAATAAAGCAATGACTGGACCACTCGATGTCAACCGGATCATGGAGTTGATACCTCATCGTTATCCCCTGTTATTGGTCGACCGTATCCTTTCATATGAACAGCAGCATCGGATTCTCGGTCAGAAAAATGTTTCCATCAACGAGCCCTTCTTTCAAGGGCATTTTCCGGGATACCCGATTTTGCCCGGTGTTCTGATTATCGAAGCCATGGCCCAGGTCGGAGTTGTGTTTGTGATGCTGACTGTCCCTGATCCCTCACAGATACTGCTTTTTTTCCGCCGCATTAATCGGGCCAAGTTTCGCAAACCGGTCATACCGGGAGATATCCTGATACTCGACCTGGTTCTGCTCAAACAGCGAGATACAATCTTCAAATTCGAAGGGAAGGCTTTAGTCAAAGATGAAATAGTGGCAACCGCGGAGTTGGAAGCTACTCTCGTTCCACGCCAACTTTAAGCCGGAATGCTCTTTCCGAGGGAGTTGTATGATAGTGTGCTGAAAATAGTAAAAAAACATATGAGGCATTCTTATTTCTAGGAAAGGTGAACAATCATGTCTATTCATCCAACTGCTTCTATTGCCAAAGGTGCCCAGCTTGGCAATGGTGTTTCAATCGGCCCCATGGTCAGTATCGGTCAGAACGTGGAAATCGGTGATGACTGTAGCATCGGTCAAGGCGTTTCCATTGAAGGTTGGACAAAAATCGGACCACGCACACAGGTTTTCGCTTATTCGGTTCTGGGTACGCCACCACAGGATTTGAAATTCAGCGGTGAAAAAACGGAACTCGAAATCGGCTCGGATAACACCATCAGAGAATTCGTGACCATCAACCGGGCCACGGGCCACGGCGGCGGTGTGACCCATCTGGGTAATCACAATTTCATCATGGCCTATGCCCATATCGCCCATGATTGTTCAGTCGGCAATCATGTGATCTTGGCAAACGCCGCAACATTAGCCGGACATATTACCGTCGAAGATCATGTTTCGATCGGAGGACTGACAGGAGTCCATCAATTTGTCAATATCGGCAGATATGCCTTTATCGGCGGTTGTTCAGCCGTGAGTCAAGATATTGTCCCCTATGCACTTGCCGCCGGTAATCACGCTCGGATACTGGGACTCAATCTGGTTGGCTTGAAACGTCAGGGCTTTTCTGAAGAACAGCTTACTGCCCTCAAAAAAGTTTACCGTGTTCTCTTTCGAACGCATCACAATCGCAGTCTCGCCCTCGCCTATATTCAAGAAAACTGTGAAATGACTCCCGAGGTCAAACACGTCCTTGATTTTATCCAGAATTCACAGCGGGGTTTCGCGAAGGGTATCACATCAAAAGAGTAATATTGTAAGGAACTTGATCATATTCTTGCACATAGGGCCTTTCCCTTGTTATACTCATCAAGTCTTGGACTGAAAGCCAGAGTACTTTTTGTGCAAAACCTTTTTGACACAGACCGGTCAGACCGCATGTCGGTTATGGCCATGAGAATGAGTTGATGGCTAAGCAGATCGATGCATATGAGATTGTTCACAAAATCGGTGAAGGCTCGATGGGTAAGGTTTTTCTGGTTACTGAAACCGGAAAATCCAATTATTATGCCCTGAAAATCCTGGTTTCGGAAAAAGACCGCACTATGGTCAGTCGTTATCACCGTTTCATGCGTGAAATCAGGGCTTTGATACATCTGTCCCACCCTCACATCGTCAAGGTTTATAATTGGGGGACATTTGCCGAATCACCCTATTTCGTCATGGAATATGTCTCAGGCAGTTCCCTGGCTGAGTATTATTCACAAAATAAAGAAAACGGTATCTCTTTAGAAGAATCAATCAGAATTATTGATCAAATTGCAGCCGCTTTGGCTTACTTGCATGAACGAGGCATTATTCATCGTGATCTGAAACCGTCGAACATCATGGTGGGCGCAGATAAGGTCATAAAATTGACTGATTTCGGCCTGGTAAAAATCTTGGGCACTGATGACAGCATGGTCACGGAAACGGGCACGATCATCGGAACGGTTAAATATATGTCCCCCGAGCAGGCTTTGGGTAAGCACGTAGACAGTCGGACCGATATCTATTCTCTAGGGGTCATTTTCTATTTATTAACTACTGGTACATTGCCCTTTATTGAAGAGGACCCCATTGCCTTTCTCTGGAAAATCATCAGGGATGAACCAGCTTCACCACATTTACTGAATCCAGAGTTGCCGGAGGCAATTTCGCAACTCATTCTCAAGATGATGGCCAAGGACCCCGATGATCGGATTTCATCCGCACAAGCTGTTGTCAATGAATTACTGAAATTTTGTCTGCACAACACATCAACGAGACTGAGCAGTACAGCCGTGCCAGGAGCTGAACAATCGATCAGCGAGGCGCGAGCTGACACCGCAGATGAGCAGATTAATGGTTGTTTCGAGCCGCGTTTCATTGGTCGGCAGGGCGAACTCGAACAATTGCATACATTGTACTGGCACAGCCAGGAAACCGTTGCGTGTGTGGTAATTCAAGGGCCAGATGGTATCGGTAAAACTCGCCTGGTCCAAGAGTTTACGCATCAATTGGTCTTGAACAATATAGAAGTAGTATATGGTCGTCAACTCAGCGACCGGCAACGGTCCTATCCTTTATTCAGTGATTTTCTTCAGAATATGAAACGCGCCGAAACCGCTCGTTGCACACACGATCTGCCATCACTGCACATACCTGATTGGTTATTCCGACATAGGATCACTGAAACAAGCTGGAACCGTGATTACTATGCTTCATTTTGCAAACCGGAAGGAGTACGTGTTTCGGTCTATGGCTGGGAAGCAAAGCGGCGAAAATATCATTATTGGCAAACTGTTCTTGAGATAATCAGGAATTTCATAGATCGTAAACCGCTGGTCGTTGTTTTGGAGGACATGCATTTCAGTTCGGCTGAGGAATGGGAATTACTCCGATTTATCATTCTGGCTCTGCGAACGATCGGTTTGGACCCATCTATCCCCCCCCGTTTGTTCATCATGATCACTGTCAGGCAAGAACCTTTTCTCGAAGCCTCCCATTGCCAGAAATACATGGCCCAGTTTCATGAGGAAGGAATTCTCCATTCGATTTCGTTACCTTCTTTTTCCTTAGCTGAGACCATGGAATTTATCTGTTCCATGTTAGGCGTTCGCACCGTTCAATCAGATCTTATGCAACGCTTTTCCAGCCTGACCGAGGGTAACCCCTATTTCATCAAGGAAGTAGTCCATTATCTGGTCCGGCAAAAATCTTTTTGTCGAGCCGCAGACCAACTCGTGCTGACTGCTTCATGCTCATTGTGCGAATCGGCTCAACATTGGCGGGACATGCACATCCCCAACAGCCTCTATGAAATTGTGGCCGATCGCTTTGGGTCCATCCCCCGGAACTACTTGAAATATCTGCACATTGCCGCCGTCGCCGGTTATCACTTTTCTTTTGATCTGATCAGCAACATTTCCGGCCAGGAGAGCGATGAGTTGTTCGAGTGTGTACGCAGACTGATCCAGGACAATATCTTAAGTGAAGAATCGTATCAGGATACGTTTTACTATTTCAAACAGCCATTAGTCCAGCAATTGATTTATGCTTCACTCGAACGGGTTGAACGTACTGAAATCCATTATCGGATTGCTCAATATTATCATCAGCAATACTCCCTTCAACCTGACCTCAGTCCGGAATTGGTCGCCCATCACTACCATAATGCTGAAGCTTACCTTCAGGCTTCTTATTATTGGGGTCAGGCTGCGGCAGCAGAATATAGTCAAACCGCCAGTCTGGTCGCCGAAAGGATGATGGAGAATGCCTTTATAGCTTATCAGAAACACACACAATCGGTTCAAGATACAGAAAACCAGAATGAATTGCTTCTGTCTCAGGCACGATTAGTGATGAAATCAGGGTTTGGTAACCTGATGAGAAACGATATTCATCAGGCCAAACGTGATTTCGAGCGATTGTTGAACATGACTCAGGGCATGAATAATCCGGAATTGACTGTGCATGCCTGGCATAGACTGGCGGAAATATATCTCCTGCTTCATAATCAGGCTGCGGCCGAAGAATGCCTTACTCAGGGGGACGGCTTGCTCGATCAGGTCAAGAATAATTTCGACCTTAAGAAAAACAGAGAAATCCATGGGCAGATCGCCCTGATGCGGCAAGATTACCCAAAAGCCATACAAATGTTCGAGCAGGCTAAATTGCATCAACGTTACCTGCCGCCAAATCAGGAAAGCTATGCCTTTGATCTGTGCTATCTGGCTGAGGCATATGCCTGCATGCAGGATTGGGAACATGCCCGGGATTGCTATAAGCAGGTTTGTTCGTTGCTTGAGAAAAGAACGGACCTGATCTTCGAACCATTACGTCGATTGAGTTGGGTCCTGGGGATGTCGCAAGACTCCTGGGCAACACTCGAATCCCAGATAGGGCTGATCAGTAAAGCCTGGCAAGCAGGCAATTTTCTGGAATTGTGTCTGAGCTATCAATTGGCATGGTACCCGGTCTCAGAAAATGGGCTTGTCCTCTCGACCGAGTCCCGATCGAAACGAGCCCAACATCTCGCTTGGATTCTTGGCGATCCTGATCTTTTGCTTTCTTCACAATGATAACAGAGTCTCTTGGATTCTGTTTGACAGTGCTCTATTACTTTTCCCGGATCGTTGACCCGGTCGTATGTTAAACAAAATGTATATCTATCAAAATGTGAATTTGGCAATACTTACACGACTCTGGTTTAACTCAGAGTGATCGCAACATGAAATCGATGTGATTTTATGTGTTTGGGTGGGAGGTTCTACTATGGCATTGTTGACTGCACTCCGCTTCACACCGCGCTCCGGTGCTATGGCCATGGACCAGGAATCCTGGTTTCTCAGAAGGCGGAAAACATTTTTTTCTGATTGTTTCTATTCATTGCTACCAGAAAATCTGCGTAAAAACGGTTTGGAGCTCTATTATGGCGGCATTGGCCATCCCTCATTTCATTTCGAGATTGTTAATATGGTCCGTCAGACTTTGGAGCACAAATCACATGATACCTATTGGCAATCGCAGATTCTTCATGACTCAAGACCGATTTTTAACCTGTGTCGGGAAGTGTTGCTGGCTTTTCAACAGAATCTGAGAAAGAGGATCGATAACCGGCTTCAATTTCTCTATGGTTTTGGGACAGAGGCCTTTGTCGGTGATCAGGTCCCCTCTTTGAACCGGTCAAAGTCAGGCTCATATCCAATCAATCAGAACAATGTTAAAAAGAGGGCATTGGCTATCATCGAAGGTAAAGAATCGCTCGGTTATGGCGATCTGACAGTTGCGAATGAAGCCAGCCTGATCGGGATTGATCCAGTAAATGGATTCAGTGGCTTTACAATGAAGGAAAGGGATGGGGTTCTCTCCTTTCATTCATGCGGTTTCGAGGCCCTGGGCGCCGGTAAATACATAGCCGGTGCTGAATTTGCGAACCTGTTGAACGAATTATCACTCTCACAACGACGTCTCGGTATGGGGACCCTCCAGGGTATCATCTCCCTTTGTCTTGCGATCATTAAAGCAGGTAAGTCCTTTGGCCATGTCGGCGGTGCTCTTCGCATGGTCCTGCTTGATGCTGATGAGAAAAAACCCGAAGACAGAGCGCGCGAAATTGGCAATAACAGGGCCCAGCTTCTGATCGAAATGGTCAAGGCTTATGCTGACAGCTTTTTACCAAAGGAAAAATTGGAAAAGCTCATAACCAGACTGCTCAGGAATGAAACACTGAATACACTTGAAACAGATTTTTTTCAACAGGTCACCGATTTCCATGCGGTCGAAAAAATGCTCAGAGGATACAAAAAGACCATTCCCGGTCAATCGCAGTCCAAAATACTCAAACAAGTCTATTCAGCCAGTCGGACTTGATCTTACGATCCGGACCAGAGGAGACGGATTCTTATGACAAGTATTAATGCTATCAAATTCAACCACTACTCGGGCGCTATGATCTGTGATGAACAACGCCATTGGAATGACGACCGAATGAAAATCTATGGGGCCGATAAGATTCTGCCCGTGGTCGCTGATGACATCATGCACCGATTTCAACTTGCTGCTGCCTATGGTAACACCGGAACATCCTCGATCGGGGATGAAATACGCTTGACACTTCGGACCAGGATCAGGGATGCCTACAAGGATTTCTGTGATGACAAAGATGCTCAAAAGTCTGATTTTATGAGTATCCGCGATATTGCCGACCTGACTTTTTCAATCTTGATGGATGTTAAACATCAGCATATCGACGATCAATTGCTGTCGCGTTTTGGCTTTACCACGAGAGAATTTTGTCAGGGTTTTCAACAGCTCGATGATCAGGAAATCCCGATAAAACAACCCGAAATCATCGAGCGGGTGCAGGAAATGATTGCACCGCCGGCTGATTTCAGTGGCTCGAACGCAGTTTTCGGAAACAAAGGTATTGTGGCCGGTTACGATCGAATGCATGGATTTCAGATATTCCTGTTCTCGATGCGCGAACAATTCTGCGAGGAAGTTCCCTTTGGTTTTGCTGCAGAAGGTTCGGGTAGTGACACGGTCAATTTTGTTTTGCCCTCTTTTTTTGATGATCATCACTGCCTTCATGGCGAGATCGACATTGATCCGGTCGAGGGTATCATGGCCATTATCGATGCCGTTAACCTCGCCGCCCGCAAGAATATGGGTGTTGGGGGTTACTTCAACATCATCGTCTTCAACGGAAAGGCTCCAGATGGGGACCTGATTTCCGAGATCAACGATCACCGTTCACATATGGCTTCCGAGGTCGTCACTCTGTTGCGGGCGGGTTATATCAGCCGAGCCGTTGCCGGTGAGATTATCGACTCGATCATATTCCAGAACAAGGATATCGAGTGGGCGGAGAACATTCTGTTCAAGGGCAGGTCCAAGGAAGACATCCATGCCATGCATCGTTTTCTGAGGGGTTATAAATCAGAAAAAACAAGTGCCATATGTAAAAGTTGATTCTATCAGAAGAGGGGGAAAGCATGAATAAATGGCTGTTAACGGCCCGCGGTCCGTTTCTCATTTTACCGCTTGTTCTGACCCTGTATGGCATGGCTGTGGCTTATTATCTGGGTAATGGCTCGATCAACTGGTTCTATTCAATACTGGCCGGCCTCGGCTTGGTTTCACTCCATATCAGCGTCAATGTCTTCAACGAATATTTCGATTTTCTCAGTCGAATCGATTTCGCGACACCCAAGACACCTTTTTCCGGCGGAAGCGGCGTGCTTCCAGAGGGAAAAATGACAGCCAGGCAAGCCCTGGTCTATGCTCTTGTGGCCCTGATCATCGGTTTGGCTACGGGCTTGTTTCTGGCTGCACAGACGGGTTGGGAATTACTATTTATCGGATTGATTGGTTTGTTCTTAGTTATTTTCTATACACCTGTGCTGGCCAAAATCATGTTAGGTGAACTGGGGGCCGGTTTGGGACTCGGTTTTCTGCCGGTGCTTGGTATCCAATTCGTCAACACCGGACAGCTATCCGGCTCAGCCATGATTGCAGCCGTCCCGGCCGGTTTTCTCGTTTTTAACCTGCTTCTTTTAAATGAATTCCCGGATTGTGAGGCCGATGCCCAGGGAGGACGTCGACATCTGGTCATCATTTTTGGTAAGCCTGTGGCTGGCTGGATATATACCGCAGTAGCCCTGGCCGTTTTTCTCTGGATCGTGCTCTGGGTCATCCTGGGTTTCATGCCCACTTGGACCCTGATCGCACTCATGGCTCTACCCATTAGTCTCCGTGCCTGTTTAGGAGCTATCCGCGATTACGATTCCTGTGAAAAGCTTTTACCCGCCCAGGGAATCAACGTTGCCGTGACCATGCTGACCCAGATATTACTCGCTCTCGGTTATTTCATAACATCTTTCCGAATATAAAAATTCAGGAATCGTAAGAGGTTGCAGAACAGAAAGGAAAAGTCCAGTGAATGGTCAAGAAGAGAAGAGCGACTTGGTTGGACCAGGAATAGGGTCTGGGATGGGACAGTGTAACAAATCGGGGGCTGAACAAGGCCGTTTCCGACGAATCAAGGCCATAAAAGTATTATTTGCCATGGAATATGTCTTACAAGGGCTGGCCAACCCTTTTCAGGGAATTACCTATCAACCCTTTTTCAAGCATTTTCGCTTCGATTATGGCTTGACCGAAGCGGCAACCCAGCGTTTTTTTTCTCAGTCTTATCTTGCCTGGAGTTTCAAACCAATCCTCGGTTTTTTCATGGACGCTTTTGGTAAAACAAAGGTGATTTTGACCTTTTTATTGAGTTCAGCAGTTATTCTCTATTTCATTACTCCTTTTTTTGACATCAGCGCTTTGTTTTTTTTCTGGATGGTATTTGCCCTGGCAATCGTGCTTGCGGCGACAGATGTTGCCGTTGACCGGGCCACGGTAATCGAGGGTGATGAGGAGGCCAAAGAAAGCGGGCGATCCAAGTCGGCAACAGTCGGTTTGAACCAGGCGATCTGCTGGGCAGCAATATACGGCACAAGTATCATCGCGGCAATTTCCGGCGGTTATATTGCAGACCATATCGAGATCGACTATCTGATGTATCTTTTAGCCCTGGTCCCTCTGGCTGTTCTTGTTGTGGTTTTTTTCTTACCCAAGGACAAAGCCCAGCCAATTCCAATGAAACAATCAGTCATGAATTTTTGGGTCGGTCTAAATACAGGTCCCATTTTATGGATCATGCTCTTTTACTTTCTTTTTCATTTCCAGCCGGCAATGGGTGCACTTTGGACGAATTATCAGATCGAAGTTCTTGGTTTCTCGCAGACTGAAATTGGTTTTACTGATGGTGCAACCTATGTGGGCTATTTTATCGGTGTGCTTTTATTCGCATCTCTGGGCATCCGTTGGATGGAAGGTTTGGGATTGAGGAAACTTTTTAAGATTTTCATTATTTTAAGTATTGCAGTCAGTTTGACCCAATATGTCCTGGTCGAGCCCTGGTTCGGCAGAATTACGCGTTGTTTCCAGACGGTTATCCCCACGGTTGAGCTGCACACCATCCGTCTCGCATTCTTAGGGACCTATAATGCCGCTCTGTCAGTGTTCCTGGGTTTTGTCGCCATGTGCACATTCAGTCTGGTCGGAGCAGTCATACCTGTTCAAGCTGCAGGTTCGCTCTTTGCCGGTTTTATGTCAGTATCTAATATTGCCTATTCTTTTTCCTATGCCAGTGGGGCTTGGTTGTACGAAAACGGTCTTCAGTACGGCATATTTCAGGTGTTACAGGAGAATATTTTCGGAATACCGGCTGAGTCCGGGACGAATATGTCAATCGCTTTACTGATATTAATTGGTTCACTCGCCTATGCTTTGAGTTTCATTGCCGCCCATATGCTCCCAGATCGTCGACAGACTCTTTCAGTCGAGGAGAGCGTTGATTACAAAGACGATCCGGTCCGGTATCAAGAGTTGGGAAATTCAGTATTGGCGGGGGTAAATTGGTCCAGTCTGGCTGGGATGATCATGGTTTTCCTTTATAGTTATTTCAAGCTCGAGCTTGATCCGATATCATCGGGACTCTTTGCCTTTTTCGGGATAGCCTTTATCCGAAAAACATTGCTGGATTGGATGTACAAGCGACATCGGCGTTAACTCTACCTGGTCGACGATACTGGCAATTATTCCAGGCCTAGCTCCGATCCCTGATCCAATCGGTAGATCGCTTCTCCGGACCCTTTTGGCTCTGGTTTCCGGTCGTCGTACGGTCGCAATCCAGAGTATGTATCGCTTGTGCTGGCTGGGTGGTAAATTTTCAAAGTTCAGCCGGGCAGCGTCATTCTCCACCAATCCCCGTATTTATTCCGGGGGAAGTTGTGTTGTATGGGATCTTCAGAATATCAAAGACGAACGCGTAGCCGAAGGCGATCTCCTTTATGAAATCGTAACGTCCTGAAGCACCGCCGTGACCGGACATATTTATTCTCAGGAGTAATCTATTGGAGTCGGTTTTCAAAGCCCGAAGTTTTGCGGTCCATTTTGCCGGTTCCCAGAAATTTACCCGTGGGTCGTAGAATCCGCCCATAATCAGCATATGAGGGTAGTTTTGGGCTTTGACATTCTGATAGGGGCAATAAGACCTGATCGAGTCGAAGTATTCCTTGATAGTAGGATTGCCCCATTCCTCGTATTCAGAAACAGTAGCAGCCAGAGTAGGGTCGAGCATTGTATTCAAGACATCGACGAAGGGAACATCGGCCAGAACGATAGCACACAAATCGGGTCGAAGGTTAGTAACCGCACCCAACAGCAATCCTCCGGCACTCCCACCATAAATAACCAGTTTTTGTGACGAGGTATAGTGGGCTTGGATGAGATGTTCGGCACAGGCGATAAAATCTGTGAATGTATTCATCTTTTTAAGCATTCGTCCTTGCTCGTACCAGTCTTCACCCAATTCATGACCTCCCCGGACATGGGCGATGGCATAGATGAAGCCCCGATCGAGCAGGCTCAACCTGATCGAGGAAAAATAGGGATCAGAGCTTATACCATACGCTCCATAAGCTTCGAGAAAAAGTGGGTTTGAGCCATTTTTCTGGAACAAGGACTTCTTATAAACAAGACTGATCGGTACCTGAACGCCATCAGCAGCAGTAGCGAACAGCCGCTCAGATTCATAATCGCCGGGATCATAGCCACCCAGGACCTCTTCCTGCTTTTTGACAATAAGGCGGTTCTGCTCGAGATCATAGTCATACACGGTATAAGGCGTGATCAGGGACATATAACTGAATCGGAAATAAGGTGTTTCGAATTCAGGATTAGCCTGGCTTTGAATCGTGTAGATCGGCTCCGGAAAGTCGAGATAGTGGTCCTGATTGGTCCGCAAATCGAAGAGTCTCATTCGTTCGAGCCCTTTCTCCCGTTCGAACACGATCAGGTGATTTTGAACGACGTCGTAATTACTGAGAAAGACGGTTTCCCGACCCGGAACATAATCTTGCCAGTTATGCAAGCCAGGATCTGTCACCGGTGCAGTTACAATTTTATAATTTTTAGCACCAGCGGCATTCGTGTAGATATAGAACAGACCGCCGTGATGGACCGGGTAATATTCCAGGCCCTGTTCACGCGCATGAATAAGCGTGAATGTTCCGAAAGGCGTATTGGCATCGAGGAAGCGGATTTCTGATGTTTTACTGCTGTTTGAACCAAGAATGATATACTCCTGGCTCTTTGTTTTCTCGACCCAGACATAATATGCGTCATCAGGATCATGATAGATGAGCACATCGTTGACAGGGTCGGTGCCGAGCACATGGCGATAGGCTTGATAACTCCTATTGGCCTCATTATCGATCGTGTAAAAGAAGGTGAGATTATCGTTGGCCCAGGCAAAGGAACTGATGTTTGGGATTCGATCCGATAACATTTGTCCGATTGTCAGATCTTTAATAGCTAATTCAAACTTTTCTTGGCCGGTCACATCCGCGGTATATGCGTAGTAACGATGATCGGGGCTGATATAGGTTGCATCGAGTGTGAAATAATCATGGTCACGGGCAATCTCGTTCACATCGAGAATGATCTCCTCGGGCGCATCAAGATAATCCTTTTTGCGACAGTGGATCGAATATTGTTTACCTTTTTCCGTTCGCGAATAATAAAAATACTGATCTCGTTTGACCGGAACGGCCAGATCGGTTTCCTTTATCCGACTGACTATTTCCTGAAAAAGATCATTTTGCATGGGCATCGTATGTTTCATCATTTGATCGGTATAGCTGTTTTCAGCCTCGATGTAATCGAGAACTTCCTGATTCGTGCGGTCCCTGTCCTTTAACCAGGCGTAATTATCAACCAGGGTTATGCCATGGATGGTTTGCTGAAAGGGTTTCACTGGAGCGATCGGCGGTGTGGGAATAGCCGATTTTGTCATGGTTTCGGGGACACTGTGCGCTTTCATGGTCTGCTGTTTCATACAATTGGTGAAAATGATGACCAGTGCCATGATTACAAGGACGTACTTTGCTTTCATTGTCATCTCCTTACGGGAAAGTACCTTCATCTTCGGTTGAATTGGATTGGTAATGAGGGTTTTCAATCAAAGCTGGGGAATTCAGTATCGTGATTTATGTTCGTGTCATCATTGTGTTTTGTTTCAAGGCGTGACAATTCCTCCATTCGTTGCAGGCTGGTACTGAAATCACGGGAAGTACCAAGAGAGGGGCCCTGCTCGGTCGCATAAAACGTCGGGGCAGTTCCGGCTAAATAGGCTTCATTGAAAACTTCTTTACTGAAATTTGAAGCCAGAAGGCCTGTTTTTCTGTCAATCAGGGCAAATTCAATTCCATCGGGAATCGTAAAATTTTTATAGGGGAAAGAAGGTAAGATATTTCTCATGATATCGATCCAGATGGGTAAAGCGGCCGTAGCTCCTGACTCACCGGCTCCCAGGGGCATCAGTTTGTCGAAACCGATCCAGACCCCGACCACGATATCAGGAGAGAAGCCAATGAACCAGGCATCTTTGAAATCGTTGGTCGTTCCTGTTTTTCCAGCCAGCGGTCGATCAAGGAAGGCGGCTTTCTGCGCGGTACCGTGCTCGATAACGCCTTGCATCAAATAGGTAATCAGATAGGCTATTTGGGGATCGAGGACCCTGAATGAGATGGGCAAATTCTCCCATAACAAGCTGCCATCGGGTGCAAAGACTTTGGTAATGCCACGGGGGATGCATCTAATGCCCTGGTTGGCGAACATGCCATACACCGAGGTCAATTCGAGAGGGATCACGCCTGAGGAACCCAGGGCAACCGACAGGTCCTCCTCGATTTTAGTCGTTAGACCATAACTTCGGGCATAACGACTTACCTGCCTGACACCTATTTTGCTTAATAAATGAATGGTAACCAGGTTTCTGGACATTTCCAAAGCCCGGCGCAGAGTAGTTGGCCCTAGGAAGGTCGAATCGTAATTTTCCGGTTTCCATAATTCCGTTTCTTGTTCGATGAGTTTGCGAAGATCGTCTGAGTTGGCTGAAAAATCATCGGGGCCAAGATTTTTAGGGATTTCCTCAACAATAGGGGAGTCGTATATGATACTTGAGGCAGTAAAGTTATTATCGAGAGCAACGCTATAGACGATGGGTTTAAAGGCAGAACCGGGTTGCCGTATCGCTTGAATGGCGCGATTGAATTGACTCCGCTCGAAACTGTAACCTCCGACCATGGCCAGGATATCGCCGGTATGGACATCCAAAACCAGAACTGCGCCATCGACCTCAGGTTCTTGATCCAGTCGGGCGGTAAATCTCTTGTGATCAGGGGCGTAATCATCATTCAGAACATGAACAACAACCCGATCGCCGACTTTCAATGATCGAGCCCGAGGGCTCGTAAAAGGCCATTCATTCCTGACAATTTTGATAGTTCCTTCAAATCCTCGGGCTGAAACGATTAGTAGTGTATCAGAAACTGCTGTCAGTGTCGCTTCCCCATAACTTCCGGGACAGGGAAAGGTTTCTTCGGTGACAAAAACCGCATCTTCCGCAAGGGCACCTTTGTAAGCATGGCGTCGATTATAGGCATGTAAACCTTCTTTCAAAGCTCTCTGAGAAGTTTCCTGAATATTGGGATCAATCGTAGTATAAACCCTTAAACCACCCTGGTGAACAGCTTTTGTCCCGAAACAGGATTCTAATATTTGACGCGTATACTCCTCGAAATAAGGGAAATGACTCCGACGCTTCTTCAGTTTCATCAACTGGAATGGTTCATTTTCAGCGGTCTGTCTTTCTTTATCTTTGATGAAACCGGCTTCATACATCCTGTCCAAACCCGTTTGCCGCCGAGCCTTTGCTTCTGCAGGAAAATCATAAGGAGAGTATAAATTCGGCGCTTTCGGTAAACCTGCCAATAATGCACATTCAGCCAGACTCAAATCCTTGTTATCTTTACCAAAAAAGGTCTTCGCAGCTGCCTGAATGCCATAACAGCCATGCCCAAAATAAATCTCATTGAAATACAGTTCTAAAATCTGTGATTTCGTTAATGTGTTCTCAATCCTGATTGAGAGAATGGCTTCTTTGATTTTACGAGCGTATTTTTTTTCGCGGGAGAGAAAAAGGGCCCGGGCTAACTGTTGAGTTATTGTACTGCCGCCCTGAACAATATAGCCAGCAGCTAGATTTGTTCTCATGGCTCGGAATATTCCGAGCATATCGATCCCTTTATGTTGATAGAAACGTAAGTCTTCGACTGCTAATGATGCCTGTTTAAGAATTGGATTGATATCGGCGATCGGGATTATCTCTCGTTTTTCAATATAGAATCGAGCAAAGATATCATTGTGAGCAGAATAACAGTTCGTAATCAACGCGGGACGATGTGTCAGAATTGTTTTAATGTCGGGCAGGTCCTGGCTGAACGATTTGTATAAGCCCAGCGTTATGCCCCCCATGAGACCCAGGACGGCCAATAAGAGAAATACGATAGAACGATAAATGAAGTGGGAAACTCGACCTGTCCTTCCGGAACCGGTCTGAGTCGACGTTCTGGCTTGAACTGTATTGTCGTGGGTCGGTTCTATCTGGATCATAGATTTATTTCATTATTGATCAGAGTTAAAATGTCAAGAGCTGATTGGTTGAATGAAATCTGATTGGCCGGAACTTCTGGTTCCCGGACGTTAATTCGGATTAGTACAGCCTGTCGTTGCCGGACAAGTTGCTCCGAAACCATCCTGACCGTGGGGACGGCCCGACCTGCTCCAGATTCAATTATAACTAAGGACGAATGCTCAAGCCGATCCAACCATGCCTCGAATCGTTTGGTTTGTTCATTGCGTCTTCGATTATCATATTCCCAATCGTTGAACATGAGGATGTTGGGTCGGGCTAAAGCACCGCAGGCTGGGCATGATGGTAAAGGAGTATGAGCTGTCATTGTTGTTTCATCAATATTGATGATCTGATCAGGTGTGGCGAAAATCCCGATACCACAATCCCGAGTGCATTGAAGGTAGTGGATCGAGCCGTGAACTTCCTCGATTGATTCTTCAAGGAAACCTGCTTTCTGAAACTGTCCATCCACATTCGAAGTAAATACAAAATAACCTCCTGGACGCGAGGTAGCCCAGTCTTTCAAAATGAAAAAACCCTGATGTGGTCGGGTTTCTCGATAAAGGTTCAAGCGGTGCCCATAAAAACCCCAAGCCAAAGCAGGCTCTGATTGAAACCATGAGGGGTTGGCCAAATCCACGAAACTCAAATTCCGTGAGGCATAGGGCGGATAGGCTTGCCAAAATCCGTGCTTCCCCCGAAAATCAGGTAAACCAGAATCGACGCCCATGCCTGCACCTGCCATAATCAGCAGGGCATCAGCCCGGATGATGTATTCCGCTGCTCGTTTGATCGTGTCAGTCAGCATGCTGTTACCTCATTCTATCAGTCCTGACGGGATTATCATACTACAGCTCCCTTATAATCACAACCTACCTTCCGTCTTGTTCAATCAGGGATCCTCGTGGTCCCCGTTTTGAAGGAAGCTATCTGCAATTAGGTCCGGTCAATGACTTAAAGCTATTACCCCCTCATGAAATCGAGCACTACCCCACGTTCCTTTATTCTTGACAACTAGCCTTGTTTTTTGTTTAATAATTGAAGATGATCGAGTTGATAACAACGAGTTGTTCATGATCAATGAAGATTAACAGTCGCACCTGACTTGCCAGACTGGTTTAAAGGACTACTATAAGGGTGCGATACCTGATGCTAACTCTAGGAACAGTAGAACGCGACCATGATTTTTCGGGACAAGGTCAATCGCGTGATCGCATTGTCTTGAAGGAATCGGGACGAAGGTCGGAATTATGGTGCATAATCCTTTTTCAAAATTTAAAAAACGGGTCAATCGGGGTACTATTCTTTATAAAGAGCATGAGCAAAGTCAGGAAATTTTCTTTATCCAGTCAGGTCTGGTGAAATTGCAGCGCACTTGTGATGACTTGATCATGACCCTGGCCATTCTTGAGAAAGGTGATTTCTTCGGTGACATTGGCGTGTTGAATGGAATCGAGCAGGATACTCGTGCTGAGGTTTTAGTCGATGCTGAATTGGTCATCATAAATAAATATGATTTCGAGAAAATGATTCTCACAAACAGTGAAATTGCGATCAGAATGCTGAAAAAATACAGCCAACGGATGAAAATGGTTTTTGATACGATCATTGAATTGGCCACCGAAGATGATAAAGGTCGTGTTCTGAATGTGATCGTAGACCTGATGAAACGATTCGGGGTGATTAAAAATTCAAAAATATATATCACTTTTCCTGCGTCCATTATCGAAATTGCCGGATTAGCCGGGGCAACCTTAAACCATACCCAACGGATTCTGGATGATCTCGTGGCCGGGGGGATGGTCCATTCCAAGGATGAAACGCTCGTCATTCTGGATAAAGAAAAACTATACAAATTTATTGAGTACTATCGTTGGCGAAGGGGTATTCGCAAGGTATAAGCAGTCCTTTCACTGTATCGGAATTTCAACGTTTTAGATGAAAAACAAAAGATCACCCCAGATTTCGCAGAGTTACGCTCTTGAATTGGAACAATACTCTGTGGCATCTGTGAAAACTGGGGTACTTTTCTTTTCATTAATCAACTTGCGAAGTAATGTTCTAACAACACTATCCGGATCGCTGGTTACATGCTAAATGTTTTTTTGAAAAATCATTGTGTTACCCTTGACAAACCCCAAGCAATGCCTTAAAATACTCCTTTGCTTTTGAGCGGTCAGGTTTGCTTGCAAGCAGTGATGCTGGCGTAGCTCAACAGGTAGAGCAGCTGACTTGTAATCAGCAGGTTGGGGGTTCAATTCCTCTCGCCAGCTTCTAGACGGTATCGGACGGGGAGATACCGAAGCGGTCAAACGGGACGGGCTGTAAACCCGTTGGCTTTAGCCTTCGGAGGTTAGAATCCTCCTCTCCCCATGGCAACAGGAAATGTTCATGTGGCAG
>JAFGSJ010000051.1 GCA_016934675.1 bacterium | reverse complement strand
CCTGTTTTGCTTCGCTCGAAACTCCTGGGGCCTTCTATGTGCCATCATCCAGAAAATCAAAACCGAGACATCGCACATAGCTCAATCAAAAAAAAAACTTGACAACTCTGACTCGTGTCTGTTAGGATTGAAGAATGAAAAAGGGCTTGAAAAAGAAAACCTGAAAATCGCAACCAAATCATGAAAGGGGGAAGCGATGAGGACATTGTGGGGTTTATTTATTGGGGTTATGGTCTTGTTAGCATCAGGGGCACTGTATGCCGCACCGGGTGACACCTGTGCGACCGCAACGGTCATCAGTACTCTGCCGTATACTGATGCCAACACGAACAACTGCAGTTGTACTGACGATGCCGTGGATTACAGTTCCTGCATGAGTTATTATGACAGCGGTTATGATGGTTTTTACGAGTATACCAACAATACCGGGGCTGATTTCCTGGTCGAGGTGTGCGCCATCGATAATATAGGGGGCGACTATCTCGGTGTAGGCCTGTATGAAGGTTGTCCAACGGCTGGAGCGACCTGTCTGGGTTTTATGGGTGGATATACTGTTAATTCCTGTTTTAGCGCCTGTCTCGAAAACGGTGTTACCTATTATATTCTTGTGGATAACTGGGCTTCACCTTATTGTGCCGATGATTATACCTTGACCTTGACCAACGAGGGACCATGCCCGACGCCACCTGCGAATGATGATTGCAGCGGTGTCATAGCCCTGTCGTGTGATTCATGTACCGAGGGTTCGGTTTTTGGTGCGGTCAATGATTTTAATTGTTCAGGCGGTAGTGTTACTGTCGGTCCGGATATAGTCTATTCATTTACTCTGGCGGCATCTCGTCAAGTGACCATTATTGCCGAAGCAGATTATGATATGGATATAGGGATTTCCACGGTCTGTGATGACGGATCGGCAGCGACCCTTCTCTGTGCTGATACATCTGGGACACACACCGATCCGAGTTGTGGTGATATTACTCATAACACCTATGGCTACGCGACCTGGTCTCAAACACTTGCTGCCAGCACGTATTATATCTGGGTTGACTCATATTCGGGGGCAACGGCTGGTAATTTTGCCCTTGAAATTCTGTGCGATGATCCCTGCGATTTCGATTGCCCGACTGGTTCAGTTCCTGAGGCGGAACCATGCGGTGATGATCTCAATGGTGGCTGTAATACGACGCCCTACACGTTTGAACCCATCAATAGCGGTGACACGGTTTGTGGGACGGCGTGGGCCGATGCTGGATCACGCGACACAGACTGGTATGAGATCACCGCACCCTTTGCATCCAATATCCTGACCTGGACCGGTATGGCGGAATTCCCCTTTCAGTTGATTGTAGTGACCAATACCAGCGATTGTAATATTGCAGCAGGTGAATACATTTTGGATACGGGATTAGCCTGTGAGGAAGTGACACTTTCAGCGACAGTTCCGGCCGGGGTTTACTGGTTATGGGCAGGTCCATCTGATTTTTATAATACAACCTGTGGGGCTTTGGACCTCTATTATGCCACAGTGACCTGCGAAGAGGACCTCTATGTTGATTTAATCTCCTTCGATGCGTCCAAGATCAAGAAGGGCGTTCGTCTGGATTGGGAAACAGCAGTCGAGATCGACGTGCTTGGCTTCAATTTATACAGACAACAGCTCCGTAAAGACGGTTCATTCGGGAAAATGTCATCCGTGAACGCAAATTTAATCCCCAGTCAAGGCAACGCTTTCATGGGAGCCAAGTATTCATTTGTGGACCCGGATATTGCTATCGGTCAAACCTATCGTTATACGTTAAAATCCGTGGAATTGTCTTCGGAAAGCAAGGAACTTGCAACCACAGATATTACCATTAGAGATATCGTTAGAGGTATCGTCAACTAAGAAAACACGTATCATCATGCCCGATCCCATTGTTTTGGGATCGGGCTTTTTTTTTTAGTAAACTAGAAATAAGCTCTTATGGAAGTGTAGTAATAGGTGGGGTATAAGCCGAATTCGGAACGGGGCTCCAAGACCGGCCCTTGAGAAGCATCAGAAGACGTTTCGAATCGGGCGGACTGACCGGTAGCGATGAATGTTCCCAAACGGATATATACATCTTGGGTCAGGCTATATTCGAGAGAAGCTGACAGGAGGGCCGAGGGGTCGCCCAGATTGATCAATGCCGCAAGATCGGCTGTCAGCAAGGGGGTAAGCATATAATTCAGGCCGGGGGCCAGATATTGTTTTCCGAGCAGGTATACATTCCCTTCGCTGAATGCGGTCCTATTCAGGCTTGAGAGATAGCGGTCTGACCCTGTTTCACCTGGTCCGTTATAATGATATTCGATATAACCGTACATATCTTCGAGCAGATTATAATCGAGCCCCATAGACAGTCGGAAGTAATCCAGGTCATGCGTTGTATCATTGTCATTGGTTACATCGATCCAGGTATAGGCCGTTTCGAGCCAGAGTCCGGCCCCCCCCAGTGACCGAGCCAAATCGAAGCCAGCCATAAGGTTATCTTTGAACAGACAGGCCAGGAAGGTGAGATCATTATTCGTAAGAGGAAATCGTGCTCGGATAAAAGTAGCGTTTTCCGAGTGATGACCGTCTGGTCCGCACACAAAGCCAAGATCGAGTTCGCTCATAGCCCCGGTCGGGATTTTCAGTCGAATCGCATCCACACCGGGCCTGTCCTCGGTATCAACGGTCTGGTAGGAAAATGGGGTCAAAATGTCGGTCGGGTTGATTATCCGGGCGGAGCCGAAGGAGATAGCCTGTCGACCGATGGTCAGGTCAAAATATTCAGCGGTCCATGTGCATAACAGTCGGTCCAGGTTCTGACCAACCGAGAAACTGCTTTCGGGTGTGCCCGAGTCCGGATAGAGGGTCGCGTGCAGATCATGGAAGCGATATTCAGATCGGTCGGTTTCGGGTAGGAGCTGGGCCAGGTTCTGATTGTACGATTCCTGTATCAGGGCCGGGACCAGCTCATATGCGATCTCGACGGAAAAGTCCCGATTGGACTGCCAAAAGAGTTTGACTCGAGTTCGGTTCTGGACCTGGGCCTCGAGCGGGCTGTCGACCAGATCGTCCTGGAGCGAATAATTCGCTGGATCATAGGCGGTAAAGAGGCTTTTATAACTACCGGTGATCGATAATTCAGAAGCAGAGCAGACTGATAAGAATAGCGCGAGGCCCAAAAAGAAGGCCATTACCAGGTGTGCGGACCAGGCCAGATTATTCTGTGCGAACTTCATCGTTCTCGATCCGTCCATCCTTAAGGATTATCAGGCGTCGGGCCCGTTCCTTGATCATTTCGTCATGGGTTGAAAAGACAAAAGTCATTCCCCGGTCCCGGTTCAAGGTTCGCATCATATCGACTAAAGAGGCCCCGGTGGCCGAGTCCAGATTAGCGGTCGGTTCGTCGGCCAGAATAAGGTCCGGTTGAGAGACCATGGCCCGAGCAACAGCGACACGCTGTTGCTGACCACCGGACAAGTGGACGGGTCGTCGGTCTTCCATACCTTCGAGCCCGATATCGTGCAGGATTTCGCGGACCCTACGTCTCCGTTCTGCCTGAGAAACACCTTGAAGCAGCATTATATATTCAATATTTTCTCGGACCGACAGGACCGGGACCAAATTATAGGATTGAAAGACAAAACCGATATGATCGCGCCGGAAATCAGACAGCTCTGAACCGCTCATATCACTCATGGCCTTGCCGGAAAGGAAAACCTTGCCCGCAGTCGGGTGATCGAGCCCACTGATCATGTTTAGGAGTGTGGTTTTTCCCGAGCCTGACGGACCGGCTATGGCCGTAAACTCACCCTGACGGATAGTCAGATTGACCTGACACAGGGCCTGGACGGCGATCTCGCCGGTGCGATAGACCATGGACAGGTCTTCTGTTTGTATGACAGCAGTCTGTTGATCGATCATGTATCTGACTCCTTCTTACTTTAAAAACTTTTACGCATCGCTGTGGCCGGTGTGATTCGAGCGGCATAAATCGCCGGATATATACCGATAAGACAGGTAAAAACGAACAGCCAGAAAGGATAAATGATGAATTGCCATACCGTGAGCACGGGATAGAGTTTTTCACGAAAAGCGACGCCACCGAATTCGAGTCCGCGATAATCGATCCCGACCCAGATCAGAAGGAGCGTCACCAGAAACCCGATAATTATGCCGATCACAATACTGATGACGGAAATGGCCCCTGCTTCACCGATGATGATCAATGCCAGTTTACAGGGCCTGGTTCCCACCGCCCGTAGAACTCCGAATTCGAACATGCGTTCGTAGAGAGACATAAAAAGAGTATTCATGATGCCCAACGACACGACGCCAAATAAAATAAAAGCCGCGATGAGCACCGAATATTGAGACAGTTTGAGCAAAGCCTCAAGCTCAGATAAAATATCCATCCAACTCTCGGCAATGGTCCCGGGTTTGGAATAGTTCTTCCAAAACGGTAAGGAACGGTCTCGTGACATATGAATATCCGTAAAATGAAACGCTATCTCGTGGATTTCTTGACCAAGCCCCAGCATTTTTTGAGCTTTTTCGAGATGAATAAAGGCCAGGCCACGATCCAGGTCGCGGATATCATATTGGAATATGGCCCCGATCCGGTACATTTCCTGGGATAATTCACCGGTCTGGGCCTGGGCCACGGTTAGTACAATGCGATCCCCGACGGTCACTTCGAGACTCTCGGCCAGTTTTGATCCGATCATGACCCTGTTCTCGGGCCCCTCAGCCAGAAACGAGCCATCTATTATCATTTCCCCAAGTTTCGAAACTGTCGGTTCTCGCTCAGGATCGATGCCGTAGAGCATAATCGAGTCAACGTTGGCGGGAGAGGAGATCATGGCATAACAGGTGGTCCGGGGCGTATATGACCGGATGATGTGCTCAGCCGCGAGTTGGTCCAGAATTTTTTGTCCATCAGGTATGGTTTTTTCAACCGCAAATGTCTGGCGGAAATCGGTGGCATGAATTTGGCCCTGACCCAGTAAAGTATCGGTGGTCATCCGAATCATATGTTCTTCCATTCCGATGATCAGGGCATCGGTCAGGATCAACGCGGCCAGGCCAATCCCGATAGCCAATCCGGATAAGACGGTCCGACGCGTGTTGCGAAAAATGTTACGCCAGGCAAGTCTGAGAAAAAGCAGCATAAATAATCATCCTTATAGAGTAGAACTTAACCTAATGTGCTCTCATAGCTTTCATCGGGACTACTCGAGCGGCCCTGACTGCCGGTAGGATACTGACCAGTAGGGCGGTGAAAATGGTGATCGCTACCGGAAGACACAACGAACGCACAGTAATACTGGCTTGCAGAGTAGCGATCTCGATACCTCCGATATCGATGGGCGCGGGATAATCGAGCCCGAACCGAGAAAAATATAAGTTGACTGGAAGACTGATGAGCAGACCGGCAAGGGCTGCTATTATCGATAAGAAGGCTGTCTCGAGCACGATCAGTTTGAATACCTGGGCCGGCCGGGTGCCCAATGCCTTCAAAACGCCAAACTCGCGGGTCCTTTCGAGAATAGTCATGAGCACGGTATTGAGAACACCGATGCCAACAATGATCATTATTATCAAAAGCGTGATCCACATACCCTGGACATCTGCCTGCATCGACTTAAAAAACTGCTTCTCAACCTCCTGCCAGGGTTGAATGTCCAATTCAGGATCAGCGAGAATCCTACGCAGATTGTCAGTGACGAGGAGCGATTGTTTGTAACTTCTGGCCACCAGGGCAATCTCGTGAATGCGTCCATCGAGCACCAGAAAATTCTGGGCAGATCGCAGGTGCATGTAACAGTTCATACGCTCGTATGAGTTTCCGCCTTTACCGATGATTCCGCAGACCGTAAAAATATCATTGGCGATCGAACCGTCTGCGGCTTGCCCGACTAAAACCATTTCATCCCCAACACGAGCCCCAATGACTTTTGCAAGGTTTGAACCGATCATGACCGTGTTGTCGGGTTCGGAGTTCAAAAAAGAACCTTCTTTAACTTTATAGGCTAAGGTGGTTGTTCTTTGTTCCATTTCAGGCTCGATCCCAATAATGCGGGCACCGGCAGTTTTTGGTCCGATGAACGCCAACGCTACACTTTGGAGACGTGGTGTCCAAGAAAGAACATTTGGTTCGGTTCCGAGCTTCTGACACAAATCTTTATAATCATCAATAGTATTGTACAATGAAGGTTTGTCCAAATATCCCTGTTTATGGATCTGGACATGACCGGTATACAAGCGGGTAAATGTGTCAATGATCCGGCTATAGGTCCCTTCGGACAAGGCGATTGATAAGGACAACAGCACCAGACCGCCAATCATGGTCAAACCGGTCAGTAACGACCGTCGCCGTTGACGAAATATGTTACGAAAAGCCATTTTTAATATAATCATAACGATAATCTGATCTGATTAAAACCGATCCGGCCCGGTGCCCCAAGATTTCGAGCACACTCAGCGTTTTTTCTGGAGATTACGGAGAGTAAAGACCTCGGCATCCAGCTCGAGATCGAATTCTGCCTTGAGATAACGGATGATAGTCCGATGCTTTTCCTTATTGAGTGGTATCATGATCATGGTTACGGGGAGTTTACGACCGCCAAGTATCTGCATATCTTGAAATTCCATGGTCCGCATCAATGTGCCCTTTTCATCATAGTATTCCTCTTTCAGAGGGAACAAGTCTGATTTCCGCACTACCAGAACTATTTTGCCCCAGACGGTCGCTGTTTGTTCGCGTGGGACCAACTTGATGTAATAATGGCCCGGAAGGGCATCCTCGGGTTGAACCAGGCTTGCAACATAATCATCGAGCAGCGTGCTTTCCTTGACCAGATCATCATTGGTGAAATCCGAGCCCATCCAGGAGCCCATCATCATGGAAGGCGGGACTTTCATGACTTTATTTATCTTGGGGAAATAGTTCCACATGTCTTGTTCGACTCGTAGTGTGGTCACGCCTTGGTCTTTTTTGGGGGCGAGAATATGGATAAAGGTCCGGTCCATACCCTGGGTCCAGGCCTCGAGACGTAAGGTCCTTTCCCAATGCGGTGTTTCGATGGTCATCTCCATTTCAGCATAGCTTGTCTCGGAGCGATAGAGTTTATCAACCCGAGCAACTATCTCACGGACATCGAAATTTTCCTGGGCGTATGGTTGGCTGAACGGCATCAAACAGCATAGCAGCAAAAACAGAATCTCGATCCGGACAACGCTGGCACTCGGTGACATGGACCTCCTCCTTGTTGATATATCAGGGCACATTTCCGATATCCATATACCAACACGGTCGGCCTGTCCAGCTCAGAAAAACGAGGCAATGTGGTCAGGACCACGGCGTTTCTGTTATTGTGTGATCGTGATTTTTTTCACTTTTTCCAAATTCTGGTCTTTGGAAACAAATCCGATGGCACCCTCTTTCTGGGAGATATATTCGACCAGGCTCTTCTCATCCTTGAACATGGTCGGGGGTACGCCCTTACCGGAAAAGAGAAGTTTATTCCAGAAATTCTGGAATTGGGTCGTGGTTTTGCCGATGTATTTTTCCAGGAACTCAGAGGTTGCGGGGCTGTCTTTCAGGGTTGTCAGGAGAACCTTGGTGTTTTTGTCCCAGAGGCTCTTCTTTCCGAGATAGAAATCTTTCAGCTCATCAATGTTGAGATTGTCAACTGAGACGCTCGGATGCACAATAACGATGACATCGGCAGCCACTGCCGATATTGACGTAAGTAATCCGATCAGGAAGAAGACCGGGGCGAGATGGAGGCTTTTTATCATGGCAATACTCCTTTTCAGTGGCCGATGCTAAAAGTAGAATGATGTCTTGAGTGCGTAAAAGTTCCACTTGTTTTCCGTGACTTCTTCATAGCATTCGGCCGTGCCGTCAATCGAATGTGCTTCAACCTTGATGTTCCAATTTGAATTGAGGTCGAACCTCAAGGCCAGTTGCAAATCTTTCTGGTATGCGGTTGCTTTTTCAACATCCGGGTCGAGATCATCACCCTTTTTGTCATGCCAGTCAGAATAGTACTCGCCATAACTCAGCAGGGCCGCGAACCAGTTCGTAAACTGGTAATTGGCCTGAGCATACCAGGCCCCGGCATCCATATTCAGGTCGGGAATACCGGTGAAACCGATCAGGGCTGCCAGGGTCTCATTGTAAGGCTGGTCAGCTTCATACTCATATTTACCCTTGAAACGAAAGTACTCCGCACTCAAGGTCAGCTTGGAAAGGGAGTATTCGCTCGAGAAAATGATCGCTTCCTGATGTTCGTTCGTTGCGGTAACATGTGTTCCGGCAGGATAGAGCGAACCGAAAGGTTCGACAGGTGTAGTGAACTCACTCTTAATGGGTCCGATCACCTCCCGGTTGGCCATGTTGACATAACTCGACGCGAAGATGAGTCCGTCGAGTGGGGTCCGCCAAAGGAGTCGACCACCGAATATGTCAGAAGGATGGGTGCAGTGTGCTTCCTCGAGAATAGGCTCATAAAACGGTAACATCAAATCGCTGGTGGCTTGCTGAATACCGTAATAACCCTGGTATTCGATCGCACCGACCGGGCCGAGCGGTAGATTGCCGTATATGTTGATGCCATCGTTCGTCATCAGATACGAGCGAAGCCGAATAAAGTACATGGTGAGCGGCAGAAAAACCGAAGTACGACCCACATCGAGATCGATAGTGTCGAAGTAAAGCCCGTGAGGGTTTTTGGTCCGACCAAGGCGGACCCCGAGTTCGTCCCGCCAATGATAATCACCGAACGCGAAATCAACGTCGATCCTGTTATTGTCTTGGTTTCCGAGGTCTCGCGAGAAGAGCTGGATTGCCAGTGATAATTTTTCAGCCGGTGCAACACTGAAGTTCAGCCCAATCTCGTTAAATTCCATGGTGCCATCCTTGGTGTCGGCAAGGTAGTCGTTGGAACCCGTGTAGAGATAACCAATACCCAGAAAACCATGAATATTGACATCTTCCTCGTCCAGGGCTAAACCGGACCCCGTCCCGCATAACAAAACACCAACGAGGCACATCAGAAAAACTGTTGCTGAATACTTCATCTCATACCTCCTGAAGGCTGTGAAAGTCCATGGACCAATAATCGTGCCGGAGATGATGTTCCACCACATTTTCCAGCGTAATAATGACTTCGTATATCACACCACTTGCACTAATCAAAACCTTTTACGTATGAAAAATGCCCAAGGATATACGTCTTTACCGTGACTCTCTGACGATGCTCGTTCAATTTTCAAAATATTCTATGTATCACGCTGTTTTTTATTTTATAAGTACTTATACTGTTTATGAGTGCTTTTTTCAAGTTTGACTAACTTCTAAACAATTGAGGAGAACAGATGTAACGTTGTTATTAAAGCATGGGGGAAACGATCATGAGAGATAATCGCAGTCTGATAGGAATGATCAGCTTATATGCTCCATTCAATAACATTCTTATCTGGGTCTGGTTTGTGGGCATCATTATGGGGAGTGTCATCCGAGTCAATGCAGACCATGGACCTGTTCATGCCATAAACAGATATGGTCAATTGACCCAGGAGGACCGGGTTTGTGCTCATACTGCCCTTGAACGATTCTATTATGAACAGCGGACTTGGCCTGCGGAGAATCCTGAACCAAAGCCTGCTTTCGAGACAATGATCAGCCCGGAAACGATACGGCAGAAGCTACTCGTTGATCTGAAGAAGGAATTGTTTCTCGAGACCTACTGGGGTGAAATAATAACAGGTGAACACGTGCAAGCCGAAATCGTGCGGATAGAGAAGAATACCAAGGCCCCCGAGAAGCTGCAAGCCCTGTATCGTGTGCTGGATAACGATCCCTTTCTCATTGCCGAGTGTCTGGCCCGGCCGTTGTTGGTTGATCGCCTCGTGCGGAAGTGGTATGCCCGGGATGAACGATTTCACGGTCAATTGCGAGACGAGGTCCTTGGGATATATGAAGGAACGGTTGCCCGTGAGCTCGAATCGATCGGGCCCGGATCGCTTCATTCCGTGTATCTGAGTGCGGCAGAGGAGGCACCGATCGTGTCGGAAAAAGGGTCCGCCAGGGTCCTGTCTGTCGCTGAGTATGATGAAATTGTCGGAACGTACCCGCTTGACAGTGATAGCCTGCGTTTCAGCGAAACAGACGATGCTTTTGTGCTTAAGCGGACAGATCTGCGCACTGCAACCGTGTTTCAGGGAACAGCCCGAATTTTTTCGAAAATCGCTTTGGATGAATGGCTCGAGTGTGTGGATATAAGTAATTTCGATTTTATTCAAGCCGATCCTCCCGCAGGTGGTTATCAGATCGGGAAAAAGCTTGAAGGCGGTTTGACGCCAGATAGTTGGGCTACTGAACCTTATCTACCCCCACGTGGAAGTGGATATAAAGCGGTCTGGACCGGTAATGAGATGATCGTCTGGGGGGGTGAGACCATTGGAAATATAGGCGGTAAATATGATCCTCTGACCGATACCTGGACCAGGACTTCTGAGGTTGGTGCTCCCGAGTGGGCCGGAACAGCGGTCTGGACCGGCAGTGAAATGGTCGTCTGGGGGGGCTATTCTGGTTCTTCCTTGGCGTTCAACAGCGGTGGTCGTTACAATCCTCAGAGCGATACCTGGAGCTCGACCTCGACCGGGACAAACTGTCCATCAGCCCGATATAATCACACTGCTGTCTGGAATGGCTATTATATGATCATATGGGGGGGAGTGGATAGTGATATTACCTTGATCAATACCGGCGGGCGTTATAATCCGGGGTCCGATAGTTGGGCCGCCTTGGCTACGACTGGCGCGCCGGAGCCTCGTCGGCGACACACTGCAGTCTATGTCGGCTGGGAAATGATCGTGTGGGGCGGAGATAATTGGGGATTACCCTTTAACTCAGGCGGTCGCTATAATCCTGCGGCAAATACCTGGACGTCAACGTGCTCTGATTCAGCCGCACCCTGCAATGTTCCAACAGCGCGTTTGAATCACACGGCGGTCTCGACGGGCAACCGTATGATCATCTGGGGCGGCGAAGATTGTGGAAATACCGGAGCAATGTATAATTCCGATACAGACACGTGGACGGCGACAGCAACCGGGGCAAACTGTCCTTCGGCCCGATATGATCACAGTGCGGTCTGGACCGGCCAGATGATGGCAATCTGGGGCGGGAAAGACGATGTTTCCGGGGAGGACCTCAATAATGGCAGGCGCTATCGACCAGACACTAACTCCTGGTCCACCATATCTACCACAAATGCTCCACAAGCCCGCTCGAATCACATCGTGCTTTGGACCGGCAGTGACATGATTGTGTGGGGCGGGAGTAAACTCGATAGCGGAGGCCGCTACTGTATCAGCTCGAACTCCTGGACGCCGATAGCGGCTCCTGCCGGACCGGGGCAAAGGAGTGGCCACAGTGTCGTCTGGACCGGTAGTGAAATGATCGTCTGGGGCGGGAATCTGGAAGAGGAGACCGGATCGGGAAGCAGATACTTTCCCGTGACCGATACGTGGTTACCGATCGGAACTGGTGGGGACTGCCCTTCGGCCCGTTATGACCACACCGCTGTTTGGACCGGTTCCGAGATGATCATCTGGGGTGGGTTCGATATCCCACAGGGTATAGCAGAGTGCAATACAGGCGGACGCTACGATCCTGTTCTCGATGATGGCGGTCTTGATCCCTGGCAGGCCACCTCGACCGGGACGAATTGTCCTTCGGAACGTCGGGACTGCAGTATGGTCTGGACCGGGACATATGTGACGATTTGGGGAGGAGCTGATTACGAGAGTTCTGGTGGTAGTACTACCTATTTCAACACCGGTGGGCGCTATCTGCCCGGGAGCGACTCCTGGTTATCCACAAACACGGCGACCAATTGTCCGCCGGGACGCTCCAATCACAGTACCGTCTGGACCGGTCAACAGATGATCTTCTGGGGTGGCTACTCCGGAACGGTACCCTATCACAATGATGGTGCCCGCTATTATCCGGCCACGAATACCTGGGGTACTGTTTCCTTGACGGATGCACCGGAAGGCCGTGGGAATGCGACGGCTGTATGGAATAAGGACCTCAACGAAATGATCGTGTGGGGGGGAACGTATTATGACACCGGCACTGAAAGCCTCCTGAATTTAAATACCGGTGGTTGTTTCAATCCCGCTCTTAACATCTGGTCAATGCTCTCGACCTCGAGTACACCGGAAGCCCGTGCGAATCATACAGCAGTTTGGACGGGGGATGAAATGATAGTCTGGGGAGGATCAAGGCTGAGTGATGACATATGGGGCATGTCAAGCGGTGGGCGCTATCGACCGGATGAAATTGGCGGTTCATGGACAAGCACGCCGCTCGAGGATGTTCCACCTGAACGTCGAGATCACACTGCGATCTGGACCGGGACTGAAATGATTGTCTGGGGAGGAACTCCGTTCGGTGGTTTGGGCATATTGTATCCCAGCACAGCACCGCTCGCAGTCCCGGTGTCCGATCTTTCCGCAGTGCTGCTTCTGCACCTGGACGAACCGCCCGGCAGGTCAACTTTTGCCGATGGATCAGGTTTGGGCAATGATGGGAGTTGTACCGGATGTCCCCTGAGCGGTTCTTCCGGACAGGTCAGGCTGGCAGCAACCTATGACGGCGACAAGGATGATATTGTCATTTCCAGCACGACTTCGCTGAATACCGCTTCTGAAATTACGCTCATGGCTTGGATAAAACCCGCCACCGGAGCGACAAGCCAACCAATTCTGGAATTTGGTGACATTTCAACAACAGGTGTCCATCTCTGGCAATACGATGCCTTTGATTATCTGTATGTGGATTTTGTCGATGATGATTTGTTTTCTCATCCTCTTTCGAGTCCGGCCGGTCAATTCACGCCAGAAGTGTGGTATCATGTGGCAGCCAGCTATGGTGAAAATACAGGCAGGCTCTATGTCAATGGTTTTGAAGTCGCCTCACAGGACCTGGGCAATTTCACCCTTGCGACGAAACTTGATTTTCATGTCGGTTCACGCATCCTGTCCACGGACCGGCATTGGTTTGCCGGTTCGATCGATGAGGTCGCTGTGTTCAAACGGGCTCTGACTCCACTGGAGGTCCGTGATCGCTATATCCGTGATGCTGCCGTGTTGTATCTTCATCTGGATGACCCCGGCTCCCTCATGATCTATCAGGATAGCTCGGCCTGGGGCAACCATCCCACCTGTGCCATCGATACATGTCCCACCATACTCGAACAAGGCTGGGTCAATAGTGCCCGGAGTTTTGATGGCGTTGATGATTATCTGGTAGTAAAGCACCGGCCCGAAATCGATTTCGATGAGACTGAAAGTTTTTCGGTCCAGGCCTGGATCAGGACCGATGTTGGCTCGACTGGACTCAATGCACCAATTGTTTCAAAGCGCCCCGGCTCAGGTTATACTCCGAACCACTACTCGCTCGAGTTGCGTGAAAACGCTTATGGCGGGATGAGTCTTTATGCTGAAGGGACGGGTTATGTCGTCGTCCAGGGAGAGACGGACCTGCGGGACGGTCTTTGGCACCATATCGTGGGCGTGCTCGACCGTTCGATCGATCTGGCCCTGATTTATATCGACGGTGATCTGGTCGACAGTGGCACTTTTACCGGTCCCGTTTCAAACATAGCCGATGTCATGGTTGGTCGAGGCTGGCGCGGCAGTGTAATGGAATATTTCAAAGGCGATATCGATGAAGTGATCATTTTCAATCGGGCCCTGGATGCAAACGAGGTCCAGAGTCTGTATAACACTCCACCGGCCAGTCCGCTCTTTGTTTTAGGCCAGACCGATACGATCAGCCTGGACGGGGTCGCTTCGACCGTGGGCAGTAATCCCCACAGCACGACCCCGGACGACGATGCCTACGATACCAGATCGAATTTCTGGGACCTGCACGATGCGGCTAACTGTTGTGGGACGTTTGATATTGAAGCCGCGAGTGTCCGTTTGGATGAGTCGGACCTGATCTCGTATGGCCTGGCCACGCCCGGTCTGCACAGGATCTGGCTGAAATCTATCGATACGACAGACCGGATTGACTGTGTGCCGCTCGTCTTTAAGGTCTTGGATGGTGCACCACCCGAAATCGAAATTATCACGCCCAATGGTGGCGACTCCTGGACTTATTCCGAATCCGAACAGGCCCTGAGCTCGCACCTGATTTCCTGGGAGGCGTCGGATAATTTCGTTTTGAGCAGGAACCGTCTCATATACTCGACTGATGAAGGAGAGACTTGGACCTGTATTGCCGATTCGGAGGACCCGATAGAATGTCCGGCGGACAATGCCTCGGGTACCGACACGCTTGAAGCGGATGATCATTCGTTCTGGTGGGACATGCCCACGGCAGATCAGGCCAACGCTCAAGGCCAAACGTTTCCTTCAGCCAGATGCAGAATCAGACTCGAAGTTACTGATAACTCAGCCAATAGTGCCACGGATGAGTCCAATGCGAATTTCTATATCATCAAGCCGACAACCTCGGCCGTCAAGACGCTTGTTCTTTGGGATTCCGGCCGGATAGAGAGCCAGTATGGCACTGCTGCCCAAGAGGCCCTGGCCCTGAAACTACAGGAACTGTCTGAGCATAATAAAATTGTGGGTATCGTCCGCGACCTGGTGCTGGTTAGCACGATCCAGCAGGCTTATTATTGCTGGGACAGTTGCTATCCCGGACCGTGCTCGACGGAATTGCCCTGCGACGAAAGCGGTGCACAGGAACGGGCTAACTCTGTCGCAGCCGCTATTTGGGCTTATCTCTATAATGAGAGCGATGGTTTGATCACCACAACATATACGAATGTGCGCTATATAATTCTTGTCGGTGATGATCAGCAGATTCCCTTTTACCGGATGCCTGACGGGACCAGTATCTACCCCGAGTCTCAATATCCCGATCAGGTCGGGCTTGATACCGGCAGCACGGTAGGCTCAGCAATTGCCCTGAACTATTTTTTGACCGATAATTATTATGCGGAATCCGGTCCGGAACTATCCGATCTGCCAGGTGATGGCTCGGTGTATCTGAATGATCTGGCCATTGGTCGTTTGGTCGAGACACCGGACCAGATGATCGAGTTGATGAACATATATTTGTCGCACGACGGCCAGGTCAATCTGACTGCAATCACAGACCGGGTACTGGTGACTGGCTTTGACTTTCTGTACGACTCGGCCTGTGTCCTGTATCAGGAATTTTTGGGCCAGGAAACAACCGATTTTCTGCTCGACGATCCGGAGGACCTTGGCCTGGTGTGCCCCGATCTGACCTATTCGGACAGCGACCTGGGCAATCAACTCTTTTCAACGAGTCCACCTCAGTTGGCCTTGGTCAATACTCATGCCAATCATTACGGTTGGGCGGCCTCGGATTTGTCACTCCTGACTGCTGTCGAGATGAATGCCCCGCCCTACGACGCATACAATCTCAACGGAACCATAGTATATAGTTCAGGCTGTCATTCCGGTTTACCGGTCCCGCTTTCCGATCCGAATCCGCTCGACCTGCCCGAGGTCTTGAGCACCAAGGGTGTTCTGGCCTATATCGGCAATACGGGTTATGGCTGGGGGATTAAGCATGGACGTGGCTTGACCGAAAAACTCATCGAGAAAATCTCCGGGGAAATACTGACGGTTGATTCATTATCTATCGGTAATGCACTGGCTGAGGCCAAACGCGATTACTATCTCGAAACCAACCGGTATGACGTTTTTGACGAGAAAGTCCTGCATGAACTGACCTTGTTTGGTATCCCCAATACGGTCATCGTCACCGATGTTGCGAAAAGAGATGATGAAAAGCCGGGTTTGCCGGCACCAGACGGTCAGGATTACGGCTGTGCAGATGGGGTTTGTCTGACGAAAAAATTGCATTCGTCAAGCACGAACAAAGACCTCCCCTCGGGAGTAACCGAACTCGAGTTGAACTTCAGTTTCGGATCGGGCACATATACGAAAATAAACACGGAAGATGGCGATTATTACGAATTGAATGGGCGCTCTTCCGATGAGGTCGGTGACGCTCTCCAACCTCAATTTGTCTACGAATCCCAATTATCAGGGACCGAAGCCCATGGAGTTGTTTTCACAGGTGGTCATTATAGCCCGGAAGAAGCATTCAATCCCGTGATAGGTGTGCCCCGCTCTACCAATCCGCCCGGCGATGAAGGCCCACTGCCGCTGGTCAGCGGTTTTACGCCCTGTGTCCGTGTCTCCTATGGCACCTCCGGAGGCTCAGCCCAGAAAGATATCGGCCAGGTCGGCTACACGAATATGGTGGTCCGGACTGGATATTTCGAAGAAACCGAGAACACCGAGGCCCATTTCAACGATATGCAGATGGTCGTCTATTACTCGACTTCGAGCGACATCATTTCCCCGACAATAGCAGATCCCGGTGTAGCGGGATTTCATGTGCTTGACGGGTTGACAGCTTCTTTTTCGGTCCCGGTTAGCGATGATTCCGGGGTCTATCGTGTCGTGATCACCTACAACGATTACCTGACCACACACTGGAAAACCATGGATTTGACCAATAGCAGCGGTACCTGGCAAGGCAATCTAACACTCATGGGTGACATCCGCTATTTTGTTCAGGCGATTGACAATGTCGGCAATGTCGGTCTGCTTTCATCGAGCGGACCCGATCTGTCCGGTGGCACGCCCGTACCTTACGGTTCAACCTGGGAGGGACCGATCACTTACGAGATCACCCTGGCTGATTCAGATGAAGATGGTTTGCCTGATCTGTTCGAGGACCAGCATGACTGTCTCGATAGTGCGGTGGCTGATGCCGAAGCTGACCCGGATTACGATCTCTTGAACAATCTCGCCGAGTGCGTGCTCGGGTCCGACCCATGCCGGGGTGATACAGATGGTGGACGCGATAACGATGGCTCTGAATACAACAACAATCGCACATTCGATGATCGGACCGATGATCTGCACCTGACCATGCACCTGACCAAGGCCGGGACAGTCTATACCCTCGACTGGAATGACACGCTCGGGAATAATTCTTTAATCGATGGTTATTACTTTGTCTATCGGTCCGAATCACCGTTTTTCGAGGCCGCAGACTTGATCAGCGCCCCGATTGAAGATGGCTTGACCAATTTTGCGGATGACCAGAGCGGAACACCGCCCTGCACTAACTGCTATTATAAGGTCTGGAATTATCAATTGCCGGACACGCCACCCAAGGTTCTCATCGTTTCGCCTTCGAGTGGACCACAAAACACCGGTACACCCGTAACGGTCCTTGGGCATCATTTTCAACCGAACGCACGCGTTCTGTTCTGCTCGACACCGGCTTCAGATATTTCCGTTACCAACGAAAACTCAATCTCTTGCACGACACCGCCCTTGACGGCAGGTAGTTGTCCTGTTTCGGTCATCAATCCGGATAATCAGATCGGGACCTTGTCAGGAGGATATACCTATTTACCCTGAGTTCAGAGCTCCTTCATTTTCTGAGTACGTAGTGGCTGTTTCAGCCGTGAGTTCGAGAACAGGTATCTCCTGGACAAGAGCATGTCTTCGGGCGGCTGCATCACTGTCGCCCCCGGCAATCTCGACCAGGACCAGCTCCGAGATGAAAAGATCAAAAAAAGGGTCGTCGCAACGGCTAGTGGATTTTGGGTGAACGAAAGTCTTGACAATCGGGCCAGTAAAAGTTATTTTATCGGCGTTCAGGTTGTGATCAGGACCGAGATAGAAAACTCGAGAACGGTCTTTTGGGAGTAGAGCTACTATCCTTACAATCATGCAGTCCGATACCTGACCATGGTGGTTGGCACTATGAAGCACACACAATTCATACATCAAAGCGATAAAGCCGGGTTGGTCGAGAATGCCTTGGCGATATTCGAGCGATTCCCGGGCCCTGTCCCACTTAAATGTAACGAGAAAGCTTTGAAAAAGGTTTTTTCGGGGATGATTCGCTACTTCATCAAGGACCTTGAACTCCAGCCCCAGACTTACCAGGATGATGAAACAAGTCATCTGGCCGCGTATTGCCTGAAAAGCTTTCATCATGACTTACAATTGAAAGGTTACTTTAATCTACAAGTCAGACTTATCGAAGTCTTTCGTTCGATCATCAGCAGCTATCTGAGAAACCGATATGCCCAAAACACCGGTAAAGGCACGCAGGTACTTCTTCGTTTGAGTATGGTCCTTGAGCAGACGATCGATCGGCTGTCCCGCGAATGGGAAGCCCATTACCGGGCGATCCTTCATCGTGACCAGGTCCTGATCGATGAATTTAGAATTGTCAAAAATGACATGCAGAAACAGTTGATGGTTATCTATCAGATATTGAAAGAGTCACCCGTAGCCGTAATCTGTCTGGATAATGAATTCAGGATCATCCATTGGAACAGGATGGCTGAAAAAACCACGGGATATAGCCCGCCCGATATCATGAAAAAAAGTGTTCTGACCCTGTTTACCGACAAATCCCAGATGATCTTCTTACGTAAAATCCAGTCCGAACGTAAAGTCCTCTCAAATTTCAAACTATATCTGCAGCAGAAAGCAGGCAATCCTATCCAGGTAATGGTGGCCATTACCAGAATCAAACATGCCCATCCCGGACAGATATTCTTCATTCTCTCATTGCAGGAAGTCCTCAATAAACTGCGCGAAAACCCCTATAAGCAGCAATTAAGCCAATTGACAACCATTGCCCGGTTGACCTCGGCGATCATGCATGATATCCGTAATCCGATCAATACACTCGGACTCAATCTTGAACTTCTCGAGCAAGCTTTAATGGTAACGGGCGGGAAAGTCCAGGCCAAAGTCAGTGAGTATATCACCGTGATCGGGCGGGCCCTGCAGCAGATGAAAACGAACCTGAATCAATATTTGTCATACAGTCATATCTCTGAACTCTATCCCGAACGGATGAATCTGATCGAGCTGTTACAAACCCTGGTCGATGACCTGAGCCTGGAAGCCCAGGTCAAGGGGATCTCACTCAGATATGACGCCGGTGCTCGTGAATTGTGGGTTTTGGGCGATTGGGTCCAGATTCGGCGAGCCTTTGTGAATCTGATTCAAAACGCGCTCGAGGCCCTGAATACGAGTGGAAGTATTGTCATCAAAACTTATCGTCGCAAGCAACGGGTCTACACGGTCATCCGAGACAATGGCCCCGGCATCCCTCCAAACCTGAAACGGAAAGTATTCGAACCGTTCTTCACCACAAAAAACACGGGCACCGGACTGGGCCTGTTTATCGCCCGTGAGATAGTTCGAGCTCATCATGGTAACATTACCTGCCGTTCCGAATCGGAGGTCGGGACGCGCTTTACCATTAGTATTCCATCCAGCGACGTTCGCCCGGAGAAACCTGCTGATGCAACTTAAAGTCCTGATTGTCGATGATGAAATCGATACGCTGACTGCTCTGAAAACGGGCCTCGAGAGTGAGTTCTATCAGATCGTCACCTCCCAGTCACTCGGTGAAGCCCTGAAAATCCTGAAAAGGGATGAGATCAATATCGTCATAACCGATCTCAAACTCAAAGACGGTTCAGGCATGAAAATCCTGCAACACCTGCAACAAAAGAAACTCGAAATACCTGTTATTATAATTACGGCGTACGGTTCGGTGGAATCCGCCATCGACGCCATCCGGGGCGGGGCTTATGATTACCTGGTCAAACCCTTTCGCTTCATCGATATCAGACGTCAACTCGACCGTCTACGCGAAATCATCATGCTTCGACAGGAAAATGTCAGGCTCCGACAGCAACTCGAATCGGAACCAACCGCCCCGGTATTCATTGGTCTGAACACACAATTCGTCCAGATAACCGAACTGATCCGCCAAATCGCACCATCTCGGTCGACTGTACTGATCACAGGAGAAACAGGCACCGGTAAAGAAATGGCGGCTAAAGCCATCCATCACTACAGCCCCCGCCGACATAAATCCTTCGTTAATATAAACTGTGGGGCCATCCCCGAAAACCTGCTCGAAGCGGAACTCTTCGGCTTCGAACCCGGTGCCTTTACCGGCGCAGTTAAATCAAAAAAAGGCAAAATCGAACTGGCCCACGAAGGTACTCTCTTCCTCGATGAAATCAGTGAATTGACCCCGGCTATGCAGGTCAAGCTCCTACGCGTTTTGCAAAATTCAGAATTCGAACGACTCGGCGGGGTCGAAACCAAAAAAGTCGATATCAGACTTATCGCTGCGACCAATGTCAATCTCGAAGAGACTGTCGAAAACGGACAATTCCGTGAAGACCTCTTCTACAGATTGAATGTTTTCGCCATTAAAATGCTCCCCCTCCGCGAACGACTCGACGATATCCCTCTCCTTGTACAATACTTTATCTCCAAATATAACGATCTGAATAACAAAAATATTCAGGGCGTCCAACCCGATGTCTTGAAAAAAATGCTGGCATACCGCTGGCGAGGAAACATCCGTGAACTTGAAAATATGGTCGAACGAGCCGTTGTGCTCTGCCAGGAAACAATGATAAAACTCGATCACATGCCCATGCTCTCTGTCGGAGACGCCCTCCAGTCCATTCCCATCGAGATTGGTATGTCACTCTCAGCTATCGAAAAAATCGTCATCTCCAGAACCCTTCAATTTACCAATAACGATAAACAAAAAACCGCCCGCATTCTCCAGATCAGCCCCGCTACACTCTACCGCAAAATCAAGGAATACGACTTGATTTAACCGTATTGTCTGACTCTTCTGTTTCGCGTATCCCCAATAGACAGGGTTATCGGCACTACAACACTATATCTTGTAGATACTACCTTCATCGAACATAACATATTGGGGGTAACTGTGCGCTTTTTTCTCATTTTGAAAGAATATGCCAGAATCGGGGTCGCGAGATTCTCAAAATAAGAGACAATGCTTTGAATACAGGCTTGACATTCTCAAAATGATAGAGATGTTGTGCCGGGGGGGTATGCGGTGGGGGTAGGTTTAAGCGGAAGTTTTTTAAATTCAGCAAGTTAGGTCGTGCTGAATCTATTGGCATGATTTTTGAAATAAAGGAAAAAAATGTAGATAAGGTTATGTCCAGGCAGTTTTCAACAGTATCAGAAAGGTTCACAGATGAAACTGGTGGTTACCTACAGCAGCAAGGATGGGTTGCGTCGGGAATATGAGCGACGTGCGTGTCGGTACGGTAGCGTGGTTGAGCTTCCGGCTGATTATTTTGCTGAGGGTGATTCACCTGAGACGATTCAGACGGTTTTGGGGGCGTTCAGCAGTAAGGGTCATGAGGTGATCGGCCTGGAGGCTGATGAGCGTGTTGGTCAGAATTTACTCGAAGCAGCTCCTGATATGGTTTTTAATATAGCCGAGGGGTTGTATGGTGATAGTCGTGAGTCATATGTTCCGACAATATGTGAGCATTTGGGTCTGGCGTATTCCGGATCGGACCCGTTGACGCTGGCCCTGTGTTTGAACAAGGCCCGGGCCAAGGAGATATTGAGTTTTCATGGGATAGCCACGCCTCGTTTTTATGTTATAACGAGTGTTGAAGATGATCGCTTATGTGATTTTCCTTATCCGGGCATCATCAAACCGATTAGTGAAGGCAGCAGCAAGGGTATTTTCGAGGATTCGGTGGTCAAGCAGGAAGCGGCTGCTCGAGTCAGTATTGGCAAGATGTTGACCACCTATGATCAAGCGGTCATTATCGAGGAATTTCTGCCGGGTCAGGAATTTACCGTTGCGGTTTGGGGAAATGGTCCCGAAGCCGAGGTTTTGCCGATAATCGGCATGAATTTTGATGATTTACCACCCGGGGCCAATGGGATTTATTCGTATGAGGCCAAATGGTTGTGGGATGTGCCGGAAAAGCCCCTGCAGATTTTTTCGTGTCCTGCGGATATTAGCGAGGCATTACGGCAAAAGATAGAGATGTTGGTTTTACGGACTTGTGCTGTTTTGCAAGTCCGGGACTGGGGACGAATAGATGTTCGGTTGGACCATGCCAGTCAACCACATATTCTCGAAGTGAATCCTTTGCCGGGCATCCTGCCGAAGCCCGAGGATAATTCGTGTTTTCCCAAGGCCGCTCGGACGGCTGGATATAGTTATGCGGACATGCTCGAACATGTTGTTCAGATAGCCATGAAGCGAACCGGCTTGCTGGAATGTGGGGGGCGGGCATGACGAGAGCTTTCCGGATAATCGTAGCCTATAATCAACCGCTCGAAGACGCAGAGAGTCTCGATCCTGACTCCTTGTCCGAAGCTGGCGTCAAAGTTGAAGCTGACGATGTCAGTACGGCGTTGCAATCGTTAGGTCATATGGTCGAGCGACTGGCTGTCAGGACGATCGAGCAAGCGCTGCATGATTTGAAACGGTCCAAACCCGATCTCATCTTCAATTTATGCGAGGGATATCAGGGACATACTCAATCCGAGATGTATCTGGCCGGTTTATGGGAGTTGTTGGGAGTACCATATACCGGAAACACTCCGCTTACATTAGGTCTGGCTCAAAACAAGGTCTTGACCAAACAGCTACTGGAGAGTAACGGCATAGCAACCCCTGAATATTTTGTCTGTTCCGAGCCGCCGGATGAGAGTCCGCTCGCTTTTCCGCTGATCGCAAAGCCTTCGGCAGAAGATGCATCTCTTGGAATTACGCAGCATTCGGTCGTTTCGAGTCTCGCTGATCTCCGAGAAAATGTTGGACATATCATCCGGAAATATAAACAGGCGGCACTTGTTGAGAAATACATACCGGGCCGTGAGTTCAACGTTAGTCTATATGGCCCGCAGCCGGGGCGTGCCTTACCGGTTTCCGAGATTCTCTTTTCCGGTTTTGCTGAAGATGTCGCGCGGATCACGAGTTATGAGGCCAAGTGGCTTACAGACCATCCGCTTTATGCTCGGACGCCGTCGTTCTGTCCGGCTGAAGTTGATGCAGCGTTGCGTGACAGGATCGTGGAAGTCGCCTTGCGGAGCTATGCGATCCTGGGAGGTCGCGATTATGGCCGGGTCGATTTACGCGTCAATGCTGCGGGAAAAATATATGTGCTCGAGTATAATCCAAACCCTGATATTTCACGTGAAGCGGGCTTTGCCAAGGCAATTACCGCCGCACACTTCGAATATTCCGAATTTCTTGAAGAGATTTGCAACCAGGCATCGCAGAGGGGCTAGCATGATAACCATAACAAAGATGTTACCAGAACACCGAAGTATTCTTTTTGAGATGCTTCAACAGACCGACATGTTTACCGTGGCCGAGATCGACGTAGCCATGGAACTTATCGATACTTTTTTATTCAACAAGGAGCAGAAAGATTACGATGTCTATGTTGCTCTGAGTAAAAAGACGGGGGTGGCGGGTTATGTTTGTTACGGACCGACGCCGGCGGCCGAGGGGACCTTTGACCTGTATTGGATCGTGGTTTCGCCTGCCGTGCAGCGGATGGGGATCGGGCGACAGTTGTTACATTTTGTCGAGCGGTCCTTGATCAATATGGGGGCGAGATTACTCATCATCGAGACCTCATCCCAGCCGAAATATGATCCCACTGTTCAATTTTATTTAAACAATTCGTATGAGCTAGCGGCCCGCATCAAGGATTTTTACCGCCCGGGCGATGATCGTTTGATTCTGACCAAGTATTTTTCAAACGTTGAAGAAGGAGCCCAGTAAATGGAAAAATGGCGTAGAATATTAAGAAAAAGTGTGACCGACGCGGCTGAACTAGCGTCCAGGTTTGACATCCCACGGGAAGAAATGGATCGTATTGTCAGTCAGTTTCCGGTACAGATAACGCCATATTATTTATCGTTGATCAAGCATAAAGGCGATCCACTTTACCGACAGGTCGTGCCTGATGTCCGGGAGCTCGATGAAAGTTACCTCTATCAGGACCCTCTGGCTGAAGATACCCATTCACCGGTGCCCAACATTGTGCATCGTTATCCGGACCGTTGTCTGTTTCTGATTTCGCATGTCTGCGCTTCGTACTGCCGTTTCTGCACCCGGAAGCGTAAAGTCGGGGATTCCGATAAAATCAAGAGTTCGGAAATCCAGCGTGGAATAGAATATATCAAGGCCCATCCCGAAATCCGTGATGTTATTCTATCGGGTGGTGATCCGTTACTACTCGAAGACAGTAAATTGGAGAACATTATCAAACAGGTCAGACAGTGCGAACATGTTGAAATTATCCGGATCGGCAGCCGGGTCCCCTGTTTTCTGCCACAGCGGATAACCAGTAGTCTGGTCAGGATGCTCAAAAAATACCATCCACTTTATATAAATGTGCACTTTAACCATCCTGACGAGTTGACGCCCCAGGCGGTCGAGGCTCTCGCCAAGCTGGCTGATGCGGGCATTCCGCTTGGAAATCAGACGGTACTGCTCAAGGATGTCAACGATTCGCCTGAAGTCATGAAGAAGCTGATGCAAAAGCTGGTTCGAGCCCGCGTACGGCCTTATTATATTTACCAGGCCGACATGGTTTTCGGGACGGAACATTTCAGGACCCGGGTCGAAAAGGGGCTCGAGATCATCAAGGCTCTGCGAGGTTGGACATCAGGTCTGGCTGTGCCATACTTCGTTATCGATGCTCCGGGAGGGGGAGGCAAGATACCGATTCTGCCCGAATATGTAGTCAGTGTTACGGACCAGGAGATCATGCTGCGGAATTATAAGGGTGAAATATTCTTCTATCGGCAGCCCCAGGAGGGCACGAAGCAGCAAGAAGCTGTTCCGGAATTTGCTTGCCCTCTGGCCCGGGACGAAATAATATAAATCGAGAACTGGGTAACTCTTGCAGAGAGTAGTGATTATAATCGGAAGAATATGGTCACAAGATAGAATCATATTCGGTTGAGGTGAGGCGGTATGGCATTCAAACGATGGGGCGGCTATTGTCTGATATTGGCTGTGTTGTTCGTCTCTCTCGTGTTCTCGACCAGTTGTAGCGACGATGACACGGATGATGAGCCACCGACAGCCACAGCGACACCGACCCAAACGCCCGTTTTGACTCCGACCCCGACCCCGACTATCGCCTGGTATACTTATACGATTGTCCACACGTATCCTCATGATTCACAGGCCTATACGCAGGGCCTGTTCTATCATAACGGTTATCTTTATGAGGGAACGGGCCTATATGGCTCTTCATCGCTGCGAAAAGTAGCACTCGAAACCGGGGAGATCGTGCAAATCTATCATCTGCCTTCGTCCTATTTCGGTGAAGGGATTACACTGTTCGATGGTCGACTCTTTCAATTAACCTACCGTGAGGAGACCTGCTTCGTCTATAATCTCGATGATTTCAGTCCCATACAAAATTTGAGTTACTCAGGTGAAGGTTGGGGTTTGTGTCAGAACGGGATCGACCTGATCATGAGCGACGGTTCGAGTTATATCACTTTCCGTGATCCTGAAACCTTCAATATAAACAATCGCCTTCAAGTCATGCGGGCTGGTCATCCCCAATACAGACTCAATGAGCTTGAATACATCGATGGTCAGCTTTTTGCCAATATCTGGTTAACCGATCAGATCGTCATTATCGATCCGACGTCAGGTCGTGTTCAAGGCATTGTCGACCTGGCCGGTTTACTCGATACGGTCGATCATTCGAGCACGTCTGATGTCCTCAACGGTATTGCCTGGGACCCGACCAATAAGAGGCTGTTCGTCACCGGCAAGTGGTGGCCCGCTCTCTTCGAGATCACTCTGGTCCGCTTATAAATCCTTCCTCATACCGCTCAGTTTCGAGGTCGCTTTCCGCATGATCGAGGGGGTACATAAAAGAGGGCCGCAGAACAAGCATGCGGCCCAGATATTCAGGAGACCAGGAAGCTTGGCTTTATCGAGCTTCACCGGAGGCTCCTATCATTGTGTAACTACGAATAGGATCACCTCCCTTCTCAGGGTGTTCCCCACGCGAAGTTGATTTCCCTGTTAAATCAGCTTCACGGCCATTGATCTGGATATGATCTCTTTTCACTTCAGGATTTGACGAAAATCCAGGATCAACTATCATTATTACTATAGAGGAAAAAAGAAAAAAGGTCAAGTTTTGTGTGCTGAAATGCCTTTTCTGTAAGAAATGTGGTTTTTGGGAGTAATGATATTGTCTCATCATGTCCTATTTGCTATAGTGTCAGAATGAAGCGAAGTTTCGTCCCCTTCACTGAGAAGTCATTCAATTTCAACTCTACGATTTCGAGGACAAACTGCCATGACCATACTTGAACAAGAAGGCCAGGACGGGAAATCCGGACCAGGTGAAATACTCAAAGTCGGGGATATTTTTGCTCAGCACTACCAGATCATAAAACTACTTGGTAGGGGCCGTCTCGGGACTGTTTACCAGGCTATGGATACGCACCTGAATGAAAAACTGGCACTGAAGATTTTTCAGTCTGATCTATCACAATCGGCAGCAATGATTAACCGTTTCAGGGAGAAGATTAAACGTATCCGAAAGATTAACTCCTCGAGCGTGGTCCGCCTCCATTCGTTCAGCATGGAAAAAGGACTTTATTATCTGGTGATGGAGTTGGTTGAGGGGACCAATCTTGAAGATATTATGGGTAATCGAGCCCTTGGGTCTGAAAAAGCGGCCGATTATTTGACCAGAATCGCCACATGCTTACACGCTGTCCATCGACAGCAGTTAGTGCATGAGAACCTGAAGCCTCGTAATATAATTGTTCAGAGCGAAGATTCCTTGAAAATCATCGATTTTGGTTTTACCTCACCCGAGGATATTTCCCGGTATCCTGGTCTTTTCGACGCACGTTATATGGCTCCCGAGCAGCTTTACCCGCTCGATCCGGCCCCAACCGTGGATATTTATGCCTTGGGTGTGATTTATTATCAGATGCTCTGTGGTCGTTTGCCCTTCAAGAGCACCGAACCTTCGGAATTGGCCCTGGAACACGCTCGGGTCATTCCGCAGCCACCCTCTCATTGCAACAAAGACGTAACCAGAGCTGATGATTTGATCTGTGTCAAAATGCTCCAGAAAAATCCAGATCAGAGGTTTCATGATGCAGCCCAGGTTTTGGCGGTGTTGCATCATAAAGCTGAAATTTGCCCCCGCTGTTTAAGACTCATCCAATTCCAGGGACGATGTCCTCAATGCGAGGAATACACCGTCTTGGCGACGGATACAGGCAGGGGCCTAGATCAATCCTCAATTGCTAATACTGACCATACCAAGCGTTCCAAGGCGTTGGTCTCGCTTCGAGATTTAAAAACCAGATTGAAGGCCAAGCTTGACCTGAGACATGAAGACAATTGCTTTCATTGTGGCAAATCTTTACCTTTCGGTTTTCCTTTCTGCACGAATTGTCAGCTCGATAGTCCTTTTACGGGTAGGACTGAGGCGACACATCTTCTGGTACTTGATCCGGACCGAAATGCGGACAAGAAACAACTGTTCAAAACACTGCGACAACTTGGGTTAGCGACGCCGTCAGGTATTCATTCCAAAGCATCTTTCAAATTTCCTTTTGTTATTCAGATCAGGGACCAGCCTGAGCGGGCCGGTGAACTGATCGATCTCTTATCCGCTCATGGCTTCCAGCTCCATCCCATTAATGTGGAGATGGCGGAAGAACGACTTCGTTATAATTCGTGGCTGTTACCGATCATATCCGGAGTGACGACATGCGCCTGTTTTTTTGTTCATGGCTATCTGGCGGTCCCCTTTCTGGTCTTGACAGCATTTCTGATCTATCGAAATTTCAGCGGGTTGCATTTGCCCACGATCCCGTTGTCTCTGAAAAAACTCCCCGGATTTTTTTCGAGTCAGGTCTATGATGAGGCCAAGAAAACAACGATTTTGACGCGTCCGCACGAATTTCTCAGGTCGGTTTATGAGTCACTGCTTTTCCAGGCCTTTAAACTCATAAAGATTATGAGTCAAAGTACCCAGACGCAGAATCTTTTTGCCGACATTATCCGCTCGATCGATCAATTGGTTTTTCAAGCCGGTTTGAATGTCCAGGCCCTTCTTCTTCTGGAAAAGGACTTTGATCTGAACAAGGAAAATGAGATCATCCGGCAGGTTGTGCATTTCGAGCAGAAGCTAAAGGAAGATTGGCCGTCAGCACAGCGGGCAGAGTTGAAACAGAAACTCGAAGCTGTACAACAACAGCGACTCGAATACTGTCAACGCGCCGAAAGGTTGACCGGACACTATAACACGTTACTCGACATTTTGAACAGCCTGAATAAAATGGTCCCCAAAATCAATACCATTCTGAGCGAGATCGTAACGTATGATGCCGGTTTGAAAATCGAGGAGAATGCCTTGATTGATGAAGTACTCGATGAACTTTCCACTTTGGAACACGGTTTCAATCAATTGCAGAATTTACAAGGTAAGGAGGTATAGGATGCACAGGGTCATAGTTATTGTGTTGTTCGCATTTCTGGGTGTTTCAACGATAAGAGCGGCTGAGCGATTGGAGGACCCCTATCACATCCTTACCCGACATATCGAAGCCATAGGTGGACTGGAGAAAGTCAAGGCCGAGAAGTCGAGCCATCTGGAAGGCACATTGGTAATCGAAGGCACTGGCATTCAAGGGACAGTCAAGCATTGGCGGAAATATCCGGGCCGCTCCCGAGTGGAAATAGATCTGACCGTATTTCAACAGACCCAGGGAGATGATGGTCTGAGATCATGGCTGGTCGATACGAACGGAAAGGTCCAGTATCAAACGAGTGAGGCCGTTCAGCTGCGTCGTCAGGTCGCTCTTCACGATGAAGATTACGAGTATCTGGACCGCGCTTCCCAGATTTTTACACTGCAACATGAAGGGTTAGCCGAGGTGGAGGGGCAAACCTGTTATGTTCTCAAGAAAAGCAACTCGCTCAATCAGGATTTCAGCCGACTCTATATCAGTACGGACACATTCTACTTACTCAAGGTTGAAGAATATCAGCCTGATCAGGAGAGCCACACTTATTTTTCTGATTATCGCCCGGTCAATGGTGTTCAACATGCCTTTCTCCAAAGGGTTGTGGTCCCGGCGGTCAACCAGAAACAGACCATCAGCGTGACCGGTTTCGAGGTCAATCCTGATTTGGACGATAGCCTGTTTTCTGCGCCGGTGACCGATACCAGAGATTTCATTATGCCTGCTGAGGGTCGTTCCGAGAATGTTCCCTTTCAATTCATCGAAAACCATATTTTCATAAAGGTACTCATCAATTGTCGGGAATCGCTGTGGGTGTTAGACTCGGGTGCTGGCCAGTCGGTTATCGATCGGGGCTATGCCCGAGAATTAGGTCTCGAGACCTCGGGCTCGCTGCAGGGTCAAGGTGCCGGCAATACAGTCGATTTCGCATTTGTGACCCTCCCTGAATTCGAGTGTGGTGGTATCCGGTTCAGATCACAGCGAATAGTGTCCATCGAGTTGCGTTCAATGATGAAAAACGCATTCGGCTTTGAGTTTGATGGTATTCTCGGCTTTGATTTTCTGTCACGGTTCGTGACCCGGATCGATTTCGCCCGCGAACTCATTTCTTTTTATGAACCGGAAAATTTTCATTATACCGGAAATGGCAGTGTGCTCGAGTTCGAACTGCGGAGTAATCTCCCGATCGTTACCGCCCAGGTGGACAAACAGTATTCCGGCAGGTGGGTGCTCGATCTGGGGGCCGGTGATATTTCGTTTCATTATCCCTTTGCCCAGGCCCAGGCTTTTCATGAACGTCCCGGACGTGAATATGTCGGTTTGGGGGCGGGTGGCCATTTCCATTTAAACATCTGTCGATTTGATACGATCGAGTTTGGCGGATTCATCATCGAAAAGCCGATTATCTCGTTCCCGAAAACTGAAATAGCCGGTGCCTTCTCCTCTGAGGAACTCATCGGCAATCTCGGAAACAGTTTGTTCAAAAATTTTGTGCTCTATCTCGACTATGCCCATCAGCATATTATCCTGGAGAAAGGCGAAAATTTCGGCAAGCCCATGGAAATGGACAGAAGTGGTATGCAGATCAATCTCACCGAAAGCGGACAAATCGAGATATTCTTCGTTTCCCCGGGATCATCGGCTGATAAAGCAGGCTTTCTCAAAGGCGATCTGATCACTGCTCTCAACCAGATCGACATACGCTTTCTTGATGGGATCATGGCCCTTCGAGCACTATTTCGTGAAACTGGAGCAACGTGCTATCAGGTAACGGTCAAGCGGGGCGACGAATATATAACCTTACCCTTGCAACTCGAGATGGTCTTATAAGAAAACGGGAAATGTGATCAGAAGGGTAGTCATGAGGGTTGTCAGAACAGGATTGCTGATGAGGACGCTATCAGAAAGGCATGTTCCGGTCGCCATGCCATCCGAAGGGCAGTATTGAACGCTGATCGTATCGTCGATCGAAAAATATGTATCATCCAGGAGGACTTCCCGGTCTAAAAAGGCGGAATCGCGTGCCTGACTATAGCTCAGTATATTTTCCGCCAGGGGTGCATTTGAAATGCGCAACTCATCGAGAGCATAGCCTGTATGACCAAATGACACGACATTGTCATCCAGCAAAGGATCAGCGACGATGAATGGACTCAAATCACCCACTGCTTCAGTGTAAAATTCATCGGCATAGAGCCGGATGAAGTTATCTCCGGTTGTTTCATCCAATTCCCAGGCTACTGCAATATAGTGCCAGTCATCAACGGTAAAACCGGTTGTGTCGATCGTCAAACAATGTGAGCCACTGCTGTTTTCAAGGACCAGGGTCAAATAATCGTTGTCTGATTCCCAGAGAAGGTCCAATGTCTGTGATTGTGAAAAACCGCTGGTCATGATCCAGGTATCTTCGGACACATTTGCCCAGGAGTCATCTCTCTTGATCCATAATTCAATCGTGGCTGAATTGATATCCAGGAATGTCTGTTGACCATAGATCGTTTCATAGGTCACCCATGCTTCTGTACCAAAATGGATGCCGAGATCGTATTTGCTTGTTGGATACGTTATTTCCGTTTCATTCCAGACGGCAACAGGAGCCCGACCGTCTGTGGTTATCGCATCCCCTTCAAAATGTAGCAATGTAGATTGAACCACGTCGTTCCTTGAGACGAGAAATTCACCGTTCCGATAAAAACTCTTTATCGAACTAATACTCTCGGGGTCAGCATTATCGTCATAATAGTAAAAACCCGTAACGATCAGATTGTGCTCCGAATCATAATTGATCTCGACCCCGTGGTTTTCGGGTATGAAATTGATCGTTCGGACCTCTGATGCCGTTGGTGTTGTGGCGTAAGAATCGTCCGCGTAGAAGAGGGCGGTTGCTCGAGAGCTGCCTTGAGTCAGGGAGAGTGTTGCCTGATTCCCGACGATAGTAACACTCGCATTCACAAAGTGGGCCGGATCATCGGAAGCGGTGTAGCTCAAAACATCACCGTCTTCATCTGTGAACCAGTCATCAAGATCGAGAATGGCTTGATCTGTATAATCGACGAGATTGATCTGGGGCACATCGACATTGGCAACTGGTGCATAATTCAAAGAATAATGCAATGTTACAGGTGCGGCGCACTCGTATTCATCGCACAGGAAAAGGTAATTGGTGTGATCTCTCGTGCCAGTATCATCCGGAGCGAGATATGAGCACATGATCTTTCGATTACTCTGGTCCGGGTCGTAAGCCTGATAACTCGATTCACAATAGGTCCTCCCAAGACAGGCCAGGCCTGCTCTTTGATCCGTATCGCACAGCATGATTCGTGCACTGTCTTGATCGCTGTCATCCCATTCGGCATTCACCTCGATCTCACTGGCCCAAATCTGGTCAGTGCCCGTCAAATAGGCATCGACGATGCTCGGGACCGTATGCTGATTGGAAAGATCGTCGAGTGAAAACTCGGTCATGATCGAGGCATCGACGACTTGATCGGTCGCGTAAATGATCAATTCCTTTCGACCGTAATCGCCAAATGAACTATCGACAAGGTAGGTCTGGGTGTACAATCCGCCGGAAGCCTGTACCGTATCGTGTTTGATGATACTGACTTCTCCGGCTATCCTTTCCTGAATTGTGATGGTTACTGTCCCCGCAAAAGAACTCAAGGGAATGCCTTCACAAGATTGAATCGAACCTGACAGATCGAGCGTATCGCCCAGATAGACTTTTTCAGGGAAGGCGGTTTGTATTTGATAATCTTCGTATTTATTAAACATTAAAATACCGAGTGAAGTATCACCGGTTACGAATCGTTGCGGTAAGGCGGGGTCCTGGGTCAGACAACGGCCCAACTGCAGATCGCGAGAGGGTAAGCCGGTCATGGGCATCTGCAGAAGATGGTATTCCAGATCACTCGAATACCACATCCGATCAGCCGTAAAATAGACCCGATCGGGTTCGACAACATCAGGCACGATTTTGCCCAGATACCCATAATCAAAGCCAAGATACTCATACGTTTCCCAGTTCTCGGCATAATCGCTCGAAGAATAAATAAACCGATCACGAGCGGCCAGGAAGAATTCACTGGGTTGAAATGGGTTTAATGTCAGTCCGTCGACATAGCGAGCCTCTCCAGTGAGTCCGCCATAAAATAAACTCCAACTGCCCACATCACCACCATTCTGTGAGCGGAGTACGCCTCCGGAACCGGTATCACAAATACCGACATAGACATAATCGGGATAGGTTGGATCAATGATGACTGGCTGGAGGACTCGGCTATAATTGATTGTTCTGACCAGTTGCCATGATGATCCGCCATCAAGGGTCCGAAAGAGAGCAGCCGGTAATCCCAGGGTATAGCGATCGCTTGTGGCGAAGATAATATTGTTATCGGTAGGATCGAGCTGAATATCATAAATGACTTCATCGTAACCGGTATCCAGCAAGATTTCCCAGGAATAACCGCCATCCGTGGATTTATAGATTTTATGAAAACCTGCAAGCACGGTGTCGGGATCGGTATGTGAAACCGCTATGACATACGTTCCCGTGATGCCTGGGTCTGTACTGACCAGTGTCCAATGCTCACCTTTGTCCTCGCTTCGATAGAAACCCTTTTGATAGACAGCAGCATAGTAGATCTGAGGATTACTCGGGGCAATAGCGACAACATAGACTGTTATCGAGTTTGGTAAGCCTTCATTACAGGCTGTCAATGTCGTTCCGCCATCTGTTGATTTATAGACACCCGAACCGATACTGCCTATATAAATGGTGTTCGGATCGGTCGGATGAATATCGATAGTTCTGAATGAGAGGGAGGTATAATCACCGATCCTGGTCCAGGACAGACCTGAGTCTGCAGATCGATACAGCCCCTCTTCACCAACCAGATAACCAACGGAAGCATCCGAGGGTGAAAACAGTATCTGATAGATATCACCGCTGATCGAAGCAGTCAGGTCGATCCACGATCCTGACTGTCCGTAACTTTCAGAGCGAAAGAAACCCTCGGGCAGGCCCAGAAAAAGCCTGTTGGTTGCCGTTGGATGTACGCCGGTTGTGAGGCCATAGCCATAGGTTCCCGAAGGTCGACTCAGCGTCCAGTAACGACCTCCATTCAGTGAATAGAGAAAACCCAAGTACGCTGGCGAACAGTACATCCTCTGCGGATCACTCGGATCAAGTGCCAAGACCCAGGCATCATTGGAAATATCACCCGAGGTCGATATTCTGGACCAGTTGTCGCCATAATCAGTCGATTCATAAATACCTCCGTTACAACCGGAAGCAGTATGGGCGGCGAAAAGGTGGTTTGTATGCTGAGGGTCTATCAGCACTGCTTCCAATTGATAACCTATAGCTGCACATATATTGATGTTATCACTGATGTTGACCCAATTGTCCGCTCCATTCGTCGTTCGATAGACCTCACCATTGATCATGAGATAGAGAATCGAGCTGTCAATAGGGTCCATGGCCAGCATTTTCCCCCGCGGTAATGATCCCCGTCCCGCTGATTTTTTTACTGGCAAGCCTGCATTTTTCTCGATCCAGGATAAACCGCCATCTTCCGATTTGAACATACCATCACTCAATGTAAAAATATAAATGGTGTCGGGATACTTATGATCGATGGCTATTCCAGCTATATTCCAGGCCGAAATCCCCTCGTTCATCTCGGTCCAGTAATCAGCAGCATTGCCCTTGTGAAGATAGGGTTGCACAGCAGTACTACCCGAAACGGCTGCAAATAGTACCAGCATAAAACTGGCCAGAAACGGCACGATCCGAATTCTGATCATGTAATTCCTCTTTATTTGATGCGTTTGATCAGTTGTATCGCAGAAACCAGGAAGCAGTACTACTTATTGATCAGTCAACGCTTGTCCTGCCCATCTCGATCCTATTATACCTTTTTTCCATTATAGAATGAAGCGAAAAACGAAAACGGCTCTCAACAGAAGAAGAGAAACGTGAAATGGCTGTTATTCGGGATGTGCCTGCAATGATGCATGTTTGGTCCGAATCGTTTCAGCCAGTGCATCCAGTTCGCTCAATGTGTCTTCAAGGGGTGCGCCTTTGCACAAGACGGTCCCCAGCACTTCCACTTTCAGATTGGGTATCAGCCCGGAAATCTGCTCGACTGCCTTGGTCCCCCAGCCATACGAACCAATGATTGCGGCAAATCTGAGTTTTGGTCGCAAGGCGTTAGCCAGGTGTGTCGCAGAGAAAACACTGGGATGTGGCCCGACGTGGACCGTGGGTGTGCCGATGACAATAGTCGCAGCATCCACAAGGGCCATGGCCATTTTCCCGATGTCTGTCGTGGACAACTCGAATTTATGGACCGTAATACCTCGTTCCGCTAAAGCTGAAACAAGATAGTTGACCATGATCTCGGTACTGCCGTGCATGGAAATATAGGGCAGGACCACAGTGTTAGCCACTCGGTCCGATACCCAGTCCTCATAGGCCGATAGAATCAGCTCCGGATGATCGTGAACCGGGCCATGACTTGGAGCGACTCGATCGAATTCGAGTCCACGGATTTTTTTCAGATTACCCTGGACCGCTTTGCGGAAGGGCATCATAATCTCGGCATAATAGCGTTTAGCCGCTTCAATGACCGAAGGGTCCTGACCGGCATAGAGATCGGAAGTTGCAATATGTGAACCGAGAAAATCGCACGAAAACAGTATCCGGTCCTCAGCCAGATAAGTTACCATGGTTTCTGGCCAATGCACCCATGGTGTCAGCAGGAAGCGGAGCGTCTTGTGCCCGAGTGACAGGGTTTCGCCATCTTCGATCGTTTTGATCCGATCAGCGGGAATATGAAGATGACTTATTAATAGGTCTTTGGCTTTGGGCGAACAGATCACGGTTGCCCGAGGATACATTTCCATGACGTAGGGAATGGAACCCGAATGGTCTTGTTCCGTATGATGTGAGACGATATAGTCTATCACGGGCACATCGGCCAATTGGTGCTTTAAAACATCGACCATGGCCGGATCGACCGTGTCGAGCAAGGCCGTTTTATCCGAACCTTGAACGAGATACGCGTTATAGCTGGTCCCATCCGGCAACGGAATCAATGAATCGAACAATCGTCGGTTCCAGTCCACGGCACCCAGCCAGAAGACACCTTGACATATCTGTCTTGGTTTCATCGTACATCTCCTTTGTCGTATAGCTTCAATGCATTCTGCGTGAGTCGAATAGTGTTCTCATGAGAGAAATTAGATCATTACAGGGAATAGTCCAGAGTTGGTCCTTTGTTCTCAGTCGTTTATATATTGACAAAACTGTTCCATTGCATAGTATAGGAAAAAGTGACGGTGATTTTAACAGGGAAACAATCGTTCTTGGCGAGGAAGAAAGATGAAAACCCGGCTTATGGTCATGACCGTTTCGTTCCTGGTATTGTGCCTAACATGTGGTTGTTCACTCAATCGGATCGTGGTCCGATCGACGGCGTCCGTACTGGAAAAGGGTCTCGCAGCTATGTACAGGGAAACCGACTTGATCATTGCCGAGAATTCGCTTGTATCGCAGTTGAAGTTACTCGAAGCGTTACTGGAAAACGATCCCCATAATGAAACTGTGCTGATGTTGCTGACCCAGGGATACTATGCCTATGCTTTAGGTTTCGTCGAAGATAACGATCCTGACCGGGCCAAAATGCTCTATGTGAGGGGACGCGACTATGCCCGGACAGTCTTGGAAAAAGCTGATCCGTTGTGGGGCCAGGGCACCAGTGACAGTCAGCATTTCGAAAGGGCATTGTCCCAAATTGGCGAAAAATACCTCGAGGCCCTGTTCTGGAACGCCATGAACTGGGGTAATTGGATCATGCTCAGTCTCGATAACCCCCAGGCTCTGTTCGATCTTATCAGGGTCGAACAGATGATGCAACTCGTTCTCGAACGAAAGGAAAACCTGTTTTTTGCCGGCCCTCACGTTTTTTTCGGCTGTCTGCACGCGGCACGACCTGTCATGCTGGGAGGTGATCCTCAGCTTGCTCAGGAGCATTTTGAATGGGCGAAACGGCTCAATAATGACACCATTAAACTGGTTGATTTTTATAAGGCCCGTTTTTATGCACGTCAGGTCCTGGATGCTGAACTCTACGAACAGATTTTATCAGAGATTGTAGCGTATGATGTGAACTCGGTGCCCGAGGTGGCATTACTGAACCAAATTGCCAGAAAGAAGGCCCAGTTTTGGCTGGACCGCAAAGATGATTTATTTTGAGAGGTGCTCCCTATGCATAAAAGCAACATTGTTTTCATTGTTCTGATTATGATTATGATCTCCTCAGTCAGCGAAGCAACCCAGGTGATCAAGTTTGCCACTATTCCCCCGGAGGGTTCGACCTGGCTTAAAATCATGCATGAATATGCGGACGCAGTCGAAAAAGCCACCGCCGGTCAAGTCTCGTTTAAAATATATGCCGGTGGCGTGGCTGGCGATGAAAAGGATGTCATTCGCAAAATCCGTTTCGATCAATACCAGAGTGGCGGTTTTACCGGTGTCGGGCTTGGTGAAATTCTACCCATGGTCCGTGTCCTTGATACGCCAATGCTTTTTAACGATTATGCCGAAGTCGATTATATTTATGACCAGATGAGCGCGGAATTTGAAAAAGGACTCGAACAGAAAGGCTATATTCTCGTGGGTTGGACCCAAGTCGGTTTCATACATCTATTTTCGAACAAACACATACAATCCATGTCGGATTTGAAATCGACCAGAATGTGGATGTGGGAAGGCGATCCGGTTGCTGCTGCGACCATTAAATCGCTCGGTGTTTCTCCCGTGCCGCTGCCAGTGACGGACGTATTGACTTCTCTCCAGACCAATCTGATTGATACGGTCTATACGAATCCACTTGCCTGTGTCTCGCTGCAATGGTTCACCAAACTGAAATGGATTTCGACGATTTCGCTTACACACGCTTCGGGTGCAGTCTTAGTTTCAAAAACAATGTTCAATCGTCTCAGTGCGGAACAGCAGAACATCGTACGGACACTTGGCCGCGAATATTGTCGAAAACTGGTACTCCAAAGCCGGAAAGACGATCATGCTGCACTTGAATTGATGAAAAAAAATGGGCTGCATTCATTCGCGTTCGAACCGGTACAAGACGCGATGTTTCGGGAAGCCTGTCGAAATGCCCGCCAGGCTTTGGTCGATAATTTATATCCCCAAAGCCTGCTTGACCGGATCGAGCAGGCTCTCGCTCGATATCGGGTCGGAGATAAATGAACATGAAACTGATCCTGGCTCTCGACCGGAAGTTGGCCCGATGTGAAACCTGGTTACTGGTACTCATCGTCTGTTTCATGGTCGTCGCTGCTTTTACTCAGGTTATCCTACGCAACTTTTTCAATTTTGCCATTACTGGCACCGATATATTTCTACGGCACCTGGTCCTTTGGATCGGTTTTATCGGTGCTTCACTGGCCACACATTCCGAGAAGCATATCGTGATCGATGTCCTCTCCCGGGTCAGTGGTCCCCGGCTTAAGAAAGTAACGCGTATAGCGGTGCTGCTGTTTGCAGCAGGTATTACCGGTGTGTTATGCCGGGCAGCCTTTGTCTTTGTCAGGAGTGAATACGATTACGGTACGACTCTGTTTGGTTCCATGCCAGCCTGGACTCTCGAATTGATCATACCCCTGGGCTTCCTCATGATCGGTCTCCGTTTCCTCTTGCACACGCTGACCACGCTTTTTCCCCCATCAGAAAGCCTCAACACATGACCGGTTTGTTTATCGTCATATTGGTCCTGCTCGCCCTGTACGGTGCGCCGCTTTTTTCGGTAATTGGAGCGTTTGCCCTGCTCGGGTTTTATCTGAGCGATATCTCATCGGTTGCGGTTATCGTGGAGCTTTATCGGTTAGCCTCAACACCCGTGCTGATCGCTATCCCATTATTCACTTTTGCTGGTTATATTTTGGCTGAAAGCAATACACCCCGAAGGGTGATTGATCTTTCGAGGGCCCTGGTCGGTTGGATGCCGGGCGGATTGGCCCTGGTCACTATCGTAACCTGCTCGATCTTTACCGCGTTCACCGGTGCGACCGGGGTCACAATCATAGCCCTGGGAGGCTTACTCTATCCGGTCTTGATCAAAGACGCCTACTCGGAACGATTCAGCCTTGGACTGATTACCAGTTCTGGCAATATCGGTTTGCTCTATCCGCCCTCATTGCCAATTATTCTCTATGGCCTCATCGCCCAGGTTTCGATCGATCAGCTTTTTGTGGCCGGCCTTATACCCGGCCTGGTAATCTTGGGTTTGATGAGTAGTTATACCCTGGTGCATGCCCGGAAGAAACATATCCCGGTCCATACGTTTTCCTGGAAAGCGCTTTGGTCAGCCTTTAGTGCCGCAGTATGGGAGGTACCGCTTCCCTTTATCATTCTGATAGGAATTTATGGCGGGTTTTTCACTGCTTCAGAGGCCGCAGCCATTACCGCTTTTTATGTGTTGATCGTCGAGTTTTTTGTCTACCGTGATCTGTCTCTCAGCCGTGATCTGACCCGCATTGTCCGGGAGAGTATGGTCATGGTCGGTGGTGTGCTGATCATTCTGGGCACCGCTCTCGGACTGGCCAGTTATATGATCGATGCCCGCATTCCCATGAAAATCCTCGCCTTCATGCAGTCTTTTCTCAATTCCAAGTGGACCTTCCTCTTGACACTCAATGTGTTCCTGCTCATGGTCGGGGCCCTGCTCGATATCTTTTCCGCCATTCTCGTGGTCGTGCCCTTGCTCGTGCCCATCGCTACAAGCTTCGGTATCCATCCCGTACATCTGGCCATGATTTTTATCACGAATCTCAGTATCGGTTATCTGACTCCTCCTGTCGGCATGAACTTGTTCATCGCCAGTTTTCGTTTCAATAAATCTGTCCTGCGACTCTATCTCGCTGCATTACCCTTTTTGGCTTTACTGTTAGTCGCACTACTTCTGATCACGTATATACCCTGGCTCAGCCTTTGGCTGGTCCAACTGCTCGATGTTCACTAGAAGGTCTGGGGATTGCTATGTCAGAATCAAAATACGATTTGCCACGACTCCGACCGATCGAAGCGTTTCCGGTTTCCATGGACGGTCAGCAGATGTACGCTATCCGGGACCAGCGTAGTGAAGATAACGAAGTAACAGTAGTGTCACCCGAATTTTTGTTCATTTTAACCCTGTGCAATGGTCAGAATACATTGCGTGATATACAATACTTGTTCACGAAACAGTATGGTTCGATCATCGGACTCGATCAAATCGAGGAACTTCTCGAGCAGATCGACCAGCGTCTCCTCCTGGACAGTATCCACTATGCTCAACATCTTGAACGACAAAAACAGGCTTACCGGGAATTGGCAGTACGGCCGGCGATGTTTCAAGGGAAAAGCTATCCGGAGCACCCTGAAGAATTGGCGGAACTACTTGATTCATTTTTCAATATGCCCGGTGGACCGGGCCAAGTCCAGGATGGGCGCAGACAAGCAGCGCCGGTCGGTCTGGTAGCGCCTCACATCGATTTCCAGAGGGGTGGACCCTGTTTCGCCCATACCTATAAAATCCTGGCCGAGGCCGAAGATATCGAGCTTTTTGTTGTCCTCGGCACTGATCATGATGAAAGTACGAATCGATACTCAGTTTCGATGAAAAACTATGATACTCCTTTTGGAGTGGCTGAAGTGGATCGAGATTTTATTACACATTTACAAAGCGGCCTTGATTTCGATCTCGGTCAGGATGAATACAATCATAAACGAGAGCATTCGATCGAGTTCCAGACGATTTTTCTGAAATATCTGTATCTGCATCGGCCGGCTTTCACAATCGTGCCCATTCTGTGTGGTTCGTTTCTGGAAATAATGGCCCGAGCGGAGAAGCCGGAAGACAATTGTCAGGTCAGTTCATTCATACGAGCCCTCTCTGATGCACTTCTCTCTGCGGGAAAGCGGACCTGCCTGATTGCAGCCGTTGATTTCAGTCATGTCGGACTTCAATTTGGCGCGGCGCGGCCCCTGGCGGAAAATCAGCTCGATCCGATCATGCAAGAAGACCTTAAATTGATCAATGCACTCAGTGCTTGCGATCGAACACAGTTTTACGATCTGCTCTTCCGAACGAAAAACCAGAACAATGTCTGCGGGGTCAGTCCTTTGTATACCTTGATCTCCGTGATAGCGCCGGCCCGAGGCACATTACTCCATCACGATTACTGGTATGACCAGAGTGCAGGATCAATGGTCTCCTTTGCCAGTATGGTCTTCGCTTCACGCTGAAATTTTCAGACACGGGGCGGTGCAACCTTGCATTGTAGGAGATTGCATGTTGCTTTCAAAGGTTGCAGTTGCCCCGCCCCGAATGACTCAGCGTCTGGCCAGGAACGCGGTCAAAAAAGTCCAGAAATTACTGACCGAGCTAATGGAGACCTGCTCGCCGACTGTATGAGCGCCTTTGATATCCGGTCCGATCGAAAGCATATCGATCCCGGGATATTTTTCACCGATGATACCACATTCCAGACCGGCATGGATCGCCTTGACCTTGGGTTTCTGATTGAACAGTTTTTCGAAAACCGCACTGGCTTCGGCCAGTATCGGAGAGGCGGGATTAGGTTTCCAGCCCGGGTAACCCAATGGTCGCTCGATCGTTCCTCCAGCCAGTTTGACCAGAGCTTCGATGGAGTCACGTGAATCATCCACTTTGCTGGTAATAGCTGAACGCGATAAGATCTGCAGGGCCACATACTGGTCCTCGCACTTGAGAACACCGATATTGCATGAAGTTTCCACCAAACCGGGCACTTCCGGGCTCATGGTGATGACACCATGATGCAGGGCCCTGAGCAGGTCAAGCACTTTCTCAGTTGACAGATGGACCAATTTACGCATTCCGGCGGATGCTTCGACAGGCTCGAGTATCACTTTCAGACCTGGTTCACAATTGCCCAGTTCATTCCTGATGGTGGCTTCCAGAGGGGCCAAGAATTCCTTGATATGCTCGACAGAGGTGCTGGCTACAGTAAAAATCGCTTCCGCATCCGACGGGATCACATTTCTCTTGGTACCACCCTTGATTTTAACCAGATCGAGAGGCATCTCCCGGTTGAGATGCCAGAGAAATCGGGCCAGGACTTTGATTGCGGAACCGCGACCAGTATTGATATCTACCCCCGAATGACCACCCTTCATGCCTTCTATCCGTAACTTATACAATGTATTCTCGGCTTGAAGTTCAGTCCGATTGATCGGCAGATTCACAACCGTATCGCCACCACCGGCACAACTTATATAGAATTCTCCCCACTCCTCTGTATCCAGGTTGAGCAGTTTACGACCCTTGAAGAAATCAGGTGTCAGATGGTGAGCGCCTGTCATACCCGCTTCCTCATCAATTGTGAAAAGCAATTCAAGCGGACCGTGATCGATCGACTGGTCCTCGATCAAGGCCAGCATGATTGCGACACCAATGCCGTTATCCGCACCTAAGGTAGTCCCATCACCAATCAGTAAGTCGCCCTCGATCTTTACCGGGATCGGGTCTTTCGCAAAATCAATGACTTTATCCGTTGCTTTAACGCAAACCATATCGATATGTGACTGCAGCACCAGTATCTGTTCATCCTCCCGATCTTTAGCCGCAGGTAAAAGGACCACTATGTTCCCAGCTTGATCAACACTGGTTTTAAATCCTTTCTTTTCAGCAAAATCAAGGATGTATTGCCGAATTTGAGCCTCATTCTTCGACTCACGAGGAATGGCCAATATCTCTGCAAAATGTTTCCAAATCTGTTCCGGTTTCAAATTACGCACTGAATTCATAATGAAAACCTCCAAATGGTAAAAGAGATAATGTGCTCGGGTCTGTAGCCAACGAAAACATCTCGGGCAATCCTGCTGACCGGTCCAGGTTTTCCCTGAATGAGCATGATACTTGATAATATCGTATAGCCTGTTTCTAAAAAAAATCAATGGTAACTTTTTGTTTTGCATTCAGAGAACTGATCTGATATACTATTTCGAGAAAATGCACTATTTTTGCTTTTCCGGGAGGGTTCCATTGGCGAAAAGGAAAAATGTTCAGGATCATGCGCATGAGAAACGGAAATTTCCGAGACTTGATGCGAAATATCTTGTTTCATATGAATATTTCGATGATGAGTTCACTGAAGATGTCGAGGGTATGGGTCTCATTCAAAATCTCAGTTTAGGTGGCATTTTAGTGGAGATCGATAAACGGGTCCGACTTGGAGCCATCCTTTTTCTGGAGATCGCACTGCGTGATAATGTCATCAAAGCTGCGGGCAAGATTGTCCATATCAAACAGCTCTCAGGAGACAAGTCTGAAGTTGGCGTATCGTTTACCGATATCGAACCGTTTGCGCTCGAAGTCCTGACCGGTTTTTTTCGGGAGAAGGGTATCGAATTCGATACGAGAGCATAGCTTCGGGCTCGAATGACAGCAAGGGACTGGTCCAGTCAGTCACTAGAGAGAATTACGATAATAACACAAGTGATGAAAAGACTGTTTAAAGTTTTGACAATGAAACGCATTCCTCTGGTAATCTGTCTGCTCGGACTGTTTATGAGCGGGTGTCACAAACAAGGTAATGTCCTGACCCCATGGGACATGCTCCGCGATAATCCCGAATTACAAAAACAGTTGAGAGTAGTGCCGGAAGATTGTCTGTCCCGTCGTTCCTATCCGGATAAACGGGGTTTCGAGATGTGGTATGCTGATGTGTTATGTTCAGACGATCGTGTCATCATGATTTATTTTAAATATGGACGAATATATAAAGGACTCTCTGCAAGGGCCCAGGTCGTACTCCATGTATATGATCGGGGCAAACCATATCTGATTAAGGAATCAGACTATTTTGATTTCAGTCCATCAGGGAATGGGGAAGGTTGCCAAGTTATCATTGGACCGAACAGCCTGCGCGGATACCACCCCGATTATACAATTGATGTGCGGATCGAGGACGTGCAGGTCCAAATGCAATTGACTTCGCTGATCAGGGGTTACAAGCTGACGGATAATCGAGTCCTTTTCAGACGCGGCGTTCAGTCAGATTATAATGACTGGATCATCATGGTCCCGCGGGCACAGGCGGTGGGCTCGCTCGTTATCGGCTCCGAACGATTTGCGATCCAGGGAGACGCTTATCTTGACCATTGGCTGGGCAGTGCTCCCCTGAATACGACTTATGCTCGCTGCCATTGGGGTAAGATGTATGAGGGACCTTATGCCTTGATTTTTCTAAAAGCCTTATCTGAGCGGGAATATGGTGAGCGCCCACTAGGTTTTTTCATGCTGTATGAGCAAGACCACCTTCTCGCTGCGACGGACCTGATTGCTATCGAGACACTCGAGACGGGCTACTCCCGAATAACAGGTCACTCATATCCGGAGCATTTCCTTTTACATATTCAAGACCCACAGGTAAAAGGCCAGGTCATGTGTCATTCGAATACTGTATTAGCGGCAATCAATCATGTCAAATCGCATTTGGGTGGATTGGGCTGGATGTCTGGTCTGCTCAAACCCATTTTGGGGAAGCCCTATTCGTATGGAATGATCGGGCAGGCCCAGGCCCGGTTTGAATTGAAAGGGCAGATGCTCGAATTCAAAGGCCGGCTTTTTCACGAGATTGACAACAAGCGATGAGCTTTCCCAATGAAGAACATAGCTCCGCATGTTGATTAATGAAACCAAAAGCACCACAGATTTCACAGATGCTGCAGATTTTTATCTGCGGAATCTGTGGTTCTTGTTTATCACCTCAAACTTTGAAATTCCGATACTGTAAAAATCATTCAGGGTCCGATTTTTGTTCCGTGCCGATTTGTCTTGGTTTATGCGTCGTGACATTGTGGCGTTCCCAGAGCTTGGCATATTTGAGGGCCACGCCGCTACTGATCAGGGTGGCTTGGATCAAGCCCCGTGTTCCTTCCAGACAGCCTTTTTTAAAAAAATAACTTTTCAGGAAAGAGAAGAGTGTATGGAGCACAATTGTCCAAAGGCCAGCGGTCCGGCCTCTTTTTTCCGCTTCGGCCGAGGCCGTAGTGGCGTAACGATTCATGCAATCCCAATGGTCCGTCAGATCACGGAACGAATAGTGCAGAAGGTGCGAGTTCAATCGGGCACATGGTCCATTCACAACAACCAGGTCATGCGGGTCGGTTCCTTGCCATGAACCATGACCTTTTCGGAAAAGTCGCAGCTTATAATCCGGCATCCAGCCCCCATATTCGAACCATTTTCCCAGATAATAAGCCTTGCGGGGAAGGAAATAGCCCACAACGGGACCATTTGTACGGGTGATGACGTCAAGGATTTCCGCGGCGAGTTCAGGTGTGATCCGCTCATCAGCGTCGATATTGAGTATCCAATCCCCGCGGCTTTTTTCGAGAGCGAACGCTTTTTGGCCGTTCATGCCCAACCAGTCTTGATGATAAATCCGGTCGGTATATTCGGCACAAATGGCCAGGGTCGAATCCGTGCTGCCTGAGTCAACCACAATTATTTCATCGGCGAAGCGGACACTTTCCAGGCAATCACGAATCATGTTCTCCTCGTTTTGACAGATGATTGTGACCGATAACATCTTTTCTCGCCTTTGTTAAAGGATTGACTTACTCTGCGGAATCAGTATAGCAGATTTCCTTTTATTTCCGCACAATAAAAAAGCTCAGAATGGGTCCGATCAGGAGATCAGGGCGTGGAGCAGTCGCTGATCTTCTGATAGAGTGCGAATGTTTGTTGAGCCATATTCTGGGGTGAGAAGCGGGTGACATGTCGGGTCCCCCGATCAACAAGGGCCTGTCTGTACTCATGATCGTTTATGATACGAGTCAAACCGTGCCCGATTTCATCGAGGTCGAGTGGATCGACCAGGTGGGCTGCGTCTCCGCCAGCTTCAAGTAACGATGATGTCCTCGAAGTCAGGACCGGGACATGTAAGCTCATGGCTTCAATGACCGGATAACCGAAGCCCTCGTACAGGGATGGATAAGCCATTACTGTCGCTCCCTGATAAAGGCCAGCCAATTCCCGGCCATAGACCGGTCCGAGAAAACGGATTTTACTCTTTGTCTGTAAACGGTCAATCCCTTTGAAGACATCGTCGTAAAACCAGCCCTTTTGTCCGGCAATGAGCAGATAGCACTCGGAACTGATTGCGCCTGAAGCCGAGATTGTATCGAAAGCTTTGGCCAGACCCAGGACATTCTTACGCGGTTCGATCGTTCCCACATACAGGATGTACTGCTGCGGCAGGTCGTACTTCCGACGGATATTGGCCAGCATAGGTTCATCCAGCGGTTGAAAAACATCATCAAAACCAGGGTAGATGACGGTGATTTTCGCCGGATCAATCTCAAAAAAGGCGATCAGGTCCGCTTTGGTAGATTCCGATATGCTGATGATATGATCGGCTGTGCGGGCTGATTTGCGAAATGATACCCGATAATAGGTCCGGTCCCAACGACGGAAGTAAGCAGGGTATCGGAGAAAGATCAGGTCGAACATAGTCACAACAGTCGGACAGGTTATCTTGGGGGGAATGACATGGCTTGGACCATGAAAGAGCGTGCATTTTTCCTGCTCGATTACGGCGGGTAAACGCAGGAATCGCCAGAGGCCATTGCCCAGATCGCCCGGCAGGACATAGTGTGCCTGGACTACGCGCAGCCTTTGGTCTGTCGGCGGCTGAAAGCGTACTTCCCCTTTCGGCCTGAACAGGGTGATCTTGAAATTGTTGTCTTGGGGAAGTTGCAATAAGCCCTTGATCAAGGTCCGGCTATAGCGGCCCAGACCCGAAGTATTCTTGAAAAACCTTTTGCCATCGAAACCAACATTCATCCGATATTCTGTTCCTTTCGTTCAGTCAGGCTTGAGAAAAGAAAAGTGGCTATGCTATACTTACCATAGAAATGGGCGAATAGACAAGGGGCCGTTTTCCTCGATCAGCTCAAGCGATGGTTCGCGAGGAAGACTATGCACAAAACTGTTCGTGGAATGGAACTGTTCCGAGGCGATGTCAAGTGAGTATCGAGTGGAATTTTTATACACAAGGCAGTCTAGCGGCCGTTGTCATCACGATTTTCCTGATAGTGGCCGTGTTGCGCAACAATTTTCGGCGCACGTTAAACCAAACCTATGTATATCCCAGTTTGTTCTTTTTGTTCTGGAATACTATGGTCCTGATCGATAAAATTGTGCTGGTCTCGATGAATCTCGAGACCATGGTCCAGGCGACTTTTTTCTTCATACCGGTCGGAACATTTCATTTTCTTCTCGTGTTTTTGAGGACCCAATCTCGCCAAGACTGGCTTTTTTTAAAATGTATGTATCTATTCAGCTCGCTTTCCTTTTTTATTTTTTTGCAACTTGAGCCCGGTTTGAATTGGCCGCGCTATCTTTTGGCGGTCTATGCGCTACCGTTCCTGGGACGGGGTTTCATGATACTCTACCAGCATTTCAAGCGGAGCGTTTCCCTGGTGGAGCGCTATCAAATAGTCTATCTTACCCTGGGCATTGTGCTGTGGTTGGCAGGTGCCGTAGCGGAATTTTTCAGGTTTCCCGGTTTTGCGATTTACCCGGTTAGTTCGTTTTGTGGTTTGGCTTTTTTTGCTATTGCTGCTTGGTCCATCATCCGATTACGTCTGGCCGACATCAGTGTTTTAACAGGAAAAATACTGGTCTACCTGTCTTTTGTCCTCCTCTTTTCCTTGTTATATGTTCTGTTCAGTCAATCCTGGCCGGACACACCCTTTGGACAGATGCTCAAGGTCGTTTTCTCGGTTGTCCTGTTGCTCGTGATTTATGAGCCCATCACTCGCAGGGTCGAGGAATGGGGCGCTCGGATACTTCTGAAAGAAAGTTTCCAACTCATCAGTTTGCTGAAAGAACTTCATCGTTCGTTAGCTACCATGATCGACAGCACCCAGGTCTTTCGCAAATTCATGCAGATTATTTCAAAAGCAGAAAAAATAGCCACGGCCAGTCTGTTTATGCAAGAGAGTTCCGAGGGTGATTATTACCCGTTTCATTCACCTTTTTTCCCCGTTGGTCGTTTGACTCGAATCGAAAAAGACAAACCGATCATCGAATTTCTGGAAGAAAAGCACCAGATTATCGTTCGGGATGAAATCGAGCGCGAACTCCAGATGACCCTTCCGCCTTCACGCAAAAAGAAACTCCTGGCCGTCTATCGAACCATGACTGTGCTCGAAGCTGATATCTGCGTTCCGATCATTTTTCAGAATCAGGTCCGTGGTTTTATCGCTTTACGTTCGAGTGAACTGACCTCACTTTTTAATCGACGGGAGAAGGAATTACTTACTCTTTTGGCTGATCAGATGGGCATTATAACGGAAAATGCCCGACTGTATACTTTGATGAAAAAGCAGGACAGACTGGCGGCTATCGGTCAGATGTCGACAGGTTTAGCCCACGAGATCCGCAATCCATTGGGTGCTCTTAAAGCAGTCGCCCAACATCTCGAAAGTGCTCAGACCGAACCTGAACTTAAAGAATTCCTTTCGATCATTATCGAGGAGGTCAACCGTCTGAACGATGTCGTGGTCAGGTTTCTCAGTTTCGCCCATCCCCTTAAACTCGAACTCAACGAAGTCGATCTGAACAGTCTGATCGAAAAAACGGTCGCTTTCTTAAAAAATGAATCATCGTGGGATTCGGTTCATCTGATTTTAGAACTCGAGCCTGATTTGCCCCATCTGGCCCTTGATGAAGTCCAGATCAGACAGGTCCTGCTCAACCTGATTATCAATGCTCGTCAGGCTATTAATGGAACAGGACAAATCACGATCCAGACTTCACTGATGCGTGAACAACGTTCGAGCCGGATCAAAGAAAGCGTTCGTGATTCTCAAGCAACTGAAAGAGTAGAAGCGGTCTGGTCCGAACAAGACGATTCCGAGCCCACGAACGCTTATACCCGGCCGATCGTTGAATTAAGCATCGAGGACACGGGACAGGGTATTCCCGAAGAACATCTCGATAAGATTTTCACACCCTTTTTTACAACCAAGGAGGGTGGCAGTGGACTCGGCTTATCGATCGCCCATCGAATAATTGAAAGCCATGGGGCCGAGATCGAGGCCCACAGCCATCCTGGCCACGGGTCCCGTTTCGTACTGCGTTTTTTCAATACAATTAATCCTATCCATATAAGCCCAAAACGGACATGACTGTAACACGGAATAATCAGAAAACCCCTAAACTGGGTAAAAAGCGGATTGACTTGCTTCTCCTTGAACGAGGACTGGTCGAGAGCAGGCAGCAGGCCCAAAAATATATTCTCAGCGGTGCCGTCAATGTTGACCGGGTGGCTGTCCGAAAACCGGCCGAACTTGTCCCACTGGACGCTCAAATCGAGCTTAACCTCAACCCGACCCGTTTTGTCAGCCGTGGTGGCGAAAAACTGAATCAGGCCCTGGACGATTTTCAGATCGATGTGACCGGACTTCTCTGTGCCGATATAGGCATCTCGACCGGAGGCTTTACCGATTGCCTGCTTCAACGCGGAGCCGCCCATGTTTTTGGGATCGATGTCGGCTACGGACAAGTAGCCTGGCGGATTCGTCAGGACCAACGCGTCACTCTCTTCGAACGGACTAATATCCGCTATTTCGGGGCTGCTACCCTGGGAACACAGGTTGATCTGATCGTCATCGATGTCTCGTTTATCTCACTCAGGACCATTCTTGATCCGGCCCGTTCACTTCTCAAACAGACAGGTGCCATGGTTGCCTTAGTCAAACCTCAATTCGAAGTGGGCAAAGGAAAAGTAGGTAAAGGTGGCGTGGTCAGGGACCCACGCCAGCACCAGCATGTCTTGACTGAAATCAAAACGTATCTTGAAACAAAAGATTATGATTTCAAGGGGACTTGCGATTCACCGATTACAGGCGCGAAAGGTAACAAGGAATTTTTCATCTATTTCTCACCGAGGGCATGATATGTACGAAAAAATTGGAATTATTGCGAAACCTCGCGGCGAATCCGTTGAAAAAATCGTCAGTGAAGTCTGCACGTGGCTCATAGACAGAGGGAAACAAATCATCGTTGATCATGATACGGCTAAACTTGTCTGCAAACCGATTTCCATCAAATTCAAGGCCGATATCCCCAGTGAGGTGGACCTGATTCTTGTATTGGGTGGTGATGGTACCCTGATCAGCGTAGCCCGACTCATCGGGGAATCCTGCATCCCAATCGTGGCCGTCAACCTCGGACACCTCGGTTTCTTGACCGAAGTGACTATCCAGGAAATGTACCGGGTCCTGGAAAACGTTTTTAGCGGCGATTTCGATGTGTCTCAACGCATGCTTTTGGTCACCCACCTCTATCGGAAAGGTGAGCGTATCGTCAGTTATAACGTTCTCAATGACGCCGTCATCAACAAGTCGGCCCTGGCCAGAATTATTGAACTCGAGACCTGGGTCGATGGTGTTTTTTTGACCCGCTACCGAGCCGATGGCCTGATCGTGTCGACCCCAACCGGATCAACGGCTTATTCACTGTCAGCCGGTGGCCCCATCCTCTTCCCGACCCTCGAATCTATCATTTTGTCACCGATCTGCCCCCATACCTTGACCCATCGGCCCATCGTGCTTCCCGCAAGTGTCTCAGTCGAAGTCATCCTCTCGAGCAGCGATGTCGATGTGACCCTGACCCTTGACGGACAGGTTGGTTTTATTCTCAAGGAAGGTGATCTGGTCAAAATCAAAAAAGCGGCCAGCTATATCCACCTGATTCACCCAAAAGATAAAGACTACTTTACGGTCTGGAGAGAAAAGCTGGCCTGGGGACAGAAATGATGAGTCCGATTAGACCCTGACCAAGACAAGCTCGGTTGATATTTGTAACAAAATGATCTCAGGATTGTTCGATCCGGGCTGCCATCTCACGTCGAACGGTCAGAAAAGCCCGGAGCATATACCAGTAATCCGGGATCTCGACCAGCGAAAACTTGCGTAAACTATTCAGGGCATAACTCAATCGGAAATGGAACTTACGCAGCAGCTCAACTTGACGCTCTTTCCAAATCGGATCGCCGCTGTAATAGAAATTTCCCCGTGTCTGCATACTTGGATCAAAATCGGGGCATTCACTGAGAATTTCAGAACCGGGTAAGGGGACAAATACTGAAACCAGTAAATAATCGAGCTTGCTGCCTAAAACCAGAGCAACGGTTTGATTATAATCCTCGGTCGTCTCATGCGGTAATCCGACCATAATGAACGCCTTCGTGCGGATACCGTGTTTCCGACATAGGGCCAGAGTCTGCTTGATTTCAGGAATTTTTGTCCGCTTCTTCATCATATCCAGAATGCGCTGTGAACCACTCTCGACCCCAAAGCCCATCATATGACAGCCCGCCCGCTTCATCATTATGATCATCTCTTCCGATAAAGTCGCCCGAGCAAAACAACCCCACCGGATAGTATGACCCGACTTGATGATGGCATCACAGATTTCCTGGACATGGTCCTTATTCAGGGTGAACGTATCGTCCATGAACATGACATTGGTCGTCTTCCAGTCCTTGATGCCCTGCTCGATCTCGGCTAGTACGCTCTCAGCCGACCGAAAACGGGCCTTTCGACCAAATATGTTATGCGAACAACAAAACGTGCATTGAAAAGGACAACCGCGAGAGGTGAATAATCGTAATAACGTGTTTTTTTGACCTACCCGGAATCCAACCTCATGCTCACCCAGGTATTTGCTTCGTTCGAGCAAATGACGGGCCGGCATAGGCAATGCGTTGATATCCGGAGCCAGGCGTCGTTCATTGCTCCGCCATTCGCCATTTTCAAAATAATTTAAACCGCGAATCGATGACCACGATCGACCACCAGCCAACTCGATTATAGTCTCTTCGCCCTCACCGACAACTGCCCCATCAGCACCACTCATTTCGAGACTCAAACGCGGTACCGCCGATATATGAGGACCGCCCAAGATTATTTTCGTATTTGGATCAACTGATCGAATTTCCTTTATAATACTACAAACACGCTGAAACAGCAGCGATGTCACCGTAATACCGATCAAATCGGGCTTATGATCACGAATCATCTGGCTGAGATCGTCAGCGACCATCTCGTCACATATTATCACTTCATGTCCGTTCTGCTCCAGACCAGCAGCCAGATACAACAACCCGATCGGCTGATGAATAGTACCCAAACGCCGGTTGGACATGGCCTCTTCACTGTAGTCAGGCCTGATCAGCATTACTTTCATCGCTCTCGTCCTTTCACAATTTGACCTAAAATTTTACCCACAATCAGAACTTAAGTAACTAATAACTAAGGTAATAACTATGCCTAAAAAGGATAAATATAATACATTCGCCCTCATCTTTCAATATTAAGCCAGCAATCGGAGCCAAGTGCGATGTTTTTAGACCAAAGAGAGGAGCGATTTTGGTCGATCAGAAAAAACATTTTTCCCCACGATATGCACCATGAAATGCGGGTTGAGCTCATCCAGGTAACAACATTCTGCATTTTTCCCCCAGCAATAAATGGAAAGTCTTATGATTTAATAAAAAGAATATAAAAAAAGTGTGGCATCTCCGTAGAGATTAGTATATAATCTCTTAAAACAATAAAATAAAAGAGACGCCACATGGCCAGTATAGCAAAAATCTTTTTTTTTTGCTGGAAAAGTACTGAGGCTCGTTGATATCTGGATCGTCTTATGATTGTTCTCGATGTTCTCCCGGATGAGCAACTCATGAGAACATTGGAAAAGCAGCGGCGGAACGGTCGGAATGACTATCCCATCAGATCCGTTTGGAATTCGATCATCGCCGGTATTGTGTATCTCACATTCCGCAGTTAATTTCCATCATTCTGCGGAATTTCACCTTATGGCCGCGGCCAGTAATGATGGCCGCAGGTAATCTTGGTCAACAAGTCCGGATGGACATCGAGAATGCGGAGATACTTCAATTGCTGCTCTTGCAGCGGTTGAGTCAGGACCCGATTGTTGGCTCGCTTGACAGTCAGAAGAGAAGAGAATTTTGACGCCATCATGAAGGACGTAGGATGTGTGGTAGGCCGATATTCCCACCCCGGAACCACCAGCCACTCCTGCTTGATGTAAGTGTCCCCGCGGCAACGCCGCAGCGGCCTGTTGAGCATCGGGTAGACAATAGAACTCCTGGCGGATAACCCCCTTGATGTGTTTCACCAAAGCTCGATGTTCCTGGTCCAGGTGGCGGGCAAGTTTTCGCTGGCGACGCTTGTCATGGACGTCAGAATGGACAATGACCGCACGATAGGTCTGACCATACAACCCGACCTGTCCTTCTTGAAGGCGGTATCTTGCTTTCTTTTGGGTTCGGGAGAGTGACTGACAATCGATCTGCCCGATCTCCGTCCAGGCTCCCTGGACTACCGCCTCCTCGATGACCTCGCCGCAACAGGCATAGGTTGCCGGCAAACGGGTGACAAAGCGGCTCGATTGACCCAAAGAGGAGTCTTGTTCGTCCCCTCCCTGTAGGTCGAGCAGCATAAACAAGAAGCTGCTCGAAAAACTTAAAAAATAAGAGTGTCAAAAGAGTTCTGGGTGAGAAGTGTGCCCTGAAAAAGGCAAATAGGGGCTTCTGAGGGGGTGTATTGGTGAATATACCCCTAAAAACCTGTTTTGCTTCGCTCGAAACTCCTGGGGGCTTTCTATGTGCCATTATCCAGAATATAAAATCCGAGACATCGCACATAGCTCAATCTTGATTTATCTTGACTTTTTTAATAGCACTCTTTACTATTTTGCAAATAACCTATAAGAAATCGGTTGAGATTAACAACAAAAACGAGACAAGTGCTATGGAAAAACAACGACGATATTTTCAGACAATTCCGCCAAACCTGTATGACGAAATTTGGCATCTTCAAAGCTTAACGAATGAGAGCGAATATTTTACCAAGAATTTTCTAAAAAAGGCTCTTATCATTGAAGCAAAAATGCGTGGAATCGCAACGACTGGTTTATTTACCTATATCCGATATTGGTATTACGCTATTGTGAACAAAACATGGTCGCCAGTTTTTCTTTTCAGACTCTCAGTTTATCATTATCATAATGGAATTAAACGTTGGGCAAGCATTCTTCATAGGATGAATATTGTTTTAAATGGATGCGATATTGGTTATGAGACTCGAATAAGCCCTCCTCTTACTATATATCATCCGGTAGGAATTGTTATTGGCGCTCACACTAAGATGGGTTCGGGTTGTATCTTACATGCTGGTTGTCAATGCGTTCAAACACCTCTATTTATAGGCGGAAATGGGCAATACCCCACAATTGGGAATAATGTATTTATCGGCGCTGGAACAATAATAGTTGGCGGTGTGACCATTGGCGATAATTCAATTTTAGGAGCACATGCACTAGTCATAGAAAGTATTCCACCTTATTCGAAAGTCATTGGGCCAAAGGCAAAAATTTTATTAAACTCGCCCCGGCCGTCAAATCATATTGATTAAAAGAAATCAATTCAGGAATCATGAAAAAAGAGATGATCTTGATTAACAAAAACTATTGAGAATTGTCATCCGCGAGTGGTAACCGATGGAAAACAGATGGAATAAACTCATTGACATTACTTCTAAGGTTATTGAACAGGAACCTGCACTTGAGGGATTACTCTGGAAATTCTATATGTTGCGAAGTAAAAGCAAAACACATCCTGTGCATATTCATTATCTTAAGAGTTTATGCGGTACCATCAAGAAACAGCCAAAGCTGTCATCATCTCTCTGGTATGCTATCCATGGATATATTCCAGCCCATATTCTCAATATGGAACCAATCGTTCAAGAGTGTGAAAAAAGACATATCTCGGGAACCATTATTGGTCCTCACCCTTATGTGAACCACACAATTCCAGGTGTCACATCCTGGTCGCAAATTAAACCCTTTGATATTTTATCGTTCTTATCAGCAAGAAAGTTGCATCAACTTCTGTTGAAATCTTATCATTGGGCTTCCATTATCCATGATCTTTTTTTGGAATCCACTTATTTTTCATCAGATATTTCTCCTGATAGAAACAGCTATGTGACCATGATTTATCAATGTTTGATGTTTGACGAAGCCTGTTCAGTTATGCTTCAAAAATATCAACCGCGTTGTATATTAGCTGGAACTGATGTCGGTATTATTCTCAATCCTCTTATCCGAAACGCACGGACATATGGCTGCCATACAATTGTTATCCAGCATGGCAATCAAGGAGATTATGCGGGAACAATACATAGTGACATCGTAGCATTGTGGGGTGAATATCACCGAGAGAAAACCCTGGGGCATAAAGTGCCAGCAGAGTTATTAAAAGTATTTGGTTGTCCCCGTATGGACTATATTCGAGACAGCCTTGCCAGTTCTAACGCTACTCATTCTATTCGAGAAAAATTACATATTAATCCCGATACCAAGATCATTTTACACGCATCAGATGGTAAGATTAAAGGTTTCTATCCGGACATTCTTATTAAGTCCATCTGGGACACTCTACCCCGAGTATTCGAAAAACTTTCAGAAAAATATGCCGTCATTGTTCGTCTTCATCCTGGTGAAACATCAGCCGAATGGGATAAAGCTTTTAAAGGTAAAAATATTCATATCGTAGGCGTTGAGTATGATATCTATGAATTGATAATGATGGCTCATGTTGTTTCTACAGTCGGTTCCACAGCAGGTCTTGAGGCTATTTATCTAGAAAAGCCCGTGCTTTTTTATCAACCCGAGGGAATTGATCATCCATTCAATTATTTTAAACAAAATATCGGAATCATGATCAGAAATGCACAGGAATGGATAACAATAACAGAAAAACTCATGCAAGACCAATACTATTATTCTACAGAAAAGCAAAGAAATCTAGTCAATATTGATTATTTATATGCTCATCGCGGAAATGTTTCCCAACTTATTGTGGACTATATAGAAGATTTTCTGAGGTAAATCCGTGCTTATCCAACTTTGTTTGAAATCTGTGTCGTTTCTAAAAAGGTCCGTTTTTTTCCTATTTTTCTTCTTATTCTTATAATTCAACTATTGAAATCGCAATCGCAAAGGAATTTTTCTTGTCTGAAACAATCTGGCTACTGTCAAGGGTTTTTGTGCCTAATTCCGGAGGAGCAAGCCGCCGAGTTGATGAATTGGCCTACTTCTTAAGAAATGAAGGTAAACGTGTAATCATTGTCACTTCGAACAGATCAGAGCATGAATCTCCCTTGCAGAATCCGATTGAATTCATTAACTCTCGAGTCGATAAATTTCCTTGGTTTTGGTTATTTACTCTAAAAGCAACCTGGAAATTACTCAGGCAAGCCGACAAACCAAATATTATATATATTAATTCTCCTATTCCTGAATTATTTTTATTAGTTGTATTGTGTAAATTACTTAAAATAAAAATACTGCTGCAACTTACTCTACAGGGATGTGATGGTCCTATAGATTATGTATCGAAGAAGAAATATCCGACGTTTATTTCGCATTTTTTTGTAAATCTTCTGGGACACGCTGACTTGATTCTGCCCCTTGGAGAAGGATTATTCAGGCAATCAATTGAATTCGGTTGGGACAAAGATAGAATCCTTATGCTGCCTCAACCAAAGGACGCAAAGGTATTCTGTCCTCCAAAAGATAAGAATGAAAGGGATAGGATTAGAGAGGAATTTGGATGTTCAGGAGAAGACTTTCTGATAGGATTTGTCGGATATATTAATCAGCGAAAAGGTGTGGCAGATCTTATTGGTGCATGGAATATCGCGAGAAAGGACATAGTCAATGGCAAACTGGTTTTAGCAGGTAAAACTGATCCAAATGATCACAAAATGTGTGCTGATCTTTTTAGAGAATTACCAGAAGATAGCTATAAATATTTGGGAACGCTAACACGTGAGCAAGTTGCTCGTTTCATGAAAACACTTGATATTTTTATCTTGCCAAGTTATGCAGAAGGGCTTCCTAACGTGGTGTTGGAAGCTATATTGACTGGTCTCCCCAGTATTGTTTCATATCTTCCTGGATCAACAGATTTCCTTTTCCTCGAAACACAAGCAGCATTAAAGATTAAACCTGGCGATCAGCAAGGTCTCTCTAAACAGATTCTTACGCTCTATCAGGATGAAACTTTAAGGAAAAAATTGAGTCAAAATGCGATTCTTCTGTCACAGCATTTTACTTTAGAGAGATTGAAACCAAAATATTTAGAGATATTTAAAAAATTGGGCGACTGATATTATTTGGTGTCGAGTCAAGGATTAGAACTAGCATGCTGATGCAATTCAACTGGGCGGATGTGCTCTCATTAGCGGTTACCCTGTTTTTTGTGATGGATCCACTGGGTAATACGCCCGTATTTCATGCGATACTCAAGCAATATCAACCGCGGCAGAAGATGCAAATAATAACCCGGGAGATGCTGATTGCTTTCATTATCCTGCTGGCTTTTCTGGTCACAGGGACGAAAATTCTGGGTTTTTTGGGTCTTTCTCAGCCAAGTTTAAGCATAGCTGGTGGGATTTTGTTATTTATCATTGCAATCCGGATGGTATTTCCCCTGAATCTACCTGCGGCGGTCGAGAACGAGAGCGATCCTTTTATCGTGCCTTTGGCCATGCCACTGGTGGCTGGTCCTTCAACCATTGCCCTGTTGATCTTGCAGGCCAATTCCGAGCCGGAACGACTCAATGAATGGATTGTATCTCTGGTTTTGGCCTGGATCATGACCACGGCCATCCTGGTTTCTTCGGCCTATCTCTTTAAATTCTTCGGGACAAAGGGACTGCGTTCCCTGGAACGACTCATGGGCATGCTCCTCATCCTGATTGCGGTGCAGATGTTACTCGATGGCATTGCAGATTATGTCCAGGGTTTTCTATGATAGCTGGCGACCAGAAATGAGAGCATGGCTTTCAGCATATATTCGGGCTCGGTCCAGTCCAAAGGGCTTAGTCTCACATTCCTAAACTATTGAGGGCGAACGATGCGCATGCGGACGATTCTCATGATTATGATCGCCTGTTTTTTTTGGGCCATTTCGTTTATTGCCACGAAAATTGCCACAGCCACTGTGCCCCCTCTGGCGATTGTCCTGCTCCGTTTACTCATCTCTTCGCTCTGTTTCTGGCTCTGGTTTCGATTCAAACGCTACCAGGTTTTTGCAGTCGGAATCCCCGGTTTTTCCCTTTTTATAGTTCTGTTTTTGATCAGTTTGTTTGGTTCGAGCCTTCATTATTCGGTCCAGACCTTCGGGATCATGACCACTTCAGCTTCGAACGCCTCTCTTTTTGCTGTGACTGCACCTTTGTTCATCACCATCATTTCTGTTTTATTTCTGGGGGAACGTATTACTCCACTCAAATTTACAGGCATAGTGTTAGCCATGTCTGGAGTTCTGATGGTTATGCATGGCGATACCACAATATCGACCGGCTCCGATGGCCAGATTCAGGGCGATCTTCTCGTCTTGGCCAGCCTGTTGATGTGGGCCATTTTTACAGTCATGAGTAAAAGTGTCATTTCCCGTTTCGGGGCTTTACGTTTGACCGCCTTAATCACGTATATCGGAGCCATCACCATGGTTCCACCGGCCATAATCGAGGCCAGCCAGCTCGATTTTGACTATACGACCATCCCGGTTCAGGCCTGGTTAGCCATCTCGTTCCTGGGAGTGACGTGTTCCTTTCTGGCTACCTTACTCTACATGGCTGCACTCGAGACCACAGAATCTCAGAAGGTCGGGGTTTATTTATATACCGTCCCGATTATCACTTATTTTTTCGCAGCGATATTTTTAGGCGAACACATCCATGTGTTTCTGATTGCCGGTTCTGTGCTGGTCATTGGTGGTGTCGCGCTGACCGAACGCAGTTGAAGCTTTATCATACTCTCGCTGTTGCTCAGATCAAATCCCCAAAGGAAAGGTGGCAATCGAGACATGCTGCATTACATTCACATGAGTGTCACACGCACCTTCAGCTATCCTGATTGTGTTCGAGAAGGTCATCCAGGCGAAGTTGCTGGGCTTGTGCGGGCATGTCCCTTTTGAGGTGATTGTAGGCTCGGGGAGTGGCCTTACGGCCACGTGGCGTTCGTTCGAGAAAACCCTGCTGGATCAGGAAGGGTTCGTACACATCTTCGATGGTGATCGTGTCTTCACCGATGGCGGAAGCGAGTGTATCGAGTCCGACCGGCCCGCCATTGAAATGATCGATAATGGTCAGGAGCATTTTCCGGTCCATGGTATCAAATCCCCGTTCATCCACATCGAGCATTTTCAGGGCTTGATCGGCCACAGTCCGAGTAATATGACCATCGGCTTTGACTTCGGCATAATCTCGGACGCGACGGAGAAGGCGATTAGCGATGCGTGGAGTTCCCCGGGAGCGTCGGGCAATTTCATGACTGCCCGTTTGATCGATTTCAAGTGTCATTATTCCGGCGGAACGTTTGACAATAGTTTCGAGATCATCAACGTCATAGAAATCGAGTCGGAGGATGACGCCAAAACGATCGCGTAACGGTGAAGTCAATGATCCGGCCCGGGTTGTGGCCCCGACCAGAGTGAAGGGCGGGAGCTCGAGCTTGATTGAACGGGCCGCGGGTCCATGGCCGATCATGATATCAATGTGATAACTTTCCATGGCCGGATAGAGAATTTCCTCGACGACCCGACTCAAACGATGGATTTCATCGATGAACAGGACATCTTGTTCACCAAGATTAGTCAGAATTGCAGCCAAATCACCCGGCTTTTCGATAACGGGTCCGGAAGTGGCGGTAAAACCGACATCGAGTTCTTTGGCGATGATATTGGCTAATGTTGTCTTGCCCAACCCAGGGGGGCCATAAAAAAGGACATGATCAAGTGCTTCATGACGGCGTCGGGCCGCTTCGATGAAAATCTGCAAATTTTCCTTGACCTTATCTTGACCGATATATTCATCCAGTGATTGTGGGCGGAGTGAACGTTCCTCCCGAAGTTCATTCTCATCTGCCTGGGTCGAGATCAGCCTGTTATTCATGATTTATCTCTTTTTGAAAGCAGGTTTAAAGATTGTTTAACCAGTGCCTCCATACTCGCTGCTGTTCCGGTGTGTATCGCTTTTTTCAGGGCGGTTTGGGCCTCATTCTGGCGATAACCCAGGGCAACCAGGGCTGCCAGAGCATCATCGATCTGGACTTTCTGGTTCTGGTCCAGCGCGGGAAGGCCGGATGAAACTGGTCCTGCTTCCTGGCCAATTTTGCCCTTCAATTCGAGGATGATCCGTTCGGCTGTCTTCAAACCGATACCTGGAATTGATTTGATTGCCAGCACATTTTCGGTCAAAATGGCTGTGATCAGGTCATGCGTTTCGATGCCGGACAAAAGATTGAGGGCCATCCTCGGCCCCACTTTTGAAACTGAGAGCAGCAGGTGAAACAGCCTTTTTTCCTCGGTGCTGAGAAAACCATACAGGGCGATATGGTCTTCACGCACAATCATGGATGTCTGCAGGAGTATGGTTTCACCGACTTGTGGCAATTTGTAATAAGTGGATAATGGAATGAGAACGTGGAAACCGACCCCGGCCACATCGATGATGATCCAATTGGTCTCTTTGGTGGTCAGACAACCGCGTATCGTAGCGATCATCGCATAAATCTCCTGTTCCGCAGGGGTTGTTTTGGCCAGAGGCTCTGAATCGTATGCAAATGGCAGATAGCCACCGCGAGCGCATCAGCTACATCAGCCGGTTCCGGGCGATTCTTCAAAGCCAGAAGATGCTGGACCATTATCTGGACCTGCTCTTTACTAGCCCGACCCACGCCGACCACGGCTTTCTTGACCTCGATGGCCGAATATTCGCCTATTTCTGCGCCACAGGCAAAGGCGGTCATAAGAGCGACCCCGCGGGCCTGACCCAGTTTCATGGCCGAACTGACATTCTGGGCCAGGAAAATCTGCTCGATGGCCACATGATCTGGTTTATATGTGGTCATGACTTCATTCAAGCCTGTATATAATTGTTTGAGCCGGGCTGGCAGACCTTGGCTACTGTTCGTCCGGATCGCGCCACTCTCGATGAGTGTTATCCGAGAGCGATCGCCCCGGATGAGCCCATAACCTGTTATACTCAAGCCGGGATCAATACCCATAACGGTTGCTGAAATAAAAGAATGGCTATGACTATGACTCGGTTTCATCGTTGTCCTTTATTCGTTTCTGGTAGAATTGTTTCAAGTCCTCAGCTAATGTTTCGATCTCTTTTCTGGCCCTTGTTAAAGGCTTTAAAAACTGCGGTTCATCCATATTCAATACCTTTGCTTCTACTTCCTTGAGTTTATATAAAAGTGAAGAAATATCGATGTGATCGGGCTTGCGCCCGGCGGCGTCAATCAGAATATCTTTACCTTGATCGTCAAATCCCACAAAAACATAAATCCGGTTCTTACCGGCACTCTTGGCCCGATACAGGGCCTTTTTATCTGAATATTCGATGAGTAACTGGGGGCTCAATCCGCTGAAATAACTGGCAATCCCGATACTGACCGTCACTTTTTCGAATTCCATGGACACACCGGAACCACGGACCGGGAATTTATTATGCTCGATAGCTTTCCTGATCCGTTCCATGACGATTTGAGCCCCTTGAATATCAGTCGTGGGTAAGATAATCGTGAATTCTTCACCGCCATAACGGGCCGAGATGTCACTAGTACGGCAACTTTTTTTTATAATATCTGCGATCTGGGCCAGGACCCGGTCACCGGCATAGTGTCCAAGACGGTCGTTGAACATTTTAAAGTCGTCAACATCCAGAAAAGCCAATGAAAGAGGCATATTCAAGCGTATGGTTTTTTCGACCTCACGATTCAATTCTTCCATGAAAAAACGATGGTTGAACAAATTGGTTAAACCGTCAATATTGGAACGATCGCGTAACGAATCGTGTGTTTTTTTTATCCGCAATCCATTCTCGACTCGTGCCAGAAACTCATCAGAGGAAAAATCATTCTTGCTGATGAAATCATGGGCCCCAGTGGCGAAGCCCTGAATCCGGTCCCGGACCTCCTTCTTGGTCGAGAGAAAAATAATATAGGGAGCGTTGGTCTCGTCGAGCACATTCAGACTGCGTGCGACGCTGTAGCCATCGAGCGGTCCTTCGAGCATGATATCGAGGATAACCAGATCTGGTTTTTCCCGGATAGCGATCTGGATGGCTTTGTCTCCCCGTGGCGTGGCAATGACTTTATAGCCTTCGTCTTCGAGGCTTTTGAGAATGATGTCCCGTGTCTGCTTTTCATCTTCAACAAGGAGCACTAGCTCATCCACACGCGGACTCCTCTTTATCTCGAAGCGGATTGGTCAGTCTTAACAAGTGTTTATCCGTACACAATGCATCATACTTTCATTATCATAATACTCTATAATCGAAGCATGGTTATAAAGCAAGCAGTTAACAGGGAATAGGTCACTCCCGGAAATTTTTCTGACCCCGCGACAGCATGCGGAAGGCATTATGCTCGAACAAGTCGTCGAGCGTTGACTCTTTTAAAGAAAGCTCCCTGATTTCATCGATGATCTTTTTACGCGAGAGAAGTGGATGGTCTGAACCGAAGAGAACTTTCTTCGAGAGCAGAGAATTCATGTGCTTGACTACCGGTTCAGGAATATAGCGCGGTGACCAACCCGCAATGTTGAAATAGACGTTGTCGTTTTTCTGAACAACGGCCATGGCTTCATAAAACCAGGGATAGCCAAAGTGGGCCATAATAAATGTGACAGTGGGAAAATCTACTGCCAGATCGTCGATGTACTCCGGACGATTGAAACCAAGCTTGCAGCCCGTATGGAAATGTGTGCCTGTATGAAAAAGCACCGGGATATCGAGTTCGGCCACTTTGTCCAGTACTGGATACATGAGCGGATCATTGGGACACAGATCGATCAGGTGAGGAATGATCTTTAAACCAACCAGTCCCAACTCATTCACCGCATAATCCAACTCATCCACAGCAATCTTGCCCTTGTGTGGGTCCACTCCGGCAAAACCGATCAATCGATCCGGATACAGACGCACAGCCTCCGCAACGAGTTCGTTGCTGACTCTGAAGCCCCTGGTTGTCTCCGCATCAACGGCCACAACGATGGATTTGTCCACTCTGGCCCGGTCCATGTCTTCGATGGTATCAAAAACAATGCCCTTAAAAAAGGATGCATAACCCATCTTTTCAAGGCCGGTTATTTTTCCGGCTTTGACCTGTTCGATAAACTTTCTGGTGTACAATTGGGCATGAGTATCGATGATCATCAGTCACACTCCCCTTCCTTTCATCATGAAATCAGCTTTGTTTCTCGCAAGGGTGAGCATAATAAATTCCAGTTTGAATGTCAAAAAAACCTGATCGTGAATAGTGGTCAGCTTTTCTCTCTACGGAGTCGATTTTCCAGATGACAGAACAAGCCGATTACAAGGCTGGCGCTTCCTGCGATCATAATCTTGCCCGCCCGTACCAACTGTTTGAGGATCGAGTCGCCCTGCTGCTTACCACGATAATAGAGGTTCCAATTATTGACCAAGCGAACGGCGAACCAGTAATAGCGCTCGGAATAGAGCCCGCGAAATGAAATACGGTTCTCGTTTCGTTGGCTCCAGGTGTAATCCGGGGAAAGCACGTCCTTGACCTGTTCATAAAATACTGTACCTTTAATGGGATAGGCCACGGATGTGCCGCAGGTCGTGGGTCCTATCCGCCTGATCATACTCAGTGTCAAGAAAAGGTCCTTCATGGTTTCACCGGGATAACCGATCAAGATAAATAGACCTGCTTCGATACCATTCTGTTTTGTCAGCTTGACTGCTTCGCCGATCTGGGTTGTGGTAAAACCCTTTTTCATCAATCTGATCATCTTGTCCGAGCCGGATTCACCGCCGTACCAGATCCGGTAACAACCAGCCCGATGCAGTCCCGATAATATTTCCTGATCGACCCGATCCACCCGGGCCAAGCATTCAAAAGGGACTTGGACCGGTTGAGTGCTCATCTGGCGACTCAACTCGAGGATCCAGTCACGATTAAGGGTAAGCAGATCATCTGCAAACCAGTATTGATCGGGTGCGTATTCCTGTTGAAGTGTCTTGATCTCGGCTAAGACCGATGCGACCGAACGCTGGGTGAACAAATCACCGAACACGGCTTTCGAGCACCAGGTACACTGATAGGGGCAACCCCGTGAGGTGATCAGGTTGAGTGAGGAATAGCCGTGTTTAGTCCGCCATGCTTCAAGATAACGTTCGATAGGGACCAGATCACGAGCCGGCATGGGCAAGGTATCGAGATCACGGACGCGCGGGCGGACGGCGGTCTGGACCAATGTGCCGTTTCTCAGCATATATACCCCGGCTACCAAATCGAGATTGTCTCTCTGCTTGTTCTGTGAATCAGCCAGGTAATTGACCAATTCGGTCGCTGTAATCTCACCCTCACCGTTTACCACGGCTAATGCACCGGCTTTGAGAAAGGCCTGTGGATCGGTGCAAGGTTCCGGACCACCGACAATCAACTCGATCTCCGCTTCACGACATATCCTGATCAAATCGAGCGAAACCTCTCGAGTGACCACATTGGCATACAAACCGACCAGGTCAGGTTTCTTCTGATTCAGTACTGTCCGGAAAGCAGAATAGGACTCGAAAGTCCCATCAAAGACAACGGGCTCATGACCGGCTTCTCTCAGGGCTGCAGCTACCATCAGTAGACCGAGCGGTGGGTACGGCTTCATGATGTTGGTCTCGTTAGCATCCCGCTCAAGAAAATAGGGATTAACCAGGAGTATTTTCATGGTGCTTCAAACCCCTCTCAAGTTTCTAAATGAAATTCAGCCTGCATGTAGGTCCTCTCAGGCTCAATCGTCAAGCAGGTGCTGAGAACCGTTCAGATCATTTCTCCTACTCAGCTTTGGACTCATTGCCGGGGACACTCTCAGCGAAATTGATTTTCTCTGGAGTAAAAGGCAGGTTTCTCTCTCCAAAAATCTCATAGATTTTAAAGGGATAATCATACGTGTAAGTCCTTTCAGCCCGCCTGATCAGAGTCGATTCCAAAATATCGATCCTGATTGTATACTCGCGTGCTCGCTTACTTAGCACGAGAAATGGTATTCTTTCAGCCGATATGAACTGCCGAGAAAACAGAAAAATTCTTTTTCCCTCATCGATCCGTTCGTTTATATACGTCAACAAAACAGACAGATCGGTTAGATCATTCTGAAGAATAAAAGTATTTTGTTTGTGGATAAAGTTCAAAGCAGTGTGAAGGTGAAGGCCTGATAACTGACGCTCGAACAGACACATCGAGCCTGGCGGTAACTGCCGGTCAACCTCGCGGATTTGGTCGAGAACATGACGGTACATGGGTTTCGCCATTATCCGGACACTATAGCTGAAGAAACAAGTGGATAGAAATAGCGTCACCAGGCCGATCAGGAGAATCTGGGTTCTTCTGCTCCAGCGCGAGGTCAGGCTGAACAGACCGTGGCAAGCCAGAAGGAGTCCCAGCGGAATGATCATGGGCACAAATCGACGGACCGCCCAAATTTGATAGGCTTCAATCTGGGGTGTATAGAGGTAAAACCAGCAGACAGGCCCCCAGAAAGCAACAACAACGAAGAAAGCTTTCTGATCGTCCCTGGAAGGAAACAAGAACGCTGCACAGATCAGACTGGCCATGACAATCAGTCCAATCTGGCTACAGTACCAACTCAACCAGCGCACCGTCTGATAGAAGTCGCAGCGTTGATGGTTGAAATAATCGATGGTCAAGAGCGAGAACGCCAGGAATGCAATCAGACGAAAACCATTCATTATGGTCAAATATCGACCGAGTGAATTCCCATTCTCGGCGTCAGCCTGTTCTGGATATTCCAGTCCCAACCTGAAAAATCGCCGGTGATACAGGTACGCACAGATCGGCCCCAATGACACAAACATAACACTGAAAAGCAGATGATTTGATTCCAGAAACCGCCAGATCGGTCCAAGATACCGGGACTTTTCCAGAAAGGGCAGATACACACCGGCGTAGGTGCTAAAATTGTGGATAAACATGATCACCAGCGGCAGCAGAAGGATTGAACCGATCACGAATAGCGGCGGCCAGATCATGTTTCGGATACAAGGTGCGAATAACCAGATTACTACCAAACCGATCACAATAAAGAGAAACACATCAAAACGAGTCAGGCTGGCCAGGGACCAGGCCAAACTTGCCGCAAATCCAGCCCACGGCCACTTATCTTGGATTGCACGTATAAAGTAATAGAGCCCGGTCAGAAAATAGAATTGGGCCAGGATTTCCGAGGTCGGAAACCGACTGTAATAATGCTGCATTCCCAGGAAAACAGCGAAACAGATAACACACATGCCCGCCAACCGGTCCCGACTGAGTATGCTTGCCAGTACCCCCAGAACGACCAATCCGATTGCCCCGAAAAAGATACTCGCAACCGGTGCCGCTCCAGCTCCTCCCAGCCAGACAAAAACTGCAATCCAGACCGGGAAAAGAGGTAAAAATGAAAGCGTAAAATGATCATCTCCCGGTGATCTGAAAATGAATCCACCCGGGTATCTGACCCATTCTTCTCGAGCCTCGATCCGATTCTGAAAAAACCAGTTTTTGATAGTATCAGTCATATCCGTCATCAGTGGTTCGCTAAATGTGAGTGTCCCGCTGTCGGCCAGACCCATTCCGGCGCACAGGTAGATCGTGGCGTCGGAACCGACCATAAACGCTTCCATAACCGGAAAAAGTGCAGAGATTAAAAGAGCGAAACCGAGCAGAATCGTGATGATCAACAGAAATGTGGTCCAGGTGGATTTCTGACATAACCGAGCCCGGCAGGAAGTATAGTCTGTCAGAAACAGAAACAGGGACAAGAACCAACTCATACCGAAATAGAGTGGCTGAAATGCTCCCAGAACCACTAGAAGCAATCCCAGCGTAGAAAAGACAAGAACAGCGCTCAGTACAGATTCCAGGGCAAGCAATACTAAAACTGAGACCTGAGATCGTTCACAATTGTTTGAGCAGGGAAAAAACTTGTTGGTCAGGCAAAGTATTGCTTGCCCCGAAAGAAACAAACAGACAAGGAAAACAAAGATTATCAGAACCTGGACCAAAATGATCTACCTGCTTAACCAAGCTGCTCCTGGACTTGTTTTATACGATCGGAGAACTGCTCAAAAATCCGTTCCTCATGTCTCAGCCCATGAAAACGAAGTTCGACCTCGTTCAAGGCATTGTGCATGATCTCAGAAGGAACTTTCTGACCATAGAGTCCATAGTGTGTTATAAGCCGATGCTTTAGAACGGTTTTAAATAACCTTTCCAGAATATTCCCCACCCGACCATTCAAGAGCCATTCAAGTAAGCTATGTATCCGTTTCAAAATCTTGAAAGGTTTGATCTCAGGTTCGACCTCCCGCTTAAAGGAGCCATTCCAATTGGGGAAATACTGATAGACCCAATCATTGACGTCATGGAACTGCTGACAGGTGTCAAAACCCGCTATAAAACGGGCCTGTAGTGCTTCCCGAGCCACGTACGGCGTCCGACGACGGATCAGAAGGTGATCGATGGACAGGTAATAGTTGGGACAGAGATAGAAACGCGAGACCAGCCTTTGAGCCGTACCCAGGATCGCAAAGACAAACCACAATCGTCCCGGACTGGTCAATACCAGAAAATCAAGATCATCATGTTCGGTCGCATTGTCGACCGCCAGTGAACCCGTCACCAGTAACCCTCGCACGAAAGGCACATATTGCAGGCACTTTGCAACCTGGCGGGCCCGGGCCCAGCATTCACTCGAGGTGACCTGACGTCGTTGCCGCACCGTGACCAGTTCATCGCGCCCTATCAAAAAATAGTAGCCCTGCGCAGACGAAATAACTTTGCGAATCAGCGGATCATGGTCAACAATATGGCGCAAGTCATCCTTGGTAATCGGTTCCGCGCAATTGCGATGAATTTCGGTCAAAGAAAGAGGATAGTCAAAAATATCAGCATAGATCAGGGGTTCAATAATGTTCAATAACTGCTTGTGGTTTGTTCCGGTCATGACCCGCCGCTCTATTGTCTTTCTCTTGACGTGTCCGCAGGTCGAAGTCCAAGTCCAACATCAATCCGATCGCCAGACGGACACTCGATCAAAATATCTGCCGATCAAGCTGAAACCCGTTTCTGGTTCCTTGTCTGAACTATAGCATACCAGAAATCGACACTTTTTGCCAGTTTTTCCATTATAAATCGAGATCGAGTCCCGGTCCTTGAAGCGTAACTCGTAATAAAGCAAGTGATTCTTGTGAATGGGCGGGTCGATCATGATACAATCCCCGGGCGTGATCCGACTATTCACCAACTCGACCGCGCGGATATCCTTACTCGAAATATGCTCTTTTTGCGGGAAGACAAAACTCCAGACGATGATCAGCAATCCACTGAGGAAAACAACGAACAGGAGATAATCACAGGCCTGACGCCAATTTCGTGCATCCGGGCGATACTGGGCCAGAAAAAACAAAACCAGGGGAATGAGTGCGGGCAGGATGTACCGAGTCGCATTCATATCAAAGAAAAAACCTTCGTACGTCCAGACTGCGCCGGTTATAATCCAACTCGATCCCCAAAGAACCAGGAAACAAAAAAGGTATAGAGCGTGCTCGGCTGTCCGGACCGAAATGTCACGCCAGACCGGCCCGAAACAGAGGCAATGAACCAGCACTAGTGCCAGAAAAACGGGCGAGTAACCCACAATACCCCACAACCACAACTCGGGATGCGTGACAGCATGGGCATAGGCCTGGCTGTTATGCACAGATGGGCTCGTTGTCCCGAAACAGATATAATTGCGGACCATCCATGTCCCACTGACCACAATAAAAATCAGAACGCCAGCCAGGAAATGAGGGCTCGAAATACGCAACTTACGTCGGAGCATGAGAAAACCGGACAGGACCATGATCAGCAGGATGAGCCAGATCGTCCCTGCCTTGGCCTTGGACAAATAGCCCAAACCGGCCCAGAAACCAGCCAAGACCCAATAATAATCATCTCTACCCCGCAAAGCCTTGACAGCAGCCCAGAGCGTCATGATCAGCACAATACCGATACTATGCTCAGACAAGCATTTGCCGGTGATGTCGATCAGGATGCCATGAAGGGCAAAGACCGCTGTGCCGATCAGCCCTATCTCGTGGCTGTATAAATCTTTCAGAATACAATAGAGTACGATCAGAAAAGCCAGGGACAGGACCAGGGAGGCACAATGGACCAGTAGGGGACTGTAGGGCCGAAAAAACAACCATAAAGCCAGATAGAGCGGATATAGCGGTTCATAATGATGACTGGGAGCAGGCTGCATCTCAGCGGAGAAAATCCTACCGTGCGGCATGGTGAAACGTAAATCATGCACAAAGGAATCAGCCATGGTCACATAAAAAATGACCCCATGCTCGAAATCATAACTCCAGATCGTCAAAATTCTGAAAAGAATACCGCACCCTATGAATACAAATAAGACTTTTTTGTGAGTCACCATCGAACCGACCACTTCCAGGGTTTTGCCTGACCTCTAATTCATTATGATATAGCCATCCTCTGCTATCTGTAAAAACATAGCAAATGCGGGACTATTTTACGAGTACAAAAAAAATGAGCATTGACAGTATTGCCCTAAAACACCATGTTATTGATAGATTTTTCTTTGGTATAATATGACAAAATAGAGCTGGGCCATTGTGCCTGATCTCACCTGAGACCTGATGTCGGTAAGGTCTCGCGGAGAATAAGACAGGAGTAGCCATGAAAAAACTACTGATAATCCTGATCATGGGATTTGTATTATGTGGGGCTATCCTCCTTCGGCGGCAGCCGGAAAGGGAATCAGAGGAGGGAATTTTGCGAGATAGTCAGACTAGCCATACTGCTGGTCTGACAAATGAAACTATGAACGAGGACAGTGGGAACAAATCCGATCGGAACAGCGAAGCATGGTCAACCTTTACCGATAGAAAAACCAGATATCAGCTCCGCTTTCCCCGTTCGTGGCGACTGACGGATCATAGCGCAACAAACCAGATGATTCGAGCGGACATCGTCAAGAACAAGGATTTCGGTTTTCAGATCAGGGCCTATTTCGAAGTGGATGATGATCTTGAAGCTTATGCAGAGAGATATATCGCCCAATTCATGTCCGAAATGCAGCAACATTGGTCCGGGACAATCACTGAAACAAACAGGACTTGCCAGACGGCACTACAGCACGAACAGTGCACCAGCTCAATCGATTTCGCACGGACAGATGGTCAGCATTGGGTCTTCAAAGAATATTTATTCCGAGACCGGACCAGGAATACCGTGGTTGTTTTGCAATCAGGGTACAGGTTCGTTGACCGTGAACTACACGGAGCAGAACTCGAGGCTATCGCAGACACATTTACCTTCGAGCCGTGATGGGCTTCATAGTCTGATTTATTCGTATTTCAGGGAATCGACCGGTCTCGTCCGGACCAGGTTGCAGACTTGAAAAAGAACAGTGATAAGGACAATACCCAGAGTGACCAGCGCCGAGTAGAGAAAGGGTGCCAAGCCCAGACTGGTGCGGTAGGCGAATTGTTCTAACCATTTCTCGATCAGAATATAAGCGATCGGCCAAGCGATCAGATTCGCTAAACACAGTAAAACAATGGTCTCGCCAATCAGAATTCTGACCATGTTCAGAGGCCGCGCCCCCAATACCTTGCGAATACCGATTTCTTTGGTCCGTTGATGAACACTGTAAGCCGTCTGGCCCAGGAGACCGAGACACACGATCACGAAAGCACAGAGGGCACAGATAATGAACAGGAGAGCAATTCGCTGATCATACTGGTAAAACTGATCAAATTCCTCATCAAGAAAATAGTGTTGAAAGGGGTATTGGGGCGCAAATGCCTGCCAGGCCTCATTGAGGAAACCGAGTGTCTCGTCCAGTTGTTCCGGGACAATGCGCACAGCCAGATAGTAGAGGCCTTTTTCATGTTCCGGAACGATGATCAGCGGTTGAATCTCGTGGTACAATGACTCGTAGTGGAAATCTTGTACAATCCCGCTGAGATAATAGGCGTATTTCGAGCTATTTTTATCACCCATGATAAACTGACCCAAGGGTTGCTCGAAACCAAGGACCTTGATTGCGACTTCATTGGCGACTACCGGAATATCGTATCCGAAGCTGGTGCAATCGTCCTGAAATGTTTCTCCCTCACGAAGTTTCAGTTGAAACGTTTCGAAAAAATCAGCATCCGCGGAAAGAAAACCGACCGTAACAAGTTTGTCCGGGTCCGGATCGGCTGATTCGAGCAAGACGGGACTGATCCCTTGCCCGAACATATGATTCATATAGGTAGCACTAAGAACACGAGGGTGTTCGAGCAAGGTTTGTTTAAACTTTAGTTTGGCCTCTCGTGTGGCATAGCAGCGTCTGATAATGAGAATGTGTTCTTTGTCAAAACCCAGGTTTTTCGTGCGAAGATAATGGATTTGGTTGTTGATATAGAACATACTGACCAGAATGGTGAAAGAAAAAACCAGTTGAAGGACCAGGAGTCCTTTCCGGACAATATAGTTGGCCAGATCGGTCCGTTGTTTTCCCTGAAGAACGGTCAGTGGTCTGAAAGAAGATAGAACGAAAGCCGGGTAGATGCCGCCGATGAGTCCGATCAACAGGGTCAGTCCGAGCAGGCTTGATATAAGCTGATAATTGCCCAGATAATCGAGTGACAATTCCTTTTGAATAATTTCGTTAAAATAAGGTAACAGCAATTCTGTCAAGGACAGTGCTAACAGAAAAGCGACAAGGCTGAGCAGTATCGCTTCGACCAGAAACTGTGGGATAAGCTGCCGGCGACTCGAACCGAAGACTTTTCTCAGGCCAATTTCCCGGGCCCGCACTGAGGAGCGGGCATTGGTCAGATTGATAAAATTCAAGCACGAAATCAGAAAAAGGACCACGACCATGGAGCCCATGATGAAAACGTAGGTGGCATTGCTGTTGCTCTCGAGGTCTTCATTCAGGCCCGAGTGAAGGTGAATATCGTACAAAGATTGAAGGGCCAACTTGTATTCACCGGTCAGGATCGAATATGCCCACCATGATGTACTGACTTGTTTTGCCTGAACAGGCTCTAAATAATCTCGCGTAAAATGATCAAGTTTCGAGGCAACCTGTTCGGGATCAGCCCCGGGTTTCAGAACGACATACGTCCAATAATATAAATAGTTATCCAGATATTCTGTGGTAATGGTTACCAACGAGGCCATAAAATCGAAATGAAAGTGTGAATTCGGTTGCATGTCCCGAGTAACGGCTGTTACGGTGTATTGCCCACCATCTTCCTCGGTCAGGACCTGGCCGATCGGGTCCATGGTCCCGAAATATTTGTGGGCTATTGACTCGGTGATCACAATCGAGTTGGGATTGGCCAGGGCTGTCCGGGCATCTCCCCGCACCAAGGGGATCGTGAATACATCAAAGACCGTGGCATCCGCATAGAGATAGTTAGTTTCATAGAATTGCTTGTCCTTATAGCTGATCAAAATATCGAGACCTCGCGTCAATCGAGTTACCGTCTCGACTTCAGGAATGTTTTCCTTGACTATTCGTGAGATCAAACCGGGGACAAGCACAAAAGTGTTTGGCTGTTGCGCCGTCACATTATTCTGGACAATCCGAAAGAGCCGGTCACCTTTCAGATGAAAACGGTCATAACTCAATTCATCCTGCACGAACAGAGCGACCACAATCAGACCAGATAGGCCAAGGGCCAAACTGACGATGCTGATGAGCGCGTAGGCCTTCTGACGGACCAGATTTCTCAGGGCAAATTTCAGATAGTTCCTGAACATGGCCATCTTCCCAAAACAACTTCATGTATCGGAATTTCAAAGTTTTAGATGAAAAATAAAAGATCATCACAGATTTCACAGATTTCACAGATTACTCAGATTTTATATCTGTGGCATCTGTGGTGCTTTTCTTTTCATTAATCAAAGGGCGAAGTTATGTTCTTTCCAATCAGAACATTAATTGGTCTTTCATGTTTTCCGTGACCACATGGCCGTCAAATAAATGGATGATCCGTTGACCGTAATCGGCCAGCGTTATCGAGTGCGTCACCATGATGATTGTTGTACCCATTTCATTGAGCTTGGTCAATAATTCCATTATTTCCCTGCCATTCTGAGAATCAAGATTACCGGTGGGTTCATCAGCTAAGAGAAGGGATGGATTGCCTACAATTGCACGGGCCACAGCCACTCTCTGCTGTTGGCCACCGGACAATTGCTGTGGAAAATATCGTCCTCGCGTCGATAACTGGAGCCGATCCATGATCTCGAGTACCCTCTCACGCCGCTCCGATAAAGGAAGATGTAAATATACTAATGGCAATTCAATGTTCTCGTAGACGGACAATTCCATGATCAAATTGAAACTCTGAAACACGAAACCTATGTTCGACTTGCGGATAGCAGCCCGGTCCCGCTCGGATAATTGGGACACTTCCTGACTTTGAAAATAGTGCTCACCCTCACTGGGCACATCCAATAAACCCAGCACATTAAGAAGGGTCGTCTTCCCGCAACCGGATGGTCCCATGACTGCAACGAATTCACCCCGGTGTATTGTAAGATTGATGTTCTTCAGGGCTGTAGTTTCAATGTCTTCAATGATGTAGGTCTTGTTCAGGTCTTTGGTGACGATCATCTCAGTGGCCCACTCTCGATCGCGGTTCAATCACTATTGTATTGAATCATATCACTCTCTGCCCAGGTAGACCAGCGCATCAGGAAATATGTAACGCTGACTGTTCATTCCAGTGCTGAAAGGGGGTACCCCCGAGGAGAGTGATCAACTCTCCTCGGGGGTGGGGATTATGGAAGAGGAGAATGCGTTAATGGGTTTCAGGTGTCTTTATAGCAAAGAGCGTGCCAGATTTCTGATTCGTTTCATGAATGTGTGTCTAACTTCAATCTTTATCAGGCCTTTCACCGAAAATGGGTCTGGTTCCAGCATGATCAGACGGAGTACAATTCCATTCAGTTTTTGTCCGATTCCATGACACCACCTGTTCAAAAACGGACACTTGTGTGCTACTATGATAGTTGAAGTCAGAGATCGGAAGGGGGGGGAATGGAGGGTCGCTCATCCATTTTAAGCTCTGATCGGGAATGCAGGTGATCTGGCATGAAAAATGTAACGCTTTCTTTATTGAGACAAGAAAAGTTGATTATGCGCGTCATGAGAGGAAAGACATGGATATTAAACGCGGAAAAGTATTGGTTGTGGATGATGATGAGGATGTGCTGCATGCGGCCCAGCTTTTTTTAAAGCAGCACATCCTTCTTGTACAGACGGAACGTGACCCGGGCAAGATACCGACCTTGATGCGTCAGGAGAATTTTGATGTCATTTTGCTGGATATGAACTTCACGCGGGACATGACCAGTGGTCAGGAAGGCATTCATTGGCTGCAGAAAATTCTGACATTGGACCCTGCCGCTGTTGTCGTCTTGATCACGGCCTATGGTGATGTATCCCTGGCTGTTCAGGCCATGAAAGAGGGCGCGAGCGATTTTGTGCTCAAGCCGTGGCAGAATGAGAAACTGCTGGCTACATTATCAGCGGCCCTGAATTTGCGGCAGTCACGTCTCGAGATTGACAACCTGCGGTCGCGTCAGCAGGTTTTGAGTGCAGACCTTGATTTACCGTTTACGGAATTTATCGGATCGTCTCAACCGGTTCAAAAGCTGTTCAGTACGATTGAAAAAGTTGCCCGGACCAATGCAAATGTGTTGCTCTTGGGTGAAAATGGTACCGGCAAGGAATTGGTGGCTCGGGCTTTGCACCGGAAGTCATCACGGGCAGCCGAGGTCTTTATCAGTGTGGATATGGGTGCTATCAGCGAGACCCTGTTCGAGAGCGAACTGTTCGGCCATGTTAAAGGTGCCTTTACTGATGCAAAAACTGATCGGCGCGGTCGCTTCGAATTGGCCTCGGGTGGCACACTCTTTCTCGATGAAATCGGCAATTTGACGCTTGGTCTACAATCCAAAATACTGAAAGCACTTGAAACGCGTCAGATTACGCCGGTCGGTTCTAATAAATTCATCGATATTGATATCAGGTTGATCTGTGCTACCAATGTCCCAATCCATGAAATGGTTGCCCACAATGAATTCAGGCAGGACCTGCTCTACCGAATCAATACGGTCGAGATTTTTTTGCCACCGCTCCGAGAAAGGGCTGAGGATATTCCACTTCTGGTCGATCACTTTCTCAAGAATTATGCCCGGAAATACAGTAAGAAAGTCCAGGGGGTCAGCGCTACCACAATGAAAAAGCTGCTGAGTTATCACTGGCCAGGAAATGTTCGTGAATTGAAACATGCCCTTGAACGGGCGATTATCATGAGCGAGTCTGCTCTGCTTCAACCGGATGATTTCTTTTTCCCGAACAAGGACATTCGCGACGAAAAACTGATTATAAAAAATTACAATCTTGATGAAGTCGAAAAAAGTGTCATTCAAAAGGCTTTGGACAAATACCTGGGTAATATCAGCAAAACGGCCCAGGAACTGGGTTTGACTCGTGCCTCCCTGTATCGTCGTATGGAAAAACATGGCTTGTAGCTAAAGTCGAAACCGTACGGTTTCCCTTGGCAGCCTTATCATTTCAGCTCAACCTGGATTGCATTATGAAACTGGTTAAAAATTTTCGACTGCAGGTCTTGATTCGTTTAGCCCTGATCTCAATCTCGATTTGTCTCCTGGCGCATCTGATTTCGAGAACTTCGCTTTATATAACCATGTTGATCGTGGCTGGACTAACTTTTTACCAGGTCTGGACAATCATCAGTTTCATCGAAAAATCGTATCGTGATCTGGGCAGGTTCCTTTACGCAATCAGGCACGCCGACTTCTCTCAATCATTCGCCCTGACCGGTCTCGGTCCCGTCTTTGATGAACTGAGTCATGAATTTAGCGAGGTCATTCGTGAATTCCAACAGAATCGTGCTGAAAAGGAAGAACAGTATCGTTACCTGCAGACGGTCATTCACCATGTTGGTATCGGCCTGCTATCGTTTCAGTCCGATGGCAAGGTGGATCTTTTGAATACTACGGCGAAACAGATTTTGAAAGTGTCCCAATTGAGCAACATAAAGGTCCTGACCGAAAACAATCCGGAACTGGTCAATACGCTTTTTCATCTGCGACCCGGAAGCAAGGCGCTGGTAAAATTCAGGACCGAGAGTGGCGAACAGATCCATTTATCGATTTTTTCGACAGAATTCAGATTACGGAATCAGAAATATACTCTCGTCTCACTTCAGGATATTCATCGTGAGCTTGAAGATATGGAAACGGAAGCCTGGCAGAACCTGATCCGTGTTCTGACCCATGAAATAATGAACTCAATGACACCCATTTCTTCTTTGTCCTCGACGGCAGTGGACCTGCTCGATGCCATACAGTTGCAGCCAAGCATGGGCAAGAGCGAAGAGGAGGTTGAAAAAATGCGTGATATAAATTCCGCCTTGAGAACGATCCATAAACGGAGTCTCGGTTTGATGCAATTTGTCAAGGATTATCGCAATCTGACCCTGATTCCAAATCCTCAGTTCAGAATAATCCAGGTTTCCGATCTGTTTGCCCGGGTCCAACAACTTATGGAAAATACCTTCAACAAGATGTCGGTTGAGTTTATTCGGAGTATTGAACCCCGCTCACTGGAAATTACGACCGATCCGACCCTGCTCGAGCAAGTCCTGTTAAACTTGATCTACAATGCAGTGGATGCTTTGCGAGACTGCGACCACCCTCGAATCGAACTTCAAGCACGTATGAATGAGGGCGGTCGAATCGAAATGCAGGTCATGGATAATGGACCGGGTATTGTCCCAGAGGCAATCGGAAAAATTTTCATACCCTTCTTTACAACGAAAAAGGAGGGCTCCGGGATCGGACTCAGTTTCTCCCGACAGGCCATGCGATTACTTCACGGCTCTATCTCTGTCCATTCAATACCTGGACAGAAGACGACCTTTACCCTGCTTTTTTAATCCAGTTATGTCCTGATCACGAGACTTGATATTCAGATGTGTTCAGCATAAAATAGAAAGAGATTTGGTACGATCAGCGAAATAACTGAAAGCTGATAACTGATGGAGTACGAGGATGCTCAAATTTTGAACCACTTGTTCTTTTGAAGGAGTCACTCATGTCTAGTACACAGGAAATCATTAAAACAACCGAAAAGTATGGTGCTCATAACTATCATCCGCTTCCCGTCGTTTTGTCCAAGGGCAAAGGTATTTGGTTAACTGATCCTGAAGGCAAACGATATATGGATTTTCTCTCAGCTTATTCGGCCGTGAATCAGGGCCATTTGCATCCGCGTATCATCTCGGCTCTCAAGGACCAGTGCAAACGATTGACTTTGACTTCCCGTGCCTTTCACAACGATCTGTTGGGTATCTTTTTAAAAGAACTATGCGAATATACGGGCTATGAGATGGCTTTACCGATGAACACTGGAGCAGAGGCGGTCGAGACAGCAATGAAGATGGCCCGTCGCTGGGGTGTCGAGAAAAAGGGTATAAAAGACGGTCAACAGGAAATCATCGTCTGTGCCGAGAATTTTCATGGTCGGACTATTACGATCATTTCTTTTTCAACCGATCCTGATGCCCGGATCAATTACGGACCATACGCACCGGGTTTTATAATCATCCCCTACAACGATCCCGAAGCCTTGCGCAAAGCAATTACTCCGAACACATGTGCCTTTCTGGTCGAACCAATCCAGGGCGAAGCTGGGGTCAATGTTCCCGATGCCGGTTATCTCAAAGCTGTTCGCCAGATTTGTACTAAAAATAATGTGCTCATGATCGCCGATGAAATCCAAACCGGATTCTGTCGCACAGGCAAAAAATTCGCTTGCGATCACGAGAATGTCAAACCGGATGTGATGACTTTAGGTAAAGCCTTGGGTGGAGGTGTTTTCCCGGTTTCAGCAGTTGTGGCCCAACGTAAGGTCATGGATGTGTTTACTCCCGGAACACACGGCTCGACTTTCGGCGGCAACCCACTCGCTTGTGCCGTTGCCCGTGAAGCTTTACGAGTCTTGGATGACGAAAAACTGGCTGATAACGCCGAACGTTTGGGTATCATTTTCCGGGAAAAAATGAAGAAAATACGCTGTCCTCGCATGCAACTGGTTCGCGGTAAGGGTTTACTTAATGCCGTCGTCTTCGATAAAAATTTTCAGGCCTGGGATGTCTGTGTCGCTCTCAAAGATCATGGGCTCCTGGCTAAACAAACGCATGGCAATATCATTCGTTTCGCACCGCCTCTGATTATTACCGAACGACAACTGAATCAAGCTGTATCTATTATAAAAACTGTTTTCCAAAAAATTAAATAGTCCCTGATACTCGATCAAAGGAGCATACTCTGCCTCGATTTGATGTCAGAGAACCGTTGACTAACCCGGACTTACTCAAAGCGATCGGTGCTTCCTGGCGACTGCTGTTTTTTTTGCTTTTACAGTGCGATATCGGTACCAAGAGCTTCAGTGCCGGCTCACAGCCCCTCGCTGAAGCTCTGGGCGTGACTGTCAGTACCCTGTCTGCCTGGATGCAACGACTCGAATCCCTTAAGGTCATTACCGTTAAAAGCAATGCCGACAAGCTCAGATTAGCCCTGCTGCCACCTTTTAGTCAAATCATTCTGGTGACCGAAGAAGGTATTGAGCCGGACCAAAGCAGTGAACCGAAAAGGGAGCGGGAGTTTGATGAAAGTACCACGGATATTATTCTGAAACGTCGCTCGCGAGCTCTGACGAAAGTCGAGGATGATATCGATTTTGTTTTCAATAAATTGCTCAGTTTTGATTTACGCCTGAGCGCACTTGAACGGGTCTACCAGGAGACTCACAAGTCACAACAAAAAAACAAAAAAATACCCGATCAAATCCCTCCAGGAGAATGATCGGGTTTCTCCAGTATCGATTAGGATGAGTACAAACTTTCATTTAAAGGAGTCTATCCATGACCCGTGCAGTCATTTTGGCCAAATTCGAAAGAGAAAACGCGAAAGAAGCTTACCTCGAACTGAAAAAAACATTTCAAGTTCTGCCTTTGTTCGGCAATTATGATCTCATGATTGCCGTCGAAGAAGAGGATTATGAAGCTATTTCACGCACCATTCTCAAGATCAATCGCATGCGAGGCATTGCCAATACTGACACGATGATGGTTGTTCCCCACGAGGTACTGGTGGATATTCTCGATAAGCATTGATACTCTTTATTGAAACGAACCGGATTCGGCTCAAAGAACCTGGTTCATCCAGAGGGTCTAGGTATAAGCTTTTCCTTCCAGTTCGGCCAGATACTTTTCAGCTTCGATTGCGGCAATGGCCCCACTTGCTGACGCAGTAATGGCCTGACGATACACATGATCGTGGACATCACCGGCCCCGAATATGCCCGGGATATTTGTCCGACTATGTCTGTCAACAATAAGATAACCGTTGTCATCGAGATCGAGCTGCCCCTGAAATGCTTGTGTATTGGGAATATGCCCGATAAAAACGAATACTCCATCAAAGGTGACCGTTTCCTCTTTTTCAGTTTTTACATTTTTCACCCTTAATGCTTCCACATGTTGACCACCAATGACTTCCGTCACGATTGTCTCCAACATGAAACTCATTTTTGTGTTCTCGTGTGCCCTTCTTTGGAGGAGTGAATTAGCTCTCAAGCGGTCGCGTCTATGGATTATCACAACTTCTCGGCCAAATTTGGTCAGGAAAAGACCCTCATCCAGGGCGCTGTCTCCACCACCGACCACGGCTATTTTTTTGTTTTTAAAGAAAAAACCGTCACAGGTCGCGCAGTACGAGACACCTCTCGATAGAAGTCTGTCTTCACCGGGGACTCCGAGACGGCGGGGTGAGGAACCTGTTGCGATAATAACCGCGTTTGCTTGTAACGTTCCGGAATCGGTTTTGACGGTTAAAGGCTGGTGCTGGAAATCGACACCGGTGATGACGGCCCTTTCAGTCCGGGCCCCAAACCGTTCCGCTTGTTGTTGAAAACGTGTGGCTAACTCAAATCCGTTGATTCCTTCGGGGAAGCCCGGATAGTTTTCAATATCGCTGGTCAGCGTTATTTGTCCACCTACATCTTTTCCAGTAATGACGAGCGGGGATAATTGGGCCCTGCCCGCATAAATAGCTGCTGTCAATCCTGCCGGACCAGTCCCGATTATGATCACATTTTCCATTAGTCCGCTCCTTGCTTCCTACTTTCGAGAAAAGTTGCCTTAAATTTAGAATCTCAACACACCCAGAGTAAACATCCCGTCAGGATCAGAAAGAATCAATACCGGCTTTTGTCCCTTGGAGGTCGTGGAATTCTTGACCATGGTACCACATTTTCAAATTCGGGTTTACGGAGAAGAATTTCTTTTTCCTGGGTTATTCGGGGGGGCGTAGAGGTCATTCCCTTAAACTGATGTTTCCGAGGACTCACCTCGAAAGAACGCTCGGCTTCCTTGATTATTTCCGGCATCAGACCCTCGCTGGCGATCTCTTCGGTGAATTTTTTACGACCTTTGACCAGTTCCTCGATATAACCATCAATCTGCTCCTGAGAATAGAGCTTGTTGACATTATATGCTGAAATATCATGATCGGCGACTTCGCTGATATATTCAGTGCCCAGCTTGCCAAGTTCATATTTATTCGTGCCACGGAGATCACCGCGCTGGATCGCCGCCATCAGATCAATGGGCACACGCTGGACTTTACGGATGACATTCTTAGTCTTTTTGCCATCTTTGACCGTGGTCTCGATAATTTCACCCACACCGCCTGTGTTATATTGCATACAGTGGACCTTGCCCGGATAGGTCTCGGTCAATTTTTTCATGATTTCATAAAACCTGTTCACTTTTTTGGCCCGGGAACCGATTATAAAAGGGTCTGTGCCAACAGTGCGAACCGATTCTCCGGCTTTATCCGGTTCGGAGGCGAAACTGTGTGATGATTCTCCCCAGAGATAAGCCAGTACTCCTTGTTCCGGGGTCAATCGCTGGGCAAAGGGCATGATCGTATTTCGTCTGGTGATAAAGGCAAAAATAAGGCCATCAAGCTCGGACAGTGGTGGCAAATTGATGGATTTCGTGTAAATTTTCTTTTTGCCCCAGCCCGATTTGACTTTTAATTGGCGGCGTTGAATGACTGCCCGGCCATTACCGCACAAACTTTCATCCAGGAAATCAGGGTACCCCTTTGAATTGACCAGGACATTCTCCATCAGAGCACTTGAGTGTATGAGAGCGTTGTACATGGCTTCCTGAAGGTCCGGTGCCACATCGGTCTTGACAAAGAAATTATCTTCCGTGCCTAAAGCGCCGCCGTCATCCCGCAGAAAAACAACATCGTCTTGGGTGACAAAGGTCTCTTCACCGAGTTTAGTGTTCAGACCAAGTTGATGACATGACCAGGTCGATTTTCCGGTCGCACTCAAACCAAACAAAAAGACACCATAGCGCATCAGATTCTGAGTGCGGGCATCACGGACCGTCACCATTTTCGTGCCGGCATGCAATCCGAGCATGCCACTCTCATCGGCTCGCCACATTGATTGTCGCAAAAAGCCCTTCTTGTCCTCCCCCATATAGTCAGTCCCCAGGGCAACATTGATATTATGCTCCGGAATAGCCAGAACCTGTTGACGTAAAAGGTGCTCCTCCGGTATATGGATCATCGTTACTTCGGGACCGGGCCGTTTTGAAGGCTTGAACATCGTATTCGCCCACATATAGGCCAGCCGGAGATTCTTGCGGTCAGCGACTGAGATGTACAAATTGCAGATCGGATTAAAGACATCGTTATTGCCCATCTGACGCCGTATATGAACAAACGGCAGGGTCGATAACAAGTGAATAACCTTATCCAACTCCTCCGGGGCTTTGGATATGATCGATTGATGAAGGTCCGATGGTCGCGACAATCGAATCCGAGGAGAACCGAGATACACTGTCTTCGGTCCAATTCGACTCGAAATCGCTGAACGAAAAACATGTGAGCCATATTTCGTTCGCACACCGAATGGTAAAGACTCGCTCCGTAATTCGCTCATAGTCATCGTTTCTATATTCGGACCATGGAGCGATTTCTTGATGAAATCGGCTAATCTGGCCAGTTCCTGATGTCCAATATGATCACTCATCTAGCGCTTTCCTCGGAATTGTTTGTTCAATCCATACAACCATATGATCGACCTTCCATGGTTTCATGGCAACCCATGAAGGTCGATCGTGCAATTCTAGCTATTAAGTGTAAACATATAATTCTTTCAAGAATTGTATAATAGCTCAAAAAAAAAATCAACTTATGGTATTTTGGGTTCGAGATATCAGAGAAGAAAGAATCATCCCAAGCAGAATGATTCATAACCTCGATCATCGCTACAATCATCAAGTTTCAGTCACCGGTCGCCTTTTGAGTGCCTTCAAAATGCTACAGGCATCGAAAGCGACCAGTAGAGCGAGGACGAGCAGAACGAGACATAGGCCGCCCAAAAACAGGTTTCCTTTGATGATTATATTTTGGTAACCTTGCCAGATCAGTGCTGAAACCGTAGTGAACAACATAAAGATAGCGGGAATAAGGGTATAGAGTGAAGGTCGACCCAATCCAACAAGATATACCGTGGCTACAAACAAGGCCAGAGTTGCGATCATCTGATTCGACGCCCCGAAAAGGGGCCAGAGTGTTTGCCAGCCGCCACTGATACTGAGCAGATATGCCGGAATAACAGCCACGGTTGAGGCAACAAAGCGATTCTTGAGTGCGGGCAGAGAGTCTCCCGTCAGTTCGGTCGTGACAAAACGGGTCAGACGGGTCGCCGTATCAAGGGTAGTGATCACGAATGTGTTCAACATGGTAATACCAATTAAAGTACCAAAAGCCAGTCCGAAAAAAGGTGCCACAAAACGTCCGAAACCAGTTCCGAACGCCACAATCGGACCTCCGGTTATGTCCTGGAAGACGAGATGCTCGCAACCTGGTGGAGCAGTTCCTTTCCAGTACAGTCCGGCTGTCACGGCCAATAGTGCCACCAAGGCAAGAGCACCCTCGGTCAGCATTGCCCCGTATCCGATCAATCTCGCATTTTTTTCCGTGTCAAGCTGCTTCGAGGTCGTACCGCTGGCAACCAGAGAATGAAATCCAGAAACGGCCCCACAGGCAATAAGAATAAAGAGCATGGGATAGAGCGGACCATTTGTCGCATCGTAGAAACCGATAAAGGCGGGAGCGTTGATCGGGTAATTGGAGATCACAAGTCCCATGAAGCCAAGAAGCATCCCGATTATCAGGACCCAATTCGCAATATAATCCCTGGGCTGAAGCAGTAACCAGACCGGCAAAACCGAAGCCAGCCAACAATAACATGCCAGGACCAAATACCAGATATGCAATACGGTTTCTGAATTTCCAGGCATGTTTATCGGGAGTAGTGTCCCCAGATAAATGCTCAGGGTCAAGAGTGCCAAGGCAACGACTGTACCCAACCATACCGGGACCCGCCAACGATAGACAAACATTCCGAACAGCATGGCTATGGGAATGAGCATGAAAGCCGGCAGAACAATCTGAGGGTTGGCCACAAATGATTTTGCAGCAACGTTAATGAATACTGCGATGACCAGGACCAGTGTAAACCAGACAAACAGTTGAAACATAAACCATGAACGCGTGTTCAACAATTGTCGGGTCGTGTCTGAGACACTGCGACCGTTATTGTGGATCGAGATGGTCAAAGCCAGATAATCATGGACCGCCCCAATGAAGACCACACCAATCAATATCCACAGGAGGCCTGCTCCCCATCCGAAAGCCAGAGCAGCCGCAACCGGCCCGACAATTGGGCCAGCGCCTGCAATCGATGAAAAATGATGACCGAACAAAATTTCAGGGCGGGTCGGCTGAAAATCGATACCATCAAAATGTGTGTGAGCAGGAGTTGCTTTCGAAAAATCAGGTTTGACAATGTTTTTTTCCAAAAAACGGCCATACCAGAAATAGGCAATAACCAACCAGCATGCTCCCCCTACCGCGATCAACGCACTACTCATCGGTTCCTCCTTTTACCCTTTTGCCCTCTTGTCATATAGAGCGGAATCCCGATTCTGTAAATAGTAAGGAAATACCAGATTCTTTTTACTGTCTAAGTGTCCTCTGCCTATCCCGGATCGTGTCATTTCCTTTTTTATGGACCAGGATATTGCAAAATGGACTCAAATACTGTACATAGAGAATATTTCCAAAACCTTTTAACATATTTCTTACTCCGGGTCATGCAATCGAAATGGAGGACCGAAACCAAACATGTTTTTAAAACGTTCCTCGATAATAGTAACAAGTGTTTTCGTAATACTCCTGATATATCATGGTTTGCTGACATCGACAAATTCCCAACCAGTACAAACAGACAGCTTTCCAGAGGTTATGCACTGTGCTGTCCTTGAGATGCAACCACAGTCAGGTGTCAGCCGGGAGGTCAGCCACATTTTGACCGAATCACTCCGTGCTGCTCTGTTGAAAACCGGGCGTTTTACCGTTCTCGATCAAGAGAGTATGATCCGTCGACTGGTCGAAGCCAAGGTCGAACAATCGATCTTCCCCCGAAATGCGGATCAATTGGCTACCCTGGGTCTGGCCTTGAATGTCCCCTATATTCTGGCTGGTAAGGTTGAGGCTGATGGTCTTCAATATGATCTTTCACTGTATCTGGTCGATGTCACGACCAAAACAGAAAGAATTGCGATTTCTCAATCACGCCTATGTTCGAACTCCGATTTGCCGCTTTTGGCTCAAGATATTGTCTCGAAACTACTCGCGACCATTGACCGGGACCGCACACGCCCGACCCCTACTGAAGCTACTTCCGCCACGATTATGCTAACCTTGACACCGACACCGACACCGACTCCAACCTCGACTCCAATGACGGCCTGGTACAAAAAATGGTCTACCTGGGCTTGGGGTGCTCTGGCCCTGGGTAGTGCGATTATCTACGATCAGACCCGCCCGGAGTCTCATTCTTCGACCTCAACCCCGACCCCAACCGCAACGATCACCACTACGCCAACTCCGACCTGGACCTTGACCCCTACACCAACCCCGACTTTTGGCTGCAATCCTAACGGCTATGAAGCATATGTCAGTTACCTCCAAGGGCAGATGCAATTCTATATGAATTGCTATGAATCGCAAAACGTTTTCGGTGTAAAACCAACAAGCGATGTGACCTGGTATAAAGCTGCTTCACTCTGTGAAGAGCAGGGAAACGATCGTCGTTTATGTACCCAATCAGAATGGCGGGCGGCGTGTACTGGCAACGAGGGTTATAACTATCCCTATGGCTATGAATATGATCCCTATGCCTGTTATACCGAACAAGATTTGAACGAAGGGCCTTTTGATTCAGGCACAAAACCTAAGTGTGTCTCACCCTATGGTGTTTTTGACATGAGTGGAAATGTCTCGGAATGGTCAGGAACGGAGGTCCCGGATAATCCAGGCAAACACTACAAGTTAGGTGGTGACTGGACTGTGAAAGACGAATTTGGCTGCTATGAATCAAAAGAATGGGATAATAATGTCCCCACCAGATGGACCGGCTTCCGATGCTGCCGGGATATTGATCACAAGGCCTCAGATTCTGGAGCACGTACGGCTGAAAAGAAACAGCGGAAAACTGAACCTTATAAATTTGAACCCTATAAATCGCGACCCGACAAAGAAACTCTTCGCGTTCCGGTCAAAGAACAATCAATAGTTACGGATTGATCACTAATTGATGATGAGAGAGATGATGAGAGAAACACTCTTTTCTCAAAGTGAGCGAGGGGTAGTCAGTGGCGGATAAAAAGCAGAAACTCTGGCATTTTCATAATCTCAACCGTCAATTCTGGATTTCAGCTATACAACGGGTCGTGCCCCATGCTCCCTGCTGGTTTGTTACGCTTGGACGCTCAATCTCGGTTTTGCTTTGTTTTGTCTATATGCGCCAGGAACGCCGGGGTTGTCTGCATAATCTGAAACAGATCACCGGTCAATCCCGATTCAAATGCGTGATTATGGCCCTGCAACTGTTGAATAATTATGCAAAACAACTCGTTGTCTTCGCTTTGCACGACTGGTATACAGATGATTATTGGCAAAAGACCGTTATTCAGGAGCCTGAGCAATATCAAAAGGTGACCCGGGCCCTCGAATTGGGCCGCGGCGTCATTCTGATCAGCGCCCATCTGGGTAGTTGGGAGCTGGGTAAACATGTCCTGGCCGATAAAAAGACAAAGGTTAATATGGTCATGGTCCCCAGTGATGATCCGACCATCGAGGATTTCTGGAACCGTTTCCGGGCCAGGGATGGCTTGCAGATTATCAACCTGAAATCATCGCCCTTTGCTGCGGTCGAAATACTGGACGCCTTGCGCCGCAATGAAATTGTCCTTCTCCAGGGAGACCGCACCTTCAATCATTCTTGTCTTCGGGCCCCTTTTTTTGGAAAACCGGCCCTTTTCCCAACCGGTCCCATTGTTCTGGCCCGTATGAGTAAAGCACCCGTGCTGGGGGCCTTTGTTGTCATCGAATCAGAAGACAGTTTCCGGGTCATTGTCGACGATACTCTCGATTTCTCCTGGACCAACGACAAACAGGCGGATATTGAACGCAATGTCGCCCGTATGGCTGTTATGCTCGAAACAATCATACAACGCTACTTGACCCAATGGTACACTTTTTACAACTTCTGGGGGGACAATGGAACAGTTTGTTTTTGAGAGCATCCTCGATTCGATGCGAGAACCATTCGTCATTCTGGATTCGAATTTGAAGGTTGTCACAACCAATCAATCCTTTTACCAGACATTCAAAGTGAAACCGGAAGAGACCAAGGGCAAATTAATCTATGATCTTGGTAATCAACAGTGGAATATTCCCAAGCTTAAAGAACTATTGGAAAATATTCTTCCTGAAAATACCGCGTTCAATGACTTTGAAGTAGACCATAATTTTGAAAAGATCGGGCGAAAAATAATGCGCTTAAACGCCAGGAGGCTTTATAGGCAGCCGAACCAAACCCAATTCATCCTGTTAGCCATAGAAGATGTGACTGATCGGGAATGCTATAAAAAGAACCTGGAAGAACTTGTAGCCCAGCGAACAGCGGAAATCATTGTCGCTCGTGAGGAGGCGGAAAAGAGAAAGCAAATAGCTGAGGATGCTCTATCCGAGATAAAGAGACTGAAGGATCAGCTCGAGGCCGAAAGAGCATATCTCCAGGAAGAAATTAAACTCGAATACAATCATGAGAATATAATTGGTCATAGTGACGGACTTAAGTACGTGCTGTATAAAGTTGAGCAAATAGCTCATAGTAATACTATTGTGCTCATTCTTGGTGAGACCGGGACCGGGAAGGAATTGATAGCCCGAGCCATTCACAGTCTGAGCACTCGTCAGAATCGGGCTCTGGTAAAAGTAAATTGTGCCACCCTACCCTCAAATCTTATTGAAAGCGAGCTATTTGGTCATGAAAAAGGCTCATTTAGCGGATCTCAATCCAGGCATTTGGGGCGATTTGAAGTCGCTGATGGCACGACCCTTTTTCTGGATGAAATCGGCGAATTACCTTTGGAGTTACAACCAAAGTTACTTCGAGTTGTCCAGGATGGCGAGTTTGAAAGGGTTGGCAGTTCTCAATCCATCAAAGTTGATGCAAGGATCATTGCAGCTACAAATCGAAATCTGGAGGAGGAAGTTCACAAGGGCAGTTTCCGTGAAGATCTATGGTACCGTTTAAATATCTTTCCAATTACCATGCCGCCACTTCGTGATCGCCTGGATGATATTCCTCTTCTGGTGGATTTTTATGTCAAAAAGATATCCAAGCGTTTGGGAAAAACCATTAAAGTCATACCAGCGAGCGTCTTGAACGCGTTACAAAACTATCATTGGCCTGGTAATGTTCGGGAATTGGAAAATGTTCTTGAAAGGGCGGTGATCAACTCGTCGGGTCCCAAACTGCGGTTAGTTGATGAGCTTAAAAAGCCGTACAAGGATTTAAGTCTTGGTCAAAAAACGTTGAGTGCGGTTGAGCGCGACTATATTGTGCAAATCCTCGAACAGACCCAATGGAAAGTAAGCGGGAAAAATAGTGCGGCTGAGATACTTGGACTTGACCGGAGCACCTTACGTGCCCGGATGCGAAAATTGAACATCCGAAAACCATGATTATTTTCTTGTGGCGTAACTTGTTCCGACCAGTTACTGTTCAAGATACTCGGCCTATGTTCCCAAAGGGTTTTTCTCGCTTCATAATGTTCTATTATCCAAAGCGGACGGTGACTCGATGCTTAACTAGTTCACGATTCAGAGTTATTACGCCACCCTTGACACGCTGACCATCCAGCTCAACCAAAATCACGCCCTGTTCGAGTTGTTCCACCGATTTTTCGACCCTAATTTCGTAGATTGCATCACCATAACGGAAGTCCATGTTAAATCCCCCCCAGCCATTGGGGATAACCGGATCGAGTAGCATGGTATTTCCGCGTATTTTCAGACCAAAAATTTCTTCGACCCAGACGCGATACATCCAGGCAGCGGAACCCGTATACCATGACCATCCGCCGTGCCCAATCCGCCCTGGCAAGTTGTAGACATCGGCTGCTACTACATAAGGTTCGATGCCATAACGCCAGACCTCATCCGGATTGGAAGTACGCTCGATTGGATTGAGAAAACGCAGTATTTTCACCGCTCGGTCACCGTCTCTACTGCGGGCCAGAGCCATCGCCAACCACAAGGCGGCATGTGTATACTGACCCCCGTTTTCCCGGACTCCTGGTGGGTAACCTTTGATGTATCCAGGTGATGGCTCCGCTTGGTCAAAGGGAGGCTCAAAAAGTAGTACCAGTCTTTCATTCTCACGAACGAGATGCTGCCAAGCAGATTCCAAGGCTTGAATAGACCGTTTCCGATCGGCGCCACCGCTCAGCCAGGCCCAGGACTGGGCAAGCGAATCGATACGTGCTTCGAGATTCACTTTAGAACCCAAGGGAGAGCCATCATCAAAGGTCGCTCGAAGATACCATTCGCCATCCCATGCGTATTTTTCAATTCGTCGGATGAGTGCTTGACGATCGTGCTCATATGTTTTTTGCAGGTCATGACGGTCCATACGTCCCGATATTTCTGCCATTCCGTGGAGCACATCAGCCAGAAACCAAGCCAGCCAAATACTTTCGCCCTGTCCCTCGGCGCCCACCAGATTCAAGCCGTCGTTCCAATCTCCGGTCCCGATGAGAGGTAATCCATGACGACCAAAGGTTTGACCGTGAGTAACCGCACGTTGACAATGCTCAAAAAGAGAGACCTGTTCCTGTGTAACTGTGGGTGATTGATAACTCTCGATCTGACCGTCTTTGAGAATTGGGGCGTCGATAAAGGGGACCATTTCACCCAGAATGTCCGCATCATCAGTAATTCTTAAGTATTGCGCGACCACGTAGGGCAGCCAAAGGAAATCATCGGAAATGCGTGAGCGTATTCCCTGGCCGCCAGGCGGATGCCACCAGTGTTGGACATCGCCTTCCCGAAACTGACGACTGGCTGCGAGTAAAATATGTTTGCGAGCCAGTGATGGCTGCATATATAATAATGCCATCACGTCTTGCAATTGGTCCCGAAAACCAAAAGCGCCGCCGGACTGGTAAAAGGCGGAACGCCCCCAAATGCGGCAGACCAGGTTTTGATAAGGCAGCCAGCGGTTGATCATAAAATCCACTGCAAGTTCGGGTGTCTGCACACGGATTGTACTGAGCTGGACGTCCCACCAGGCCTTGGTTTGCTGAAGCGAGGTCTTTACAGCTTGCTTGTCGCGGTAGGTCGTTATCAGGTCATGGGCCTGCTTCAGTGTAGTGCTTTGGCCAAGCATGCATGTAATTTCAGCCTGTTCACCCGGAGCCAGTTTGAGGGTTATCTGTAATCCGGCACAAGGATCAAGGCCTACTCCAGTTCGCTCTGAAAGCTTGATTCGCTCCATGGCCATAGGGTTACTCATTGAGCGGTTGCGTCCGATGAAGGAGGTGCGATCACCAGTGTAATTCACCGTAGGCACGCTAAGTGCTGCAAAGGCAACTTGATCTGCATAATCGGGATTGTAATAATTTCGGGCGAGCACAGCCTGTATTTCGTCATCCCAGTCAGTTATGATGTGCATTTGGGATGATTCACGCGATTCACCCAAAGTCCACTCCACATAATATGTCACCGTCAGTTTACGAATGCGGGGGGAGTCATTTGTAAGTAACAAACTTTGCATTTTAATCGGCTCTCCTCCTCGATCATCTACAGGAACGAAAACGGTTAACTCCTGCTCGATGCCATGGCTGTTATGCTCGAAGACAGAGTAGCCCGCACCATGCCTGGCCCGATACGCAATTTTCTCGCGAATGGGCGCGGCGGTCGGTGTCCAATAAATTCCGGAGTCCTCATCCCGAATATAGATCGCTTCCGAAGGAGGGTCCATTACCGGATCGTTGGACCATGAGGTCAATCGGTTTCGCTGGCTATTGCCTTGCCAGGTAAAGCCAGCTCCCGTCTCGCTGATAAGCGAGCCATAATGAGGATTAGCGATGATGTTGGCCCAGGGCGCAGGCGTGTGTATGTCCGGTCCAAGATAGATGGCGTATTCGCGGCCATCTGCCGTAAATCCGCCAAGGCTGTTGAAGTAGGCGAGTTCTAGGAAGGGAAGCATGGCTGAAGGGTCGCGTGGATCACGCTTTCTGTTCAAGAGTTCGGGTAGCTCAGGAGTTTCCGACGATTGGCCTAATTGCTGGGGTAGATTACCACGAGCTGCCACCATCACCACACTTGCCACGCTCCTTAAAAACGTCAAATCTTCTGCTTGGATATTGTTCGCACTGCGCACAAAAACTCCTCCGGGTTGATCTACTCCAGTATTGGCTGCATATAATTGAATCAGGTGCTCGAGTTGTTCAAGCAGGGGATGCTCATAGCTACTTACTTCCTCGTTCAGGATCACCAGGTCGGCCCAAAGACCGTGCCTTCGCCAATAGGTATGTGCCTGGAGCATTTGGCGAACAAGGCTCAAATCCGCTATATCGTTAATGGCAACCAGGACGATGGGTAGGTCACCCGAGATGGAATACGTCCACAAGCTGGTTTGACCCTTACGATTTTGGGCAATGCGTTCAGCAGTCGAGCGCAGGAGGGGATTGGGATATAAAAGATGACTGGCCAGTTGCTGAAAGCGGCGGGCATCGTCAGCTTGAATCCTTAGTAGACATAACTCCAACTGGGCCGATGCCCAAGCTAAATCCATTGTTCGGTCGATAGCACGAGGATCACTATATTTATCCATAAAAGCGATGACTTGTGCGCGGGTTTCTCCGGCAGCTAAGATTAAAGAGACCTGGACTCGATCACCGGGTTCCAGAGTCAAACTCTGGCGTATGCTCAGGATTGGATCGAGTACGAAACCCTGGCTGTTACCAGGTTCCTGCAAGGCACCCATGGGTCGGGAGAGAGTTCGACCACGACCGATAAAGCGACGTCGGTCGGTCTCGAATCGTAAATTTTCTTTTGGGGCCTGGGCTAATGTAAAACGGTGGGCAACATAGATGGGCAGGTCCTCGAGGCTTCGGGGTCGGCGGTAGGCCAGGAGTGCTCGCTGCTTCGGTAGCGCTTCGGTCTGAATAAACAGCTTGTTGAATGCCGGATGCTGACAATCCGCATTGTGCGGTGCAAGCGAGAGTTCAATGTAACTCGTCAGTTCGATGATGTGTTTGCGAGGGGAACGATTAGTCAGGGTCATCCGCCTAATCTCGACATCATCTTCAGGCACAACGACCACTTCGGTCTCGGTCTCAATACCATAATCAGTACGCCGGAACAGGGCCCGATCAAGCATAAAATTAGTAACATATTCCTCAACCTTACCGCAGACCGGTTGATAACTGTTACACCACAACCAGTCCGAATTGGCTTCGTGCATGTAGCAGAATGTACCCCAATCATCTTTAGTCCGATCTGAGCGCCACCGGGTGATCTCGAGGTTTCGCCAGCGACTGTAACCGCCACCGGCGTTAGTCAGCATCAAATAATAGCAACCATTGGATAATAATTGGGTTTTGGGCGTGGTAGTATGGGGCGTATCAAACTGGCTGACCGAAGGTGTGATTTCTCCGAAGCTGGCGATCGACGAGACTCGCTCTCGGGTGGAGATATGATGTAACGGGGGAAGGATGGGAATGCGTTCAAAAAGCAAGGGCTCAACTGCGAGTACACGCTTGTCGGACCTAAAGTGGTGCTGAACGGAATTGCTATGCAGAAAATTGGTCAGGGACAGAAAACTCATACCTTGGTGATGTGCCATATATGCACGAACAATCACTCCTCTTTCGCTCTCACAGCTTGGTTGCTGGCTATAGTCTAGGGCTTCGCAATACCCATAATCGTCGAGTAGTCCAAGTTCAGCCAATCTTTTTAAGTTTCTCACCGACTCTCGAGGGACGATACTGACCGCCAGCATGGTGGCATAGGGTGCGACCACTAATTTATCTGCTAATCCTCGTTTGAGTCCGAGTTCGGGTACACCAAAGGCTTGATATTGATAGGTTTTTTCGTGGTCCAAATCCGCAAATGCACACTCCGAAATCCCCCATGGTACCCGGTGTTTGTGGCCGTAGGCGATTTGAATTGCCACGGCATCACGGACAGATTTATCCAGGAGCGAGTGCTGAAATAAACGCTGAAAAAGCAGCGGCATCAGATATTCAAACATAGTCCCGGTCCAGCTAAGCAACGCCCGGCGTCGGCCGATAACACCATAGGGCCGATTCATAGCAAACCAATGTTCGACGGGGATATCACCCCGAGCTATAGCCACAAAGCTTCCCAGCCGCGCTTCGCTGGCCAATAGATCGTAAAAGGCCCGATCCAATCGCCCTTCCGAAACATTAAACCCGATCGAAAACAGCCGATGCTCGCTGTTATATAGGAAACCCATGTCAATAGATGCTGAGAGTTCTCGCAGCGATTTTCTTAACTGTTCGATCTTGGCCAGCATTTCTCCAGCCAGCCATTTTGACTTATTGAATGTAGCCAACAATCGCTCAATCCATTCCTTAAGTACAACATCACTTTCAGACGTTTTTTCTAGGATAGCTTGGAAACATTCTATGCAAGGGACGTTACCTTGGGCCAGATCAATAAGTGAAGGTGTGTGCTGCAGAGCATGACGAAAGGCTTGCAGAACGTTCTCGTCCAACCCAGCGATTTCATCTGCAGTCTTCTCTGCCAGAATTTCGATCCAGGCGAGATAACGATTCACCAGGTTTTGCCAGGTTGCAAATTGGTTCTTGATCTGATCAGTCCAATAGGACACACTCTTTTCAGTGACTGTGCTTCCAGCAGCGTTTAAAGATAACTCCTGCAGTCTGCTCAGCCCGCGCCGCAACAGGGCAGGTGCATCAGCAATTTGGTCCAGAGGTGATTCCAACTCGTGCAACAGGTCATCCAAGATACGAACATTAAAACCTATAGTTTTCTTAGCCAAGATAGCCTGCCGTAAAACATGACCAGAATCGTACAACCCGCTCAAGGCATTCCTATCCAGCAGTGGTGCCTGAAGCAGCGATTTTAGCCCCGAGTCCATCGCCCATAAAGCTCCCAGTAGGTTGCCGCTGTCCACAGTAGAAACGTAACGGGGTTTCAGGGGGGCCAGTGTCTGAATATCGTACCAATTAAACAAATGGCCCTCATAACGCTCTAGTTTATCAATCGTCTTCATTGCTAACGTCAGTTTAAGAGTTACCTCATCCACGCTTAAATATCCAAAATCATGAGCGCTGAGTACACTGACCAGATAAAGGCCGATATTTGTCGGACTGGTTCGTAAAGCCAGTTGATCACGATAAGCGACCTGGTAATTATCGGGTGGTAACCAAGAGGTTTCTTCCGATACGAAGTCAGAAAAATACCGCCAGGTCCGTCGGGCAACATTCCTCAGAAATTGACGATCCTCGCCTGTAAGTAAAAATTGCGGTTGCTGCGATTGTGGTCGCCGATTGAGGAGCCAACCGATCATCGGGGACAGAAACCAGAACATCAGCCAAGGACTCGCTATCCAAAAATTTGCTGGTCGAAAACATTGAACCGTGTATCCCACCATCACACTGAACAGGCTTACCAGTCCCATTGACAACAGAAACATGGGCACTTTTGCTTGCGCACCGCGATGAGTTGCTTGGGCTGAAGTCCACTCCAACAGCTTCCGATGTGAGATGTGTTTGCGATAGAGGACCCGAATGACCGCATCCAACCCTACCCAGGACTGGTAGGGTAGTAGTGCTACTTCAACCAGTACTCTTTGGAAATCATTGGCTTTTTGTGCAAACGAAACAGTTTTCAAACTCTGACCATTTATGGCCCAGATGAATGGTTGCACCAGGGAGTGAAAGAATATTTGTGAGACGACCACCAAGGTTGTGATCAATCCGATCCGGGGGTATAATAACCAGGAGGTTATCAATAAAGTTAAGCCGGTAAATGGCAGTAAGCTGCGGCGCAAGTTGTCCAAGATTTTCCAGCGATCGAAAAAGTTAAGCGGGTTTGGGGTTCGACTCCCGCTGAGATTGGGGACATTCGGCCTAATCCAATCTGCGATCTGCCAATCACCGCGAATCCAGCGGTGCTGCCGCTGGATGTAGCTCAGGTAATCCTGCGGGAACTCATCAAATAGCTCGATATCGCTGGCCAAGCCAACGCGTACATGAGCACCTTCAATCAAATCATGACTCAGTAGCAGCGACTCTGGGAACCTGTTTGAAAGAACTCGATTGAAAGCATGTACATCATAGATCCCCTTACCATGATAGGAACCTGCTCCTGTCAGGTCTTGATAAACGTCTGAGACGGCACTGGTATAAGGATCGATCCCGATCGGGTTTGAAAAGAGTCGGCTGAAGGGCGAACCGTTCGCACTGGGCAGTGAAGGGCTCACCCGTGGCTGGATAATGCTGTAACCGGACCGAACTTGACCGTTGTCATCGAAGCGAACTCGGTTTAAGGGGTGGGCCAATGTCTCGATCATCCTTCGGGCTGTATCATGAGGTAATTGGGTATCACTGTCCAAGGTAATGACGAATCTGACATTGGCAAGCTGGTCCGGGTCCCCAACGTAAACCAGACGATCTGCGGACTTTGACCGTGTGCCAGCAATCAGGCTATTGATCTCTTCCAGTTTCCCTCGTTTACGCTCCCAACCGATGAACTTCTGTTCGGTTTCGTTCCATTTTCGCTCCCGGTGAAACAAAAAAAAACGTTCGCGACCGTAGCGCTGATTGAGGTCCTGGATGTGCCGGACTATGGTCGCAAGCAGAAACCCGTCTGTTTCACAATGGGCTTGAGTTGCGTCCTGGTAATCCGAGTATAGGCCAAAGAGTAAATTAGCTTCCTTGTTAGCAAGATAACGGACCTCCAGTTTCTCCACCTCAGCTATGATTGTCTTCTGATCTACCAGCATCATCGGCACGAGAACCAGAGTTCGGTAAGCATCAGGAATCCCAGTCTCCCGAAAATCCATTTTAGGTAAGGTCCGGGGTGGTAAAAGCCGTATCACAAGGTTGTTAATCCCCTCCAGTGCGAGTTGACTCACTGGTATGAGCAAGAGACTAGTAATGATAAGCTGAATGCCAAGGACCTGGGTGCGTAGGCTTAAGTCAAAGACAATATAAATGATAGCGCTGGACAAAATTACCAGTCCGGAGAAATACGCCAGTGTGTGATGACGATAGACCCATTGTATAGCGCGGAACCTCAAGGTCTCATGACACTCGAGTAGTCGAGCTAAATCCTTTCTTTTATCACCAATTAAATAGGTTCCTATGTGATTATAAACTTCATCTCGGATGGAATCGGGCTTAGCTTGGACTGCCATCATGAGGGCGAGCTGGGCAATATGGTCCTGGGAACGACCGGAACCTCGCTGAAGCTCTTCAACTACTCGGCGATAGCGATCACGAGTAGCGAAATCCAATTGTGAATAAATGCCTGCTGGATCTCGCCGCAGTATTTGTTCCACACTGCTCAGCTTCTCGAAGCATCCCTTCCAATCGAGCAGTGCCAGATTACGCAAGCTGTTAAAGGCATTCCCAATCGATAATTGGTTCCTATTCTGACGGTTTTTGTTTCGCATATTGAGTTCAGATACAGATTTGTGGAGGGTACGCTCCAGCCAGGCTTGTACCGAAGCTAACACGGATCCTTCGTCATAAAGGTAATCAATAAGTTGCGAAGCGAATGAGGGACTTGGGCGGGCTTGGTTTTCGGTCAGTTCCGCCAGGATCGAGAAGAGCTGATTTGGCTCGTGTCGGTTAGCAGTAATGAGCCGATTTGCCCAGAAATTTGCGAGTTCGCCTTCACGTATTTCCGATAGGGTCTGTTGAGCAATGTGCTGAATGTTTTCGATCAGTGCAATACGCAGCATTTGGGGGACGGCCCAAAGCTCACCAATCGAAATTGGTTGCACCGATTGATAGGCCTGGATATAGGCCAGAATGTTATCTTGATCCAGGTTCAGGTCTGTTTGAAAGGCAAGTTCCCTCGCCAGGCCGTAGATGCGGGGTAACCCTTGATCATGTTCACTGACAAGCAATGGTAACTGCCAAAAGAATCGCCGAGGCAAGTTCAACAAAACGTCACGAGTGTTACTCTCGAAAATATATTCGTTGTCAAGAAGCCATTCGCTGGTAGGTGGGGCAGATTGATGCAAGTGATATGCTTCGGAGATATCCAGACATGCCCGTTGAAAATGACTTAGCATCTGATCAAGCTGTTTTAGCAATTTGGCGTCCCGATGCGGTTTTGGATCAACCTTATGTCCGGCGGCCAGACGCTGAGCATGCTCCTGTAATCGAGCTGTATTGAGTGGTGTTCCCCCAATATCCCAGTCCTCTTCAACCATGCCTTCACGACGGGGATGTAACACAAAAACTGCCGGTGGAACTTCCCCGCTTTCCAGCAACAATGCAAAGGGATAACGTAAAGATTCGATTGGACCCTGCAGAACAATCACGGTTTCACCAGAAACCAGCCAGCGTGCATATTTTTTCAGTAATGCTTTCTTGACGCCGAACCTCGATCGTCGCATCCAGACAGCATTTATGAGAATACCGACTAGCCCTCCCACTAAAAACGGGAATATACGATTCTGGAAACGAAAGAGCATCGGTGAAAGCCAGATCGATACTGATTCAGACAATGTCCCGAGTAGAACGAGCGATACGATTGCGCTCCGAATATAACGCCTGCGGAAGGTGTCCCGTGTTTGAAGTTTTCCCACCCGACTTTTACTGACGCACGCGAGGCGATGGTAACCCTTCCGTTGTAGTTTCCCAATTGCTTCAAAAGCCTCATCTCGTATCGTGAAGTAGGCAATGATGATGCTAGACTTTTTCATATTGCTTGGCTTATATTTCTCATTCAAGGGAGTGAAAACCGATTGGGGAATGCGTTGCGATCCAACAGACCTACCTACTTCAACCACCGGAAAGGTTACTTTTCATCCAGAATAAAATGCTTGAACAAATCTATGGGAATAGGGAAAATCGTGGTTGAATTATTTTCTGTAGCCACTTCAGCCAAGGTCTGTAAATACCTCAACTGTAGTGCGATCGGGTGCGTTTCAATGATAGTTGCGGCATCTGACAGTTTTTGTGCGGCCTGGAATTCACCTTCAGCAGCGATAACTTTAGCCCGACGTTCTCTCTCTGCTTCTGCTTGCTTGGCAAGGGCCCTCTGCATCTCTTGGGGTAGATCAACATGTTTCACTTCAACGGCTGAGACTTTTATGCCCCAAGGATCGGTATGGAGGTCAAGTATGTGCTGCAATTTCTGATTTATTTTCTCCCGATCTGATAGTAGTTCATCAAGTTCTGTCTGTCCGAGAACACTCCGTAGCGTCGTTTGGGCCAATTGTGACGTCGCATACAGATAATTCTCGACCTGAACAATTGCCTTATTCGTATCGATGACGCGGAAGAATATCACCGCGTTAACTTTTACAGATACATTATCACGTGTGATAATATCCTGAGGAGGCACATCCATGGTAATGAGCCGAAGACTCACTTTCAATAATTTATCAACGAAGGGGATTATTAAGCGTAGTCCTGCCCCTTTGGGTTCCGGCTTCAGCCTTCCCAACCTGAACACAACTCCACGCTCATATTCATTTATTATCCTGATTGCACTCGAAAGCAGAACCACAATTATGATCATCAACACAACGAGAGTTGGATACATATGACCTCCTTCAATCCAAGTGAAAATGTCAGCACATGGTGCTTGTGCTAAGAAAGATCTGCCAACAATACGGCTATATTGTCTTTAATGCAACATCCAGGCCAGATTGATCAAATCAGGAGTAGATATGTTTTGGGCCGTGTTCGATCGCCAGCCTGGACTGTTCTCGTGGGTCATATATGACCAATTGGGCATATGTGACCTTTTTTAAATGCTATCGTGCATGATCTGATGAGTTTACCGAATGAGATTGAGCTGATAGATCAACATTATCCGTGCGGCAACGTCTTACTCGGGAACTTGGCACAAAGATTGAATACTATTGGCTGGAAAAAATTGATTAACTGTTCACGCTTATTGTGCGATTCAAAGCAGTTTTTATAGTGCCACTGATCAGAGATCGGAAAAAGAGTCTGTAAAATATAGGTCAAAAGAAATGGTGATGGCATGATCTTGCTCAGAATAATCATGAAATCACTCCCGGAAAAACAGAAAGAGATTTGGCAAACACTGTTATCACTACTGAGATCACCGGGACAGATCACAGAAAGCAAATTTATCAGTCAAGGTATTTTCTGTGATATTGAAAACCAGAATGTATTCAATCTGATTTCGGAATGGGCAACACGCCAGGATGTTAATCAGTATATTAGTTCGGACAGATTCAGTGTTTTACTTGGGACCAGGAGTTTATTATCTGAACCCTTAAATATTCAAATAATAACAGTCTCGGATTTTGAGGGGGCGGAGGTTGTCGACTTTATCAGAGGAAAGAGGAAATGAATATGCCAGTATTTCAATATATGAGAGTGGAAGGGGGTTTAGTGTTATGAACATTCTCTTGATCTATCCCAAATTTCCGGATACTTTTTGGTCTTTTACATATGCATTAAGTTTTATAGGCAAGAAGGCAGCATTTCCACCGCTCGGTCTGCTCACTGTCGCTGCCCTTTTACCAGAGGAATGGTCCAAGCGTCTGGTGGATTTAAACATTGATCACCTCACCGACCAGGACCTTGGGTGGGCAGATATGGCCTTTATTGGAGGAATGGCGCTTCAGCGGGAGTCAGCCCAACAAATCATTGTTCGCTGTAAAGCTAAGAACATAAGAGTTGTTGCCGGAGGCCCACTCTTTATTTCTGATCCCGATGCATTCGGGGATGTAGACCATCTTGTATTAGACGAAGCAGAATTGACCCTGCCAGAGTTTTTAATGGACTTTCAGAACGGGCAACCCAAAAAGATATATCGGGCCAGCGGTTTCTGCGATTTGAGCGCTAGCCCGACACCTATGTGGGATTTGGCAAAAATGAAACGCTATGCGTCTATGAATATTCAGTTTTCCAGGGGCTGTCCCTACAACTGTGAATTCTGCAATGTTACCACTCTCTTCGGTCACAGACCTCGTCTTAAAACACCAGAGCAAATTATCGTGGAACTGGATCGTATATATTCTGCGGGTTGGCGCAATAATATTTTTTTTGTTGACGATAATTTTATCGGCAACAAGGATTATCTTAAAACACATTTGCTGCCCGCACTGATCGAGTGGCGGTCAGATAAACGAGGCTGCGTTTTTTTTACGGAAGCTTCCATCAATCTGGCCGATGATCCTGAACTTTTGGAGCTCATGGTCTCGGCTGGATTTGATTCGGTCTTTATCGGGATCGAGTCGCCCGATGAGGTCAGCCTGAACGAATGTCATAAAACTCAAAATAAAAACCGGGACCTCCTCGAAAGTGTTTCGATCATCCAACGTTCCGGATTACGGGTGATGGGAGGATTTATTGTGGGTTTTGACAATGACAAGCCTTCTATTTTTCAGAGACAGATCGATTTCATCCAGAAGAGCGGGATCGTAACCGCAATGGTTGGATTGCTTCAAGCTCCTCCGGGGACGCGTCTTTTTGACCGACTCCAACGAGAAAGTCGGATTATTAAAACCTTTTCTGGTGATAATGTTGATGGCACGACCAACATCATTCCTCGAATGGGTATAAACAGTCTTTTAAGCGGATATAAAACTATTATGACCCAGATTTATTCTCCCAAAAACTACTACCGTCGCATCAGAACATTATTGAAGGAGCTCAGAACACCTCAAGTCAACGAACCTATAGATATTCAGCGGTTTCTTTCAATCTTTCGCTCTGCCGTGAGGCTCGGGATTTTGGGAAAAGAACGTTTTCATTACTGGCAATTGATACTGTGGACCCTGATCTGTAGGCCCAAACTCATTTCATTAGCTATAACTCTCTCAATCCAAGGCTATCATTACCGCAGAATTTGCGAACTCTATATTTATTAGCCTCGATAAGACGGGCGTTCGTCTTGAGCGGGAGCCCATCCCGCCTGGTACAATCGTATGAGTTCCGCGTTTACGCGGCTTCGTGAGCTTATGCATGAATCCTGAAACTCAATTCGATTCCCGAAGCTGAAGATTTGTGCTCTCGACCCACTGACCTGTCCCGAGCTTGTCGAGGGAAGGGGAAACTCATACAATTGTACCAGGATGTGTGTTTGCGTGCATTCGAAAGCGAGTTGTGTGGAGATCGACTTTCTTTTGACAAAAGGGCCCTAGAATCTCATTTGTATCAAACAAGCGGTACTGAGACTAGTCCGCCTCGGAAAACAGCCCTTGATTCTTAGACATCCATCACCATATCATCATCAGTCTTGAAACATGCTCTGTTGAATACTATGGTTATTATTGTCCTACGTTACGGGGAGTGTTTGAATACATGAAGATATAGAAAATGAAAGCACTTTGAGAATAGCCAGTTTTATTGAACAATTATGTTATGCAGAAGAGTGGAAGAAAATTTCTGAAAAGAGCACGGAATTCCACTGAGAGAAGTAGAAACTGGAGAGAAATACATGGATGCCTTGATAAACGAACTGAAGCTCAAAATAATTGATTTTCTCCATCTCGATGATGTTGACCCGAGTGAATTCAAGCCAGAAGAACCATTGATCACCGAGGGACTGGGGCTTGATTCCATTGATTTACTTGAACTTGTCGTTCTGCTCGAAAAGGATTACGGCATTAAGATCACAACCAGGGAAGATGCTCAAAAAGCGTTTCAATCATTAGTCACACTTGCGGCATACATTCGCGAACATCAGCCCATCGGTTACGAAGGTCGGCAAGCATCCGGTTCTTAGAAGCAGAGTTGCCCAGAGTACATTCATCGTTTGTCTGGGTTTTGTCAGAGATCGGGGAAAGAAGAGAACATGCCACACAGAGGAGCAAAACCCCGCACTGTCGTGATCACAGGTTTGGGCTGCATATCTGTCGCAGGAAAAAACGTATCTGAACTTAAGCAGATACTGTTTCATCCCCGTCCACTCTTTACGAAACCTGAGAGAGTATCGCTGGCATTCGACATTGTTGCCGGAGAAATCCCCGCCGACTGGTATGCCGGTGAACTGAACACAGCCTATGATACGATTGCCGGACGCATGTCCTTGCTGGCTGCACGCGAATGTTTAGCAGATGCTCACAGTCGGGGAGCGGGAGAACCCGAAGCCCTGATTGTCGGGAGCAGCGCCGCTGGCCAGGAACATAACGAGAAGTTCGTTTTTGGCTTGTTGGGCAATGGTCCCGTGCCCGACCACGATTTTCACAAACGCGGTGTGGTGGCCACATCGACCCGCTTACTGGCCCAACAACTCGATATTCGGGGGGGACTCTTAACGATTTCCACGGCATGCACTTCTTCGGCGAACTCTTTGGCCTTGGGAGCGGCCTGGATCGAGACGGGTCGTTATGACCGAGTTCTGGTCGGCGGTTGTGATGACATTTGTGCCACGACTTTGAGCGGCTTTCATGCCTTATTCCTGACCGGAGCCTTACCCTGTCGTCCTTTTGGTCAGGACCGTCCGGGTATGACTTTGGGGGATGGGGCGGCTTTTCTGATGCTCGAAGCAGCGGAGTGTTGTCTGTCCGCAGGGCGGACCTGGCATGCCGAACTCGTAGGGTATGGTCTGAGTGTCGATGCCCACCACCTTACTGCTCCCAGCGAGGGTGGCAGTGGTGCTGTCCGGGCAATGAAACAGGCCTTGGACAAAGCCGGATTACGACCCGAGGCAATCAATTGGATCAATGCACATGGTACGGGGACCGAATTGAACGATCGTTCCGAGTCTGAAGCCATTCATTCACTATTCCCGGAAGCGACTCCCGTCAGTTCAAACAAGGGGCTGTTCGGTCACACCTTGGGTGCCGCGGGAGCACTCGAGGCCATTGTCACGATCATTGCCCTGCAATCAGGACGGGCTCCCGAAAACTATTTTCAAGAAATTCCCGGACCTGATTGTCCGATACGATTAGTCCCTCCGGGTGGTATGGTCCTTCCGGAACAGGCACATGTGCTTTCGAATTCGTTCGGTTTCGGAGGTAGTAATTGCTCGTTACTCTTTCGTAGTCCCGTTATGTAATCAGGAAGGTGAGAACATGGATTTCTCGCGGGTTCTAATCGGCGCCGGCAGTTGTTCACCGCTTCGTTTCGAGCAGAACGGGCCGGTCAACCTTAACGATCTGGCCACATTACAAGAAATCCCCCGAGCGTTGCGTCGGAAGATGGGCCGGTTGTCACAACTGATGTATGTGGCTGTGTTCGAGGCTATCCGAGGATTGGACCTGCCCCAGGATTTTCCCCTGGTAGTCGGGACGGCATACGGTGAGATCGATCAAGGTATCGATGCTTTGAAGGACATTCATGAATCGGGCGGGAGTTTACTTCGCCCGGTCAACGTTCAGAATTCGGTCCATGTCTCCTCGTCCGGATACCTGGGCATTTTATTGCAGAATCACGGCCCGACCCTCACGATTTCACAGGGAAAGCTAACGGCTGAGGCCAGCCTGGACGCTCTGATCACCTTGATGGAGGGGTATCAGTCGCCGGTTGGGGTCATGGTAGTGGGCGATCTATTCAATCCTGATTGGAGTCGCTATCTGCAGGATAGAGCCCCGAAACATCATGCTCTTCTGACCCAAACCACCTATTATGAAGGAGCAGTTGCCCTGGTCCTGGCTGACAATAATGAGAAAGACGGACCAGATTCACACTGGTTGCTTTCCGGTCATGTAGCACGACACCCGGTTGATTCTCCTGAATTTGTGACCGGACTGAAGGAAATCATGGCAGGATTACCATCGGGAACACCACTTATTGGTCGCTTCGTTGCACCATGCCAGGATTCGGTAATCATATCGCCTCCGGTCATCGACAATGTTTCATTGCAGTATTTTCAAGAGGGTCCCGGTTGGGGGACGAGCATGACCGGTCCTCTCGAGCACATGCTCCAGCTCATGAATCAGGCGAACTGGCCCGCTCTGGTCTTTATTGGCCGTGACGATGAGGAGTGTGGCTTTATTGAATGCCGTCGAAGGGAAAGTAATCATTGAACAGAACGCAGTGTCAGAGATCACGGGAATTCATGAAGCACAGAGCCTGACTTACATGAAGCTTCCGGGAATTACCACCGGTTTACTGATCAATGTCAATCAGAAATTGCTCAAGGATGGGATCAAACGCTTCAGATTCTCGTTGTTTATGAAAATTCTCTGTGCTCTCTATGAGCTCTGTGGTATAATAATTTCAAACTCAATCCGAAAAGAAACAATGAACCACAGAACAATTCGTTGAATCGAAGCCCAATCCTCAATGTGTCGAACTGGAATTGACAGGCAATCGTTGACTTGTCAGACGATGATCGGTGGACTTGGCCCGTCTGTAGAGCCCGGTTAGCTCTGACGTTAGGGGAAAAAATGAAAAAAATATTTACCAGCCTATTCTTAGTCCTTCCAATTCTCTGTTGGGCAGATGGCGAACCAGTAGAAATCGAATCAGCGCAATCAAACTTTGAGCCAAAAGCTGGCGTGTGGTATCAATTAATTGGAAACGATATATATGAACAAAACTCTGATCCGGGACCGGCAGAATTGTATAACGGTATGGCCTGGGACTTGGCAAATGAATTTGTATTCAGAACAAACTTAAAAAATATCTATTCTCTACCAGCCAGGACTTCGGGTTTTGCGAAAGAAAATAATCCCGAAAAGAAACATATATTCATTGTTGAGTATGAATCAAAAAAGGAAGGAACTCGGCTCAAGATATTGGTAGATTTACAGGATTTAAAGTCAAAGAAATTGCAAATAATCCCTAATCAGTAAATCCAGCGGACGTTATTACGCGCCTTTCGGTGTTTCGAAGGGCTGCTGATTATTATGTTGGGCGGACCCTGCAGACGCAAGATTGTTGAGGAATATATGATAAAGTTTGAGCAAATCCGAAAATACAGTGATCTCAATCTATTGCCTGAATCAGGATATGAATCTGATGTTGAATATCAGGTTTCTTTTTCATGTGGAAGCGAAAAAACTGAATTTAAGGTAGAAAGAAGAATAAAAGACAAGCCAAACCAAAAAGTATGGATTCGCACTGATGATGAAAGATATAGATTAACGGAAATCATTAATTATGGATTATCGTATACGTTATTTTCAGACAATTTTCCAATAGGACAGTTTCTTTTGGAAAAGCGAGAATGGAATAACACTATGTTCATTGAATCCATTGAAATTATTAAGAATGAAAGAGGAAAAGGCTATGGATCTTTACTCATGAATGAAATTTATAGGATAGCAGAAGAAAACAACTACCGAATAATAGCTTTAGAAACACAGACAAAGAACGGCAAGGCAATAGATTTTTATTATAAGCATGGTTATAGAATTGAAGGCATTGATATTTCATTTTATACAAATGATGATTTTGCGAATCAGGAAATAGCAGTATTCATGAAGAAAAGAATCGTTTAACAAACCGCATTAACCCGACTCCGCGGCCCGTCATGGTATGTGCTATAAGGCACAAACCACGCCAGTCTCGCGTCGCGGATTATGCGCATGTTAGCCAGTAGGATGGAGTTTTGAATTGAAAAACTTGAGGATACAGTTCGTATCGGACGCCTTGGTTGAGCAGGTCGTCAATGGGCGGAAGACAGCAAGCGTCGTGGCGCTGGGCGAGGTCGACATCAAGGAGGATGAGTACAACGACGCTCTGGTGGTTGGCAGGTACTACGATGTTTACGACAGCAAGCTTGAGTGCCGGGCCACGATACGCATAATCGGCATGGAGCTCTGTCGCTGGGACTCGATTCCCGAGCGTCTGTGGAGGGGCGAGACGAACTCAAGTGCCGACGAATTCCGCTCCGACCATCAGGAGTACTTCGGGAATCCGGGTGGTGTTTTTGAGTTTATCGCCTACTACTTCGAGCTGGCATAGATGCCGCCCGTAAGCTAACGAGCGCATGGAGCCGACGCCCATTCCACCGCTCCGAAAGCTGGATGATTCTTCTCTCACCCCACTTCTCTTTCTCAGCCCAGCTGGACATGTTCACAAAAGGCACATCAAGCTGCACATGTTCAAAATAGTTACACCAAGAGAGGGCTTTCTGGCTCGAGAGTGAACATCTTCCTGCAGAGTGGGACCGTGCCTCATGCCCGATCCAGCCTGATATACCTGCGAATCATTTCAGTCTTGTGGATCAAGTCTGCGCTGATGGCATGAAACTTGCTGAAATATTTTAGGAGTGAGTTTGGTCTGCTTTGAGCTGAAAAGTGAGGTCATGATCGTGTCCGAAGGAGGAGTATTATGGTTCGAGAATGTATAGTTCGGTTGAGTACACAAACAATCATACTTCTGAGTAGTATTTTTTGGATGGCGATATTGGCTACGAGTTGTTCCGATGACGAGGAGAAATTTCTGATAGTGCTGGCCACTGATCCGGCTGAGTATGCCCAACAGGTCCCTCTGGACACCAGGGTCCGGATCACATTTTCAGAAGAATTGAACAGGGAAACGGTCGACGAGTCGAGTGTTTCGATTTTTGACACTAATGGAGAAAAGGTCAGGGGAACACTATTATCCGTCTCTGGAGCTGTGTTGCTGATAACGTTTGCGGAGGAGCTCGATCTTCATTGCACCTATCAGGCTCTGATCACGACTACAGTCAGTGCCATGTCCGGTCATGAGCTGGAACGTAATTTTCACTTACAGTTCACGACCAGGGATGGCTCCTGGCAGAATTTAGAACGTGTTGGTGATGGTGAGTGGATTTTATCTGCGACCATTAGTCTGAATGATTCGGGTAGAGCGATTCTCTCCTGGGTCCAGAGTATTGACGGTAATTACAGGGTCTGTGCCGCGTTCCATGACAGAACGCAGGGTTGGGGTGACTCGACTGTGATCAGTTGCGATGTTGCAGGCGAGCCACATTCCACCTCAAATTGTATTGATGAGGAGGGTAACGCCTTCGTTTTATGGTTGGAGGTCCGGGAAACAGAACATCCATTTGGTACGGAGTGTGATCTGTGGTTAGCCCGGTACTCAACTGAAAGCGGGTGGAGTGATGCTGTTCTTTTCAGTGAGAGCGCACGTGGGGGTAGGATTGCCAGTGGTCAGGACGGACACGCTCTTCTGATTTGGCTAGATGATTCACAGTACTACTATTTATATTCAATGTACTCCCCGGAAACAGGGTGGCGTGAACGGGAACGGATACCCGGTGTTCCCCGACAAATCTCGATCGCTGCATTGAACACTGATCGACTCGGTACATTCCTCCTTTTCTATGGAAATTATTTTATGACAAGTCAGAATGTTATAATGTTTAATACGGAAACAGGCTGGGGTTCACCACTAATCCTGGCTGAGAGCGATTGGATAAGTAGTGCCGGGACGGCAATGAATAAACGGGGTGATGCGATTACTGTCTTGAGGACTCGGGAAGAGAGCCTGTGGGCTGTTCGGTTGGTCAATGGTACCTGGCAGGCACCTGTCCGCCTTACCAGGAATATCGACGGGCTCAATATCAGCTATGCAGATATTGACCTCTCTGATAATGGTGACAGTATGGTGATTTATGATCAGGCAATTTATGGTGAAAACGGTGTCTATCAACGATCTATCTGTGTGGTACGCTCCACTCTCTCTGAAGATTGGTCGCAACCGGAAGAAATCGATACAACCGGCGAGGCACGAATGCCGCGTATTTCTCTTGATGCTCATGGAAACGCTCACGCAATCTGGTCGAAAACGTTGCCAAATGACCAGTTTTGGAGTGTCTGTTCCAAACGTTACTGGTCCGCTCGTGGGTGGCAGGACGAGTTGAACCTCGAGGATCGTCCCGATTATTTTCAGGGATTTGATCTTGCCACGACAGACAATGGTTATGCTCAGGTAGTCATGAGATGTATCAGTGGGCTGTACTCGACCTGTTTCTATTGATAAGAGGTCAGAGACACTAACCCCTTGATTTCAGGAATCTCTCGACGTTCACTTTCGAACGATGCGACCCAAATCGTTCCCTCATATTCCCGGTCAGAGCAACGATTGCCGGTAGCACATCACTTCACCTTTTCGTTCAGATGTCGTGTCGATCCGTCTGCACACGAATGCAACCCGTGACCGTCAAAAAATGAGTGTACTATCCCAAAACTCATCTGCTGTTACATCTTTGCCTTGATATTTTCGATTTCCTTTTGAATAATGACCTGGGCCAGATCGGGCGATAGCGTGCTATCACCGGTCTACAATTCCCCAGTTTTTACCGGTGATAGAAGAGGATTGCAAAATATGGTTTTTCTCACATGAGCTGGATTCTGGTTATGAGAGTGTTGAAAAAGGTCTTTGACCAGACTTGAAGGCTTGTGGGTTCACCAATGAAGGGGGTCACTTCACGTCTGATTCATTGGTCCTTGATTTCTTTTTCAGAACAAGCTGTACTCGGAAGCCGTAACTTTCGAGTTCCGTTTGCAGTCCCTGCAAATACCTGAACAGATCGAAATCAGGTCCGGGTTTCAAGAGTGAGAAATCCAGGTCTTCTGAAAATCGATCCAGGCCATACAAAATCCTGAGGGCGGAACCACCATAGAAGGCTGCATGCTCAAAAAACTTTGTCCGCCACAGACCGAGTAAGGCCAGTGATTGCAGTATTTCTCTCAAAGCCGCCAGATAATCATCGACACTTCTGCACTTATAGTGATTGAGCATGGTTAAAATGGCTTCATTCATGTCCCAAATCCCCTAAATAACGCCGTAGCAGGTCCAGTTTGGAGGAGCGAAATCGAGCACAAATCCGGTCCATTCTGGTAAGGTCCAGTGAACGCAACACTTCGTCATCAATGCGTAAATTTTCATGCACATACTGATCGAGGTCAATCTCGCTCCGCACATGACCGGTTCGATCGGCCCAGATCAAATCGACGAAAGCCTTTTCTCTGGCCGCTATAAGAAACGATCTGCCGTCATCGAGACTCTCGAGCGTTAAACCCACTTCATAACGTTCCCGGTCCAAATGCCGATACGAAAAAAAACCGACCGGGGTGCTGTATCTTCTGCTCTTGCCCAGCGTCACCGAAGTGACCACGTGAGCCTGCTCGGGAATCATGCCCCAATAAAACAGAGCATACTCCAATGAAACATACGAAGGTCCATTGATGAGATTAGCCAGCACTTCACGCGAATAAGGTCGTCGGGCAATTTTTTCCCCAAAAACGTACAATCCCTTTTTAACCTTGATTAACTCACCTCGTCTGATGAGTAATGATAACTTGTCTCGGGGTTTCCGGTAATCCTTCAGACAATCCATGAGAAAATTGTAGTCCAGTTCCTCATGATTGACCTTGTTGCGGATATCAATGATCATTGTTCCTCGCACTCGACACCTGGTTAAACCTTTCAGTGACTACTATATCATTTTTCGGCCAGTAAGTCCAGAGTACATGGACATACTGGAATAAAAAGTTGCTGCGTTTCCTCTTCTTCTATAAGAGGGGTCGTTAAATAAATGACCGGAGTTACACCTCTCATCATCACAGCAGGAGTTGCTTTTTGGTTGTTGACTGCGGTGTCAGTGGGACCGGCGTCAAATGGCGCTCGGGCATGACCGGAACGGTCCTCTTTTTCGACAAAAGTGCCTGGTGGTTGGGGACAAACGAGTTCCTGATATTGAGGGATTCGAGGATTTCCATCGCATATTCAGCATGGTCACACATCATGCTCGCTGAAATTTTTTCATTTTCAGACGCGTCGGTTTTCCGTAAAAGTGAGTAAAGAAATCAGTAGTCAGCCTGAGCCTGGCCAGGTATAATCGTTGAGCATCAATCAGCGGTCGTCCGAGGTGTTTGATGCCGTTAATGATGACATTGACCGACGAGAATTTCGTTGTCATCATAAAGGAGAAGGAATCGAGGATTACGGGGTCCTTCAGAAACTCAAAGTTCGGCTCGTGAGAACAAAGCGCATTATGGCGAGTAACGGGACCGGATATTCTGCACGATCCAGATTTCTGGTTGCATGGTATCACATGGCGTAAGACCGAGCGTAATTCGAATCAAGCACGGTGCTCAGTTCATCTTTGCCTTGATATTTTCGATTTCCTTCTGAATAATGACCTGGGCCAGATCGGGGACAACTTCCCAGGCTATTTCTTCGATCAAGGTCTTCGCTTTATCAGGCACTGTTCCGATACCGAGTTTAGTAACGATGCTTTCTGCCACGGTCCGTCCCAATTTCAGAGAAAGTTTATCAGCAACCTGTTCGGTAATGGTATTGAGATGAGCAGACAAGAGCAGTTCGAGTTGGTCCGCAACCATTTTCTGAAAATCGTCAGGGGACAGAGGCGAAGAGGTCAGGGGCCTTTGATGAACCGTTTGGTGAGCCGTCATGCCGACCGGAGCTGTTTCTTCGACGCTCTCCGAGGCCTCGATTTCAGGTTCGTCCTCGGTTTCTGCTTCTGTTTGATCGGGTTCTAACTCTTCTTCGATATCCAGATCAGTGGAAAGAGGAGAATCTGTCATTACTGATAAGGGTTCCGCTTTCAGGTCATCCTCGAAGCCACCTTGTGCTTCAGAATAGGAAATAGGTTCCTCAACATCAGGGGGAGTGCTGATGGAAGGTTCCTCAGCCGAAATATCCGGGCTTTCCTCAAAACTATCAGGTTGGACTTCATCAGTGGTTTCGGGGGAATCTGCAAAAGTGACGCCAGACGATTCTGAAAGTTCGGGTCTCTCAAAATCATCTTCTGCTGTCGACAATGAATCAGGGGGAGTCTCTTCGTCAGCAGATTCAAAATCCGATTTAGCTGATTCTGAAGTGTGCTCAAGGTCGGATTCACTCCAGAGTGCATCATCGGAATCAGTACCATCATCAAAAGAAATGGTATCCCGGGAGGAATCCTCGCCGCCGATTTCCACGGAATCAGTTGATTCGAGTGGTTCTTCCCAAATATCTTCCAGGTCTTCCTCAGATTTTGTGGTTTGTTCCTCGGCAAATAATTGATCAACTTCCTGGCCAGGACCAGCTTGGACAGATATATCCTCATCTTCAGATGAGCTTTCCTCGAAAAGGTCCTCATCTTCGCCGTCTTTCTCCTCTTCTGAGACTTCCCAGAGTAAATCTTCATCGCTTTCAGCTGTGTCCTTGGCAATAGCCAAGTCATCGTCTTCATCCGCACCGAATATTTTCTCTTCTTCTGTCAGGAATTCAGATTCTTCGCCTGTATCAAAAACAGGTTCATGCTCAGCACTCGAAACATTGCTGATTTCTTCATCTTCCTCGGCAATTTCAGCCTCCATGACTTCATCAGCCTCATCAGCTTCGAAGAGAGGTTCTTCAGCATTGTCGTCAGATGCCAGAGATGTCTGTTCAGGTGCAGTTTCTTCGGCGGACATGTCCTCAAAGTCAATGTCCGCTGTTTCAGAGGGGGGCTTTGGCACACTGCTTCCCGATTGGCCTTCCGCGTCAGCTGCGACCCTTTTCCGGGCTAGATTCTCAACTTGAGTAATCAGCTCTGTTGATTCAAAAGGTTTGGTCAGATAGCCATCGGCCATGACCTGATCGGCTTTTTCCTCGTCAAACGATTCAAATGTTCCGGTCAATAATAAAACCGGAATATCTTTCATAACGGGATCGGATTTGATTTTCTGACAGACTTGATATCCATCCATTTGAGGCATGAACACATCAAGTAAAACGACATCCGGCATGATCTCTTTGATTTTTTTAAGTGCCGAGATGCCGTCACTGACCGATGTGACCAGATAATCACTTTCTGCAAAGGTCAACTCGACAACCTTTTGAATCGTGACGCTGTCATCGGCAAGTAAAATTTTATATGCCATAATACTCCCCCTTTCCGAACCATTATTTCCCTGAAAATAGTGGTCCGGATAGAACCACAAGAAAATGTTAGCAGTAGAGATAACCCGAATCGAAAGTATTATACACTATGAGGTCATAAAAGTCAAATAAACTCTTTCAGAGTAAAGGTTTTTGCCCAATCATGATCGAAGTGCCCGCCTGCAAGGGCGACAATATCGAGGTCGGTTTTAGGTCAATTCGTTTTTAGTATACATATTATCCATTCTTCTTATTGGGGACAATTGGGCGATGTTCTGTTACGAATTCCAGCCATTTTTTCAGGAGTATGGCCAAAGAGTGACCCGAGGCAAAGGAACAGGGAAAAAGATGATAGTCGTGGTCAGCTTGGTGTGGCATGGGCTCAGGATTGGTATCGGTAGAAGCCCCTGTTTGGTTGAGCGCAGTGATATAGGGCAGCTCATATGTCCGGTTCAGCAACTCATAAAAGGCTTGTATTGATGGTTGATCGAGCGTTTTTGTCGTTTCAATCAAGAGAATGAGTCCGAGAATATCCCGATCAAGAACATGCCACAAAAAGGAAAATTGGCGAAAGCCTTTGAGGCCGTAGATGTTTAACTCATCCCTGTCATCGAAAGCCACTTTTTGAAAATTGATTTTTTCCTTTCTATTCAGCGAATAATCGTTTTTTATAAGTTGGTCCGGACTGCACAATCTGTATAAAAACTGTTCGACGGAAGCAAGGTCGAGGCTGATCACCATGATACAGGGGATGCCTTGATGAGATTTAAGTATTGATCTCAACCGGGTCATGGATTCCTGGTCCAGTGCCGTCAAACCGAAAGAGGGCTCATGATCAAGGGGGGGCTGTCCGGGCACATTTTCTTCCAAAAAACCATTGTGGATGAGGTCTTGCATGATTTCAACCGTTTTTGATTGCTCGAACGGGGAATTTTGAAACACCTCTCCCAGATTGTGTTCGCCGTCAAAAAGGTACAGTATTTTCATCTCTTTGACAGAAAGCACGGTCGAACTTTTCCTTTCGGAAATGCGATAGACCAGCTCGAGAGGGGGCAATTTTGCTAATAAATTCTTATATTCGTCCAGTTGACGAGTGCTTTCAACGAGTAATTCCTGGGTGTTGAGCTCCAATTTCGTTGGAAATGGTCCATCAGCCAGACTGAATGAAAACCAACCTTGTTCATGTTCAAGGATTGAGAGAAAAGCCTGAACGCCCGATAATTGTCCAAACTCAACATCCACGACTTCTCCCTGATTCAGTCGAAGATAGGCTTCAGTATTTTGGAACGACAGGGTCATTTCACCGGTTTTCTTTTCCAATCGCAGTATCTGGACTAGGTCAATGATTGGAAAGACGGTCAAATCGCCGACCATGGCCCCCCGAGTTAAAGAGCTCCTGGCCAGGAGCTCTTCCTTTTTTTTCAGGCGGGTCCTGATTCGAGCCAAAAGTTCCTCGAGTACAAAAGGTTTGCATATATAATCATCAGCGCCGATTGATAATCCTTCGACTTTATCCTGAACATCCTTTTTCGCGCTGAGGAACAGGAAAGGAATATTTCGGGTTTTCTCGTCACTTTGCACATGTTTCAGAAATTCGAGGCCGTTCATGACTGGCATCATGATATCTGACAGGATGACATCGGGATTAAAAGAATGAAGCAAGGTCAGTGCGTCCTGGCCATTCCTGGCGGAGACGACCTGGAACCCTTCGCTTTCGAGAATACTAACGAGTAAATCAAGAACAGGCGCGTCGTCTTCAACAACGAGAATTTTATAATCGGTCATGGCATGATTCTCCCGAGTCAATGGGAAAGTCGTCAGGTGTTCTTGAGTCATACTTATCTCTTTTACTAATAATATCAGAGTACAGCAGAAGTCAACATGGAAGAGCAGGCAGTCCCCGACATATTGGGCCGAAGGAATGGAGGGCGTTCCACCCTTGACAAAGTCAGGGGAGCACTATATGGTAGTGACATTCCGGCGGAGTAGCTCAGTCGGTAGAGCACACGGCTCATATCCGTGGAGTCCTGGGTTCGAATCCCGGCTCCGCCATTCGCTACGTTCAGATGATGGGTGATGATCTTTTCGAACATGTTCGATCATATATAGACCAACATAGGCTTTTTCATGAAGTTTCCACCATCATTCTGGGCTATTCGGGCGGTGCAGATTCAACTGCTTTGCTGCATCTTCTTGTGAGCTATACCCAGCATCAGCCCATGCGTCTCGTGGTGGCCCATGTCAACTATGGCTTACGTGGGGCTGAATCCGACCGCGATGAGGATTTTGTCCGTTGCCAATGCCAGCTCTATCAGCTACCCTTTTTCCTCAAGAAGGTTAGCCGGGACCAGCTCTTAACCAGGGCCGATTCCATCCAAATGTGCTGTCGGACCATACGCTTCGAGTTTTTCCGGCACTTGTGCCAGCAAGAACATGCTGAACGGATTGCGTTAGGTCATACCTTAGATGATAATGTGGAATTGTTCTTTATCAGGCTTGTATCCGGGGCGGGCTTGGAGGGCCTTAAAGCTATGTTGCCCCTCACTGCGGACCATATAGCGCGACCCTTGCTGAACAGTACTCGTCGACAGATTGAGGATTATCTTCGTGAGAACGGATTTGCCTATGTCGAGGATTCTTCCAATCAGGGTGATGCCTATATTCGGAACAAGGTCCGGCACCACATTGTTCCCCTGATCGAGCAGCAGTTACGCTGTTGTCTTAACGAGATACTGACAACGACCCTTGCGATCTTACGGGGTGAAAATGATTTGATCGAAGAACTGGTCAGACTGGCCAGCAGTGATCCGGACCTGGTTCGACGCGAGCATCAGCGTATATGTCTGGACCTGACCAGGTTGATGCGTCTACATCCGGCCTTGCGAAGGCGTTTGATCGTACAAGTACTGTATGAACTGTTCCAACCAGACCAACGGCCCGGCAAACTCTTCCAAAAAGTGGAAGCGATCATGACTGCACTCGAAGCGGGCTCCGAGATTCGACCCCGCCCGATCTCGGGCATGATCATGATCAGGACGAGGTCACTTTGCCTGGAGTGCTATCGGCAGTGTCGGGAAGCATATCCCTCATTATCTGACCAATATTTGGCCGTGCCCGGCTCTATCAAACTTACTCCCACCAACCAATGTCTTGATGCGACCGTGCTCGAGTCTCCTCCCGATTCAACTGTGTTGGAAGATATCTTCCACGATCCCTCGGTCGAAATATTTGATGCGGCCCTGATCGCTCCACGTCTCTTCGTTCGAGCCCGCTGTTCAGGGGACCGTTTTATTCCATTTGGGATGTCACGGGATATTTCTCTTAAAAAGTATCTTATCAATCAACGTATCCCCGTTCAACTCAAGGGATTGGTCCCCCTGGTCATATCTGATGACCGAATCATTTGGATTGCAGGCAGGAGGAGATCGAATTATGCCCCGGTTACGTCAAGGACACGACAATGCCTGCTCTTGCGGCTGATCCAATCAACCCCAAATGGAGATACTCCCTAATGATGGGCGTTCCCGGTGAGTATTAATTTTCGGGGTATGCTTGCAGATTTGCATCTTTTCGGGTCATGTTCCGATAAAATGTTACTGGCGGACACTCCTGACATGAAGAGTTACGGTTGACAAGGACAGTAAAAGGTTCTATTCATTTTTATGATCAACAGTTGTTCGGAACTGTTACGGTATGTTGATCGTCGCTTTTTTGTACTAATCCGAGATGTTGCTTTACGGGGAGTGGTGTTTTTATGAATAACAAATATAAAAATCTAGCTTTCTGGTTACTGGCGTTCATGATTATTGTCGCGGCATATACACTGGTTCAAACGAGTACGCCAACCGTGAAAGAGTTGAATTACAGCCAGTTCGTCAGCGAGATCGAGCGGGGCAATATCCATAAGGTTACGATCAAGGGCAACTCGATCGAGGGTTCTTTTCGCTCGAAAGTCGAGGGCTTGGAAAAGTTCAAATTATATACCCTGGTTGAATATGAGTTGTTGAAGTACTTGAACGACCATGCGATCGAGGTCAAAGTCGAGGAAGTCAAGGAAAGTATGTTCCTGCTCATCTTGACGCAATGGTTTCCCATCCTTTTGATCGTGGGGATATGGATCGTGTTTATGCGTCAAATGCAGGTAGGTGGCAACAAGGCTTTATCATTTGGCAAGAGTCGGGCCAAACTTCTCTCGAGTGCTCAAAGTAAAGTCACCTTCGAGGATGTCGCCGGCATTGATGAAGCAAGGGATGAGTTGACTGAGATCATTGAATTTTTAAGGGACCCCCAGAAATTTCAGCGTTTAGGTGGTAAAATTCCCAAGGGGGTCTTACTCGTAGGACCTCCGGGTACGGGAAAAACATTGTTGGCCCGGGCTATTGCCGGTGAAGCGGATGTCCCATTCTTCAGCATTTCGGGATCGGATTTCGTCGAGATGTTTGTTGGGGTGGGGGCCTCGAGGGTCAGGGACTTGTTCGATCAGGGCAAGAAAAATGCACCCTGTTTGATTTTTATGGACGAAATTGATGCCGTGGGACGTCACCGTGGTGCCGGCCTCGGTGGCGGTCATGACGAACGGGAACAGACCCTCAATCAATTATTAGTGGAAATGGACGGCTTCGAGACGAACGAAGGCGTCATCTTGTTAGCCGCGACGAATCGTCCGGATGTTTTGGACCCGGCCCTGCTTCGTCCCGGTCGTTTTGATCGACAGATCGTGGTGTCGTTGCCGGATGTCGGAGGACGCTTAGGCATCCTCAAAGTTCATACCAAGCATATACCTCTGGCTGATGATGTCAATTTGGAAATACTGTCCCGGGGAACCCCGGGCTTTACCGGGGCTGATCTGGCCAATATGGCCAATGAAGCGGCTCTCATCGCCGCTCGGCGCGAGAAAGCCCGGGTGGACATGGATGACTTCGAGTACTCGAAAGACAAGGTCCTCATGGGTGCTGAACGTAAAAGCATGATCATCTCGGATGAAGAGAAGAAAAATACGGCTTACCATGAATGTGGGCATGCTCTCGTCGCAAAACTCATTCCCGGTTCAGACCCGATTCATAAGATCACCATTATTCCACGCGGTCGTTCTCTGGGTGTGACCCAGCAGTTACCGATCGATGAAAAGCACAACTATCCTAAAGAGTATTTGGTTAATGAATTGGCTATTCTGATGGGTGGTCGGGCGGCTGAGGAGTTGGTCCTGAATATTCTGACCACGGGAGCGGGCAATGATATTGAACGGGCTACTGAGCTTGCTCGGAAAATGGTATGTGAGTGGGGAATGAGTGAAAATCTTGGTCCACTGGCATTTGGAAAAAGGGAAGAGCATATCTTTTTGGGCCGGGAATTTGCCCAGCACCGGGATTACAGTGAAGAAACGGCACGCAGTATTGACCAGGAAGTCCGAAATTTGATTATCACGAACTTTAATCGGGCCCGGAAGCTACTCGAGGACCATATCGAGAAGCTTCATTTGTTAGCCAAAGCCCTCCTGGAAAAGGAAGTCATCGCCGGAGACGAGATCGATCGGTTATTGGGAGCTACCAGTTAATCAGAATTTGGTTTTTTTTACTGATGAGAGCCAGACCGGGACGAGAGCGGGAAAGTCATGGGGCAACACATAATCAGAGCCGGGTCATACACCTTGTCAACCGCGAGTAAGACCCTGATCATGGGTATTCTCAATGTTACTCCAGACAGTTTTTCCGATGGCGGATTATATGACTCGCCTGATAAAGCGGTTGAACGGGCCTTGGAAATGGAGGACCAGGGCGCAGACCTGATTGATATTGGCGGTGAATCGTCACGTCCCTTCTCGGACGGAATTTCAGCAACCGAGGAATTGGGCCGGATCATGCCGATCATCGACAGGTTAGTCCCGCGTCTCAAGGTGCCGATTTCAGTCGATACCTCGAAAGCTGAGGTAGCTCGTGAAGCCTTACAAGCAGGTGTGTCTATGATCAATGACATTTCTGCCCTAACCGTTGCCCCCCAAATGGTCGAACTGATCCGAGATTTTCGGGCTGGCTTGGTCCTGATGCATATGCAAAAAACACCCCAGGATATGCAGGTGCAACCGCAATACACAAATGTTGTCCTCGAGGTCAAAGACTATCTGGCCGAGAGAATACATTGGGTGTGCGAGCAGGGTGTGCTCCCGGAACAGATCATCATTGATCCCGGGATCGGTTTTGGTAAAACTGCAATGCACAATCTACAGTTGATCAACAATCTCAACCATTGGACCGAGTTGCATCGACCGATTTTAATCGGTGCTTCCCGGAAATCCTTTATCAATACCATACTCGAAACGCCGGTTAATGACCGGTTGGAAGGAAGTCTGGCGGCAGCGATTATGGCTGTGGTGCGTGGGGCTGGCCTGGTCCGGGTCCACGATGTCAAGGAAACGTTTCGGGCCTTGAAAATTGCTGACGCCATCGTCAGGGCATGATCGTCGAATATTTACATAGCCTGCCACCCATCAGTGTATCGTTTACCGATATCATTGATATTTTAATCGTCACGTTCATACTCTATCGTTTTTTCTTGATTATCAAAGGAACATTGGCCGTTCAGATGTTCATCGGTATTTTTATCCTCCTGGGCGCGTCCTATTTTGCCCAGAATTTCCAATTATATACGATTCGCTGGTTCCTGCAAAATTTCCTCTATTTCTGGATCGTGGCTTTGCTGATCATTTTTCAGCCGGAATTGCGTAAAGCCATGGCAGAAGTCGGACAGCGCGGCATATTCCGAAAGAGGAAATTAATCGAAGAACAGATGCTCGATGAACTTATTAAAGCGACGGCGGCCATGGCCGAATCCAAGACAGGGGCGATCATTGTTTTGGAGCGTAATACGGGTTTGCGTGAATATCGTGAAAAAGGCAGTACGCTGAACGCCACAATTTCAAGCGAGTTACTCAGGGCAATCTTTTACCCAGAAAACCCGCTCCATGATGGGGCCGTGATCATCAATCAGGCCAGAATAGAATCTGCTGCCTGTTTCCTGCCGCTTTCCAAGAGCCCTCATCTGGGAAAAGCGGCCGGATCGCGTCATCGGGCTGCAATTGGTATCACAGAAGAGGCGGATTGTTTGGCCATCGTCGTTTCAGAAGAAACTGGAAAAATTTCACTGGCCATTGAAGGAAAGCTTCAAGCGGACCTGGACATCGAGTCTCTCAGACAAATTCTGAAAAAACAGTATCTACCTCAACTTCTACCAGGTATGGGGCCATAATGTATTCAAAGCGACGGTATCTTTCTCGACTCCTGTTTGAGAATTTCTTTCTGAAAGTGGGTTCCTTTGTCTTGGCCATTATTTTATGGTTTGTTGTTCAGATACAGGGGAAAATCGAGCAGAAAGTCGATTTGAGAGTGGAGAGTGCCTCGTTTCAGAATTTGCCTGATGATGGTATTGTCCGGATGTTTAAAAAAGCGAATGATATCAATGATCTTATTTCAGTGCGGATGAAGGGTATTCCCAGCGCTATGTCCAAAATTGCCAAACAGGCGAGTTTGAATATCGAACTTCCATCTGCATTCAATGATTGGGGCAAAGAGGTCGTTTTTGAATTGACGAACAAGAACATTCAGAATGTTCCCCTGGGCGTGGAAATAATTGCTATCAATCCAACGACAATCTCCGTCATGCTCGATTACTATATCAAGAAAAATGTTGAGATTACCAAGGAGTATTTGGGCGTTTTACCCGAGGGTTTTCAGATCAAGAGCATCAGTCTTGATCCCGAAACGGCCAGTTTATCGGGTCCCCGTTCGATTCTTGAATCCCGGAATTCTGTACAATCCCGACCGGTTAATCTTGGCAGTCTTGAGATCAAATATGATCAGACAATGTATACCTTAGCTGAAACGCCCTTAATTACCCCGAATTTTGTCATCTGTGAACCGGCGAGTGTGGACATAATATTCGAAATAGTGGAAATCCTGGTCACCAAAGAATTTAAAAATATGGATATGGAAATAAAGAGACTTGAGGGGACGGATACAATCGAGGAATACAATCCTGAGAAGGTGACGGTCATTGTTGAGGGCCCTCAAAACATCATCAGAAGCCTCGAACCCGGTATGTTACGGCTCATTCTTGATGTGCAGGAGTTGCCTGCTGATAAATGGCGTGATGTCATACCGAAAGTCGAGTTTCCAAGAGAACTGACTAATCGCGTGTCAGTGAAACAATTTATTCCCGATAAGGTTTCGGTTAAAATTGTCAAAAGAAACAATACTCATTAGAGCAGATCGATGAAAAGGAGAATATGATGGCAAAGTTAGGGGTCAATCTTGATCATATTGCCACGATTCGAGAGGCACGGAAGACCAATGAACCGGACCCTGTTTTTGGTGCATATATAGTCGAATTGGCCGGGGGGCACGGTGTAACGATCCATCTCCGTGAAGACCGTCGTCATATTCAGGACCGCGATCTCGATCTGATGCGTCAGGTGGTCACCAAGATGAAATTGAATCTGGAGATGGCTGCGACACCTGAAATGTTGAAGATTGCCGCACGTGTTTTGCCCAATCAGGTGACCCTGGTTCCGGAAAAGAGGCAGGAAGTTACCACTGAAGGCGGTCTGGACATTATGGCACAAGCAAAACCGATTGCATCAGCCATCAAACAACTCCACAAGCACGCCATCGAGGTCAGTCTGTTCATCGATCCTGTGCTCCCTGTAATAGAACAAGCCCGGGCCCTGGGGGCTGACGCTATCGAACTGCATACGGGCTCGTATGCCCGGGCCTGGAGTAATCATGAATATCGGACAGAGCTCGATCAGATCATCCAGGGGACACAATTGGGCCGGGATTTAGGCCTTGTTGTCCATGCCGGTCATGGCCTGACCTACCAGAATATCAAACCGATCGCAGCCATTCCCTTGATCGAAGAATTCAATATCGGCCACTCGATTATCGCTCGGGCCGTCTATGTCGGCCTTGAACGTGCGATCAGAGACATGCTCGCCCTGATCAGTTGATCAACACCCGCTATACTGATTTCGTCCTGGTTCTGGAAACAGGAATCTTTGACACGTCCGGTTTCACCACACATTCAGCATAGTCACAGATCATTCTCGATGAAATATTGCTCTTTGTAGCCTTCCGGAACACCTCGGGCATCCAGTCCGGCTGGTTGATCGGGATCGAGTTTGTGAGCTAACAGTACAAAGCATCCTTTCTGATGATGTGAAAACAGCTCGGTCGCATGGACCGGATCGCCCGAAAGCCATGGTCTCGGACCAACTATCCTATATCACTGGGTCCGGACAAACAACTTGACATTTTCAAAAGTGATACTATAGTATCATATTATGAAAACTGAAATCGTAACTACTTTAAAAAGAGAAGCGACACGAATTTTGGCTGAATTGCACAAAAATCGTGAACCAGTGTTAATCACAGAACATGGCAAACCTTCCGCATACTTAGTTGATGCTGATGATTATGAATTAATGCAAACTCGCATGGAAATTCTTGAGGGGATAGCCAGAGGCGAACGCGCAATTATTGAAAAGAAAACTGTTTCAAAAATAAATGCGAGAGAAGTAATGAAGAAATGGCTCGACTGATCTGGACAGAGCCGGCGCTTCAGGATTTGGAAGAGATCGCGGAATATATTTCACTGGATGACGTTGGCGCGGCGAAAAGACTTGTCCAAAAAGTATTTAATGTCGTCGAAAAACTTGAAAAGTATCCTGAATCCGGAAGAAGACCTCCTGAATTGAAGCGGACGCAATATCGCGAAAAAATAGTTGGTCCCTGCCGAATTTTTTATCGTTTTGAAAAGGGATCAGTTTACATCCTCTACATTATGAGAGGTGAACGTCAGCTTCGAAATTTCATATTATCCGAACGTGAAAAATTGCGATAACAAGCCTCTACACCATTGGGTGGCTTATTGTTCGGGGCTATGGTTTATTATCCAATCGCCTCAAAGGGACACTTGTTATGGTCCTCCTTTGAACGTATGTTGCTCCTCTTGAAGCTCCTCACAACAAGATAAGATTCCAGCAAAGAGGCTCAACCTGAAGGAAAACACGAGTTGAAATCCATGGTAACCGCGAAAAAGGCACCTGAGAAAAGTGGATAGGTGTCTTTCAAGAAGATAGAATCAAGCCAGGGACACGTCTTTGCACAGGATATGGGGAAACAAATCATATCCGGTCAGAGAATTCAATCTGGTGTCAGAGAGAGAGACCAGTTGCTGACCAAAAAGAGTATAGATATTGCCCGAGATTCGCATGTTCTTGATTCTACCGACCGGTTTGCCTTTCTGGACCTTGAAACCCAGATCGATTGTGCCCGAGAAATCGCCATTGATCAGATTGCCGATCCAGCAATCGAAAGTAAACCACAGTAAGAGGCCCGTATCGATACCTCGCATGAGTTCGGCCACGGGAGTATGACCGGGTGTGATCAATCGATTGGTGGGCATGATCCGCGGAGAGACTTCCAATTCACGTTGGTTGGTTAACCAGTTTTTTCGGAAACCATGTCCGGTCGATTGCAGGCCAAGCTTGGCTGCGGTATCGAGATTGTGCAGGTGCGAGCGGAGTACGCCTCGTTCTACCAGCACATTCTTATTGACCATGACGCCCTCGTCATCAAAGTGGCAGCGATTCATACCTTCGAGCCAGCTCGGATCATCCCAAATCGTCAGTTGTTCTGAGAAAATCAGTTCGCCTATTCTGTCCTTGAGAGGAGACATCTGTTGATAGATATTATTGCCGTTCAGGGCGGTATACAAAGGTTCCCAGAGAAATGTCATCGAAACGGGATGAAACAGGACCGGATACTTACCCGGTGCGAGCGAGACGACGTTTTCACAGAGTTTAACCAGTTCTACATCATGTTCGATCGCTTCTTCCAATTCATCATTTGTGGGTAGATGATGGAAATATGAAGCGAACATGATCATGTCACCCTCGCTCGTTTTATCCAGGCTATATGATAATCCGGCTGAGTTTTGACGATAGCTCCGGTCAAGACCGGCATTATTGATAATTCGTGATTTTTCATCGCCAATACTCAGCCCGACATTACTGCTATAATCAGGCAAATCATGAGTGAGTCGATCGGTCACATTCTGACCTCGATCAATCAACTCGTCAGTACTGATTTGCTCGAGGGCAGGATCGATGTTGGTCCACTCCTCGGGATTTCCCGGACCGGCTACAAATGAAAATTGGGCCTCCTTGCCATAGACGGCATTCTGCAGCGATGATGAATACAGTCGATCGAAGGGGACTTGACCTGACCCCGATGACATGCCGATCCGACCGTCCTTGATCAGACGACAGACCAGAGCGTCGTTTTCCTTGGTCTCGATCTCGTTCAGCTGACGCTCCTTGAATTTGACGGTTCTCGTCTCGTATGAATTGAAAAAAAGCTCGCTGGGACAGGTCGAATTCTCAATTTTCTGTTTCCAGGTCATAGTGCGCCTCCTACCGTGGCTTCCTTAATCCGGAAATGGGGGGAAGAACTGGTCACAGGTAAGGGAAACTGTCCCCCCTTCCCGCAACCACCGCTACTGTCTTGAATGGTAAAGTCGTTCCCGATACGATCGATATTCATCAGGGTGGTAAAGAGGTTCCCTGAAAGTGAGACATCGCGGACCATTTCGGCCAAGCGTCCCTTTCTGATCATAAAGCCATACAGAGCGGTAAAAGAGAACATTTCTCCGCCGTGTCCACCAATGGATTGAATGGCATAGACGCCCTGGTCAATACCCTCGAGCAGTTCCTCGAAGCTGGCGGTGCCATTGGCGATGCAGGTATTCCGCATCCGGCAGACCGGTGGAAAGGTGTAATCCTTGGCCCGAGCACTCCCCGTCAACGGTTCGTTGAATTTGGCTGCGGATTCCCTGTTGTGCAACCGGCCCACCAGAATACCATGTTCGAGTAAGAGCGTTTTCTGGCCGGGCACACCTTCATCATCAAAGGGAGTATAGCCGCGTGTACCAATATCCAAACCGGTATCATATATAGTCAGTCCGTCGGAACCGATTTTTTTGCCGAGAGGAAAGGTTTCTCTGATCGAAGGATTATCCATATAGTCGTCGGCTTCACTGAAATGTCCGAATGCCTCGTGAGCAAATGTACCGCCCAGATGGGTATCGACCACGACCGGATACTTCCCTCCCACGACCGGAGAAGCATCGATGAGTTCGACTGCAATCTGACAGGCACGCTCGATCTCAGGTTCGAGTCCCAAGACAACCGCATAATCATTACTGCTCCCACGCGAAACCGAGGTGAATTGTGACTGTCCGTTCTTGCGGGCAGTCGGGCTTATCCCGCAGGACAGGTCAAGCAGGTCTCGTGTCAGCAATGTTCCTTCCGAGGTGGCCAGCGTTTTGCGGACAAAATTTTCACTGTAATGGACATTACTGTTTTTGATAGCCGGATGATAGGATAGGACCCGATCGTTATATGCCCGAAACAATTCGACCTTGTCCTTAAGGGGGACCGAACGCGGATCGGTTACAATGATAATCGGGACATCTTTCTCAACAGCATCGAAATCAGCAAGCTGCGTCCTGGTATGTCCTACCTTGCGAGCCTGCTCGATGACCTGTGGAATAAAGCGTTCGAGTTGGTCGAGGGCGTTGATCGAGGCAAAGCCCCAGCCACCCCGGCAGCAGGCTCGAATGGCTCCGCCCAGGTCAAAAACTGTCTTCACATCACGCATTTCCCGGGTGGAGAGCCCGAACTCGAGACGCTCTATCTCTTCGATGCGGACCTCGAGATAATCACATTTGCTTTTGTATTTTCGGACCAGGTCCTGTAAACGATTCTTCATGATTCAGCTTCCTCCAATGTTTCCTATTTCTCAGGTTTCTCCATTTACTTAGAACATCAAACTTTTTTATGAAAGTGGGTCTCCGGTTCACCTTCTTGTATTTTCAACGATGAAACGATATACTTTTACCCATAAAGCAGCGAGAATCAATCAGAAACAGGAAGATCAGCGTGAAAAAGCACGACCAGGGCAGCAAGTCAGAATCATCACTGGCACATGTGGGACGGCGTGTTTTTCGACTCCTGGTCATTCTGCTCTTGTCCTTAGTTGTGCTCATTGCAGGCCTGTTGATCTATATCACCCACAATCTGGAACATCTCACAGTCGATTTACTGACTTCGACCTTTCAAAGACCGGTTTCGCTGGGTTCGTTGCACATCAATCCCTGGGGCTACTTCGAAATAAAGGATTTCAAGGTGGCGAATCCGACCTGGGCCCGGCAACCGAATTGGATTGAAATCAAACGCGTTTCCGGTCAGATTAATCTCGAACTGTTGCTGACCGGACAACTCTATTTCGTCACTTTATTTATCCAGGAGCCTGTATTTACACTCGAAATACTCGAAAACGACACGACCAACATCCCCGGCTCGGAGCCAGGATCATCCCCTAATGATGAGACCTCTGACCAGATGAGGGTTCAGCGGATATTCCGTATGGTCCAGGCCGAGCGGTTCGAATTGAATGCCGGACGTTTCGATATGTGGCTTCCAGAGGAGGAGTTGGAGTTACATGTTCCGGCAGTGAAATTGAGTGGACGCAGGATTGACCGGGACCAGTACGTCTATGAAACACGCCTGCAGTTGGACGCTGTTCATCTGACCATGGTTGATATCATGGATGTTACGGCCAGCCTTACCGGAGAACGACTTATTGTGGATGCGGCAGGGGTCACATTGTCCGAAAAACCCTTATTCCTGCAGATTGGGCATTCGACCAGACTCGAAGCAACCCGGGGCAGACTGACCAACTTTGCCTATCCGGATATGGATTTTGAGGTCAAAGCTTCTCTTGATTTGAACGATATTGCTACGGGTTTATTGGTGCCCGTAGCGATGAACGGTACGGCTGACCTGCGTGGAACAGTCAAGGGGCTGGCCGATAAACTGATCGTGCTTTCCGAGTTGGACCTCAAACCGGGGGCCAATCTCTGGAAAATCACCTACGGTCCGGCTTCTGCTCAACTATCGTATCAGGATGGCACATTGAGCACTCAAAAACTATCACTTGTCTTCGCGGATGGTCAGGTGAAGGGACAGGGGCACTTGCATTTTCTGGACCAGACGGATTTTGCGGCGGAGCTCGATCTCCAATCATGCTCTCTTGGTATCATTCAGCATATGCTCGAACGGCATCCGCTCATTGATGGGATTATGGCGGGGCAGGTTCAGTTTCAGGGAAATGATTATGATCTGGAACACATGCGGGGCAAGGTCCAACTTGACTGCCAATTCAGGAAGGAGAACAATCAGCACAGCCCCAAAATGCCGCTCATTAAAGGTGATTACTGCATGGCGGACCTGGTTTTTGAGCGTGGGAAACTGGACCTGAAGAAGCTGACGGCCCAGATTCTCGCTACAAGCCTGGACTTTAAAGCGCAACTCTCCCAGGAAGGCCAGGTCGCGGGGAGTTATCAGGTCCAATCATCTGACCTGAGTGGGCTGTACACTCTCATTACTAAGACTTTTGAAGGAAAAGTCCCGAAACAGATTCATGCTCAGCTCAATCAGGAAAAGACCCGAAAGCTCTTGCCCAAACGTCCGCAACTTAAGCAGAAAATCTTGGTTGGCGGACAGGGTAAGCTTGAGGGCACTATAAGTGGTCCGATCAGTTCCCCTGACTTCGAGGCCCGGCTGGAATGCAGCCCGATTTCCATCGAAACGTTGCGATTCGAAACCTTGACTGCTCATATCGGCTTAGTCAAACAGAAAGCATATGTGTACGATTTTCAAGCACGACAGGGCGAAATGCTCGCCAACCTGTCCGGGAATGTCGACCTGATCACTCTCGCAAAGATTGATACCTCGGTTTTCAGTAAAGAAAATCTGGAAAATTTGGAGCGTATCCGGGCTGTTCTGCCCCAGTTCAAGCTCGAAACAAATGTGCGTAACTTCCCGCTCGATCAACTGGCCCATCTTTTCACGGGAATGACTGAACTTGAAGGTATGGTCAATCTGAATGCCGCCCTTGAAAACAAGACACACCTTGATGGAACGGCTTCCATGCTGCTCCGCAATCTTAATCTTTTCGGGCAAAGGATTTTTCAAATCCAGGCAAATCTGGCAGTAGACCAGAACCAACTGTCAATCTCCCCGTTGAAAAACCTGTTTTTTGATGCTGATAAAGGACTATCGGAAATAGTCGGACGGGCGAGCCTGGATAACAGGGGCTATTATTCCATGGACCTGTCCACCGGACGTCTCTCATCCAACCTGATCAATTCTCTTGAATATTACCAGGTCCCATTTTCAGGGGTGTTGGCCGGTTCCATCAGCGGTGAGGGCTCCATTCATGCTCCTAAGATCAATGCCTCATTTACCGTATATGATGTTCATCTGCACGGGACCCCCTTGGGTATTGCCCAAATGCAGTTTGATCTGAATGCCCAGACAGCTCGAATAAACGCTTCGCTTCTCGAACAGGGTATCCAGGCGGTATGTGAACTCAATCTGGAGCATAAAACTATCGAAACCGCCGAACTCGCACTCTCGAATACCAATATTGTTCCTTATTTCAAACTCATGGATGTCAACCTGGATAGTTTTGTGGGGCGGACGACGGGAAAAGCTGAAATCATGGGAAATTACGCTGCTCTCGAGCAGATTGACGCTCGTGTCATACTCGAAAACTTTTCGTTTGGTCTGCCTGATTATCCCCTTCAGAATGCCAACCCGGTCATAATGAGTCTCGACCAAGGGCACTTGTCTTTTCAGCCAGTGACTATGGTTGGTGAAAGATCCCAGTTTTATCTGTCCGGTGAACTTGATCTCATGAAGGATTTTTTAAGGATCGGTGCCGAGGGTGAGCTCGATCTTGAACTGTTAACCAGCCTTGAACCTGAAATCAAGTATGCACAAGGTATCAGTACTATTGGACTCAATATTGAAGGTACATTTGAACGCCCCTATTATTTTGTCGAGGGATTGCTTTACGGTGGTGTTTTCGTCTTGCGTGAAGTGCCATTGGAGTTTAAAGACATCGATCTGGTTTTAGTGATGAATAATCAAGTCATCGATCTCAATCAGGGCAGTGCTGCCCTGGGTACCGGTCTGATCAGCCTCACCGGTGGCGCACTCTTGCCTGATTTCAATCAGGATTTTGATCCCTTTGCCACTGAATTGGATTTGACCATTGAAGGTCAGAACTTGCAGATAGACTACCCAGACGGTTTCGAAGGGGAAATTGCCACCGAGCTTTCTGTTTCTAAGACCTTGCTCAAACCGCATGTTAACGGGTTCGTTCACATTCATAGAAACCTGTATGAAGCCGATATCAACATCCGGGCGATACTGCTCGATATTTTGCGTGAGGCCCTGCTGGCCCGGCCGCAGGAGACGGCAGCCTCTACTGAAGTGTTGTTTAATCCGACATTTAACATCGACATTAAGAGTGTAGAACCGATCACGGTGGTCTCCGATGATTTAATCAGTGAATTCAGGACGGATATTTCGCTGGCAGGCGATCTGCTTTCGCCGAGATTGCAGGGTAATCTTGAGGTGGAGAGTGGCCAGATCAATTTTGACGATCGGGTCCTGAATATCGAAACCGGATTGATCTCTTTTCTCAACCCAAAAGGTTTCTATCCGACTTTCGATGTTCAAGCTGAAAGCGAAATACAGGGCTATACTATTTCTGTCAATCTGACTGGCGAATATCCCGACTTCATTCTCAGCTTCAATTCGGATCAGGATTTGACAAAAAACCAAATTCTTTCTCTGCTCCTGACCGGCCAGCTCAATTTGGAACAGGGCGGATCAGGTACGGACGAATATTCAAAATTCGCCCAGGATATTGTTTTGAGTAACGTCTTGGACAATGAGATTATCAATCGAGTTAAAGAGTTATTCGCCATAGACAAATTCCAGGTCGTTCCCGTGTCAGGGACAGGGGCGGCTGGAAGCTGGGGGAATTTTCAAATAACAGCCGGTACGGAAATCAGCGGTTGGTATATCACGACGACAATCACCCCTGACTCGACCGATTATAACATCATCTCCGTCGAGAGAGAATTGAGTCGGCGTTTATCGATCGAGATGTTTCGAAATACTGATAATAGCTATAGTGTGGACCTGCGATTCAGGTTTCCTTTCCCGTGAATACCTGGGAAAGGACGGTCCATTGCTGAAAGTGTTAGAAGGTGTTTAAAGTGTATCTGATGGCTTCGAGATAATGATCATGAGAAATACCTTGATACTTCTGGGGACTATGAGTTGCATTTTCTGGGTTGCACTGGTTTCTGCCCAACAGGCCGAGCAGGATTCAACCCGAATAGCCCCATTTGATCATGTCGAACAGTTGTTCAACCAGACCAGTCATTGGAGAGAATTGCCCGTTCGAGAGATACTCATCGACACACCTTTTCCCTACGATCACAAAAGGATAAAACGACTCCTGGATATCGAATCCGGGCAAACTCTGACCCCTGACCTGGTCCGCAGTAATATCGAACGCCTTTATTTAAGTGAATTTTTCGAAAATATCAGTGTGTCGGGTTCTCTGAAAGACAATGGGGTGGCCGTAACCTTTCGCTGTGTTAAAGCCTATATCATCGATTCCCTGTTAATTCGAGGCGGTTATACCCGCCTGCCCTGGCTAGGTGCAACCCAGATCGCCCAGAATGATATCAGGGAAAGGATAACCCTGCAAAAAGGTGGGACCTTCACGAACCAGAAAGAAAAGGAAACAGTCAACATCATAAAGAAAATGTTTCGTGACGACGGTTACTGGAATTGCGATGTGCAGGTCAACTCGCACTTTGACAATAAGAATCGAACGGTCCGGGTTGAAATTGTGATCAACCGGGGTAAAGCTGCGCGAATAAAGGATTATAATATCAAACAGCAGCGGGTCGATATTGACACCTTCAATATTTCCAAAGTTTATCGGATCAACAAATGGAAGTTGAATCGGTTCCGTCAGGACCAATTCGAACAGGATTTGAAAAAAACAGAGGAATACTATCGCCGGTTTGGCTATTATCAGTCCCGCTGTGCTATTGATCGAATCGAGTATAATCCGGAAACCGCCGACATTATCATGGACCTGAGTATCGATCCCGGCCCCATGATCCAGCTCGAGTTCGAGTATAAACGCCATCTCTGGAACTGGTACTGGTATCTCCCTTGGATCAATCGCCAATCCATTATCGGTTCAGTGCTGGATTTTGCTCCTGTCGATCTATTGCCCGTCATCAAAAGAGGTGAGGCAGGTCAGCGCAGTCTTGAAAAAGGGTGCGAGAACATCGAACTCCTCTATAAAAACAAGGGCTATGAAAATGTTGAAGTGAAGGTCAGCAGCGAGACAATCGCTGATAAGCGGGGTAACAGGATAGTCTACCAGATTGTGGAAGGAGAAAAGGTTTGGGTCAACCGGATCAAGATAAGCGGCGCGAATTTCTTCAAGCCCAAACAGATTAAACGGGCCATGAGAATCAAGGAATACCGGCGTCCTCCCCTGTCATACCTCCAGACCATAACCTCGAAAGTCATCGATCAATTGAACGGTGTATTTGTTTCTGAGGTCTTTGAAAAAGACATTCAGAACATCAGGTCCTTATACATGACCAATGGCTTCAGAAACTGTGTCGTGACAGGCAGCCCTGAACTTCGTAAGGACATGAGTGTCGATTTGAGTATCAACATCGACGAGGGGATTCAAACCATCATTTCGGAACTGGAATTTATCGGGAATGCCGCGATTGATACCAAACAATTGTATCAGACGGTGGTGATCAAACAGGGTGACCCCTTTTTCCCAGCCCTGATCGAACAATCCAGAATTAACCTGCTGTTGTTATATGAATCGATCGGTTATCTCAGTAATACTCAGATCGAATCAATCGCGATAGAGCCCGAGATCACCTTCGCTGATTATGGCCACTTGGCCAGGATAGCATTCAAGATCACCGAGGGATATCAGATCTGGTTTGATCGTCCCCTGATCAAGGGAATTATTTCTACAAAAAATGATGTCATTTCCCGCGAAATCCAATTCAAGAAATTTGAACCATATAGCCTGAGTAAAGTCCTGCAAACACGGGAGAAACTGTACAAGCTCGGTTTTTTCAAGCAAGTCTCCTTTCAGGAAGTAGCCATGAAACATCCCTACTATTCAAGGACCGTGGTCTATACCCTGCAGGAAAAGAACTCCGGCTCTTTCGATTTTGGTGGAGGCTGGAATACATTAGAGGGTTGGAAGCTTTTTGGGACCATTGCGGACAAGAACCTGCTGAACAATGGTCAGTATCTCGGTGTGCGGGTCAGTGTCAACCAGGATTACACTGATAATAATGTGGAATTGTTCTTTCGCGAGCCCTATCTCGGTAACATTCCTTTGGAATTGAATACCAGCATGTATCGTCAGTATAAAGACAAGGACGAGTATGAACTCTATTCATCGGGCGGACGACTGAGTGTGTCCCGGGTCTTTCGTTTTTTCTATCGGACCACGTTGGAATACAGGCTCGAGAACATCAAGGGGGGACTCAACTTAACTATTTCAAAGTCAGAATTAAGTGAGCGAATGGAGCATGATGAAAGACTCGAATATATCGAGGAATTCCCGCGTCGGATCAGTTCGATAACACCTAGATTCAGTATTGATACCAGGGACAATCCGTTTTTACCGATGAAAGGTTACCTGGGGAACATTCAGATCGAGTTTGCCCGCGATATATTGGGCTCGAAGACTGATTTCACGAAAATGACCTTTTCCGGTTCCTATTATCTTCCCATCAACAGGCAGTCAGTGTTGGTAACCGGTATCAATCTCGGTTTGGCCGATGATCTGCCGATCTTCGAACGATATCGGCTGGGCGGACCGACTACCATGCGCGGTTTCGGTCTGGACCGGATCGGACCTAAAAGTAATCAAGACCATAGCCTTTTTGGCAATACCATGGGCTTATTAAACCTCGAGTATCGCTTCCCCCTGATTTGGGGATTCGGAGCCCAGATTTTCTATGATACGGGTAACGTCTGGCTTGAAACAATCGATGAAATCGACACCTTTTCATTAGAACAGTGTTTCGGCTGGGGAATCCGGTTCGATCTGCCTTTTGGACCGCTGCGGGTTGACTGCGGTTACGAGATCCATGAAAATCAAACTATCGGCCAGCCGGAATGGTCCTTCTCTATCGGGCATCCGTTTTGATCACATGATTTTCTGTTCTTCCTCAATCTTGCCCAGATAGAAATTCGCTTCCTGGTTTTCAGGATCAAGTTCGATGACCTTCTGGAAATACTCCTTGGCTTGATCGTATTTTCGACTCTCGTATCGACTGAGACCCAATTTGAGATACGCTTCAACATTCTTGCCACGTCTGCTTTCAAATTCGGCTTTTCGGATCGCCTCGCGTACTTCCGGGTCGTCAGGTATAAACTTGAGTCCGGCACGATACATCTGGATAGCATCCACGTATTTCCCTTCATTAAACAGGGCATCACCCCGTTCGATGAATTTGTTGACTTTGACTTTGGTATCCAGATACATGGTCTTTGAATTTTGGATTCCGGTGATCCTTTCTTGGAGTTTCTCATTTCCAGGATCCAGAGCCGATGCTTTTTCAAGTTCCTGCACCGCTTCGTCGAATTTTTTATTCTTAACCAACTCTTCAGCTTGATTGATACAATCAGAAATCTGCTTCTTTTTTTCAACTGTGGCCAGGCCTTCCTGGGCCTTGGTATTGGTGGAATCCAATGCAATCGCCTGTCGATAAGAATGAATGGCTTCATCGAGCTGATTGAGTCCGGCATGCATTTCCGCAGCGATGAGAGAATCCGCAACCTGTTGTTCGATTCGCTTAGCTGCTTTTTCCCTTGAAAGCCTGGACTCTTCAGCCATTTTCCTGGCTTGCATTGGTTTATAGACCAGGAGATAGGCAAAAACCAAGGCCACGACGAAGGCAACCCCAGTCACGCCGGCCAGTGTTTTTGGGTTGAAGAGCGAGGTGATATCAAAACCCTTCTTGACCGGTAATTGCGGTATTGCTTTTGGGCCCGTTGCCTCGACCGGCTTCTTGACCTTGGTCTGGCGTGCCGGAATTACAACCTCAGTCAGTTTGGCCCGGGCTTTGTTTATCCCAGTTATTGCTTCATTACACTCAGGATCGATGTCCAGTATCTTTTCATAAGCACTGATGGCATCCTCGAATTTTCCCTGCTGAAAAAGTGTTTTACCCTGGACCAAATGTTCATCGATAAAAGGCGAAGCCTCATATAAAGTGATCGCCTTTTCGATATATTCTTTAGCTTGGGTGTTGTTTTTATCGATATCGAAGATTTTTTTCCATTCGATGATTGCTTCTTCATATTTCCTGCTTTTATAAAGGGCTAAGCCCCGCTCGAAATATTTATCCACTAATGCGCGGACCGAAGCCGTATCAGCCCCCTCACCGACAACCGCACCATGCTCAGCCGCCAGGGCTTCTTCCTCTTCCTCCTCCTCGACGAATTCATCATCGAGTTCATAATTGTCATCTTTTTCTTCAAAGGGAATTGATTCCATCATTTCATGGTCAGTAACTATCTCGCCCGAACCTGCTTGGAAGGCCGAGTCAAAATCATCCGAACCGATGGGTCCCTGCAGTTCCTCATCCAGGGCCAGGTCCTGGTCGAAATCGGGCTGAAGTTCATCGACCACTTCTTCCGCAATCATCTCATCATCAGCCAACTGGTCGGGCATTGCATCTACATTCTGATCGGTCGCCGCATCCTGAGTGTCAAGATACTGATCGTCGAGATTGAACGCGTCATCTGTATCAGACGCTTCGGCCTGCTGTGGTGATTCGAAATCAGGCTCGATGCTATCTCCAAAATCCATGGGCAAGGTGGTCTTGTCTGTGGCCTGCTCCGTCATTCGATTAGATGGCCCTGTATCACTATCCATGACTCGCAATTTTGGATGTGCGGCCTGTCCATTTACCTTATCAGATGTCAGTTTAAACGTTTCGGTGGCCATCTTTTCTACCGTGCCACGGGCCCGATCCACATATAATTGCCCGATTTTTTTATAATCCGCTTCGGATAAATCAGCTTTGGCTACGACGATATAATCGAGCGCATCTTTGTTATCCAGGCTGAGTTCAAGGATTTTTATCCAATTCTCCATGGCTTTCAGGACATTACCGGCTCCATAACTATCGAGACCTTCCTGAAGATAGGAATTGATTTTTGTTTTGGTGGTTTGTTCCTCCTCCTCCTTCTGTTGAATGATGGCTGCCCGGGCCTTGTTCAATCCCTGTCTGGCTTGATCATTCTGAGGATTAAGGGTTACAACCACATCCCAGAACACTGCTGCTTCAGCAAATTCCTTCTGTCTGAAAAATTGAAGACCCTCTTTGAAAAAATCATCTTCCTTACTCTGTTCGGTCAACTGACCCATGGTAAGAGCCGTCTGGATTGATTCCCGGGCCCGGTCCCGCCCCGTTTTTGCTTCGGATAAACCCGGATTCAATTCCAATACACGCAACCAGTTCACCAGCGCATCCTGATAGTGATTCGCTTTAAAAGCTTCCCGAGCCTGGTTCGATAACATCTTGACCTTCGCTTGTTTCTCTAATTCCTTACTCGCTACAGCTTGATAATAGATCGCTTTCGAGTGAAGCGGGTCTTCCTGAAGACATTGCCGCAAACCAGCCAGTGCTTGTTGGAGATTGCCCTGTTTGTAGGCCGCTAAAGCCTTTTGAAATATTTCTTCAGATTTATCCATATGCTTGCTTTTCCCTTCAGAATGAGATCTTTTTCTTGAAGTGTAGCCTCACCGTACTTTTCAAACGCAGCACTCTTCCCCATAGGTCTGTCTATAACCTATAGGACATTCTAAATGATCAAAACGGAAATGTCAATAAGCATTGCTTTCCATAATTCGCCTGTAACCGGCAAGACCAGAAAATTATTGGTCATGTGTGCGTTAGTGATTCAAGTATTCAGAGCATTACTACGTGTCATGTATTTTTAAAGCTGGAATCCGATATTTATTTATTCTTGTTGACTAGAACTCACCTCTTTTTCTGGATGAGGCGTTATAATAATTATGAAAGGAAATATTTTTAATCCTTCAGATAGGACATGGTTTAGCCGGTTAGGAATGAAAGAGCTCGTGGAGAGGGAGTGGACATTTATGAAAAAAACAATTTTTTTTACAGTCATTCTGGTGATTGCTGGACTCGTTACGGGTTTCGGCATGGCGAAGCAGGGCCGGAATACAAGCCACCAGGCTTTAACCTTCGAGCAACGACTCGAATATCAGCAGGCCATCGAACAAATTTATTATGAGTATCGTCTTTGGCCCGAGGGATCGGCCCAATCACGACCTTCTTTCGAGGAAAGTCTTTCGGAGGACGATTTACGGCAGAAGGTCGAGGATACACTTAAGACATCATATTGCCTGCAGAAATATTGGGACCGACCTCTGAAGGGCGAACAACTTCAGGCCGAGCTGGACCGTTATGCGGCCAATACTCTGAAGCCACAGATGTTACAGAAACTCTATAATGCCTTGGGAAACGACCCCTATCTCATCGCCGAATGTCTGGTTCGACCGTTTTTGGCAGATCGTTTGTGCCGGCAATGGTATTCATTCGATGAACGTTTTCACAAACCGGCCAGAGTCAAAGCGCTCGAGTTGGTCCGGAAACTGGATGCGACGACCTTACTGAATGTCGATGATAACAACTCTTTTGAGCTCCATTACAGGCTCGACGACAATGCTGAGAAACAGGAACTCAGATCGGATGGGCCGCGTCAGGTCACGCTTGACCAGTTCAACAAAATAGTCGCACTGTATCCGGACCGCCCGGGCGACCTTCTGCTCGATGAGGCCGAAGACGCTTTCATTATTCGTGGCCTGGTTGAGAAATCGGCTACCGAATTAAAGGTATGCTATCGGTTCGTACCGAAGCATGATTTCAAGGAATGGATAGCGGATATTCCATTCGCCATCGAGGATGGAAATGCGGCAGATACGAGCCGGTATGCATATACGTTGCCCTCGATTCGGGCCACGAACGGTGAGTTCAAGGTTGATCGTTGGATCACACGTGGCCGTGGTATAACGGGTCGTTCCCGGCATACAGCGATTTGGACCGGGGCTGAGATGATTGTCTGGGGCGGCTATGACGGCAGCACTCCATTTCTGAGAAGTGGTGGGGTCTATTATCCGGCCACTGATCACTGGGAGGGCATGTATATCAGCGGTAATGCACCTTCCGGGACCCATTCTCACACCGCGGTCTGGACCGGATCGGAAATGATTGTCTGGGGCGGGTTGACCGAAACGGATGTATACTCGAATACCGGTGCCCGATTCAATCCGACCACACGGGTTTGGTCACCTATGATGACCTATAATGCGCCGATAGCCCGTTATGCTCACACAGCGGTCTGGACCGGGGCCGAGATGATTGTCTGGGGCGGGAGTAATGGAAGTTACCTGAATAGTGGCGGTCGCTATAACCCGACGCTCGATCTGTGGCAACCTCTGTCCACGGTGGCTGCTCCAACACCGCGGTCCTATCATACCGGGATCTGGGCCGATCGTTTTTATCAGATGATTGTTTGGGGCGGATTGACTTCAACCACCAACACGAACAGTGGCGGTTTGTATAATCCAGCCAGTGACACCTGGACTACAGTCTCGACAGCGACAGGTGTCCCCGACCGTCGGGCATTTCATACGGCGGTCTGGACCGGAAATGAGATGATCATCTGGGGTGGGGATGAGAGCCTGGCCTTCAAAAATACTGGTGGTCTCTATGATCCTGAAACGGATAGCTGGACGGTGACAGCGACACTCGCTGCCCCCGCTGCCCGCCGATTTCATACTGCAGTCTGGGCCGATGATCAAATGATTGTCTGGGGCGGTTCCGCTTCCGCCCTGATGAACAGCGGCGGTTGTTACGATGTCTATGCGGATTCCTGGATGGCATTGCCCACGACGAATGCTCCGACCGCCCGCTACTATCACAGCTCGGTCTGGGCAGGCGACGAAATGATTGTCTGGGGTGGTGCAGGTGTTGCGGGTCAACTGAATAATGGCGGGCGTTTCTTGATGGGGTCGAATTCCTCGACTCAGGGTTGGGTCACTGTGAGACCGAATGATGTGCCCTGTCAGGTTTCGGGTCATACAGTCCTGTGGAGCGGATCGGAAATGATGGTCTGGGGTGGGGAACGATGGTATGGCGACTACATGAATACCGGTGCTCTGTATTATCCGGTCACGGATTCCTGGAAGACAATGCCGTATTCGAGCGCTCCCTCACCGCGGATCAATCATACCGCCGTCTGGGCCAATACACTCATGGCCATTTGGGGCGGCTATGACTCAGATTACCTCAATACCGGCGGCAGATATGTACCCTCGACCGATACCTGGTATTCGATGGTGACTACCAATGCTCCCGAAGGTCGCAGTAATCACACCGCCCATTGGTCGCCTCAATTGAGGCGGATGATGGTTTGGGGCGGGCATAACGGCACGACGATCTTGAATACAGGAGGTCGCTATGCTTTAGCCGGGACCTGGACAGAAATCAGCACGGTGAATGCTCCAACCGCCCGGACCTATCATACTTCGGTCTGGACCGGAGACCAAATGCTGGTTTATGGCGGTTCACCGGACTATGTCAACAATCTTAATACCGGTGGCTGTTATACCGCTTCGAGCGATACCTGGACCAGTATGACGACCGTAAAAGCTCCCCTGGATTCATCGTTGCAGAAGGCAGTCTGGACCGGCACGGAAATGCTCGTCTGGGGTGGCCGGGGCTCTTATGGCTATGCCCGGTTTGGACAGGGAGCATACAATCCCGGTTCGGACAGTTGGCGGACCATGTCCACTGATCTTTCACCACCGACCTATGGCTATAGTGCGGTCTGGACAGGTTCCGATCTGATTGTTTGGGGCGGTAGCTATTCGAATACAAATACCATTAACCTGGGCGGTCAGTATCATCCGGGCACCGATAGCTGGACCTTTACGGACTTGAGTTCGGCTCCCGGGAAAAGAACACTTCACCAGGCGGTTTGGACAGGAAGCGAGATGATTATTGTCGGGGGCAAGATGCAGACTGATTATCAGGAACACTTTGCCATTTATTTTCCCAATACAGCTCCTCATTCGGCCCCTGATATTATTAATACCGACGATACCCTGACCATCGGCCTCGATGAAACGCTCTACCTGTCACACATGTTACCGACAACCTGGTGGTACGATGATGTCGAGGGGTTCGAGCAATGGACCACAACCGGGAACTGGCAGGTTATTAACGGGTATCTCCAGGATTGCACGGGTTTAAACGATTATTACTCGGCCACGCATTCCTGGTATTTCGGCAACCCTGATCAGTGTGACTATGACACCCTGTCCGGCACTTGGTATCTGACTACATCCAATCCGATCAGCATCAAACCGGACAGCAGTACTGAGCCTTTATTTATGTTCAGATATTTTCTCGATACCGACATGTTTTTCAAAGACGATACCGCGACGGTCGAGGTCAGATTGAACAGTGGTTCCTGGCAGCGGGTGGCGACGGACCAGAGTCATTGGTCCAGCGTTTCAGACGGTATACCACTCGATGACAGTTGCATGTCCTGGCAGGCTGTCTCAATCTGCCTGTCTGATTTTCTGGGGAGTATTGCAGAGGATTCCACACTGGAAGTCCGCTTTGGTATAACGAGTGGCGCTACGGACACAGCCGGTATCGGCTGGTTTATCGATGATATCGGTCTGGGACATCCGGCCGGAGATGGCAATAACCCGACCAATACTATTCCCTATCACGATACCTGGGACTGGGCCACCTATGATTGGGATATCAACACTGATGGGGTGGCTGATAATCCGGATAATACCGTTCCGAACTGGTCAATTCAGACGGCCGATCTCGCCAACTATAATCTGTCTTGGCCCGGTGATTATCCACTGTCATTGACCATTACGGATTCGCTCGGGGCCATCGATACTGAACAGGTCATTCTCCATCTGCTCGATGGAGTGCCACCCACCGTATCTCTGATCACACCCAACGGCGGGGAATCATGGGCTTATTCTGAGACTGGTCTGGACCGTAAAAGCCACTTGATCGTATGGGACGCGGACGACAATTTTGGTCTGACTCGGACCCGGCTCGAATATTCGAGTGACGCCGGGACGACCTGGTCCTGTATCGTTGATTCCGATTATTATTCATATGAGCAGTCCGGCAGCATTGCCATTCCCGATAATGACCTGGACGGTGCGAAAATGGAATTGACGGTCACAGAATCATATATTGTGCGGGACATCAATGTCGAAATTGTCATTCAACACGAGAGCTCGCCCGACCTTGAATTGTATCTGATGTCGCCTGATGCGACCATGATCACCCTGGCTGACAATCCGATCAAGAGCGGTTCTGATTTCAATGGGACCATTTTTGATGACGAAGCGACCGTTTCGATCTCTGATGGTTCGCCTCCCTTTACCGGCTATTATATCCCCGAGGAAGCATTGACCGCCTTGGACGGTAAGAATGCAGCCGGCATTTGGTGCTTATTGGTCATAGATAATCATAGTACGAAAACGGGGACTATTAAGCAGTTCGCTCTGTCTCTTTCCGCATGCGGACCCGATATTCTCGATGATATAAATCTGTCGCCTGATGCTCAGAATTATAACTGGGAGATGCCCACTGAAGACGAGGCGGAGGCGGTTGGCCAGACCTTTCCGACGGCTGAGGCCCAGGTCAGGGTCCAGGTATGGGACGAGTCTGACAATTCGGTGAATGATACAACCGATAACAATTTTTATCTCATTCAGCCGACGACCACGGCTATCCGGACACTGGTCCTGTGGCACTCTGATCGTATGGTCGCGAAGTATGGCATGGATGAGAGTGCATTCATGTTCAAACTACAGGAGTTGGCCGATCATAACAAGGTCATCGGCGAGATTCTTGACCTGGCTAACGCCGGTATCGATTATGCCGCCTGGGATGCAGACCCGACCGATGTCGCCGCGGCAAATGCCGTGGCCACCCAGATCAGGAGTTATATTCTGACCCAACTCGAGACCTATACCAATACCCAATATCTCATCCTGGTGGGTGACGATCACTTGATACCTTTCTACCGCATGACTGACGGTACGACCATTTACCCGGAATCAAGTTATATCATTGAGGGAAACCTGTTAGATACGCATGCGGTGGGAGCCGCTCTTGCGAGCAACTATTTCTTGACTGATAACTTCTATTCCGAACTGGATGAAGAAGACTCGGGCATGCCTGCGCCGCATGATTTGGTTTATCTCAGCGATCTGGCCCTCGGTCGCCTGGTCGAAACACCCGAGCAGATTCAAGTTTTGATCAATACGTTTCTGGCCGTTGATGGTCAGGTCAATCTGATTGAGTCCCAGGACCGGGTCCTGATTACCGGCTTTGATTTCATCTATGACTCGGCCTTCGATATCAAGAACGAATTTACCGGCAGTCCACATTACAAGCCCACTGATTGTCTGCTGGACGATCCGGACCAGAGTGGCACGACCGACCCCTGCCTCGATAAGCCCTATTCTCCCGTTGATCTCTCTACGCAACTCCTAATCGCACTTCCTCATCAGGTGAGTAATATCAATACTCATGCGAACCATTACGGTTTTGCAGCCTCGATCCCGGCCGGTACCACAGACGACATTCTCTGTACAGTCCCTTCGTACAATCCGAGTCAGTGCTACTCGAGCGGCATGGATAGCAACTCGAATATGCTCACCGGAACAATCCTGTATACCTCGGGTTGTCACTCGGGCCTGAATGTTCCGGACACGGATACCAAACCGCTGGACCTGCCCGAACAGATGGCCAAAAAGAAAGTTCTGGCATATATCGGCAATACGGGATACGGCTGGGGGCTCCGCTACGGCAAGGGCCTGACCGAAAAAATGATGGAACTGATCAGTAACGAAATTCTGCAAAACGGTTCGATCTCCCTGGGTAAAGTCGTGGCCGATGCGAAAAGAATGTACTACCTCGAGGAAAAACGTTATGACGTGTTCGATGAGAAAGTCCTCCATGAACTTACCTTCTATGGCATACCCAATACGATCGTGGTAACCGAGATCAGCAAAATGACAGGATCGAAACCGGCCTTACCACTGCCGAACGGACCCGATCAGGGCTGTGCCGAAGGCATCTGTCTGGATAAACAATTGAATGGCTCCAGCAAAACTCGGGCACTGCCACCAGGCGTGACGGAACTCGAACTCGATTTCGGCTTCGGTTCCGCGACTTATCAGGAAATCATTACACCTGACGGTTCGTATTATACCCTGAATAGCAAAGCAAGTAGTGAAGTCGGGGATTCGATTCAGCCCCAGTTCGTCTATGATTCGTCCTTATCAGGAACGGAGGCCCACGGCGTGTTGTTCACGAGCGGGACCTATACCTCGGAATCAGGCTTCGATCCGGTCGTGGCCGTTCCACGCTCGACCAATATCGATAACGGTGAGGGGGCCCTGCCCCTGGTCAGTGGTTTTACCCCATGCGTCCGTGTATCGTATGGGAGCTCGGGCGGATCTGCTCAGAAAACGATTGCCGAAGAGGGCTATACCAACCTGATCGTTCATACCGGTTACTACGACCAGACCGCTGACCAACAGTATCGTTTCGAATCCATGCAATTCATCATTTATTATTCCAATTTGAGCGATATCACCGGGCCGGTCATCACGGACCCTGCACCCGCTGTCTTTCATACGGTTGATGGCATGACCGCTTCCTTCTCGGTAGAAGTTACCGACCCGGACTCCGACGTTTTCAGGGTCCTGATGACCTATAACAATCTTGTTACCGACCAATGGCAAACCAAAGATTTGGACTTCAATACCGGCTCCGGGCTGTGGGAAGGGCTTATAAACCTGAAGGGAGATATCATCTACTTCGTCCAGGCCGTGGATAATGCCGGTAATATCAGTATTCTCAGTGACTCGAATCCGGACCTGGACGGGCTCGACCAGCCCTACGGCTCAACCTGGCAAGGGCCCCGCATCTATAGCATCGAGCTTGACCTGAACGACAGCGACAACGACCTGATCCCCGATCTCTATGAAGACCTCTACTTTTGTCTGAACAAAACAATCAATGATGCCGATGATGATTACGATCTCGACGGTTTGACCAATTTCGAGGAATATACGCTCGAGACCAATCCCTGTGACGGCGATACCGACGGGAGCGGTGATAACGACGGTTCCGAATTGCATAATAACCGCGATCCTCTGGACCCCAATGATGACAAGCATGTCAGCCTGACCGCGACCCCACAGGGTGATGATATTCTGATCGAGTGGCTGGACGGCATCTCGTCCTCTCCCTGTGCACCCGGAACGAATAACGGTTTCAATAATGTCATCGATGGACCATACTGGGTGTACCGCTCGACCGATGTATTCTTCGATTATGACGAATGCCTGATCGATCCCGAGAATCCCTTGCCTGACGGTACAAATTGCTATCTGGACACCACTGCCACCGGTCCGACCTATTACTATCAAGTCTGGAATTACCGGCTTGACATGCCCGCACCCGATATCGTTTTTCTCAATCCCGCTTCCGGACCGGCCGCGGGGGGGAGTTCGGTCGAAATTTACGGCAATTATTTCACGACCGGTGCAGCCGTGTTTTTTAATGGAGTGGCCGCTTCCTTCACCAGTGTGGTCAATTCGAGCAAGATTACCTGTGTCACGCCAGCCAATCCAACCGGTTACTGTGATGTGACCGTCATCAATCCCAACGGACAGGAGGGTTCACTGAGCCACGCTTTCCAATATATGTAACATATCAGAGAGGTCACCCTCGAAAAAGCTGTCTCACTTGTTTGAAATATGCGGTCAATAGGCCGTTGGACCGGAATACAGTCCCGGGTCTGACTCGCTTTTCGGTCAGCCCCCTGTCATTTTCGGATTACCTACGGACGGGTCGAGCCGGTATTCCTGAGTTTTATCTTGATCGGTCCATGTCACTTGCCATAATCCACAAAATAGAGTACATTCCAAACAGGTATTGCTGTTTTGCATAGTGTCCGATTTTTGTATCGACGCCACCTTCAAAAGGAGCTGATTGTAATCGGAACCTGAACAAGAGGGGGAAGAATATGCCCAAAGCATGGCTATGTGTAATCATTTGTATGGAGATAGTGACAGCCGGTCTTTGTTTCGGGGCTGGCGGCGAACTGTATGGCACGTTCGAGGCCATGGGAGTGATCGTTACGCTCGAGAGCGGTGATGATCCCGACCTGAATGCAGTCGCCCAGTTATTCTATCGGGAAGCGGTTTCGAGTGGTCTGTATCGGCAGGGCTTGGATTTGAACCGGGTCAGCTCGGACCTTTTTGTAGGCAGTATGTTCTGGCTGACGCCCGAGACCACGTATGATGTTCAAGTCATTTTTGATGATCCCGGTGGGGTCTTGCATGGCCAAGTGCTTTCGCTGAGCGGCCAGACCAGGGCTGAGCTCGTCGATACGCCACCCGGCTTCAGTTATTATGTCAGTCCCACGGGCACGGGCACAAGCTGTTCACTGAACAATCCGTGTGCTTTCAGCCAGGCCCTGGCCCAAGTGCAAGCTGGTCAGGAAATTGTCATGCGGAGTGGGACGTATCATCTCGGCGCAATCTCGATACCACGATCAGGAACGGAGGGAAACCCTATCATCATCCGGGGCTTCGAAAACGAGACAGCGGTGCTGGATGGTGCGGACCCGTCCGGCTTTACCTGGCTATCGGTCGGGGGTGGTATCTATCGAACCACATTGGTTGTAGCCGATACACATCTGATCACCGTTAACGGTGAGCGTCTTTATCCCTATCAGACCTATGCCGATCTTCAGGGTCTGATCTGGGGCATCTCCGGTTTCTATGTCGATGGGACCGATCTGTATGTCCGGCTTTTGTCCGGACAGAATCCGGCTACCCAAACCGTGGTTATTTCCCGTTATAATGTCGGGATTTCTGTTGATGGTCGGAACCATATTCGTTTTCGCGAGCTGACCTTCCGTCATTATGGCCTGGGTGATTGGGCTAAGGCAGTCTATTTCAATAACGCCAATGACTGCTTGGTCCAGGGCTGTTCTTTCGAGATCAATGATCTGGGAATCGGACTCAAACGTGCCTCGCATCGCACGGTCATCCAGGACAATACCTTTCGGGATACCATTTTCGACTGGCCCTGGGACGCGGTCAAGCAGGGGGCCGCTCTCGAAACCGGCGGCGTGCGATTCTATGACCCCATGACCGGCCGTGGGACCGTCATCAGGCGGAATATATTTTACGATTTCTTCGATGGTTTCGGAGTATGTCCCGAGGAGACTGCAGCAATCACAAACGAAACAGATATTTATGATAATGTCGCCTATCAATTGGGTGATGATGGCCTGGAAACGGACGGTCAGTGCAGCAATGTCCGGATTTGGCACAACACGTTCCACAATGTTCTGATCGGGATTTCACTAGCTCCGGTGTATGGCGGACCGGTTTATGCCATCAGGAACCTTATCTATCGAACCGGGGCCGGTAACAATGATTATGGGGGTAGTCCGTTCAAGTTCAACAGCGGTTACGACCAGTCGGGCCCGATGTTCCTGTTCCATAATACGGCGGATGCGGTCCTGCCCGGTAGTCACGGGCTCGATGTCAAATCTCCCGGCACCTGGACCGGCCTTGTTTCACGGAACAATATCTGGTCGGGGACAGAACTTGGTTTACGGAATGTCAATACCGGGAATCCGATTGATTTGGATTATGACAATATCTCGACCAGCGCTACCGGATACCTTGTTTACTGGGCCAGTACCTACTACAGCACTTTGACTGCTTTTGCGGCAGCGACCGGTCAGGAACTGAACGGTTTTAATCATGTTCCGGTCTTCCAGGACCCGATAAATGGTGATTATCATCTCGTGCCCGACTCGAATCTGGTTGATCAGGGCTGTTTCATTCCCGGGATCAATGATGATTACTCCGGGCTGGCCCCCGATCCCGGCGCTTTCGAAACATCGACTCAGGAGGTCCCCGCGCTTTCGTTGTCATCCCTTTTTCTGCTCGTGCTGTTGATCAGTTGCATCATAACGGGTCGTTTCTCAATTCTGAGCTGAATGTGTAATGAACAAACCCGCTGACCACCATGGAGCCGGCTCGCAGTGCAGCGAAAATCGCAGCAGATCGACCGGCACTGTTCGACAGAATCTGGCCCGGTCGACTCTCGTCCAGGTCATGTTCAGGTTTGGCAACTCCTGGTGTCGGCCTGTCTTCCGGGCAAGCGAAACCATCCTGTTACTGCTGCTCCCCGTGTTTATCGCTTGCAGTTACCAACCCTATCTGAATACTGATACCTGGTTTTTGATTGCCCTCGCTTTTGTGATCTGTTGGCTCCTGGATAAAATGTATTTCTGTCGCAAGAGAAAATGGTCGGAACGTATGCTGATGTGTTTGTGTCTTGGCTCAGTTCTCATCTTCATGTCAGGCCTGTGGCAGATCTATTCCGTTCATGCCCTGCGACTGTTTCCGGACACCTATGATTATATTCGTCAGGGCCGGGAACACATATGGTCCGGCGCATTCTGGTTCTGGGGCGAACGGACCTTCGTCACCCCTCTGCTCTTCAGGCTGGTCGGGTTTAAATGGACCCTTCTCAACAAAGTCTATATCGTGATGTATCTCAGTAGCTCACTCCTGTTCGTATTGAGCATGAGTGGATTTTTTCAGCGCTTTCGGGTGAAATTACTGACATGTTATGTTCTACTCATGCTTTTTTCCAATCAACACAGCGTCAACCTCTGGTTGAGCTGCGCATTGTCCGAAACACCGGCCATCGTCCTGACCCTGCTCGTCTTTTCATTTCTGGCAATAATCTATGCATCACGGCAACAGATCAATGCGAGAACAGGAATGGATAGTATACTCGTCGTGTTTATGGCTGTGCTTTTGTTCTTGTATACATTTGTCCGGGACACGAATGTCTATTTTCTGCCCTGTATTCTCCTTTTTAGCCTGCTGGTTTTCCACAAGATGAGCGCCCGGATTCTGATCGTGGCACTGGTCCTCTCGATCATGGGCGGGCATTACTATGCCCTGAAGAAATCGGAACGCTGGAAGTATCCCTTGGCCAATGTCATCATGTGGCGGATACTGCCGCATACGGAATGGCGGCACGTGTTCCAACAGAAATATCAGTTACCGCCGGATGAACTGGTCATGGGTTGCGCCGAGAAATGGGCCTATGAAACCTGTCCGAATAAAGAACTCCTGGTTACCTGTCGATCGTGCAATAATGACAGGCCGGATGCCAGGGATTGGATAAGCAGCTATGGTCTTTGGGCCTATCAACATTTTTTGATCACCCACCCCGGCTATGTGTTCGAGGTCTTACTGAACCATTGGGACTTGTACAATGCCGATCTCTGGTGGTACGCTCCGCACAGAATCCAGAAAAGAAAACTCAATGAGTTCATGTTCGATTTTCCCGGGAAAATCACAAAAATCCATGCCCTGCTTATTGTGCTTTTCGGACTTGTTTTCTTCAAAAAAAACCCGCTGATCCTGCTGCTGATCGCCCATACAGGTATTATCGGCCTCGCCTCTGTCCACGGCGATGTCATGGAATTTACCCGGCATTGCCAACAGGCCGCCCTGACCCTGAAAATTGCGTATGTTCTGACCATTCTCCAAGTATACACCCGGTCGATTACATTGTTTAATGCAAAGACAGTCCTGGAAAACGCTTACGGTACTTATCCATCGGAAGACCACAAAAAATACTAAAAACGATGGCAATCCCTAAGTTCATCTCACATCAAGCCTCTTGACGCACAATATGCGAAAAGCAGAGCTTGTTCGATGTCTGTCATTTTAGTGTTCAGTGAGCACGCGATAGCGGACCCTATTGGTATTGTAATCGGAACTGCAATCCCAATAGTGATAGGTTACGATGAATGCTCCATTCCCTGTGGTAGTGATATCGGTGGCGATATCATTGGTCAGAAAAACATCTGCGTTATCGTTATCGGTGAGGGAAATCCAATCGGGATCTATGATAGTCCCATCTTCGCGCAGCCGACTGGCTACCAGGTGATTGTGAATCTCACGAGCCGCCATTCGCTGCTGCTGCCACACAATCAGAAATGTCGATCCATTCCAGACGACACTGGGTGTGCGTTGATAATCACAAAAGTTAATGGTCGAGGTTTCACTCAACACGGTGGGAGAGCTGTCAAGCAATTCACCTTCGGTCGATATCCTTCGAGCAAGCACCGGTGAATACCCTTTCGATTTCCTCCTCTCACTCCAACATACCAGGAAGACGTTTTCTCCAGCTACGACACTGGCATATTTTCCGGTAAAAGGTGAATCCTTGACGATGGGAAATGTCTTCAGGTGCTCTCCTTTGCGATTGAAGAGATACCCATTTATAAAATTTTCACAATAACAAATCAGAAGATATCGATCATTCAGATAGGCTGCATCGATGCCATCTTCACCGTTGATACTCTCCTGAAAGAAGGGCCCGATATCCTGATATGTTGTGCCGTCATCTTCAATTAATCGAAGGAAAAAGGTGTACGTATACTCAGAACTATGGCGGGCATTGAACAGGGCGTACCGTTCGCCATCACCGGTAAAAGCCAATAGACTATAACTGCCGAATGGCATGGGCGATTCTGCCAGAAGAACAAGATCATCGGAATAGATATAATACCTTTGTCCGCCACTTGCCGGATATTCTCTCTTTAATCCGATCATCCAGGTATTCTTTCCTCGCGCTAGACCAGTAATCGTAAGATTTCCATCCTCAATAAACAGAGGTATATCTTGGTCATCCATGAATTGGCCCTGGCTATCCAATCGCCGCGCATACACACATAGTCTGTTCGGAATATATCTGCGATCGTCCGTCCAAAGTAATAACTCTCTCGAGGATGAACCCGCTATGACAGGTGAAGTGGTTGAATTCAGGGGACACGCTACCGGTTGTTCGCTTGAATACGCTGGTGGATGAGTAATCGTCTTCAGGATATACTTCTCCCTATATAGGGAATCCATGCCCCATGTTATTCTTCCGGACAACTGAAATATAACCCGAATAAAATCACCAGTCGTATTCAACAGATGTGGAAATGAATAGAACTCTGATTCTACTGAAACCTGGTGATACTCGATCTCCAGAGGATACTCACGGATGAGTGTGTAGCGTGTGCCCTCGTTGCTGTTATACACACATAAAAATTCATCACCAAACGGGCTTGAACGGGGAAGACTATGAACATTATGTAAATAATATGAATCAAACGGAAGGAATGAATCAATGACAATCGGTTCCGGCTGCCCCAATTCACCGTTCGTTGTAATTGTCATCCCGAATAATGTATTGGGAGGACTGCCCATATTACCATCATTCTGACGACTGGCCCAAACCAGCAAGTAGGATTGGTTATTTTTGGTCAGTGTCGGATAGCAAATTCGCTGTTGTTTGACAACGATTGGGAATGTATCAGTCAGCGAATTACAATTCTCATCAAAAAGCTGTCCAAACAAAGTCACTTCATCAAAGAGCGAAGTCCATTGACTAAATACAAGTAAAAACCGGTCGTGCATGGAGTCGATATCAAATTGAAGCAGTTGGTTATCTCCGCAATTCAGCAATAGAATCGGTTCCGTATCCATGAGCTCCCCTGCCGGAGTGAAACGATAGCCATAAATAGAGTCACTATCCTCCGATGAGTATTCATAATAGATCAAAAAATAGAAACGACCGGTCCAAAGGAGTTTAAAACCTTCTTTCGGAAGAGTAAATAACACGCGATCTTCAAGGACGGTCAGTTTGTCATCGAGCACCAATCGCCGGACATTATGATGCTGAGATATAAAATCCGTGAAGTATAGTTCATACGTTCCATCATGCGGGACCAATAATAGTAGTTTTGCGGATAATGCGATCGGAACGATCTGCACACCGGTCTTATCGAGGCCTTCACCATCCCGGTATCGAGCACCCATTAATCGTTTAACGGATTGAATTCCCTGTTCCTGCCATACAATTGTCACAGTACCGTTATGTTCGTCCATAACCATCTTACCTTCCCCAACATCTGCATGACTGAACCCAGAGACTTTATCTGCCGGATCAACTTCGTCCCCGACTTGTAGCGTGTCCGGGATATCCCCTTCATCGTCGCTACTACAAGAAAACCCGATTGAACCGATCAGGATGATCAGGACGATAAGGAATGGAAGCGTTTTGCATGTGTTCATTATTTTCCTCCCGTTTCATTACTAGAATGAGAATCACAAAAAGCCGCTCAATTGAGTACAAAGCAAATTTCATACCAAGAAAAACATGTGTCTGCAGTATTTTGCTACTGAACAAGCAAAACAAGAATCTGCACTGGCTCCGGGACATTTGTTTGGAGATTCCGTATGTAAGAATCTCTCATCGAACCCTGACAATAGTGTTCACTTTATGAACATGTGCACACTGACGAGTCAATGACAAGATACCGAAGAGGCGTCACGGCTGAGAATGTCTTTTGCCAGACGTGCCTGGGATTGATTATAACTTAACTGTTGAGTGTGCTATACTTGGCACAGCACGTGCAAGTATCTGTCAGTCTATGAGCATGGGGCTTGGTCTGGCAAGGCCATTGCGGATATGATTACCTGAGCTCTGGTATCAGTTTATGCACCCGGGACGACAATGGGAAAGGTTTTGATGCTCACGAAGGACCGCCATTTTGGGAATAGAGTAACCACAACACATATCTGGCAGAACATTCAAGCGACATTCGGGACCTTAATCATATTGCCGGTCGTTATTCTCTTGTTTGGGACTACCTGGCAATTTGAGCGATCAGGTGATTGCACCGATATCACACTCCTGCCCATCGATACTCCGGCTCAGATCACGAAAACCAGTAGCATGAAAATCAGTCTGACCTTTTTCAAGACGGCACTCACCGGACCCGGGGAACAGTCATTTCATATCGGGCTTTTCTATTCGTTACGCTTCCAGCCCGCATGAACGACTTTGTTCTCAGGATACAAGCCGGCCCTGAAGATACATTCGGGGTCCAATGCTCGACAGATGCCGTTCACTTCAGTCCGCTGTGGTCTGTACCATTGTCAGCCCATGATGGGTTGCAGACCCGCCAGAGCCCAGAATTGAGCAGGGCTGAACCGATTAAATATTTGAGAATCATACCTTCCGCCGGGAATAGGCCTCATTTTCTGGGCGGAATCTCTTATATGCTACCACCGTTACAATTACCCCATTGGGTCGTGATTCCTGCCTTGTGGGTGTTCTGGATACTCTTAATTGTTCTTTCCAGCCAAAAATATATCGGACACTATGCCAGGCTCGTAGTGCCGACCTGATTGAGCACCAGATGCTCCCCTGTGAATCTCCGGAGGCAAAAAATGTGCCGAATAGTACTCGAGATGCTGGTAATTGAAGGCAGAGGAGCAGAAGCCACAGAGCAGAGTGAAGAGTGAAGGTGGGTATCTATGTTCGGAAATGAACGGCGGCTGTTCAAAACCGGGCGAGTGTCCAACTGAATAGAAATGCACATCCCTGAACAGATATTCCGCCAGGATCAAGGAAATCAATGTGGTCGGCCCGTTGCTCTCCCCCTCCCTCCTGTTTGGTATTAAGATTGCATCTTGACAATTAATTCAGTACTTTCTTGGCTGTGCTATTTGAGGGAGGTAAACTCAAGATGCATAAAAGATGGCTGGGCGTGTTGGTTGTTCTATTGGGAAGCGTGTCTTTGGGATTGGTTCAGGACGGGGAAAAAAGTAGATTAACTTCAGGGTGTTACCAGATTTCTATCGAGGATTTTTTTAGGAATCCTCAGAAAACAGGTTATAAACTTTCACCTGATGGGTGTTATTATGCCTATCGTGATCCAGTAGATGGGATTTATAATCTTTTTGTCACAAGAATAGGGCAATCCGAGGCTGTTCAACTGACACATGTGACCAATCGGGACATCGTCACCTTTTTTTGGGGCAATAATCAGAATCTGCTTTATTTGCAGGATCATGATGGTGATGAGAATTATCGTTTGTTCTGTTTGAATATCGACACAAAACAGGTCCGCTGCCTGACTGGTTTTCAAAATTGCAAAACCACGCTCATCGATCTCCTGGAGAATTCACCTGACGAAATACTGGTCGCTTTAAATAAGCGTGATCCTGAGTTATTCGATCCCTACCGCCTCAATATCAAAACGGGAGAATTGACATTATTGGTCGAAAATCCTGGTTCGATCAGACGCTGGATCGCAGACAATGCCGGGGTGATCCGGATCGGCTATGGTCAGGCTATGCTGTATCGGACAGATTGCTTCAGTGCTTTTCAGGAAATATTCCAGCCGGCCGCGGATGATCTTTTCAAAGTGATCGCCTTCACTCCTGACAATAAGAACGTGTATGCTTATTCCAGCATTGATCGTGATAAAGTCGCGCTCGTTGAATATAATCTGGATACTCACAGCGAGGAATGTGTTCTTCTCGAACACGCCCTCTATGATACTTTCGGTGATGACGAACGTGATCATACGGTGTATGACCCTGTTCAAAAAACACTACTTTATGCTCAGTATACGACCGAGAAAAGAACATACCATTTTTTTGATCCTAAAGTAGGTCGTCTTCATGACCGATTGTTACACAAAATCGGCCCCTATGAACTCAATTTCGTATCTTGGACGAGCGATTTCGGTTGCGTCATCGTGTTAGCCAGCAGTGATCGTGTTGAGGGCAATTATTACCTCTATGATTCACGAACAGATTCATTGGAGTTGTTGAATCAAGCGACACCGTGGCTAAAGGAAGAAAATATGGCCCCTATGCAACCCATCTCCTATACCGCAAGAGACGGATTGACCATCCATGGCTATCTGACCCTGCCGCTTCATTCCGCACGCGAAAAAGTCCCCCTGATAGTCCATCCTCATGCAGGTCCTCAATGGCGAAATTCCTGGGGATTCGATGCCCGGACCCAATTTTTTGCCAATCGCGGTTATGCCGTCCTTCAGGTCAATTTCAGGGGCTCCACCGGTTATGGTAAAAGCTTTTTACGCGCCGGCTTTAAACAATGGGGTTTGAAAATGCAAAATGACATCACTGATGGCGTCCTGTGGCTGATCAAGCAAGGTCTCGTCGATGAAAACCGCATCGCTATTTTTGGCTGGAGTTTCGGAGGCTATGCCGCTCTTGCCGGTGCGGCCTTCACACCTGATTTATACAAATGCTGTCTCGATCTCTGGGGTATTACCAATTACTTCACTTTTTACAATGGCTTTCCCAAATATTGGCAAACCTACCTGGCTCAAATTCATGAACGCTGGGGCGATCCGATCAAGGATGAGGAGCAACTGCGGGCCACATCACCCGTATTTCACGTCGCTCAAATCAAGATCCCCGTTTTTATCGCCCAAAGCAGCAATGATACCAGGGTAAAAATGAGCCAATCCGAGCAATTGGTCGACGAGTTGAAAAAACATAACAAAGAATACGAATATTATCTCATCGAGGGCGAGGGACACGCCTTTACGGATGAAAAGAAAATGATTGCCCTGATGAAACGAATCGAAGCTTTCCTCCAAAAGCACATGCAGTGAAAGGATACCTCTGCTTCTGCTCTTTCTTTTGAAGCTACACCGTGTGCCGAACATCTTGTTTCAGTTCATATCAAGGCAGTATGCACTCTTCTTATTTCCCTACAACTACGACTCTCACACATAAGTCTAATACTTCCCGTACTCGGAAATCAGAACAATTCACATCGTGCGATTAAGCAAGGGGAAAAAACACGGGCTATCCTCTTTTTTCACACCCCACAAGTAGATGTTCACTTTATGAACACGCTGCACCATTTTTAAACAGATGACTTCTGCGGTATCCTGGAACATCACTCAACGAAAGTCATGTGCAGGACGAGCAACTGAGCCATTTTCTCCGTTAATCGTCTCTTCGTCAACGCAACCTCGATCTCCTGTTGATATATGGCGAGATATTTGCAACTTGAGCTGTTTGGGTACGCTGTTCAATCAATTGATTTCTAGGAGGAAAAACGATGTCCGATAGAGACAGTATTATTCATGTGTTCGGCGTGATGATGGCACTGCTGCTTCTTTGCTGGTTGTGGTCAGGGTGTGACTGGAGTAATGAGGAGCTTGGCGAGAGGGCGACGACTTCTGCTCTTCTAATGTCCGAGGACAGTGTCAATACGACGGTTGAAGCATTGCCAGCCCCGGAAACATTTCTTAAGACGTTCGGTGATGACTGTTATCATGAAAGTGCGACTCGTGTCAGGCAGACACCGGACGGAGGCTATATTATCTGCGGAAATCGTTTCTTTGAAGATGGTCATGACGACGTTTTTTCACAACTGCTGCTACTGCGTGTCGACAGATACGGGCAGCTCGTGTGGAAACGGGAATGGAGCAGTGACTCTGCGAAATTGAGAGTTGAAGAAATGGTGCTGATTGAGGATACTCAGGAAATTGTCATGTGCGGCAATCAATCCAAATATAAAGTTAATGCTTTCATCCTAAAGACCGATGCGGATGGGGTCGAGATTTATTTCAATGTCTATCCATTCCGCCATGATAGCATCATCTACAGCATGGTTGGGACAGAGGATGGCGGCTACGTTCTGGCTGGACACGATAACGGTTACCCCACGAAGATTTTCTTTTTCAAGATTAACGCGAATGGAGAAAAGCTCTGGGAACGGAAAATGAGCAAGGGTGACGATGCATTACTCAGTGCAGTAACAACCAGTCATGAGGGTGGGTTGATATTCACCGGGACCCAGATTGAATCTGGTTACGAACGGAATATCCTGGTCATGAAAACCGATGCAGAGGGCAATGAGCAATGGAGTCGACTGTATGGTAATCCCTGTCATGATGATTCATCGTACCGCTATTTTGATGGTAGGCGGATACAGCGGACTGATGACGGCGGGTTTATTATCGGAGCAGAAAAATATGAAAACGGTTCAATCATATACCTGCTGAAAATAGACAGCGATGGCAATCAGGAATGGGTCCAGGAAATTCGCGGCAGGCAAAGCTCAGCATGGTTTGGAGATATCATCCAGACCTCGGACGGAGGATATGTAATTGCCGGGAAAGAGCTTGAATCTAGTTACATTAGTACTAGGCAAATAGCCTGTTATTATAAACGAGACGCCCTGGGGAGGATGCAATGGAGTCTCAGTCTTGACGAGTTTTATACATCCAGCCTCGGCTCCGTCCAGGAACTCGAGAATAACAAGGGTTTTATTTTCGGTGGGGCATGCCAGAAACATGATACTTATTACGCGTATATGGACTACGACATCGTTTTGTTGAAGACGGACAGCCAGGGTTATTATTAGGATTCAGTGCTGGTCGGTCACCTCACCGATGATAATACTCTGTGCCGGGTCCTCGGGCATATAGAGGACGTAGACCGGCGTGCCCTCCTTCCAGAATTGGGCCATTTTAGGGCGAAGGTCGCCTGAAGCCCGGATTTCCCTGCCCTCGACTTCAAAACTGTAGAGGACATGGTAGACCCGCGCCCCCGAGTAATTCGATCTTCCTGAAACCGTTTTCTGCACTCGTCCGAGGGCCAATGTTCCTTGGGTAAAGAACCGCGTAACATTGCGTTTGAGCTTTTTGTACGATTTCCATTCCACAAGGGGGAGGATACCGGCAGTCATGATCGAGGAAATGGCAATAACGGTCCACTGCCCCGGACCCATTTCAGGCGGGAAATTACCGTCAGTGCCTATGGTCATATACTTGCCGAACGAACCGACACATTGCTCGTAAAACGTTTCGAGTTGCCCTTCGATTGCACGGGGACCCGCAGGTATGGTCAGAGCCGTTTCAGCCGGAAGAGCGGTCAGGCTGACGGCCTCAGTGGGTTTGAGCAGCGGAGCGTACAGGGCCCGCCGGACTTCGGCCACCGATTGAAATCTCTGGTCCATGGCATGAGCCAGCATTTTCTTGAGAATGCCTGCGAAGTGGGGACCGCAGGTAAGGCCATCGGGCACTTCGATAACACCCTTACTGCTGAGGAATTCAGCCGGAGGCCGACCGGTCAGGACTTCCAGAAACGTGGCGGCCAGGGCATACAGATCGCTCGAGGGGCTGGCCTGACCTAAATATTGCTCATAGGGCATGTAACCATGAGTGCCGATTATGGTCGAACTTTTTTCATCGGGTTTCTGAAAAACCACCCGGACCGACCCGAAATCGATCAGGGCCGGCATGCCTGTTTTCCTGATAATGATATTGGCTGGCTTGATGTCCCGATGAAGCACGGGGGGAGTTCGTCCATGCAGATACTCCACTATGTCGAGTAGCCTGGTAAAAACATCGATGCTCGTTTGTGGATCAAGGGTCTGCTTTCGTTCGATCATCCCCGCCAGCGTCTCACCCTCGAGATATTCCATGATCAGATAGGCCGAGCGGCTCGGCTCCGACACCTCAAAATAATCGTAGATCTCGGGAATCCCGGGATGGTCCAGGGCCTTGAGAATGGCCACTTCCCGTTCGAACAATTCATACGATTTCCAGGTGTCGACCAGAGGGGGATGAAACACTTTCACGGCCACCTGACGTTGACCATGCTTGTCTTCAGCCAGGTATGTTTCCGCGAATGCCCCCTTTCCCAGCATGGCTTTGACCCGGTATTGTTCTGCAGGAAGGGCGAGTACTTGGCTCAATGCCTCAGCTTCAGAGGACAGTTTTTGTCCCTTTTCTCGTTCATTATCGGGTAAGCTCATGTGCACTCTTTTCTTGAATTCCTGTTAGAAATAGCTCGCACCTCTTTCGAAGCATACCCTAAAAATAGAAAAATGTCCAAAGGGAGTGATGTCCAAAAATTCTGCAATGATCCTGATTCCTTTATAAAAATTTTCGATATTTCTTTCTTATATGGTGTATAATGGAAAATGCAGGTGGTCATTCTCCACCACAATGAAAGGGGGAAATATGTGTCGACTGCATTTTTTAGTACAAAGGATTCTGCTGTCACTTCACTCCTGTGTGCCCCTTCTCTTCCTGTTCTTCCTGATAGGATCGAGCACAGGAGTGTCCGGACAATGTGAGGAGGAGTATACGCTCCAGAATTACACCGGGGTCGGGCAGGTAGTCTGTCCCTGCTTTGTTGCGGGTGAGGAGGCAGGTGTAGTCCTGGAAGCACCGGCCGCTCATTATCCGATCGAGATTCTACGGATCGGGATCGGTTGGGGCTCACAGATGGGCGGTGCACCTGACTCGCTCGAGCAGAGCATCCATATCTATGGCGCTGGGTTACCCGATCCGGGGAGCCCGATCTTCTCCCTGGACGGTCCCGTACTCACCGATGGAGCCATTAATGAGTTCGATCTGGAACCGCTTCCTGGTGAAGTCATCATCGACTCCGGACCATTTTCGGTCACCCTTGAATTTTATAATGATAACGTGGGCGACCCCTACGCTCCCTCGACTGTCCACGATGGAAACGGCTGTCAGAGCGGTAAGAACCTGGTCTATGCCATTCCGGGGGGCTGGTATAATGCCTGCTCGCTCGGCATCAGCGGCGACTGGGTTTTCTATGTCATTTACTGCGCAAATGGCGGCTCGACCAATCCGGCCGGTAAAATACCCAATGGCAACGATGTACCCGGTATTCCACTGACCCTTGAAAAATATGGCACAAGTAATCTGATCCTCGCTTGGAGTGCCTCCTGCCTCACTGCCGATACTGACTATGAGGTCTATGAGGGTTTGATCGGTAATTTCACCAGTCATACGTCCAAGATTTGTACCACTTCGGGGAGCACGGGGGCATTCATCACCCCCGCCAGCGGCGATCGCTACTATCTCGTCGTTCCAAACAACACTGTTAATGAGGGATCCTATGGGATTGACTCTGATGGCGTTGAACGCCCTGTGGGCTTGAGTCAATGTTTGCCTCAGGAAGTGGGGGTCTGCCCCTGAGGCTGATTGTGCTTCTGCTCATCGTAAACTCATTTGAATCAACACCCATCCGAAGGGTGAATTCGAGCAATTGTACCAGTCTGTACACATGTCTGCATTCAGGTCACAATTTGTTGAGCTCCGTCTTTTTATGAAGTGTAAAGACATTCCTCAAGACTCTCGACAATATTCTGCCCGTGAGTAGGATCGAACGCAGAACTTGCTAGCTAATCCCGGACATGTTTTCGCGAAAAGCGCAACTTTTTAGCACATTTGCTCACAAAAATTGCGCTTTTCGCCCACTCACCACTGACACTGTTTCGTAAAAGGCCTTGCCAATCAAGCATTCCTGTCTTGACTCACTTTTGGCATGAATTTTGATAAGAGAAACGACAATGCACATTTCTGGTCACGCTCAGTCAAGCTATGATTTAACTCTTATTGAACTGATCCTAATACTTGAGAATACGTTAGTAATTGAAGAAAAATGCTTAATTGTAATCATATTTCGTCTTAACTGCTTGTCGTGCCGATGAGGAATTGGGGTGAGAAATGAAAAAGCCGGGAAAAACGGATGTTTCCAAGCGAATAGTCATATATGAAGCATTGTTATTTGTCTTTGCCATAGCAATTATTTGGCTTGATGAAATCATTGATATGCCTGGTTCAATAGTTAAGGCGACGCCAACACCAATAAACTGGAAGGAAGCATTATTCGAGAGTGTCATTATCATTCTCTTCGGGACCATGATCATCAGAATGACCATGAAGTTGTTTTATCAAATGAAATCTCTTGAAGGTATATTGCCCATCTGTGGTTCATGCAAAAGAATTAAGGATGATAAAGGTTCCTGGCATCATATCGAGGTGTACATCCGGGACAGGTCGGAGGCTGAATTCAGTCATGGGCTTTGTCCGGAATGTGAAACGAAATTCTATCCAGAATTTCGTTCAAACAAGACAGTTGAATAACAGGCACAACAGTGACCCTTTTTATGTGGTTGAGCATAATCGGTCTCATCATTATGACTATAGCGTTGAACACATAAATAGTAATGGAAGAATTCCAGGGTGAGAATAACAAGGACCTGAGGAGTTCTCGAATCGGCTTGTCATTTTACGAATTTTGCGATATGGTGATGAAATCCTGTTTCGGAGAGTTCTGATAAACACTATCTCAGCAAGAGACACGCGGAGGACGACGAACAATGATCAGATCAGTCACTATCTGGTTTGTATTGCTTGCCTCGATCATGGGGACAGGCTGGGTTGCAGCTAGAGCGGAGGAGAGCACCAGCTCAGCATCCGGTTTCAGGTTTTACTTCTGGGAGCGGATTCGTCAGGAGAGTTGGGACAATACCATGAGTTTGGACGAGGATACTCCGGACAGCACGAGCTATATTCGTTTTCGCAGCAGTGTGGGATTGCAGTGGTTGCCTCGAGAATCGTTGGGGTTCGATCTGCGTTTGACCAATGAATCCCGTTATTATCTTGCCCCGAAAAGAGACCCGAAGCAGGACAGTGATTTCACTTTTCATGAAGTGTTTATTGATCAGCTCGTTCTCAATTGGAAGAATCCCGGGCAGTTACCGTTGTCTTTCAGCGTGGGTCGCCAGGATATGATGATGGGCGAAGGTTTCCTGATCATGGATGGTGGTCCTCTGGATGGTTCCCGTTCGGGTTATTTCAACGGTATTCGGGTCGATTATGTTCTTCAGAAAGAGGGCACGCTGATTTTCTTCTACGTGCGTCAACCACGGACCGATACAGTGCTCCCGGTCATGAATGATAAGGAGCAACCGATGGTCGAACAGGATGAGCAGGGTTACGGAATATATTACAGCGGACGTATGAACAAGACCGGTCTGGAAGCGTATTTAATCCGCAAGGACACGTTCGAGACCGACACATTGCCTGAAGGTTCATTGAACATTCTGGGTGGTCGTTTGGTCCAACCGTTTCTGTCTAAATTGGCCCTGACAACGGAAGCAGCTATCCAGCAGGGCTCGTTGGACGACGAGGAACGTCGGGGTCTGGGCGGCTATTTTCACTTGGACTACAAGGCGAATTGGTCCTTTCCTTTGCCGGTCCAGATGATCCTGGGCGGTTATTATCTCAGTGGCGACAACACGTCTACATCCCGCTATGAAGGCTGGGACGCGGCATTCAGTCGTTGGCCGAAGTGGAGTGATTCTTTCATTTACCTCCAGATACGGGAAAGCAGGGTAGCTGATTGGAGTAATATAAGTTCGATCTATGCCCAGCTTTTCTTTAAGCCATTCGAAAAAACAAGACTGAGTTTGTCCTGGTATCGCCTGTTTGCTCCCGAGAAGACAGCCTCTTCCGATCTGCTCAGTGGTGATGGGCACAACAGGGGTGATCTGGCCAGGCTGTGTTTCGATCATGAACTCGGTCCCGATTTTTCCGGTCGTTTCATCTGGGAATATTTTTCTCCGGATGATTTCTACCAGGCTGAAGCGGACCCCTATAATTGGATTCAATACCAATTATCCATACGTTTTCAAGGAGATAATCCATGACCCTGAAAATTGCGGTTCTGACCGCGTACGTCCTGACCATTGTTATCATAGGTATCGTTCGCAGCAAAAAGACCAGTACATTTCATGAGTTTTTCTTGGGAGGGGGTAACATCGGGCCCTGGATGACGGCCTTTACGTATGGTGCGGCCTATTTTTCCGCTGTATTATTTATTGGTTTTTCCGGTAAGATCGGCTGGCAGTTCGGCTATTCGGGCTTATGGATTGCGGTAGGCAATGCCCTGGTCGGGACCTTGTTGGTCTGGTGGGTGCTCGGTGCACGGGTCAAGCAGATGTCGCAGGAACTGGGGATCAGTACCATGTCCGAATATCTTGAACTCCGATATCACAGCCGTTTCCTCAAATTTTTTTCCTCATCCTCGATTTTTCTTTTCTTCATCCCGTATTCAGCTGCGGTCTTTATTGGGTTATCGTATCTGTTTCAGCTCAATTTCGGGACCGAATTCTGGCATGCACTGGCCTTCATGGGCCTTTTCACGGCGGTTTACATGGTCCTCGGTGGTTATAAATCAATGACCATGATCGATGTGTTCTTCGGTTTCCTGATGTTGGCCGGAGGGGCTGTGTTCCTGTGGAGTGTACTGGATAAAGCGGGTGGCTTGGTCGATGCTACTGCCCGGTTGACGGCAGTCGATCCCCGGCTTACGGGGCTGGTTGGCCCTCCCGGTTGGTGGCCACTTTTCTGCCTGGTGTTTTTGACCTCGATTGCCCCTTTCGCCATGCCCCAACTGGTCCAGAAATTCTACGCGATCAGGGACCAAAAAGCGATCAAGGCCGGTATGTGGATTTCGACCGCATTCGCGATCATACTCTCGACCATTGCCTATTTTGCAGGCGCTTTCTCGAGATTACTCCTCACTCCTGAAAACTCGCTGGGAGCGTTCAAAGACGGTTCACCCATTTTCGACGCCCTGGTCCCTGAACTCATCGCCAAGGCAGTATCCCCCTCGTTGATCATTTTCATCCTGTTACTGATTCTGTCAGCCTCGATGTCGACACTCGCCGCCCTGGTCCTTATTTCGAGTTCGTCCGTAGCCAAGGACCTCGTGGCCGGTTTTATCAATCCGGGCATTTCCGATCGCAACCTGACCCGACTGATGCGTGTTCTGAGCGTAGTATTCATCCTGCTCTCAGTCATATTTGCCTACTTCAGGCCGGCGACGATTGTCTCAATCCTGGGCATTTCCTGGGGAGCGATCGGGGCTATTTTTCTGGGTCCGTTTCTATGGGGATTGTTCTGGTCACGCACCAATGCTTTGGGAGCGATCACATCTTCGATTGTGGCCCTGGTAGTCTGCCTGGGTATGTATCTTGCCGGACGACCTTCTCCCGAAGCCGGGACCGTGGGCATGATGATCTCTTTTGCTACGACTCCCCTGTTCAGTCTGTTCAGCCCGAAAAAATGAGTCCCGAATCGGTGCTTTCATTCAGAACATAAGAACGGAAAGCAAATACCAGAAGAGTTTTTCTAGCTCCAAAAAGGCTGTGCCGCCTGGGCTAAATTCTCCGGGCGGGTCAGGATCAGCTCGCTCTCGAGCCCCTTTTGCAAGAAATAATCGTCGGTTCGGTAGTTGGGAGAGGGGTTCTGACGGGTCAGGCAGCGGATCAGGCTATGGAAACCGTCGCGATTCGCCGGTGTCCGGCGGGAATAGAGGCTGAAGTTGAAAGCGTAATAACCCAGGTGGCTATAAGTGCGGAGCACGCTTGCGAGCCCCTGGGCCAGGTTGTCCAGGTCATCCTTTGTCAGCCGGGAAAAATCGCCGTTACCGGTGTGAATGCCCACAATCTCGTTGGCCGCAAGCGGTGCATAGCTGGCCAGCCAATGCCAATTACCGTTCTGTGCGATGTAGCGCTCCCCAGTCCGTCGTTCGATAGCCAGCAGGTCCTCATGGTAGGCACTCCCTTTCTCCTTCAGATAACACTTGCAAGCATCGAGAAGCCGTTCCTGGTAACTGTAGGGAACGTGGCTGACCAATACCTGGAAATGAGGATGGAGTACGCTCGCACCCGCCGGGAAAAGATAGTTTGCGTTGAGTGAAGCGTAGGTAGCCTCGGCATTGGTCTCGAAAACGATGGCAATATACTTCCAGGCATTCTCGAGGGCGTCCCTGATTAAACGGGTAGTGAAACCGCCTGGCGGCAGCCAGTGGGCATGGCTGACAGTCATCACGGCGTGATACGGGGCGAGGGCAAAAATATTGGGGAAAAGGGTCGACTCTCCCGTCTTCAATCGCCCACCGGCAATGAATTCCTCGGGGAAACGGGAGGTCGACTCGATCCGCTCAGGACAAAAGAAACATCGTCCGGCACTCTCGGCCGCCAACCGTTCGAGCATCGCCCGGTCGGCCTCGCCGATAAAACTCTTAATACCTGCTTCTATACCGGAATTGTAAAGGCTACTGTGGTGAAGCAAAGGGTCCCACCGGATTTCCAGTTGCTGCCGCTCGTGCGCAAATCCCTTTAAAGGATTCAGGATTTCAACCGTGTCATAACGGCGTTCAAACGTGATCTCAGCCATATCCCCCTCCATCGGGTCGGTTGTGAAAGGTGAAATGCATCATTATCCGGTAAATAGCACATCCCATCCTGTCTATCCACGACCAGCAGCAGAACCAATTTTTACGGGGAAGAGGAGTCTCATTGCACGGGAAAGGTTGTCTATTAATCCTGGGCAGTCTCTATCCCTTCATTATCCCTTCATTTCTCCTGTTTTTCAGTTGGCTCCAAGACCTGAGTGGGGGCTCGACCAGTAGGTCCACCCTCCGGTTGTAAACCAGGTTATTCCTTATTCGCCGAGCACAATGTTGAGCGGTATCAAAAAGCCAGTGTAAGTATTGCGGAACAGAAAATTGCCTTTTTGCCGGTATGGCTTTATATTATGTTCGATTTGAGTGATAGAGCGTGAACAAACCGGAAAACATGAGGAGGACAAAATGGCACGAAACCTTTCAATTCTGACACTATGTGTTGTTCTGGGCCTAGTGGTCATTCTGAGTATGGTCTCGGTAGCCTGTACCGATGATGATGACGACAATGACGATGCGACGCCGACCCCGACACAGGATTATGGGACGCCTACCCCGACCTGGACCCCCGGCCCCGGTTCGACCGATCGGACCATCGATCATCGTTGTCTGAATACCAGCCAGATTCCTGCTCATTGGCTCGAACAAGTCAAGCAAACCCTGCAGGTGCATTACGCTCATACCTCGCACGGTGAGCAGTTGCTGTATGGGGCCTGGATCATGGCCGAACTCGAACCGGGCACTTATCCTGTCACGGTCGAGTATTTCAGTCTGCCGTCCGGTCAGGATTCATTATCGATTATGGACGGAATGCCCGGTGTGGGTGGCGAGACTTGGGATGAAAGCTACGTGACCCCCGAGTACTACTGGCAGGGTGAATTCGGTCTATCATGGCTCAGATCGGTTTTGAATAACTACAAGCCCAACGTGACCATGTGGTGCTGGTGCACGCAGCTCGATGATTATTCGGCCGAGGAAACGCAGCACTATCTGGACACGATCAGCACGCTCGAAGCGGAATTTCCCGGGATCAGTTTCGTGTATTTTACGGGTAATGCCCAGTCATGTTCGGAGAACAGGCACCAGCGAAACGAACAGATCAGGAGTTTCTGCGAGTCCCATAACCGTTGGCTGTTCGATTTTGGTGATATTGATTCCTATTACAACGGTGAGCAGTATTCCGAGTCCGGGATACCCATGGAACATCCTCATTACAGCGAGGCAGAGGAGTATGCCGGTCATACCAGTTATGATAACTGCCATAACAAGGGTCGGGCCCTGTGGTGGCTCATGGCCCGTCTGGCCGGTTGGGACGGCACTTCCACGAATTGAAGCCGTTCGATGAGACTGAGTATACAGAAACTTTTCAGTGAAATTCCCGAGCAGTATGAATTGACCAACCGGTTCATGACCTTGGGACTCGACCGGTTCTGGCGGCGGAAAGCGGCCCGCAGAGCCTGTCAGGCCGGTGGCACGCGCTGGCTTGACATGTGTGCGGGTACCGGGGATATGACCAGGCTTTTAGCCGATTGTGCTCCAGCCGGAGTGGTGGTCCATGCCGTTGATTTTTCCCTGCCCATGCTGACCCGCTTGATCATCGACCGGGAAACTCCGGTGGTCCGCTGTCTGGCCAATGCCAAAGTGCTACCCTATCCGGATGCTTCGTTCGATCTAATCACTATATCGTTTGCGACCCGCAATCTCAACATCACGCCTGACAATCTTGCTGCAACATTTCGTGAATTCTATCGCGTATTGAAGCCGGGCGGCATCTACGTCAATATCGAGACCAGTCAGCCCGGCAACCCATTTATCGGCTGGTTTTTTCACCTGTATGTCCGCTTGACGGTCCGGCCTTTGGGCTGGTTGATAGCCGGGTCGACATCGGCATATCGATATTTATCCGATAGTATTCAGGATTTTTACCCAGCCGATGAATTGGCCCGAATAATGGGCCAGGCGGGTTTCGATCCGGTCGAGTATAGCACACTTCTCTTTGGGGGCGTGGCCATCCATACGGCCAGTAAGACGCTATGATCAAAACCGAACAGAAACGTTTTGGAAACATGCCGGACGGGCGAGTGGTCATGCTTTATTCTTTCACCAACGAGCAGGGCCTAACCGTCAGAATGACGAACCTGGGGGGGATCATTACCAGTATCCTTGTTCCTGATCGGACCGGCCGGACAGATGACATTGTCCTGGGCTTCGAGAAACTCGAATCCTATATCGAGCCCCAGCCCTATTTCGGTGCTATCGTGGGCCGGTATGCCAACCGGATAGCGGCTGGAAAGCTGATTATCGCGGGCAAGCACTATCAGTTGACCTTGAACCATGGCCGGCACCATCTGCATGGTGGTTTTCAGGGGTTCGATAAAGTCCTTTGGCAGCCCACGGTATTTCAAGACGATGAGCGGGCCGTGGTGCAGCTCGATTATATCAGTCCCGAGGGAGAGGAGGGTTACCCCGGGACCCTGACTGTTCGCGTGACCTACACCCTGACCAACACCAACCATCTGATCATCCGGTCTACAGCTTGGACCGATCGGACAACGGTCGTGAATCTGAGTTTTCACTCGTATTTCAATTTAGCCGGACCGGACCGGAACACAATACTCGACCATTATCTGCAACTCGAGGCAGATCATTATCTCGAGATTGATGCAGACCTGATACCGGGTCCACAATTATGCCCCGTTTCGGGAACACCCTTTGATTTCAGGCAACCCGTCCTGATCGGGGCACATATTGGCGAGGAACATCCGCAACTCCTTCGGGCGGGTGGTTACGATCATACTTTTGTGCTCAGGACCCAGGCCGGACCGTTACAAAGGGCGGGTCGCCTGTCGGTGCCGGAGACGGGTCGATCAGTGGACATATACACCACCGAACCTGGTCTGCAATTGTATACCGGCAACGGACTCGACGGTTCGTTGATCGGAAAGAAGGGCACTTGCTATGGTCGTTATGCCGGGCTCTGTCTCGAGACCCAGCATTTTCCGAATTCACCCAACAATCCTCAATTCCCGACCACAGTACTCGAGCCAGATGCGGTTTTTGACTCGGAAACGCGTTATGTGTTTCAGTACAATTTGCCTTGAATGAAGGGCTGCAGGGCAATACCCAACTGACGTTTATCACCGGAATGGTCGAACCGGTCGGGTTGCCAGGTCCTCGAGACATTCAGGCGTAAAACGCCGATCTTTTCTTTGCTAGACCATTTGAAACGGGCGATCCTCCAGCCTCGATCCGGGACCTGAAACGAGATCAAGGGCTGATCATTCAAAATAAAGTGGACTATGACCGGATTGGACTCGGAACAATCCGGATGGGCGACCAGAAAAGGAACGATCAAAGAGCGGCCCTGCCGTTTGATGATTTCACAGGCAACCATTTCAGTCCAGCGGGTCCAACCGGGAGAGTCCCAGTATTCCCAACTGTACAGCCCCTGCGGTCTCAGAGGAAAATGACTGATGAAATCAGGATCGAGCGGTGTCAGGCCAGGCAGGAATTTCTCTCGCAGAGATGTTTTTTTTCTCTGGAAAATGAAAATACCCCAGCGTCCTCGATCAAGATAGGTATCATAGACCTGGTGCAGGGCCAACTCGACCTGACCCAGGCGTTCGAAACCCGCTCTTTCGAATTGGTGCTGCCACCAGCCTACAGTGGCGTGAATCAGATGACCCATATGCGGTTTACCATCCACATCCAGCGGGATTTCGCGGAATGGTCGACCGAGTCTGACATCCTCGATCCAGGATTCACGCTGGTGATAATCAAAGACCATGGGCCCGAATTCATTCTCGCCATAGGCGGGTATGACTCCCAGATATAATCCGCCCGGCTTCAGGACACGTTTGATAGAGAGCAGGGCCTTCTGCAATAACGAAGGCGGCAGATGTTCGAGTATATCGAGCCCGATTACCAGGTCAAACGAAGCATTCTGAAAAGGTATTGCTAAAAGATCGGCTTGTCGGACCCGCCCCTTGATTTCAGCAGGGACACGCTCGATACAATACTGGCTGAAATCCAGGCCGTAGGCATCATAACCATAGGCCACAAGCTGTCTGAGCAGATAGCCCATGGCACAACCAATTTCCAGGACCCGCTTGCAGCGAAAGAAAGTGTTGATCATATAGGAAAAAAGCCGCTTGTCTTCATCATCACTGTAGACAATAGCGCTTTCTTCCTCCACGGAACGCTCGCGATAATAAGCGTCGGCATAAAATTCACCCTGCAGTTGCTGATAGTAGAGCTGTTCAAAGCTTTCAGGGCCCGCTTTTTCGGTCATGGCCTCGAGTTCCCCCTCTTGGGCTGAAGTGGAGTCAGATGACGCTGCAGTGTCCTTTCCGTCATTATGTCAATCAGTCAATCAGTGAATAAAACGTTTGGCCAGGTTTTCGAGCTGAGAATAGGGCAGAGCACCGGTCTGACGTTCGACCAGTTGGCCATTCCTGAAAACGAGCAGGGTCGGGATAGCCTGGACCGCAAATCGGGCCGACAGGTCTTGGTTCTGATCTGAATCAATTTTGGCGACTTTCAGTTGTCCGGCATATGTTCGGGCGATGCGTTCAAGATCAGGTGCGATCATCCGGCAGGGTCCGCACCAGGCTGCCCAGAAATCAACCAGAACGGGCAAGGAGGATTCCAGGACTTCAGCCTTGAAAGTACTCGAGGTCACGGTCACAGGTCCGAGCGGGATGGTGGGCAGAGTTTGCCCGCACCGACCACAGGTCCCGACCTGGCCGAGACGTTGAGACGGTATTCTGTTCTTGGTCTGACAGTGAGGACAACGGATGAGTATTGATTGAGCCGGCATGATACTGACCTCCATTCACAGTAGTTTCGAGTTGTCGTGGGTCCATTCATCCCGATTCATTTTTTCCTGGCTTTTCTTTGTGCAATCATTTGTAATGGCTTTACCGGGAGATCGCGATAATAGAAATTTGTGCTATTTATGCGGACAGCAGGGAACTCATCAATGGCAAAGAACAGGGCCAGGAGTCGTGCTTTGAAGCCATTAGGCCCGATCCAGACCGGGTAGACATCATAGTTGAGAAGATGGACCAACAGCAGATATTTCATCTTTTCCTGGGCAGATGGGGCCATAAAGCACCACATCACCGGGGTCATGATCCAGAAAATGGTGATAAATGTGGTTATCAGGGCGAATATGAGCGAGAATGCGAAACCGATCCAATAAGCCAGGCCGGTCAGGAAACCGGCCTGCAAACCGAGATGTCCCAAGGCAAGTGTCTTGATATATGGCCCGAGCCAGAGAATGTATAAAAATGGGCCTATCAGTGGCAGAGCACCGATAATCGCAACCAGAGTCAGGGCCAGGCTAAAAACGATCATACCCAGAAAGCCGATGAGCCCGTTGAAGACCACCCCCCCGAGAATTCCTATTAATAACAGTAGCAAGGAGTAGAGCAGCACAAAATAAGGTAGGATCGGTGCTTGGTCGATCTGACGGTTAAACTGCCTGAATTCCGCCAACTTATGGCCCCAGTCGTAAAACTTGCGTTCCACTTCGCCGCGACAGAGCGGGCAGAACAGGAGCGGTGGTTCACGAATACCCTGGACCTCTTCGAAGGTATGGGCACAGTTTGTGCATTTGAATTCGTAAATCGGCATGAGATGACCTCAGGAATACAATCGGTTCGAAGACTATACTAAATTCAGTATTATAGTTCTTCCGAGTTGAAAATGCCATGAATCAGGTGAATGACCCGCAACAGAGTCCAAATCATTCCTGAAGCAGGGAATGGACCGCAAACGACTTGAGCTGATAGCGGTTGCGAAGCCGCTCCAGAACAAAGGACCGAACGATTGTGTCCATGCGGTCCTGACCGAATGTGGGCAAATAATGGGCCAAGACCTGCTGTGATTCTGTCTCTAATAAAAGGATTTCTTCGTCACTGACCGATTTCATGAGAAGGGTGCTATGCCGACGATTGAGTAAATCAAGTGTTTTCTCGATGTGCTCGAGAGAAGTGCATTTACCGTCCCGAGCTCTTTTATTCAACCAGCGGAGCATGTGCGTAATCTGAGTGTTCTGTTGTCGAGCGGTCAGTGGTAAACGGCTGACATTCTCTCTGATTTGCATTTCGGTCCGCTCGAGATCAAGGGAAAGGGCTCGAACGGCAGGTTGGTCCGCGGACCTTTCGGAAGTCACACCGCTCAATTCCCGGTCGAGATACTGGCGATAGAGGCGTCTGACCTCATTGTGACAGTGATGCAGGCCCAATCCCTTTCGACGTGCGTCCAATTCTTTTTCCGCAAGACTCTGATTCATGGCTTTTTTGATTATAGCATCAGGAATAGCACGCTCCATCCAGAGGAGCAGAGCCTCGATTTCTTTACAGGTTGGCAGAAGCGGTGCGCCGCGCAGGTCGACATAATAGTGCCAGAGGGTGTTGATGCGTTCGACATCGGACCCTTCCTGTTCCGATTCATCTTTCGCGTCCAGATCAAAAAGCGAATGATGTGTCATGATCTGTTCATCGAATAGATGATCCGCAGGCCCTCGAGCGTCAGTTGGGGCACAATATCATCTATGCTTTGGGCTTCTTTCCCGAGTAGGTCGGCATAGCCTCCGGTCGCGATCACCCTGGTTTTACCCGGGAGTGTCGCCCGAATCCGGCCAATCAAGCCGTCAACCATCTCGCAATAGCCATAATAGATACCGGATTGGATGCTGTGGATCGTATTTTTACCGATGATTGCCGGTGGACGAGTAATTTCAATCCGGGGCAGTTTCGCTGCCCGAAGAAAGAGGGCTTCAGCCGATATGGTAATGCCGGGAAAGATCAGGCCGCCCAGATATTCGGCCTTGTCTGAGACCACGTCGAAGGTCGTGGCGGTCCCAAAATCAATGATGATGCATTGCTGTCGGAACATTTCATAAGCGGCTACTGCATTGACAATTCGGTCTGCTCCCACTTCCTTCGGATTCTCGATCATGATGGCAATGCCGGTTTTAATACCCGGTCCCACCAGCAGTGGCTTTACAGCGAATTCCTTGCTGAAGAGTTCTTCAAGAAAAGGCAGAATGGGCGGGACGACGCACGAGATGATTGCAGCCTTGATCTCGGACCGTTCGATCCTTTTCATGCGTAGCAGGGCATCAAACAGGATGGCATATTCATCGGCGGTCCGATGGATTGCCGTCGTCAGTCGCCATTGGCCGAGCAGTTTGTCGGCTCGATACACGCCCAGGACGGTGTTGGTATTCCCGACATCCACCACTAACAGCATATGATCTCCTCTCTTAGGTAGTGTTGTGTTCAATCAACGCTTCAGTCCGATCACACAAACCGGACTGTTCCGGAATAGAACGAGCGCAGACCGACCTGCTCCGTTTCAATCTGTAATGAGCCCGAGGTGTCGAGTCCTCTCACTATTCCAATAAAATTCCGGTCCTGGAACTCGATCTCGACTCGCCGTCCGACCAGAGTCGAACGTTCAAGCCATTGATCGATAAGATCGGATGGACCTTTTTCGCTCAACCGGCCATACCAGTATTCGATGCAGTCCGTCAGCGTTTCAATCAGCTTTTCCTTTTCGACCCGAAGATTGGTCTCGAGATTCACAGATGTGGCAGGAAAGACCAATTGGCTCGGGAAATCGTTCATCTGGTATTCGAGGTTGAGTCCGATCCCGATGACGACATAGTCCAGATGAGAGGCAGTCCAGGAACATTCGGTTAAAATGCCCGCGACTTTTTTGTCCTTGATGAGCACATCATTGGGCCATTTGAGCTCCGCGGTCAGGCGGAAACAGAAGCGAATGGTATCACACAGAGCGATACCAGCCATCAGCGTAAGCAATTGGACCCGGTCCACAGGGAGTTCGGGCCGTAGAATAATCGAATAATAGAGTCCTTTGCCCGGTAGTGATAACCAGGTCCTTTGCCTTTGGCCTCGACCGCGCACCTGCTCATCAGCCGTGACAAAAGTGCCTTCAGCCGAACCTTCACGGGCAAGTCGCAGGGCTTCATCGTTGGTCGAACCAAGTTGTTCGAAATGGACCCTGGTGCGAACGAAAGATCGAATATTTTCATCAATGGGCATGATCTGGCTGTATTCTCAGGGAAAGATCGGCGGCAGGTGCCGAATGCGTCAGTGCCCCGACCGAAATCCGGTCCACACCACAGCGGGCGATCTCGCGGACCGTTTCGAGCGTGACATTCCCTGATACCTCGATGGCAATACGGGCTGGGATGATCGCCCGGGCCTGCTCGATCTGTTCGAGGTCCATGTTATCCAACATTATAATGTCCGGCCCGGCAGCAACAGCTTCGGACACCTGGGACATATTTCCGACCTCGACCTCGATAAAAGCTGCTCCGAGTGCCCGCTCCTTCGCTTCTTTGACCAGTTGACCGATACTCTTTCCAGTGGCCAGATGATTATTTTTTATCAGGATCGCATCGAATAAGCCGATCCGATGATTTTGCCCGCCGCCTGCTGCCACAGCATACTTTTCAAGCAATCTCAAGCCGGGCATGGTCTTACGGGTATCGTAGATTTTGGCCGAGGTGCCCTCGACCCGGTTCACATATTGAGCGGTCAAGGTCGCTATGCCTGATAAATGTGTCAGGAAATTGAGCACAGTTCGCTCGGCGGTCAACAAACTGCCAAAGGGCCCGGTCAAGCGACCAAAACGGGTCCCGGCCGGGACCGGAATGCCGTCTTCGAGTTCAGGCATGAAGCTGATCCGACCATCCACCCGCTCGAGTATGAATTCGACCAGGCCCAGACCACACAGAACCAGGTCTTGCTTGGCCAAAAAGTGACCTCGCCCCAGCAAATCGTCCGGGACAAGATGTCTGGTGGTTACATCACCGGCACCGATATCTTCCGCCAGGGCACACTCGATCACGTGAAGCGTCGTTGCGTCGTCCCTGATTACCTTAAAATTCAAATCTGCCATGTCCAATCACACTCCTCATCAGGACCGTGGATGTGTGAAGCCTCTTCTGATCACATAAGTAAAAAAGTTTCATTGCTCCATGAAGAGGAGCACCGTGTTTTGGGAGTACTCACTCGAGCCAGATGAAAAAACCGGTTTCCGCCCAAACGCTTGAGGTATCGCCCTGGACCGTCCAGGCATATCGGCCGGGTTGCCAGCCATAATCCAGGTCCTGCCAGTAAAACCAGATATCGCTCCGAGACAGCGTCTGTTGCGAAAGCTCACTCTCCTGATAGTTATTCTCCCAGAGGGGCACCCAGGTGCCACCTTCACCCTGAACATACCAGAACCACATGGCCAGCCAGTACCGATTCGCTTCCAGCGCATCAGTCCAATCGAATGTTATGCTTTCTCCCGTCACTTGTTCATCATCAATGGGAAATAATAGTTCGGGTGCATTTCCCGTCGGGGTCGGTGTCGGTGTTATGGTCGGTGTGGGCGTAGGTGTAGGGTCCGAATCATCTTCGGTACAACCACCGACCAGATTGAGCACGGCCAAAAAGACACTGATCAAGCCGATCCCACACAGCGTTGTTCTGAGTCTCATTCTAATTCTCTCTCTTTTGAAGTAATTAAGCAACAGATTATCAACAAGCATAGACTATGGCATGACAACTGTCAAGCTGATTTCGAGAAGAGTCCAGGTCTATTGGACGATTGGGACCTGGATTTTGAATGTGTCTTCGTCGATCTGTTGATACTCGAACGCACTGATGGTTTCATGAAAAACCGAGGAGTCAACCAGGAGTGTAGTCTCTTTCTCGCGGCTGGCCCTTTCACCGAGTTTAACCGCGCGCCCGACCGGGAGCCCGATGACCGTATTGGGATGATGCCTGGGTGTGCCGAGTGGTCCGCAACTGACCTTGCCGGAGGCAATTCCGATCCCAATGGCAATAGCCTGCTCTTCATCACGGGCGAAGAGATTGACCGCTTTTATTATACCAAGGGCCGTCTTGACCGCCTTCTCCGGATGATGATCGCAAGGCTGGAAAGCATTGAAGGTCACGACGATACCATCACCGATTATTTTATCGATGACCCCGCCATTCTCTTCGATCGGCGCTTCCATCACCGCAAATAACCGGTTCAGAAAAGCCATCATGTCTTCAGGTTGAAAGATACGGGCTAGAGCGGTAAAACCGATAAAATCGGCATAGAGAATCGAGATTTCTTTGGTTGCTGTTTTATTTGTCATAATGACTCCACTGCCAGATCATTATAATACATCCGATCAAGCATTCAAGTCCACCTGACCGAAACATGAGCCAACATTGACAGATGCCCGCTTTTGGAGTATAGTCTGCCTGATTTGAATTTGACCGGAGAGATACGTAGAAAGAAAATGCTCATGATCAGATTGTCAACCGATAGTGTTCGACTCGAAGCCGAACGGGCTCAAGCTGATCTATCAGTCAGAACATGGTCCCGGCGACACGATCGCATCGTCGTGGATATTTACAGTTTGAACGGTTCACGCCATCCGGCCGAACACCTGGGCTGGTGGTTGTTTCATCTGGCCCGGCGGCTCGAGGGCACGTTATTGTTCGATTTTTCGCAGATCGGACCAGGATCGGTTACACTACGGCTGGGCAAGGACCTTGTCAGGGCGGCTGATTGCTGGTATAACCCGGACTATACTTTTTCGCCGGTCCAGGACCTGCACCTGGTCCTGCGCGATCGGGAAAATCAAGCCATCAGTCAACAGACCTATCAACTGATCAACGATCGACCCGGCGTACTCAAGCGTTTTTATGATCGCCTGCATGCGACCGACGGCTACAAAACCGAGGGAAATACCTTCCTGAATACGTTACATCATTACAAATTAGGCTTGTTAAATAAGATTTTTCAAAGCTATATCCCGGAGCAGGGCCGTGTTCTCGACGTGGGCTGCGGCAATTCCCTGTTTACCGAAATTGCCCCTGAATGGAATTTCAAGCTGTATTGTTGCGACCTGGGGGAGCCGGTCATCCGGCAGCGGCTAGCCTGCTGCCCCCAGTATAGCTGGCTCGTATCCAATGTCGTTGATCTGCCCTATAAGACCGGTTCGTTCGAAGCAGTGTTTGCCGGCGAAATTATTGAACATATGCCCTCAGTCGAACAGACCCTGTCCGAATGGAATCGGATACTGGTCCCCGGTGGAATCATGGTCCTGACCACACCCAACCGCCAAAGACTCAGAAACAGAATAAACCGGTCCCGTCGGCCCCTGGGGGAGGACCATCTCAACGAACTCGGTTTCAATGAAGCCAAAACAGAAATTGAACGGGCAGGCTTTGTACTCATAGGCTGGCAGAGTTTCTACCTCGAACTCTTTTTAAACTGGTGGTCGCCTCGTCATAAATTCGATTACTTGCAATCATCTGGCAATAAACCTATCAATATAAAATGGATGAACCTGCTCAACCGCTTGGGTGAGTATTTCCCGGCCTATGCTTTCGGTCTGATTTTTATTGCCCGGAAACGGTCCGGTTGAACCGATATCAGTCAGGGAGGATGTATGAACCGACTTGCACGCTTGCACGAACCAGAACGAAACGAAGATAAAAAACCTGCTTCAGAAATGATGCTGAATCGGCTCCTCAAAATTCGCTCGCTCTTCATTTCCGATATCGTCACCAAAGAAATGGCCGATACCTTTATGAAACAATTGCTGATACTGGCGGATGATTCCGATGGACCGATCGATATCTTTATTGATTCGCCCGGCGGTGATGCCGATGCGGGTTTCGGCATTTTCGATCTGATCAGGTTTGTGCCAAATCGAGTCAGGACGATTTCGGTCGGACTCACTGCCAGCGCCGGGACCATCATCCTGCTTGCCGCTGAAAAAGGTGATCGCTATTCTCTGGCAAATTCCAGGATTTTAATCCATCAGCCCTCATCCGGTATTCGAGGCACAGCCACCGATATCTCGATCCAAGCCGAGGAAATCCGAAAGCTCAAAGAACGAGGCAATGAACTGATCGCCCGCGAGACAGGCCAACCGATTGAAAAAGTAGTTCAAGACACCGAGCGTGATTTCTGGATGTCACCCCAGGAAGCGAAAACATACGGTATTATTGACCACATAATCACCAGTAAATCTGAATTAAAATAAAAAAATAATAATTCTAGAGTGTTGTCGGACACCATTTTCATGAGCTGACATTTGACTCAAAAAAGGTCAGAAAAGGGAAGACTATGAAGCAGTGGGTATTGTTTTGTATAGTAACCGCCATGGTGTCACCATTTCATCAACTCGATGCTGCTGAAAGCACCTATCTGAATCTCAGTCTTATCATGGGAAAGACCGCTGTCGGGCATGACTGGTCCGATTCCTATACTTCATTTCAAGGACAGGGCGACCGCTTTGAAAGTATCGAATATCAGGATACCTCGAATATCTATGGTTTGAGTTTTTCACGTAGCACGACTTTTCGTGGCGGTTACGAGTTCATGCTCGGTCTGGAAGCACTCTGGATCAACCTGGACAGGGAATATATCAGCGACCATTATGGGCAGCGTTATCAATACACCGCTCGGGAAGAATATAGCAATGTCGGAATCAATGTTTTCTGTAATAATTCCTGGTACATTCCGGTCACGACAGATCGACTGCAACCCTTTCTAGGATTGGCCGTGATCATCGGTATGGGCTATGGTCATCCCGACAGTATTTCGCAAAGTTGGGATGAACAGCTCGAGAAAAACGACCCGTACTATGGACTTAAACCATCTTTGGGCTGCGATATCCGGGTAACCTCCGATTCTTATCTGAAAGTGGCCCTCGAATATCGCCACGATTTGTCTGAATTGGCCATACCGGTCTATAATTTCTGTATAGGCTATAAATGGTAAGAGTATCCCGGGTTACATCAGCAGTTTCATCAGTTCCCGGGCCGCATCGCCGTGTTTACTGATTTGGACGGCCTTTTGCAGAAAAGTTTTAGCTTTTTCGAGATCACCCATTTTTTTATAGATCAGGCCGAGAACAAAGTGGTTTTCCGAGTCTTTGGCGTTGAGAGAAAAAGCTTTATTAGCCAGTCTGAGTGCTTCCTCGAGGTCTTGGTTCAGTTCGAGGAGGACCATGGCTTTGAGTCGGAGTAATTTTGGTTCGTCCTGTGAGCAGGCCAGACAATGGTTGACCTTTTGAAGGGCCTGCTCGAGTTGACCATTCTTGATTTCTTCCTCGACTTCATTGCATAGAATCGCTACTTTTTTACTCTCGTAGGCCTCCTCCATTTCCTGCATGGTCCTCGAATAAATCGGTTTATTCGGATTGAACAGGATTGCCTGCTTGATAAGTTCCAGAGCGGCTTCATAATCTCCGGTGCGGTACTTTTCCAGGCTCTGAGAATAGCATTCCTCAGCGAATGAATGCCTTTTAAGGGTATCCATGCCCTGTGGCTTATGTGACCGCGATGTGATGGCTTTGGTTTCGGTTATGTGTTCGCTCTCTTGTGGGGGCAAATCCTTTTTGTGATCGGCTTTGATTGAAGAGGCACTTTTTTTCTTCTTTAATCTGAGCTGTTGCAAGAGTTCCTCATCAATTTGAATAGTAGGCAAGGATATGTTCTCGTTTTCTTTTTCCTCGGATTTTTCAGGGAGATTGTCTCCCGAAGAAGGCATGGTATCGGTTTTTGTTTTGGTCAGGCCGATCTTGTGCTGCAGTAATTTTAAATCGATAAAAGCAGCAATATGGTCCCTGGCTTTACCTTCGAATTCCCTGAAATGAATACCAAAGCCGGGGATCGTAAAACTCGTCCCGGTTTGGGCACGATCAACCACTCGCTCGACTGTGCCGCGACATCGGATTTCAATTTTTTTGTCATCAAAAGGCAGGAAAAAGCATAATCGTAATTCAGTTGTCCGTGCTGGTGGTTTTATACTTTCAATAAATATTCCTGTTTTACTGAGATCGGTGCAAAAACCTTCAGCAATCTCATCCTTGGTGATATATTCAACTTTCAGGTTAATCGGAATACGTTCTGCAATACGTCGATCATCCAATTTCATGTTCGTTCTATCCATTGATTCTGAAAGGAGAATGGGACATGTGTCTCCAGAACAAGAGAGACAGCTCTCACAAAGCAGTATATTCAAAACTACGGTGATTGTCAATGTCAGCTGGGTATTCACGGTATTGAAGAGTGATAGATACAAGGGTATGCACGGTGTGATTGTCTTGCAAAATGATTACCGGCAGGCTATATCTGGCAGACAGCCGGGGAAACAATCGCCGGTCTCACGCGAGGGAGAATAACATGGTCAGGATTGCATATCTGGTGCCGGCCTATAATGCGGCAGACACGTTGGCGTCTGTCTTGAAAGGTCTGAGTCGTTATCAACCTGATGTTGCGGTCGTTGATGACGGTTCGACTGACCAAACGGGCCGGATTACGGACCATTCAGGAGTGACGGTCTTGAGTCATGCCCGTAATCGGGGCAAAGGTGCCGCCTTAAAAACCGGTTTTCGGTATCTGATCGAGCAAGATTACGATTGGATTGTGACCCTGGACGCTGATGGCCAGCATGATCTTGATGATATTCCCGGCCTTCTTGAAACCTGCCATCGGGCTGAACAGCAGGGTGCCCAATGGGGCATGGTGATCGGTTCTCGTTTTGCCGCCCGCGATTTGATCCCCAGGTACCGTTACTATCCCAACCGGATTGGTCAGCTTTTTCTGCGTTGGTTGACCGGTCAGCAGATAGAGGACACACAATCCGGATTTCGCGTTTACCGGGTACGGGTTTTAAAACAGCTCGACTTGTGTGCGGAACGTTTTGCACTCGAGACCGAGGTTATCTTGAAGACGGCCCGACTCGGATACCAGATACTGTTTACGCCTATTCAGACTATCTACCCGGAGCATGAGCGGGAAAAAACGAATTTTCGCCCGTTCGTGGATACCTATCGTATTTCGCTGATCGTGCTGAAAGAAATCTGGTGGCGATTGAATCCCTTCCGGTTTTGGTTTGGGAGCCCGTAAGCATATGAACAGCAAAGAACAAACTGAGAAAGCCTTGATGAGTAGCATCTTTATCTGGTGGGGCAGGTTTGCCTATAATCATCCCTGGATCATGATGGTCTGTTGCACGACATTCGTGGTACTCAGCGCTTGGTTTGCTCTCGATATTCAGATGCAGACCGATATTCTGCAGATGTTACCGCTCGATTCTCCCATGGTCCGAACCATGATGGTGACGCTCGATGATTTCAATTCGTTCGATCAATTATATCTCGTTTTGAGTGCCGAACAATGCGATCCGGACATGCGTCAGGAGGTCCTGGAGCACTATGCTGATCTCTTGGCCGCGAAACTGGTAACATCCGATCTGATCAGCCGGGTGACCTATAAAAGGAGCCCCGAGATGATGACGATGTTCCTGGATTTCATCATGCCGCGGATCAGTCGCTATATTCCACCGGAGAAAATGCCTGATCTTCTGGCCAAATTGGAACCTGAAGCAATGGAAAGCGCATTCAGCCGTCAGCGTCGTCTACTGATCAGTCAACCCGCTACGACGCTTCGAGACTTGATCGTCCGGGACCCGCTCAATCTCGTTCAGGAGCTGTCCGTACTCATGCCTTCCCTGTCGGCTTTGAGTGAATTCAGTGGTTTTGACCCAGAAGCAGATTATTTTTTTGCCAAGGGGGGGCATAAGTTACTGATCATTGTCGAGCCCTCTTTTGCTGCCCAGGATGTCGAACAGAGCCAAAAGCTCGTATCCTGGGTTGCCCAGTGTCAAACTGCTCTGGATCAGACCTGGTCGGATGAAGCGTTACCGCGGCTGGATCTGGCCGGTGGACCGGCCATCGCTGTTTCCGATGAACAGCATATCAGGCGGGACATGCAATTGACTATTGTCAGTTCACTGATCGGCATCTTTATTCTCTTTCAGCTCGCTTTCAGGCATTGGCTTTCTCCCCTGATCGTTTTCATACCCCTGATATATGGAATCACGACCACACTCGGCTTTGCCGGCTTAATTCTAGGAAAATTGAACATACTCTCATCCATTTTTGCGGTCATTCTGGTGGGGCTGGGTATCGATTTTTCGATCCATCTCTATCACCGCTATTTAACCGAGGGTGAAAAAGGCCTATGTGAGTCGGATGCGATCAGTATCACCTATGATGAAACCGTTCGCAGTATTTTTACCGGTGCCGTAACGACATCGGCTGCCTTTCTGGCAATCACGCTGACCGATTTTCGGGGGCTACGCGAGTTGGGCCTCATTGCCGGTGTGGGAATTTTACTGACCTTTTTGCATGTGATCAGTATGTTTCCAGTCATTATCAGGCTTGGTTCGATCAAGGCCAGGAAGCGGTCCCCGTATCACAAACCACATCGTTTCTGGCAGTTGGCTGAACGGTCTATCTGCACATATCGCTGGTATATCATCATTGCCATTGGTCTCAGCAGCGCCATTCTGTTATGGGACTTCTGCCGGCATGGTGGGCTCTCGTTCGAAACAGAACTCAATACAATCCGTCCTGAGGATTCCCCGGTCTGGCAGACCCAACAGGATATTGCCCAGACTTTTTTATGGCAAGGTGAGCCTTTATTGGCAGTCATACAGGGCAAGTCACTGGTAGAACTCGCCCGTCAAGTGGAACAACTCGACCAATATCTTGCATCTTCCCAGACAGCACCATATATCAGTTCGGTCCTTTCCTTGAAGACCTTGTATCCACCAGCCTGTTGGTTCGAACAGAACCGGAACGATCTGCTCGGTATCGATCTGAACAGTTTTCGGGCTGCCTATACCGATGCAGCTCGTCAAGCGGGTTTTGCACTGGACATGCTCGAACCCGCTCGAAAGGCTTACGAAACCATGCTCAGCAATCCGCCTCCCATTTGCTATGAGACCCTCGAAAACAATCTCGGCAGGGACCTGTTGTCCACCTTTGCCCATGAGAATAACGGGGTTTGGACCGTCGTTACGTATATCTACCTCGATCGGATAGGTAATCGAGAAGAAAATATCATCCAGCTTGCAGAAAGTATTGAAACATCCCTTCCCCATATAGCCGTAACGGGCATGCAGCGCATCATCCCCGAATTTAAAAGGATTATCAGGCATGATTTCAGTCTGGCCACACTCGGGGCGATTCTGACAGTATTTATCCTGCTGATTCTTCACTTCCGGTCCGGTCAGGCAGTCATTCTGTCCTTGTTACCTCTTGGCCTGGGCGTGTTATGGACATTGGCCATCATGAGATTGCTCGACCTGCAACTTAATTTTATCAATATGATCGTCACACCGATGCTGATCGGGATCGGGATCGACGATGGTATTCATATCGTCAATCATTACCGGCTGCAACGGAAAGATGACCTGGCCCGGCATAATGACTTCGAGCTCTTGACTATTCCGGGTAAGGGTATTGTCCTGACTTCGTTGACCACCATGATCGGTTTTGGTTCGCTTTCAATGGCCCACTATCCCGGATTGCAATGGATCGGACTGTTAACAGTGCTGGGGGTGTTCCTGTGCCTGGCTTTTTCAACTGTGTTTCTGCCCGCTTTGATCTATGCCGGACATAAAGAGAATTCAGAAAAGAGCACTGGTTAATTCTGCACGGAGCGCCTATAATGTAACAGTATTTACCAGAACTCGGCAATACTCTTTTTTGCTAAGGACCCGAAACGGTTCAACTGTGTTATGCTCAGTTACTGGAATGACCATCGAAACGCCATATCAGAAGGGGGCTTTATGAAAAACCTGTGGTTCGTGCTCTCATGTGTAATCATTTTTACCACTGTTTTCTTTGTCGACACTACGGTTTTCGCTGAACTGGAATGGACTGAAATCGGTGGTTTCGATCTTGGTGCCAAACCCTTGGACATCGTAGCTTCTCGAGATGGTAAGGTCGTTTTTATTCTGACTAAAGGCGAGATTTTACAATTCGATCCCAGTTCAAAAACCGTGACCGGGCGCATACCGATCGGACCGCGTTTTGACCGGGTAGATCTGGCTGACGAAAGCAATACACTCGTACTCTCCAGTACATCCGAAAAAATGATCAAGCTGATCTCTTACGAAATAGTCTATCAGCTTGATCTCTCTTTACTGCCATACCTTGGACCGGACAATGCCCCTGTGGTTATCGCTGTTTTCAGCGAATATAAGTGCCCTTACTGCGCACGACTCAGTCAGCTCCTCGAACAGGTCTTGACCAAATATCCCGACACCGTCAAACTCGTGGTGAAACATTTCCCATTGCAATCGCATCAGTTTTCGCTGGAGGCTGCCCTCGCGGCGCTTGCTGCCGGTCGTCAGGGAAAATTCGGGCCGTTTCACAAGGAACTTTACGCCAATGCCAAGGTCCTCAACGAAGAAAAACTGACCGAGATCGCCCAGAAACTCGGACTCAATCTGGACCAGTTCAATAAAGACCGTCAGGACCCGGCCCTGAACGACATAGTCCAGCGTGACATTCGAGATGGGCGTGATCTTGGTATTCGTGGAGTACCCACTGTCCTGATCAACGGCAAAATATTTCAGATCAGTTCGGAGCAGGGCTTCATGGAAGCTATCAGCCAAGAAATCGCTCGAAAGGAAAATAAATAAAGCGTCAGGTTAAATGGTAATCCCAGGCGCAAAAGCGGTCTCCTTTTAAAATGGAATGGGTAATGATGCATTTTTGAAAAGTCATACCCAGGATCGGTTCCCAGAATTGTCTGTCCCAACCGGCAGCCCTGTAGCAGAAAATCGGATCAATCTGCGGATTGCTGGCTTCGCGAACGAGAGCACAGAAACAGTAGGCTTTACGGAATTCGATCGGGGTCTGAGCCTTCTGATAAGCTTCCCCGTTGTAAGGCACTTTGCTCAGATGTAAGATTTTGCCGTCGTGACGAGGTTGGTCGACGAAGCCGCCCGTTCTTGTCTGGCTGAGTGCTTGGTTCAGGGCGGTGAAAACAGCGGCAGGCTCCCGGTTCTGTTCATAAATGGCTTTGTATTTGAGCACATCCTCGCTGGGTCTTACCAGGGCCACGCGGGAAAGTATGTCAAATTGCTGGTCGACGGTCGTGACTTTTTTTAATTGATCGATTGTCTGTTTGACCCAGTTTGCCCGTTCGTCTACCAGAGTAAACGGCGAGATTTTTTCTCCACCTAGCCAGATGGATGCCGCATGTTCCCGGCCCAGGACCCTGATCAATTGCTGCTGATAGACTTCGGACCAGGCAAGATAGGAGGCCATATTCTCGATTTTCATCTCGCTTGGTTTGTCCGGGGTCCAATTATGATAAATCTCAACCAATTCAAGTTCAGGTGAAAGGCCGACCTTATTCATATGTTCATACAATCGCGTCGTTGTCTGACCCAATGTTGTGAGTGGCCCCTCATGAAGAGCGGAAAAAAATGACATCGAGCGCAGACGATGTGTTTTGATGTCCTCTGTGTTTGTTTCTGTGCATACCGGGAAACCGATTTCCGAGTCATAACCATCAACGGGCGTATCGAATCTGAAAATATGGGTCAGCGGACCCTCGATAGTATTACCCAGGGTTTTCTTGAGGAGCTCGATCCGCGGTTCAAGTTCAGCTCGCTTTTTGATCGGTTTACGTATTCCGGCGAAGAGCGTTTCCGGTCTGACTACTGCTTTGATTTCAGGCATGGTTTGTGTCTCCTCTCCCCGGGCCATCCCTCTCATAATCGGGTTGCCGAACAGCGAACCGAGAGCCGCACCATACAGGCTCGATTGAATGAATACTCTTCGAGAACAATCATCTTTAAAAAGAGACAGCATTGTTTTTCCTCTGAATGGGTCCATGGTTGTTACTCCTGTTAAAAGGCATCTAAACACATTATTCATTAGACTGTCCGCAACGATTTTTTGCTCCATGTTCTTTTCAGACATTCTGATGAGCAGACCGGCCCGATGACTGGAAAATCAGGAAAAATCACGATATTACTCTTGATTTTTTATGATGACTATATTATGGTAGCATATTCGTGGATACAGAAAAAAGCAATCAAGCATAATTACTCTGGATAATGATTGAAAGGAGTTATGACCAATGGCTATTATTGCGAAAAAGAGACGTTCCGGTTTAAGGAAAAAGAAAATATGCCGATTTTGTGTCGACAAACTTACCATTGATTACAAAGACATCAAAACGTTAAATTACTACACATCCGAGCGTGGTAAGATTATTCCCCGCCGCATTTCCGGCAACTGTGCTCTGCATCAAAGGGCGTTGACCCGGGCAATCAAACGGGCCCGTAACATAGCCTTGATGCCGTTTGTAGCCGAATAATCAGCACCAGTTCATAAGGTTTTTCTGATCAGGTAACCATATTGCCGGACCTGTTCTGCGAAGAAACCGAGGTCACCCGCGATGGTAATGGCCTGTTCAGGGCAGACCGAGAGGCAATACAGGCAATGGAGGCAGGTTTCATCAGTGAGATCGAAGCCTTCGGGCAACTTTCGTCCCAGCGGGCAATATTCTTCGCATTTCCGGCATTTTTTGCAGCGTTCCTGATTGTGGACCAACCGTTCTATATGCGTTGTATCGGCCAGAAAGACATCCTGCCTGATACCCGATAGATACAACAGTTTCCCACCGAACCTGGACGAGCACAGTTTTTCCGCCCAACTCGTCGCCCTGATCATCTGAAAATATCGTTGAAAACGATGATTAAAGATAAACCGGACGAGCAGGTTGCTGTGGGCTTGTTTGAACGGAGCCGGCCAACTGTCCAACTCAAGCGAGTCGACTGATCCGCGGTCCTGATCACTTAAAAGCTTTTCGTGCAGGGCGATTTTCAGGTAATCCACGGCCGTGAAAGGAATACCCATTATCCGGGCACAGAGATAATCGAGCAGTACCGGGTCCCGGCCGGCAATGATTTTTCCACATAGGACCGGAGTGCCCCGGGTTGGGCCGTTGCCCTCCATGGCTATCAGGCCGTCAATAATCTGGAGGTGAGGTTTGATGACCCGGTTGATATTCAGGATATTGCGGGGCAGATTGTCATGGATTTTTTTCTTGTTCTTTTGACCGACCATGCAGCCGATAAGGCTTTTCAAGCACACGGTGATCCCGACTTCAAAATGGGTCTTGATCTTGGGAACATTAATAAATAATTCAGCTTCGGAACAGATTTTAGCAGCTTCACCCTTCAAACCATGGTCAAGTTCAATCTCCTGTCCCTCAGTATAATTGAGGTCCAAGACCTCGACGCCCAGGGCTGCTGCCATTGTATCGACCCTGAGTCTGTTAATGACGCTGATGTTATTCCGATAAAAGCCGCTGTTTGAGCCTTCTGCGATAATAATGTTTCGATAGTCCCGCTTCTGAAGTTCGGTAACGATTTCAACCAAGAGCCTGAGGTCGGTCGTATTTCCGGTCAAAGCATTCATGTGACTGTTAAGATTAGGTTTCAGCAGTATCAGTCCGGTTTTGTCCCGTGGCAGAACAGCCTGATAGAGATCGAAGACCCGAACGATCGCCTCGCGTATCTGCTGCCGGCTGCGGCAATCGAATATCTGAAATGATGGGATCATGATCGATTCCTTGTCAAGATAGTGTTGATAGACCACAACCAGCAGAAATGCAACGAATCCCGGATTGAGAGTATTTTCGGGACCCAGCAGGACAATAGCAACAAATCATGGTTGTTATCAGGGAGTAACAGAAGAATTGGTGACCCAGATCGGACTGGACCAGGCCATCTGACCGTCCATCTGTCGGGCCCGGACATAATAAAAGTGTTCTTTTTGAATAGGTTCATCATCCTCATATTCCAGGCTGACTTCGTAGTCATGGCCCGAAACACGGGCAATGACCTGGCTGTCTTTGACCAGGACCATTTCCTCCATGTATTGCTGGCCAACGGCCTGGGCCTTGATAATCCGCTTCTCGTGCGGGTTGGAAAAAACAAGTTCCCGGCCCATGGGTTGCTCATTCAGCGTGAATTCAAGGAAAATCCTGGCCCCGGATGTGCCATACCCAGTGCGATGCTGCATGCTCTGCCAGAGGGCCTGACGTGTTAAAACCGGTGCTCGGAGAGCAATCATTCCCCTGATTTCACCGGTCCGTGGTTCGGCACCGGGACGACCATCGTGACTGTCACCCGAGGCCATGATCCCGAGCTTATAACCCTTCAGTAAAGCATCCCCGACGAAATGACCGGGTTCGGGCTTGTAAATCATACCGGGACAGTCGAGCATTTCCGTTGTGCCGTGGATCGATGATATCTCGACCAACCATTCCCGTGCCGGATCGTGAAAATTCCAATCCGCAGCTATTGGACCTCCAGCGACATGATGTGGAATCGTGCAAGCAGCAAAAGGAGCAATCAAAGTCCATAATTCAGGCAGTGTATCGCTGTCTGGGCTGGTACACGCAAAAACCTCACCCTGGGTATCGGGATAGTAAACATTGCGGTGGCCGAAACGCCAACTCGTCCATTCATATCCGAGAAAAACAACAAAAAAACCGTCCTGATGGTAATGTTGTACAGCCTTTTTCGTTAATGCCCAGTTTTCACCTTTCAAGGGCTTGAAACCATGAAAATCATGGTCGGTCAGGGCGGTGAAATCCAGGGCAGCCACATCACGGGCATAGGTGAAATAGTCGTCCACTGAGCCACTGCCGTCACTCAACGATGAGTGACCGTGTATGTCCCCCCAAAACAATGCCTGTTGAGGTAATGCTTCGAGACAATGGACCGGATTGAGTTCGCGTCGGTATGTCCCAGATTCGTCAGCGATTGAAGGGTGATGCCAACCGGATTCATGGAATTGCACAGTCAACTCCAGCACACCGGCATTGTCCTCGGTCAGCTCGAGTATTTGATTAATTCCTTCACGCTGATCATAAAAGTGAAAGGAGACAACCGCCTGCCTATTAAAATGACCATAACGGTCAACAGCCGCGAATCGAATGCGAAAAGGTCGATCTTTTAATACCTCGGTCGGACAGGTCCCCACAATCTGGGCTTCCGGTAAGCTTGTGGTTGTGATGTCTGGTGTGTTGCGGACCAGAGCATACTGCCCCTTTCCTGTCGCATCCACCTTGATAAAGAAAACCGGAGCGGTCTCAGCGAAACGGTCGGCCCGGGCTTGAGCCATGGGGTACTGACCGTTCGACGTGTCACCATATGTTATCATCAGAACATCACCAGGCTTGAATCCGGCAGACCCGAACATAATGAGCAGCATGTTTTCCCCGAGCGTCGTCACTGAAAAGTGAGTCGAGGCGGCCGAACAATTCACGGTCGTGTAACCTTCTCGAGCCGGATCTGTCGTCTGTGGGGGTGACCAGCCCCAGAAAGGTGTGACTATGAATATGATACTTCCTTTATCAGAAATTGTCTGTGACGCGGTCGTGAAACGGACCGTCCAGGTCCCTCGGCTGTTGACGGGAATGGGGTGATCAGGCGTCACCCCGATCTGGCCATCTTCCCAGAAAAAAACGCCGGGATCGTTCTCCAGAACCGGCTTTTTCGATACCTCAGCTTCTGTTTCCCAACTTTGTTCAGACCCGATCGGTTTGGACTGACAACTCAGATTATTCAGACTGATGATGGTCAGAGTAATCAGAAGAACAACACGTCCATTCGAGTTACCTGGAAACAAGGAGCCTCCCGTGTCTGGTCAGCGATACATTTCCCCGTACGGACACAAAGAAAATCAGGCACATTCGGAATAGCCACAGCATCGGCAGACCGAACAGCCCCCCTCGTGTTCAATCACCCCGCCACATTCAGGGCAGGCACCCCGTGAGAGATTATTCAAGTCACCATTGGTGCTGGCCTTAAAATTGGTCACGACCTGGGGAGCACAATACTGCTGCAGCGGCTTGGGACGCGTTTCCAGAAAAATCTGGATCGCCTTGGCGATAGCGTCAGCGCATGAGCGGATTTTATTTTTACCGAAACCGAGCGGTTGATGACAGCTTATACCTATCAGTTCTTCAACAATGGCCGTAGCCGGAATACCGCTTCGCAAAGCCAGGGAAACCAGACGTCCGATTGCCTCAGTCTGTGAGGCAGCACAGCCACCCGCTTTGCCCATATTGGCAAAAACCTCGAACAATCCCTGCTCGTTACTGTTCATGGTTATATATATCTTGCCACAACCCGTCAACATCTCACGGGTCACACCCACAACTTCAATTGGGCGAGGCGCTTTCTTGTTATCGACCAGGTCCTCTTCGGAAGCAACCTTTTTCTCTGCTTTTTGAAGATTCAAAACCTGTTTCTCTCGACTGCCATCACGATAAACAGTTACACCCTTACAGCCCAGGCGATACGCCATCCAGTATATCTCCTCCACATCATGAATGGTTGCCTGATTCGGTAAATTGACTGTCTTAGATACCGCATTGTCCGTGTGCTTCTGAAAAGTGGCCTGCATCCGGATATGCCAATCGGGCGTGATATCATGGGCCGTCACAAAAATACGGCGAATATGCTCAGGGATCGACTCGACCTTCTGTATACTGCCCGTCTGGGTAATCTCACGCATCAATTGATCTGAATATAAACCCTCTTGCCGCATGGCCTGCTCGAAAAGAGGGTGGACCTCGATCATTTCATCATCATCCAAGACGTTCTTTCGGATATATGAAACTGCAAACAATGGCTCGATTCCACTCGATGCATTGGCTACGATACTTATCGTCCCCGTCGGCGCTATGGTCGTCGTGGTCGCATTACGAATAGGCTTCCTGCCTTCGGTGTCATAGACACTTCCCCGAAAATTGGGGAAGGCACCACGGATCAAGGCCAACTCCTCCGACGCTTCCTTCGAGCTCCGATTGATAAAGGACATGACCTCGTCTGCAACCTCCAGGGCTTGCTCCGAACTATACGGTATGCCCAACTCGATCAATAAATCAGCAAAACCCATAACTCCTAAACCGATTTTCCGATTATTGCTAGTCATCTCCTTGATTTCTGGCAGTGGAAAATTGTTCATCTCGATCACATTGTCCAAAAAACGCACACTCAAACGGGTTACATCAGCTAATAAATCCCAATCGATCTGGCCATTTGCCACGATTCGGGCCAAATTGATTGAGCCCAAATTGCAGGATTCGTAGGGCAATAACGGTTGTTCACCACAGGGATTAGTGCTTTCAATCATGCCGATATGAGGAGTAGGATTAAAGCGGTTAATTTGATCAATAAATATTATGCCGGGCTCACCATTGGACCAGGCCCGTTCAATGATCAGATCGAACAGTTTACGAGCGGATATCGTTTTTTCAACGCATTTACTGTGTGGATTGACCAGGGGGAAGTCCCGGTCCTGTTCGACACTTTCCATGAAAGCATCGGTCACTGCGACGGAAATATTGAAATTGGTCAAGAGTTCGTTAGTGCTTTTGGCTTTGACAAAATCCTCAATGTCAGGATGGTCCACCTGGAGAATACCCATATTTGCGCCTCGTCTCGTTCCCCCTTGTTTGATAACCTCAGTGGCCGCATTAAATACGGTCATGAAGGAAATCGGACCCGATGAAGCCCCTTTGGTACTTCGCACGAGGTCATTCTGGGGCCGGATTCGTGAAAATGAAAACCCGGTCCCCCCCCCCGCTTTTATGGATCAAAGCCGTGTTCTTGACAGCACCGAAAATGCTCTCCATCGAATCTTCGACGGGTAAAACGAAACAAGCTGATAGTTGTTGAAGGTCCCGGCCTGCATTCATCAATGTCGGTGAATTGGGCAGAAAGTAGAGACCGTTGAGAATGGACATAAATGCCGCCGCGTGTTTAGCCACGTCAGCATTCGAATCAAAGGCACGTTCCGCTTCAGCTATGTTATTGGCAACACGCTGAAACAGGTCTTGCGGTGTCTCGATTACATTTTTGGTGTCGTCCTTTCTCAGGTACCTTTTTTCTAAAACCTTGAGAGCATTTGCGGTGAAATTAAGTGTCTGAGCATTAGCCATTAATGCCTCCCCTTGAGAATACGCTGTTCATGATCATGCCATAGTTATAGTAGGTAATGACGTTATAATATACCATATGAAGTAGAGTCAAGTCAAGTTGGCCAAAAAAATTGTTCCGTTTCTGGCTGAATTCTTTTGATGCCTTAAGCTGTGCCGGTTGAGTTTTGGCAAAAAAAAGTAACAAGATTTTTTATTGACTAAAACAGAAATTGTTTTTAGAATGGTACCAGGCTTCGGATGGAATGTCAAAGCTAAGTTCAGGTAGATGCGGGGGGAGGCTTTTAGTCACATTGATCTTTGAATTCAAGTATTTTTCTGTTTTTTGGGTTCGATCACTATAGATTCTGCGGGCATGATTGAGTATTTTGCTTGATTATTAGCTGGAGAAGTTGTGTTTGGAAAGAGGATGTTGAAGTGCTCAGAGTGAAATTTTGGGGTGTGCGTGGGTCCATTCCGACACCGGGTCCATCGACAGTGAAGTATGGTGGTAACACGAGCTGCGTTGAGGTCCGCATAGAATCGAATGATGGTCTGAGCAAGGAATTCATAATCATAGATGCGGGGAGTGGGATACGGTTACTGGGTAATGAGTTGCTTAACGAGATGCCCCTGCAGGCGAGTATTTTATTTTCACATGTACATTGGGACCATATTCAGGGGTTTCCCTTTTTCCGACCGGGTTTTATGAAGGGGAACGAATTTTTTCTGTATGGTTCGAAATATCGGAGTGAGAAGGATTATGTCAGATCGATCTTGGCTTCCACATTAAGGGGTCAACAGGAATTTCCCAATTTTCCGATAAAGCTCAATGCCATGGGCAGCAGTATGCATTTCAAGGATATCGAGCGAGACGAGATTATCAGGACCGGGCTCGTTGATATCAGTCATACCAGCCTGGTCCATCCGGGCGGAGCCATAGCCTTTCGAATCCAGGAGCGGGAGACGGGACATGCCATTGTCTACTGCAGTGACACGGAACATACCAACGGATTGGACCGGAATATTGCTTTACTCAGCGAGAAGAGTGAATTATTGATTTATGACAGTCAGTATACGCCCAAGGAGTATGAATCGCATGTGGGCTGGGGACACAGTACCTGGGAACAGGGTGTCCGGTTGGCTCGGGAGTTGGGTATTCCACAGCTTGTTTTATTTCACCATGATCCGATGCATTCCGATGAATTCCTCGAGCAAGAAATACTTTTACCGGCACGTCGTTCGGAGAGCATGATCCGGATTGATCTTGCTCGGGAAGGTATGATCTTCACACTATAAGATGGGAGTGGACCAGATTAATCGAGAGGTTCCAACTCGACCAGTCTGTATTTTTCGGATGACATGAAATAGATGATGAAATTGATATACTTTTCATAGTAGCCGGGAGCGGCAAATCTGAGTTCGGTTTCGAGTTCTTGCTTGCGTGAAATGTCATAGTAGTAGGAATTAATATGTGCGACGACCATGCCGTCCTTGTCGGTATAAACTGTCGAGTAATAGTCCCAGTATCCATCCCGTTCGTCATCATTATCATTATCGACATAAAAGTAGATATCAATTAAGGTCCCTGGTATGGGCAAACCCGTTTCCCGGTCATTCACCAGCAGGGAAATATCAATATTTCGAGGCGGCGTAATGACCAGCATTTCCGCGTTCAGCTTGAAGGTTGACTCATGATTGACGTCTGGATATCTGGTGAGGTTGTAGTATTTCTTTTTAGAAAAGGTAACGCGGTTTACGCCAAAGTGGACGTCATCGACTGCGAAATAGCCATCATCATCGGTATAGACGGTAAACACGGAGCTATCTCGTTCTGATTCGATCGTAATTTCAACATTTGCGATGGGAATTTCAGTATTCCGAAGATAGACGTGGCCTTCGATACTGCCGCGCAGATCATCGCTGAATGTATAGCAACCCTGCATTGAAAAAGCAAAAAGGACTGCGCCTATCAGGACAAGAATAGACGTATTGACCGATTTATCTGAAAATGCCAACATGCAGTTCATTGCCTTACTCGGCCATGTGTTTGGTCGTGCGGATATAATTGGCCAGTGCGTTGATTGAGGCAAAGGCTTCTTTCCCGACATCCTCGTCGGGAATGGTGATGCTGAATTCTTCTTCCAAACCGACCACCAATTCGAGAGCATCGATGGAATCCAAACCGAGACCTTCGCCAAAAAGGGGCTGCTGTTCATCGATTTCATCAGGTGTTTTGTCCAAACGCAACCTATTGATAATCAGTTTCTTGAGAGTGTCCTCGAGACGTTGTTCTGTCAATTCTTCACCTTTTCCTTCAAGATAAGTTTTAGTCGTTCATAATTCTCATGGGTGACGGCATTGTTCGGGTCCAGTTCAAGGGCCCGGACATATTCTGTTTCTGCTTCTTCAAAGAGCCCGAGGGCTTCAAGTGCCACGGCCAGGTTGTTGTGGGGAATCGGGTCCGATGGATTCTTTATGACCAGGTTCTGAAAACGGAACCGGGCTTCTTTCCATAAACCGGCTTGGGCTGAATCAATCCCATATTCGAGTTCCTGATGATAAGTCGGAGTTTTGACATGAGCACAGCCCGTTCCCAGAAAAAACAGTAGTCCATACAGGGCCAGACCGCAGGCAAGCTGTCCTCTTTTCAGATGTTGTTTCATGGTTTTCACCCGCCTTTATTGAGTGTGCCCCGTCCATTTTTCAAAATCATGCCGGGAAGGAATGGCGATGTTCGAGATATGGGCCTGTTTCAGTTCATCCAGAACATCGATGATCGTTTGATAGAGCACCTCATCATCTGCTTGTATTATAACATAATTTTTCGGTTTCAATGAAGCCTTTTCTTTTAGAAGAGGCACCAATTCAGCCAGGGTGGTCCGGGTACTGTCCAGATCGAGCCCGCCATCAGCGTGGAGTCTGATGACTGTCACCTGGTCTTGTGTGACCTCCTGACGCGAGTTCTGGTCCGGTAACTGCAGGTCCATGCCCTTTTTCACCGTGAAAACAGTCGTTAACATGAAAAAGATAATCAACAAAAAAGCAATATCAGCCATTGAAGCGGTGGATATGATTCCCTCAACACCATTCAAGCGTCGAAGTTTCATTTTTTAACCGTCCTGCTCGAATCGAGTTTCACTTGATGCGTTCACCCTATCCCGTTCTTGATCAGGTGTCAAGATAGAGGAGTCCGTAGTTCGGGTCCGGGAGCGGTTTCCTTTCATTCGATATTACCACGCAACTGTTTCATGCTATTCTCATTTTTCCTCTATCTGTTTCAACTCTGTGGTTATGCGGCCATAATACTTGACGGTTTCATTTTCTCATAGTAGAATCAGGCCGGAAATTCATTCGATGTGAGTGCAACATATTACATTAAAAAGAATAAGCATCCCGTTCGACAAGGAGACCGGCAATGGCGAAACCAATAATCAAAAAGATAATGTTGATGGCCTCGCATGACTGGAGTATGCGGGCGACAATGCGAACATTTTTGGAATGGCTTGACCCAACGATTCATTATCGTGGAAAAACATACAAGATCAGTTTGGGTCGCATCATAGCCAAGCCGCTCTTATGTGGTCGAAATTTGTCGGATGAGGCGGATTTGGTGGTTGATCGGACAGTGCACTGGAACACCTTTTACAAATTCTGGGCCCAGCAGGCCATAAACAGTCAAATGGCCATCGCCAATCATCCCCACACCTTTCAGAATCAAGATAAGCACAGCACGTATGATCTGATGGCCCGGTCCATGCACCCAGCGGACCGTTTCCCGAAAACGGTCCTGTTGCCTCAATTCAGTCCATACACGCAGGACCAGAAGATGCAGGAATTCTGGGAATATCGTCAGCGTCTGATCATAGACAACACCAAGTTTGGTTTTGACGAGAGCCGCAAAGAGGTCAATTGGGACAAAGTGAACACTTCGTATGATCGTTCGATCAATTTCGAAAAGAAAGCCCAACTTGTTCGCGAACAGTTCTATTATAGCGGCAATTATCTCGAGGAAACAGTCAGGGATGTCTTCAATTATCAGTTTCCACTATACCTCAAGAAGGCTTTTGGCGGTGGTGGCAGCGATGTCTATAAAATCAACAGTCTCGAGGAATTGTATCAAAAATATGATGAGACGGGCGAACGTGTTTTTCATCTACAGGAAGCCATAGAAGATTATGATATCTTTATTCGTTGCATGGCCATCGGTCCACAGGTCCTGCCCATGGAATTTTTACCTGATAAACCCTTGCACGAGCATTACGGGACCAACAAGATCAGAATCGAGCGGGACCTCTATTTTCGGCTCGCCACTTATGTCAAATTCATCAATGCGTATCATCGCTGGACCTACAATTCCTATGAATGTATCGTCAAGAACGGTCAGATTCATCCGATCGATTTCGCCAATGCCTGTCCGGACAGCAACTTTATTTCTCTTCATGTGCATTTCCCCTGGTTGATCTGTTCTTTGCTCCGTTGGTTCAGTTATTGTGCAGTTACCGGTAAGGATATGGGCATTGATCTCAATCAGATAAAATACCTGAGCGTCATCAACGATCCGAACAAATCGCCTTTGGAGAAATTCGAGCATTACCGGGCTTTGAGTGAGGAATATTTCGAGATTGACTCATTCAATCAGTTCGTCGAAGACAATTTCAGCAATCTGGATGCGAAAATGATTGAATTTTACGATGCCGGTTTTTTTAAGGAAATCATCGAATTCGCGATTGGTAAGAGTGATTTTCCACCGCATGAACATGGTCGATTCATTCGCACTTATGAGGAGACCATGGAGACAATTTGGCGACCGAATGCGCTGGATTATCTCACCACTGTCATTTACAAGGATTGAACGAGAGTAAATTCTCCGAACGATGCAGTGCGGTTCGGTAGGATGATCGGGCCATAATGCCGAGCCGATCAGAGACCGAGTTGTTCGAGAAAATGCTCATCTGAACGCCATTTATTTCTGACCTTGACTCTGAGATCAAGAAAGACTTTTGTGTCGAGCAGGGTCTGGATATCCTGGCGGGCCTTGATACCTATTCTCTTAATCACCTCACCCTTTTTCCCGATAATAATGCCTTTCTGTGATTCTTTCTCGACATAGATGATCGCTTCTATCCGGACCAAGGTATCCGATTCGGTAAAATCGAGTATTTGAACCGCACTGGCATAGGGGATTTCCTGATTGGTCAGATCGTATACTTTTTCACGGATGATTTCGGCGCCGATAAACCTCAGATTCGCGGTACTGATAACGTCCGGATCATAGTGGGGCGAGCCCGAGGGCAATTGATTGACAATGCCCTGTTCGAGGCGGTCGACATTTTCACCGTTCAAAGCGGAGATTGGGTAGATTTCCTGAAAAACGTTTTCCTGGGCAAAAGCTTCGATCAGAGGCAGCAGCCGCTCTTTCCTGACGGTATCGATCTTGTTGATAACCAGGAAAGAAGGTGATCCCGTTGCCTTAATATCAGCCAAAATAGACATGTTTTCATCAGATCGGGCTTCCTGGGGGATGACCAGAAACAGGACCAGATCAACACTTAACAAACCCTCACGGGCATTCTGGGTCAATTTCTGGTCCATTCTGGTCCGCGGCTTGTGGAAAAAACCAGGCGTATCCAGAAAGACAATCTGGGCAGAATTCGTGGTCTTGATACCCCGGATCGAGGTCCGAGTCGTCTGGACCTTGGGTGATATTATCGAGATTTTTTCGCCTACGATCCGGTTCAACAGAGTGGATTTACCAACATTGGTCTGACCGATCAGGGAGACCAGTCCAAACTTGAAAACGCTTGTTTTATTTGTCGCCATTGTGGGTTTCTTCAACTTTTGGGCGCATCATGATATGGGTCGAGAGGACCCGTCTTTCCTCGGCACTCAGAATCTTGATAATCAGATTCTCATAATTAATCTCTTCACCTGCTTTGGGGACTCGTCCGAGTATATGAAAAATGAGACCGCCCACGGTATCAAAATCCGTCCTATCAATCGTGATCTTGAAATATTCTTCGAGTTCCTCGACGTTAACGCGGGCATCGACTTTGAGTGAACCATCATCGAGGACCTGGACCTGGTCGACCTCATTATCGTATTCATCGCGAATCTCACCCACGATTTCCTCGATCAAATCTTCGATCGTGACCAGGCCTGAGACACCGCCATATTCATCCACGACTATAGCCATATGGTTCTTGTTTTTTTGGAATTCCTTCAGTAATTGAGTGATTTTCTTGGTTTCCGGAATAAAATATGCTTCGCGCAATAGCTCATGAAGATCGATCTCGGTATCCGCCTTGCCCCAACGGGTCAAGAGGTCTTTGGCAAAAATGACCCCGTTGATGTTATCGATTCGGTCCGTATAACAGGGAATACGGGAATAACCGTTCTCGATAATCCGTTGAATAAGGACTGGCAAGGCTTCATTAATCTCGACTGCCACAATGTCCAGTCGCGGAGTCATTACCTCGCGAACGACCGTATCACTGAACTCGACCACCGAGTGAAACAATGAGCCTTCATACTTTTCGAGTATACCTTTCTTCTCCCCTTCATCGATCAATGTCCGGATTTCTTCTTCGAATTCAGCGGCCTCGTCTTCATCAGCTCCCTCCACTGTACGTTTTACAATTTTACCCTTCAATTGGCCGGTTAGAATACACAACGGATAGAACAGAAACATTATGATTCTGATGATCAGAACTGCCAGAGGAGACAGCTTGTTCCGGGCACGACTACCGATGAGACAGGGTAGAATAATCTTGGTCAACCATAAGAGCATGATGGCACAGCAGGCGGCCAGGATGATATTGGCCTGGACCAGACCCTGTTGTAATGGAGGTCGTATACAGAAAAACCAGACAATGACCGCTAACAAACATGTATCGATGATAATATTCATGAAACCGAGAGAAACAATGATTTTGTCTATCAATTCCTCATCATCATCAACATCGGCACTGTCTTGCTCCGGTTGAAAATGCTTCTGCATATCATAGCCCGAGAATGAGGACACTTTAAATTTGTAAAGAGAGATAAAATAAGAAATAATTGATAACACTAATCCAAGGGCTATTCCTAATAACTGCTCTGAGATCATGATGTTACCCCTCCAAACAGAACACTGAAACATCGATGCTCGACTTCAGCCATCCGACCCTGATCGTCTTCACGTTCATGATCATATCCCATCAAATGCACGATGCCATGAATCAGGAGTTGAAGAGTATGTTTGACATTTTCTGCCTGATGTGGCTGAATCTCGTCCGCAGAAATGATGATGTCACCCAAGAGTACCGGGTCTTCACCTTGTTTCCGGGCCAGGGCCAATCGGTCCGGAAAGGACTCGGGCGTGATAGGACCATCCGCTTCCTCAAGCAAGGCAAAGGTCAGAATATCAGTGCTTGCATCCAAATTTCTGTATTCCCGGTTGTAACGACGCATCTCCTCTGCTGAAACCAGATTAATACCGATTTCAACACGATGAAGTCCGAGATAATCAAGGAGGGTATGAAGTGAGGTCAGGACTTGCCCGTCCCTGAAGACGAGTTCGGCCTGTTCATTAAAGACAATACTGTCAGGATCATCCTCTGAGTCCATCAATTACAAACTACCTTTCCTTATTGCCCCATAGTACCAAAACCGGACCGGGAGCAACGGTAAAAGTGATCGTACAATGATTAATCCATTCATTGAATACTGGAATACTGTGCCCATTAGTGTATCACATTCAGCGCGATCATGCAAGCATGATCGCTTCAACGTGGGTAGAAAAAAAGGCCGTCCCGGAAAGAGGCAGGAGATTGTTTCTTCTGTCTCTTTCCGGGACGGCCTGGAATACTCAACACACGAAATGACAATTACATATTGATTCGGAAACCCAGGGATACGGACACATCATCAGGTTCATCAGCAGTTTCATGGTCCTTTTCTTCTATTTCATCAACATCGAGTTGTGAATAGAAATTATACATTACATCCAGATCGAGACCATATTTTTTCGTAGCCCCAAAATTCCATTGCACACCTGCTCCGGCTGTCCAGCCCTGATACCGTCGCCATTCAGATTCATCGACAAAGTCGTCGGCTGTGTCCCACTCATTATCCGGGCCCCTGTCCCACATATCGACTTCGACGATCGAGTTAGCCCCAAACATAACGGTAATACGGGGCCTGATCGATTTTTCAGGACCAAAGAAAAAGTATCGCAAACCAAGATTGTAAGCGATATCATCGGAAACGAGCACTGTGCCCATTCCCAAAGTCATGTATAGATTCTGGAAGAGTTTCAGGTCCGCATTCACTCCTAAAACACCATAGGGAAGACCGTAACCAATTCCGACGGAATTCTCCAGGGCCATGCCCGTTGTGGACATGGTTTCCTGGGCACATAACAGAGCTGGAACCAGAAGCATCATACTTGCGATCAGGCAAACCTTTTTCATAGGATTCTCCTTTCTTTGCCACCGCACTATTGGTTTAATAAAAACACTATTCGCAATTTTGTCATAACACAATAACGACGAGCACGTGGCAAGAAGTGAGTATGGAACCCATTTCGCATTCTCTCGACTTACCCATGCCTATAATTGTCAGAGTTATAGCATAAATTTCCGGCTATGGCAAGATTTTTTCTTTTTTTTTTATGTTTTTTCAGAAATGTATTGGAAATAATCAGAGGAGAAGCCCTAGTCTTATGCTCACTACATGGTCCTCGAGCCGAGAATGAGAATAAACCATCTTGCAGCTCGTGGAAAAGTCTGGTACATTACTGGCCAGTTGCCAATAAGTGTGGTTACGGGACCACATGAAGCGTGAGATGAAGAGAAACATATGGTCAACTGGGATTACAGCGAAATCTTTCATTTAGTAACCGGTCTCCGTTTGGAGACGGTTTCAGATTCTCCGGATAGGGTTTTCGAGGGCCTCTTTCGCTTCAGTGGGGCTTTCATGATGGTTTTTTGTGAACCCGTTGAACAATCCGGCGATTTTCGGATTGTCTGGTCTTCTCAACCTGTCGGGATGAGGCAATTGGCAGACCTCTGGGATGAGTATGATCAACCTCTTTTAAGCATGATCGATCGTGCCGGGAGTCGTTTCTATGAGCAGGTCTCGGTCCACAAAGCGGCCGATGCTCAGCTCGAGTCGAGCAGCGATAAGATACGCTCTATATTGACCGTTCCTGTGCTCTATCAGAACACTTTCCGGGGTTTCTTGGGCTTTGCTTGGACAGAGGGGATGAACATAACCCCAGAGGAAATCAAGATACTCGAATTATTAACTCTTCTGCTTGGGCAAGGTTGGGCTGACAGTGACCAGCTTCTAAGCTGGCAGAGACAGTTGAAGAACCTCACAACCATAAATACGATTTACTCGACCTTGCATTATACCATGAGTGAGGAAGCGATCATCAACAGTCTTGTTGGGAGTATTCTTGAGCAGGATGGCATCAGTGGTTGTGTTTTGAAGGTTCATGATCACGGGAAGGACGCCTATATTATGACTTGGGGCGAGTACCCGGAAAATGTGCATGAGTACACGCCACCTTTTTCTTCACGGTCAGCGAAAATGAATGAATCCGGGACAGTCACGGAAGCGACCCGGCTTCCCTACAGTTGTATCGAAATCGGACCATTTCGGGGAGTGTCCTTTCTCCTGAAAATTCAGGACCAGGAGCTGGGCGTATTGTTCGTTTTTACCCGAAATCAGGTACTTGCCGAGAAGAAGGCCCCCTTCAGTACCGATCAGATCCTGTTGCTTCAGGAATTGTGTTTTCATACCAGTATTGCCCTTGAACATTGCCGGTTTTACACGGAGAGTCAGAAATTAGCCCGCTTGAACAGGGACAGGGTCTGGAAATTTTCTCTTATCTATGAGATTTCCTATCTTTTTAAGGAAACAATGAGTATCGAGCAACGCTTGCACCTGATTCTGACGGCGATAACCCTGGGTGATGGTATGGGTTTCAATCGGGCCGTCTTATTGATGATCGATGAAAAGGACAATGCACTCCACGGAATGATGGGTATCGGACCCAGCTCGGGTGATGAAGCCAATCGGATCTGGACCAATCTACATCGGGAAGAACGGCCGTATCAGGAGTGGATTGTCCACATTATGCAGAGTAAAAGTTATCTGAACAGTGATTTCCACCGGGAAATACTGCATGTAGTGTTGCCCCTGTCCGGACCGGCCAATGTATTTACCGATACCGTTCTGGAAAGGAAAACGCAGCATGTTTCAGTTGAAGACTCCGCTACACGTTGCCCCATCCAATTAACCCATTTTTTCCGAGGTGTTGAATTTGCCACAGTACCGTTGATGTCGGGTGAGCGAATACTCGGTGTCATCGCCGTGGACAATTTTTATAACCGTCAACCGATTTTCCCGGAAGACATCCGGATGCTGGCTTTGTTTGCCGGTCATGCAGGTGTATCGATTGAGCTGTCCAGTCTGTATTTCCAGATGAAAGAGTTGACCGGGAAACTGGAAATGACTCATCAGCAATTGGAGCAACACGAAAAACTCACTGCTCTTGGTGAGTTATCTGCTTTGATGGCCCATGAAATCCGAAATCCCCTGGTCGCTATCGGAGGATTTGCCCGACGATTACATGCGCTCGTCCTTCAACATTCGCCGGATATCGGCACGACCTATACTGATATCATCATTAAGGAAGTTGACAGATTGGAAAAAATACTGCACAATATCTTGCAGTTCGCTCGCGAAGCACGAACAGACTTCGAGCCGGTCAAACTGAACGATATTTTAGCCGAGATCATTTTTCTGTATGAGAGTGAACTCAGGTCTCAGAAAATAGGATTGCACAAGGAATTGTCTCGCGATTTACCCGAGATAATGGTTGATAAAAACGGGCTGAAACAGGTGATGATCAATTTGATCAATAATGCCATTCAAGCCATGAAAGATGGAGGTCTGCTGACGGTACGTTCTTTTATCGAACACGATGAAGGCGAACAGGTTTGCCTCGAAATTTCAGACACCGGAGGAGGAATCGAGAGCGAGATCGTTTCGAATATTTTTAATCCTTTCTTTACCACCAAGGAAAAGGGGATCGGTTTGGGATTGCCGCTGGCCCTGAAAATCGTGGAACGCAATAAGGGCAGTCTCCGCTTGATTAATAGATACGGTCAGGGCGTGACCTTCAAGATTCGCTTTCCAAAAGAAATCGCCGGACACACTCATCCTGGTCCTTTGGAAGCAGAGGTTGATCGGGATGATCACAAGAGTGATTTTTAATATGTTTGAAGAGGGCTTCATTCGATGGACCGGTTAGGAAGAATGTCATGAATAAAAAAATTCTGGTAATTGATGATGAAGAGAGCATCCGGATTCTGTATCATGATGAATTCAGCCAGGCAGGCTATTTGGTCAGGACTGCTGCAACGGGCGAGGAAGCATTGGAACTGGTCTCGCAGGACCCGCCCGACCTGATCACACTCGACATCAAGATGAGCGGAATGGATGGTATTCACTTTTTACGGATGCTTCGCGAAAATTTTGGTCCCATCCCCGTGATTATCAGCACTGCCTATGGCGAATTCAAGCATGATTTCTCCGTATGGGCCTCAGATGCGTATGTGACTAAATCAGCGGATATGAGTACTTTACTTCGGACGGTCGATTCATTATTAACTTGATCTGGGATAAGAAAGCGATCATTATCGTTATTTCATGTGCTTGCAGAAAGATGCACGAGCACTCAAGACGCGGGCGATTGTTCAGCCATGTTTGGAGAGAGAACATCATGATTGAGCACATTCATGGGAAAAAGCATAATCTTATTGTTGTGGGAACACAGTGGGGAGATGAAGGCAAGGCAAAAATCATCGATCTTCTCGCGGGCCATTTCGATATCATCGGCCGCTATCAAGGGGGCGGCAATGCCGGCCACACCGTGGTCGTCCAAGGTGAAAAATATATTTTTCACCTTGTCCCGACCGGGATACTACATGCCGGGAAAAAAGTTTTATTGGGTAACGGCATGGTCATCCATCTGCCGACTCTGGTAACTGAATTGGAACAGATAGCCGCGCGTGGATTGTCTTTTGAGGACAGGCTCGTCATCTCCAGCAGGGCCCATGTCATTCTTCCCAGTCATATTCAGATTGAGAAACACACTGAAGAGAGTGCTTCCTCGGTCAAAATAGGGACGACCCTTCGTGGGATCGGCCCGACATATGAAGATAAAATCGCCCGACGTGGTCTGGTCATGGCAGATTTACTCGATGACGAACGATTCAGGGACAAACTCGAACAAAACACGGCCTGGAAACAGGCTCTGGCCAGTCAGATCTATAAGAGTACTCTCTGCAGTGTCTCCGCCATGATCGAAGAATACCGACCGCATATTTCGAAAATACGGCCATATATCCGTGAAACCTCGCGTTGGTTGCATGAACAGTTATGTGCAGGATCGAACCTTTTATGTGAGGGGGCTCAGGGGACCCACCTCGATGTCGATCACGGAACATACCCATTTGTGACTTCCTCGAATTCGACCGCAGGTGGTGCGATCACCGGTCTGGGTATCGGACCATGCTGGTTTGACCAGGTATTGGGTATATGCAAAGCATACGTAACGCGGGTCGGGGCTGGAGCTTTTCCTACGGAAGACCTCGAACAAGCAGGAGAGACCATCAGGCAATGCGGACACGAGTTCGGCTCGACCACGGGGCGGCCACGTCGGTGTGGCTGGTTTGATGTGCCGGTTATGCGCTATGCAGTTCGCATCAACGGTCTGTCTGCCTTGGCACTCACTAAACTCGACGTGCTTTCCGGCTTCAGGAAAATAAAAATCTGTCAGGCGTATGAACTCGGATCACGCAGACTGGATGAGTTTCCCGAATATCCATCCAGTCTGGATCAGGTTTGCCCGGAGTATATCGAGGTCGAGGGTTGGTTGGAGGATATCAGCCGGTGTCGATCGATCGAGGACTTGCCCAAAGCTGCCCGGAATTACCTGGAAGTAGTGCAGGACCTGGTCGGGGTCGAGATCGCAATCGTGTCGGTCGGACCCGAACGTGATCAGGCATTCTATGTTCCCAGCGCCCGTTTCTTTGATCAGTTTCCAGACTTAATCAATTCGAACTGAGAGTGTGCACCGGTAAGTATAATCAGGACTAGTCGACCGGACCAGGTCCGCTGACGACGGTTTTCGAAATTCAATCTTGTACAAGTTCATGTCGTTGAAATCTGGTCTGTGCTTTCTTTCAACGCCATTGAAATTTGTCCGATACAGATATAGTGTATCTAGGGCTGTCGAGCGGCTGGTCTGTTACCTGCGGCTGAAAACCGCTCGACTAAATGTTTTCGGGCATTATGGCTCACCCTGCTTGAGCACAGATGCAATGATACTGTTATCAATAAAAATGCTGAATAGACGGGATTTACCGAGCGAGAAAGGAGACCCCAAGTAATGAAAAAGTATGAGATCGCCAATATCAGAGTTGCCGGGATCATTGGTCACGGTGATAGTGGCAAGACTTCACTCGCATCTGCCATGCTGTTTGATTCCAAAATGACCACGCGATTGACCTCAGTCCAGGAAGGAAACTCGGTCACGGATTTTGATGAAAATGAAATAGAACGGAAAATTTCGATCAGTCTCGCTCCCTGTTACCTGGAATGGGATAAAAAACGCTACCAGATTATCGATACTCCCGGTTACGGCGATTTTATCAATGAGGCAAAATTGGGGTTACGCGTCTGCGATTCAGCGATTATCACGGTTTGCTCTGTTGCCGGTGTCGAAGTATTTACCGAAAAAGTCTGGGAATATGCTGATGAGTATAAACTGCCGCGGGTCATTTTTTTAAATAAACTCGATCGCGAAAGGGCCAGCTTTACTCGAACAATGGACAATCTCCGCGAAATTTTCAACAAGGGTGAAAAAGACCTGGTTATAGCCTTTAATCTGCCCATCGGTGAAGAAGATAAATTTGAAGGGGTTGTTGATGTTCTCACCCAGAAAGGTTATCGCTATAAAAACGATAAATCGGGCGATTTTGAAGAAATACCGGTCCCGGAAAATCTGACTGATTTGCTCCAGGAAGCTCGTGAAAAATTGATCGAGGCTGCTGCAGAAAAAGATGATACGCTTCTAGAAAAATACCTCGAAGGTGAAGAGTTTTCTTCAGAAGAGGTGATTTCCGGTTTGAAAAAAGCTGTTCTTGAGGGCGATATAGTCCCGGTTCTGTGTGGTTCGGCCCTGCTCAATATTGGCGTCCGCCACCTGCTCGATTGTATCGGTGAGTTTCTTCCTTCTCCCCTGCAGGCCCCCGCTGCTACTGGTAAGAAGCCCAACACTGACGAACAGATTACCAGGCATTTCAAAGAGGATGAACCTTTCTCGGGTTACGTGTATAAAACCATGGTCGATCCGTATGCCGGAAAAATCACCCTGTTCCGGGTCTATTCCGGCATGCTGAATCCAGATAGTACCTTTCTGAATGTTAATCGTGATGTCAAGGAACGGGTCGGTCAGGTATTCTTTTTGCAAGGGAAAACCCAGACTTCCGTAGAAAAAATCTACCCCGGTGAATTGGGCGCGGTCACGAAACTGAAAGAAACCGGGACCGGTGATTCGATTGCCGATAGCTCTGCCCAAATTCTTTTGCCAATTCCTGAAAAAGAAAATCCCATGATTGCTTATGCCATCGTGCCTAAAGCCAAGGAAGATGAAGAAAAGATCAATCTCAGTCTTCAGAAATTGGCTGATGAAGACCCCACGATAACGTTCGTCCGTGAAATTCAGACCAAGCAGCTTCTCCTGTGGGGCATGGGGCAGCAACATATTGAAATCATCGTAGCTAAACTTGAAAAAAGGTATGGTGTTCAGGTTGTCCTGACTCTACCGAAGATACCTTATCGCGAGACGATTCGCGGGAAAACTGAAATTCAAGGCAAATACAAGAAGCAGACTGGCGGCCGTGGGCAGTATGGTGATACCTGGCTGCGGATTGAACCCATGCCCAGTGGTGGCGGTTTTGTCTTTGATAATCTGATCGTTGGCGGTGTTATCCCCAAAAACTTCATTCCCTCGGTCGAAAAAGGTATTATCGGAGCCATGCAGGAAGGTGCCCTGGCCGGTTTCCCCATCGTGGATGTCAGGGTCGGCCTTTTTGACGGTTCGTTTCATACCGTCGACTCTTCCGATATGGCCTTCCAAATTGCAGCTTCGATGGGTTTTAAAAAAGGTGTCCTCCAGTGCAACCCCGTCCTTCTGGAACCGATTATGGATGTCGAAGTCATCTGCCCCGAGGACATGGTCGGTGATATTATCGGCGATTTGAACGGACGTCGGGGGCGAGTCCAGGGTTTTGAGGCCAAAGGACATCGCCAGATCGTGAAAGCACAGGTCCCGCAAGCCGAAATGTTGACCTATGCATCAGACCTCCGCTCCATGACCGGTGGTCGTGGCATCTTCAGCATGAAATTCTCTCATTATGAAGAATTACCTGCCCACCTGCAGGAAAAAGTCATTGCCGAATTCAAGACTGGCGAAGAGGAGTAAACCAAAGAGTAATCTGCATTTTCGATGAGAGAATCGGTCAATTTCATTCTTTTGAAATTGACCGATTTTTTTATATTTCGAGGGTCTTTATGGCTTCCGGTAAGACTTTGATCGAATCAATTTCAAGATGAGGAAATTCCGAGGGATTGCGTGGTTCGAGTTTGGCATACGGGCCGCGCTTGACCAGGATGGTCTTCAATCCCGCAGTTAAGGCCGGAAGGATATCAAGATCGAGACGGGACCCGACCACGACCGTTTTTTCAGGCTGAGCATCCGTTTTTTGCAGTAAATATTCATAAAAGCGAACATCGGGTTTCGCATATGGATTGCGACCAAAGTGGTCAGTTAGTTTGAAAACCGCCTTCAAACCAGCCTCTTCAACCAGAAAACGGGCAGTGGCAAAATCATTATCCGCCAGACCGAGTTGATACACCCTGCTCAGAGAGTGAAGGACCCTCAATGAACCCGGATTCAGATTGAACAGGGAACGCCGTTTATCAGGTTTCAAAGTACGATACAGTTGCTGAAGACTCTTGATTATCCTTTGATAGAGTTGCTCGTCCGGCTTGACCAGGGACCATAGCATGGTCTCCAAAGTGTCGGGACCATATGCAAGCATGGCTGCCCGTTTGGCTTCGCTGAAATCCCGGTCCGTGAACGACACGCCCGCTTCAACAAGGTGCTCTTTCAGCAGATTCTCAAGATATTCGATCTCACGGACATTATTCCAGAGAGGACCCTTGACTGAAAATAAAATCCACTCGATCACGGCCATTCGCTCAACCCTTTAACAGGCGAAACCAGCTTTATCAGCTGGTCTCGCCCCGTACGCTCAACCTGAATTATTTCTCGATTCTTTCGACAGACTGTATTTCGACCGGCTTAACCGGAACATCCTGCATTCCACCCTTTGTGCCCTTGGGCACAGCTTTGATCTTGTCGACAATATCCATACCGGCGATGACCTTACCGAAAACACAGTATCCATAATCTTGCGGCGTTTTCGCTCTATGATTCAGAAAGCTGTTATCCACCACATTGATAAAAAACTGACAGGTGGCACTGTCAACGACATTGGTCCGGGCATAAGCCACTGTGCCCCGATCGTTTTTTAAACCATTGTCTGCTTCGTTTTTAATTGGTTCATGGGGTTTCTTCTGGACCAGGTTCTGGTCGAATCCACCGCCCTGGATCATGAAACCACTAATGACCCTATGGAAAATTGTGCCATTATAAAACTTCTCGTCCACATAGCGCAGGAAATTCTTCACGCCGATAGGGGCTTTATCCGGATACAATTCAATCGTTATGGAACCAAGGCTCGTTTTCATTAAAACTTGGGGCATGTTGTTGGTCTCCTCTTTGGCTGGTTCATTCTTCATTTCTTTTTTAGCCTCATCAGCCATGGTTTCGCTGACCAGCCCGAACAGGACAAAACTGGATATCGCGACGCCGATAATTATGAGTTTTCTCAACATCATTACTCATTCTCCTTTCAGGTTGAAGGGTGTGAACTGACCATATGGTGCAGAATGAATTCTTTCCCTTTACGGGAAGCAAGTGCGTACTCTTGCCTAAATGTAGCTCATCGACATGAAATTTACAAAACAAGAAGGACTGTACTGAAGAAAACAGGGACGATTAAGGTTGATTACTGAACAGGCTCGTGTGGTTCAGGTCCGGTCGTTCTTTTCCTTTCTAGCAGCAATCGCGAAATCAAGGGCTTCAACCAGTTGATTATAATCGAACGGTTTGGGTAAATAATAATCAGCCCCGGAATGGTAACCGTCAAGTATGTCAAGGGTCGCGTCCTTCACCGTGAGCAATATGAAAGGCAAGTGACATGTTTGCTGGTTTTCCCTAATCGCTTTCAGCAGATCTATGCCATTCATGACCGGCATCATGATATCTGAAATAATCAAGTCCGGACAGGTTGTCTGAATTTTTTCCAACGCTTCCTGGCCGTTGCTTGCGAATATAATATCGTGACAAAGATTGGAAAGTGTATCTGCCAGAATTTTCAAGACGAATTTTTCATCGTCAACGATGAGTACTTTGTCAATGCGCTTCTTATCTTGGCTCATAGGACAGCATCTCCGTGCTTGATCCTGCATCTGATAAAGTATCGATCTGCTTCCTCAAAGGATTCAAACCTGAAATTCCGACACTATTCATGTAACCCACTGCACTATCTCAAATATCGACTCTTTTGTCAAGCTAATTGTGCTCTGAGCTATGTGCGATGTCTCGGTTTTGATTTTCTGGATGATGGCACATAGAAGGCCCCAGGAGTTTCGAGCGAAGCAAAACAGGTTT
>JAFGSJ010000050.1 GCA_016934675.1 bacterium | reverse complement strand
CCTGTTTTGCTTCGCTCGAAACTCCTGGGGCCTTCTATGTGCCATCATCCAGAAAATCAAAACCGAGACATCGCACATAGCTCTCGCCAGGCATATCTTGACTTTGGAAAGGACAGGCATCCTGCCCGACTGAATTTCGGAGACTGTTTTGCATACGCCCTTGTCAGGGTAACCGATGAACCGTTACTTTATAAGGGTCATGATTTTGACTTGACGGATATTCCCCTCTACCGGACAGAGGGAGATACACCCTGATCGTCTGTGTCGGAGGTCGGTAACTGCAACCTTGATCCGGACAGAATCGGTAGCAAACCTTCACCGCCCCAACACTCAAATCAGCACAAACGGCATTTTACTGCTTCCGCAACCCGGGATACTTTTCCAGAACACTATTCCGGTCTATCGAGCGAGGACACGATTTTAAACCGGTTATCGCCGCATAACTGCACCAGGGATAACGGCCCACTACTGAGCGGCGCTTTTCAAAATCATGGACCCCTGATAGTAAAAAAAAACGCGGACATGACCTGTATTCCAGAGCCTGTAAAGTGTTCGTGCATGCCCGTCAGGGCACTTATCATTAGACTATCCACATAGGCCTTCCCCTTTTTTTTGTTTGGAAGAGGGGCATTTGGGCGTCACGATCAGTCTAATCATAACAGAACATAACAGAACAAAACAAAGAAAGAAGGAGGAAATGGTATGACTCACATGAAATATTTCTGCTTGCTTCCATTGTTTATCCTGCTGAGTGTTCCGGTAATCGGGACAATGCCCACCAAAGCAACTGCAGCAATCGGCCCGGAATACTATGCTTATTTCTATCTTGAAGCTACTTTTGGCCAGAGTCAGGGGGTTTTAGTCAGCGAACCTCGGCAGGAGGGTTATGACATGATCATCGATCTGGTGGTAAACCAGGCAAAAAGAAGAAGTGCGCTCGCAACCCTCGTTCGGACAACCATGTTCGCTGAAAATGTCAAGATTCGGATCGTTGATTGGAACGGTAACATCGAACCTCCCCAAGATGTTTCCGGGCCCATCAATAATCAACTCATCCAGGTCCAATCTCTGCTTATGATGGCTTTGAATGGAAATCCTTATTTCAACAGCTTAAGTACCACAATGATTCCCACTCCTATCGTCTACACCGTGGTTAATCCGGTCCTGAGGCAAATCACGACTCACGACATGTCAGAAGTGCACGGTCGGAATACTTATACGATCGAGAGTTTATTCGAAGAATGCATGCACATTGCCGTGGGCGATGTTTCTCTCCAGGTGAGTACTGTTTTTATTCAATAGAGGACAGAACGGGAATCACGGGAAAAGTGTAACAGTTTAGCAGTAGCAGTCTTCATTTTTAAAAAAGTTATAAAATAACAAAAAATTACGGCACTCCAGACTTTGCCCGTGCTATGAAGACCTGTATGGATCAAGAATTAAAAATACAGGGTCGCTTTTTGAGCACAGCTGATATCGAGTGTATCAAATTTGTCATTCGTGAACATCCCCGGTTGAGCCGACGGAAAATATCACTCCATCTGTGTAAGCTGTGGGATTGGCGAAACGAGAATTAGGAGTCATGTCGAAAGCGACTGCTTTTGACCTTATTGAAGGTCTCTGAGAATAAGCTCATCCCTTGAAGGGTACATCCGGAGATACATATTTGTACTGTCCCACATGTCGTATTTGATCGATTGTTCATTGAGCTGGGGTCACGGAAACAGGAAATACAAGGGTTGCGAAGTGGCCGATTTCCGCTCTTTTACTGTAAACCAGATCGTGATTGCTGAGAGTCAGTCTATTCCCAAATTACCGAAAACGAAGATATTTGAATTTTTCGCACCAGAAATAGAATTACGCTCGTGAGCTAATATCCGTTTGCTCTGCTATCCCTGCGTGCAACATTAAAATCAATGACTGATTTCTGCTTTAAAATTTGTTCGATATAGAGTAAGCAATCCACTTCAGGCATGGTTTCTCAGTTTTAATTCGAGGGGATGTGGATTAAGATAATACTGTTGTTTTAAATGGTGAGATGATCAATGAATGAAGTCACAATACTAACAAAAAGCATTCAACGAATTCTTGAACAACAGTTATTAGCCGTATTAGCGACCCAGAGTGAAGGGCAACCGCATACAAGTTTGGTGGGTTTTGTGGCTACCAATGATTTGGATACGATTGTTTTTGCCACCCCCCGGTCAACCAGAAAATATCGCAATCTGATATCAAACCCCTTAGTTGCACTACTCATTGACACCCGCCAACATCAGGAGACAGATTTTCACTCAGCTGCCGCGGTTACCGCTTACGGAAAGGCGAAAGAAGTATCAGATGCTGACACAGAAAAATATCGAGAGCTTTATCTTCGAAAGCATCCATCGTTGAGAGATTTTGTGTACTCACCGACCTGTGCCCTTATCCTGGTTTCTGTGGAAAAATACTCTCTGGTCAGCGAATTCCAGAATGTTCAGGAACTGACGCTACAATGAAAACCTCCCTGTGCTCATTACGAATCTTCCGATCCCATCTTCTCCAGCTTATTGACACACATCGAGGACCTGGACGTTCTCACAGGCTGCCGCGGAAATCGGTCGTTCCGCATCTCCGCTGCCATATGATCCTTCCTCGTCTTCATTAAGCGCCACAACTAGGAAATAGACGTTTCCCGAGCCGAGAGGATCCTGCAGCTCAATCTGATATGAGCTGGTCTCAATGCTGCAACTATGAGAGATATCGTGGTTATACAAACCAGAAAGGAGTGTGGGGAGATCACCAGCATAGAGAGCATATGAGTCCGTATGACATTCTGACGACGCAGCGGTCCACTTGAAAGATAAAACGTTATCCAATTTTTCAAGAGTCAACGATTGCACAGAACCGGGTGGTTTGAGGTAATCACTCACCGCATGCCAGGCAACACTCTGCAGTATTGTTTTCTGTTTCGCGGTGATGCTGGGATCGCTGACATATTCGACTCCCACCGGATTGTTCGCCCAGATGGTCGCATACAATACACATGTTGCCAGGTAAGTTCCATGCACATTCGGGTGGCTGCCATCAGCGTTGTGGAGCGTCAATTCTGGATATTCTTCGAGTGATTGTTGAAAAGCGCGACCCACAGCCGCAACGAGTGCATTGAGCTCCAGCCCCATCTTGTTATAAGCTTCAGCCAGCGGTTCGATCATGGGGGGATCGTATTCTCGGGCCCAGGTCATGAAAAAACCGGTTTCTGCATCAGATCCGGAAATGACTGTTTCCAGATTACGTGCGTAGGTAAACATCAAATCCGGGTCAGTCACCGGGCGAGTGCTCTGTTCCTGCAGGATAACCATGTCCCAATAGCCGGTTTGGATTTCGGCAATAGTCGAGGGCGTATTCCAATGATTTTCGAGCGTGTATCCACCGGGTGTGATGGCGGCAGTTTCGATCAGGAGACCTGGCTCAGCTGATTGAGCAAACTGCTGAACATGATAGGCAAGCCCACCGTTAAAGGAAGTATAACTGTTTCCCAGGAACAGAATCCGGGCAGGTGCCTTCCTGTTTTGATATTTTTGCGTTGCATCAGCCCAGCCATTTTCGACAGGTCCACACATTCCGAGACCCCAAACGACAGAAAGACATAAAAACGCTTTGTAATAACACAATTTGATCATTGTTCCCACTCACCGTACTCGTGCCCATTCACATGGGGAAATACCGGGAAAAGGCAACGACGACCAGGTGTATACGTCATAGTGAAAGTCCATGCTCAGAAGCATTCCTTGTGAAAGTTGTTGTTGAACACGGCGCGTAAGGTAAGTCGGCCGCATGCAGTGTTGGGTGGCCCATTCAAAAACCATTGTGCTCTCCTCTGCGGTTCTCAGTGTTCTCAGCGTCCTGCATTACGATTATATTACCCTGACAACGGATTTCCGATGCTGGCGGCAAGCTCCTTGAATCGCACGTCAACGAATGGGACCTTTTCCACTGTACGACTGTGCTGTCCATTGGTTCCTCCGTGCATGATCCAGTGCTGTGGGTTAACGACCGAGCTAACCGAGCCCAACAAACACGACAAGTCTACCGATCCACATCAGGGATGTCAACGTTTGCTTGTCAACTCTATTTCGACATGTAAACGATTGGGCTTCGGTTCAGCGATTCGTTCTGTGGTCCTTTGTTTCTTCTCGTATCAGGGTTGAAATAATTTTACCACAGAGTTCAGCCAGAGTACAGAGGTTTTTCATTGCACAACCCATTATCTTTTCAGTTCATTCATTTCCATTATAATGATGAACATGCAATGCACGATGAAGTGTGCCTCAAATGAATAGTAAAGCATTGCTGAGCCCATCGACATGGGGTTCTTGCTTTCGGGCGGTAAATGATGCTATCTTGTTTGGGCAATGTCGGATTGTACGGTTTCAAAGCAAATGCGGAAAGAGGCCGATGATTCAGGTCAGTTGTGCCATAATCGAGAAAAACGGTCATGTTCTTGCTGCTCGCCGGAACAGGACAAAAGACCAAGCGTTCAAGTGGGAGTTTCCGGGAGGAAAAGTCTGTCCGGGCGAGACCCCGGACCAGGCTCTGGTTCGCGAGATCGATGAGGAGCTTGGCTTAAAGGTGATCATAACAGGGGCTTTACCAGTCATCGATCACAGCTATGGTTACAAACAGTTCCGTTTTTTCCCCTTTATCTGCAGGATTATCAGCGGGCTATTGGTCCTGGTCGAGCATGAAGAGGTTATCTGGGACCACCCTGATCGACTCGAAGGACTCGATTGGGCCGAAGCCGATCGGATAATATTGCATTTGTACCTCGAGGGAGGTCTGTATGTCTAAAAAAACCGCAGTGCTATTTCTATGTATCGTGAGCTTGTCTCTGCCCGTGTGGTCAGCATCCAAAACAAAGACCATCGGTGATTATACTTTTCTGACCGAACAGAACAGTTTCGAGCGAATAATCGAACAGGCGACCCGGCAGAACAAGAAAGTGATGGTAGTGTTCTCGGCTAAATGGTGTCTGCCCTGCCAGATAGTCAAGAAAAACGTATTCGAAACGGCTGAATTCAAAGCAGTGGCGGATAAAGTCCTGCTGGTTTACATCGAAGAAACAACCTCACGGGGCAAGGATTATGTCCAAAGATTCAAGATTCAGGTTTTTCCCACATTTAAATTATTCGATTCCGACGGGACTGAATTGGATACGTACCGAAACTACGAGGAAATAACAGTCGACAGCTTTACCGACTGGATCGCCGGGGTTGAAAAAGGAATAAGCCTGCATGCGGCCCGGCTCAAAGTCGAGCAGGACCCGATCAATCGAGAATACTGGATCGAGCTCAGCCTGATGCTCGATGAATATAACATCGAGGAAAAACTGCAGGTCTTTCGTCGAATTATCGAGCTTGGTCCCGGCCCTGAAGACGAATTAACCCAGCAATTCCAAGAAAAGCGGGCCCTGTTGATAGTCAATATAATCCAACGGTATCGGGATGGGTCCAAGGCGGACGAGCGTGCTCGTCTGGAACGTGAATTTCTGGAACCTTACGAGCTCTACTATCCGGACAGACTGGCATATGATTTAAAGGGCAGTACCGGCTTTCTGACCTATATGGTCTGGCAGGTATTGCATGACAAGAACGCTGAGGCCCTCTCGATTTTCAGCGATTTCCTGCAGACCAACCACACAATGAAAGACAGTATAGCCGTATATTTAGCAGCGGCCCTTATCTCTTTTTCTTCCGGTGATGCGGGCTGGCAAGATATCACGGGTCAGCCCGTGGGCAGTGCTGATATTATTGCCTTGATCGATCAGACGACCCGACTCAATCCCAGGCTGTGGGATTCACCCGAATTCTGTGTTACCTCACTTTCCCTTTATCCGGTCTTAATCGACGTCTGTGTCAAACAGGGTCAGCGAGACAAGGCCGCAACGTATGCTCAAACCATGTATCAAAAAATGACCGCGTTAAACTCCGATGAGCGGGGCGAGTTACTCGAAGCCTATTTCGATCAGATGATTGTCCAGGTTGCGTCCGAGAATGGCTTTCTGACAAAACAAGCACTCGATCGGCTGGACAACCAGTTGAATGAGGCCGAGAGGCTTGAATATGCCTATCTGGCAACACAGAAAATAGCAGTTGTGTACCAAGACGCCGGTCCGGACGTGGCCCTCGAATATGGTCTTGGGGTGGTAGCCTCGGAAAGCACATTCAAGGGCCTGTCAACCTCTGAAAAATCAGAGCTATTGAACAATCTGGCCTGGACATATTATGAGTTATCCCTGGTGAGTGACCCCGTCCTCGAATTGGCCAGAAAATCGGTCAAATTACAAGAGAATGCCAATAATCTCGATACATTGGCCAGCATTCTAGCTGCCAGGGGTGAATACAAACAAGCAATGAAATACGAGACCAGGGCCCTGAAAAAATTGGATCGCGATAGGTTCCGCCGGGAATTTGAAGATAAAATTGCCCTCTGGCAGAAAGGTCAGAATAGCACCGGAACCGAGGATGAATCTCTGGTCTCTGATTATCTGCTCCGCTCTGTTTCCTATTGATAGATTGTGCCGGTATTTCACATACGGAATGAGAGCAAAGTCCAGCCTCGTTTCCGGGCTGCAAAGCGTAATCTCGAATCAGGGTTAACGCAGATGGGATGACCGACTGCTTCGAGCAGGGGCAGGTCCGAGTGAGAATCCGTGTAAAAGAAGGCCTCGTGGATCTGAAAACCGTGTTCCCGGCAGTACTGATGAGCGAGAATAAGCTTACCGGTGCCAAAGGGGACAGGCTGGACCAACTTGTGTGTATAGCGGTCGTTTTCGAGTTCAACCATAGTGGCAATATAATCCAGACCACAATATTCGGCTATTAATCCGGCAACGTCCCACAAGGTACTACTCAACAGGATGACAGTATCGCCGTGGTTCTGATGCCAGGCTATTGTGTCCAGGGCATTCTGATACAACCTCTTAATAAGGGCTTGTTCGAAGACCTGCCGTAACTCGAACTGCACTTCTGCCCGGACCCTGCCGACAAAGGGTGTGAGTCCTTTCAACATCATTTGCTGCGGGTTAGCCAGGTCCAGTCGGTAAAGAACATGGTAAACGACGGACCAAAGAACCTGTCGTGGGCCGAACAATCGTTTTTTCAGGTAATACTTGACGATGTCAAGAGCGGAATTGGTATCGATCAAGGTCCGGTCGATATCAAAAAACACGATCGCCATTTTACACTCCCCGATGGATCATCGCGGGCAATACTCCTGCAGAAGCTGCCGGATCGTCTGGCCGAAGACTTCCGCCTGGTGAGGATCAGGCCCGATGCCCTGCCACATGGGTGCCCGACCGCCTCCCTTAGCACGGGTCCGCTCGAACAATCGTTCGCGGAGCTCTACAAAGGGAATAGACACTCGTTCGGATTCGGTGAGGGTCCAGGTATAATGATCGGTGTATCGATTGATCAGGCAGCAGGCTACTTGTTCACGCTTCAGGAGCTCCTTGGCGATTTCCTTGATTAATCGCTCCTCTTCCTGCTCGAAGAAGAATACGACCCAATCAAAGGGCAATTCATGATCCTGTTCGCGCCCGGCATAAATGTACTCGGCCATGTTTCGGGCCAATTTCTGTTCGAGCACATGCAGACTCCGAGTAGACTCGACCAGGCTGTGTTCGAGTTGCTGGACCCGTTCAAGAAGGTGCTGGTCCTGGACGTTGAGTTCGGTCCTGAGTTCGGACATGATCTGGTTCTTCAAGTCATAATCAGCGTACGCGTCGCCGCCGATTTTAAAAATCAATCGGGTATTACCGCGGATTTTTTCATGAGCAATAACCTTGACCAAACCCACCTCGCCGGTCCGCGAACAATGCACTCCACCGCAGGCAACGCAATCGACCTCACCGATGAGCACCAGGCGGACATGCTCGGTCTTGTTTGTCGGTCGTCGCAGGGTCATGTTCTTAAGTTCATCCGCTGACGGATACAAGACAGACACGGGCAGGTTCTGACCGATGATCCGGTTGGCCAGACGTTCACCCGCTCTCATCTCGGCCCTTGTCATTGACTCTGTCTCGAATTCGATCGTGGTGTACGCCTTACCAAGGTGGACCGATGCTGTCTTAGATCTGTTCTCGGCCCAGAAAGCGGCCGAGATGATATGTTGACCCGTGTGTTGTTGCATTGAATGAAAACGATGATCCCAATCAAGGATACCTGTGACCGTGTTCCCGCTGGGCTTCTGTTTCAAATAATGGACAATATGATCGGACTCGATCTGAACATCCAAAACCTCGATCCCCGAGAGAGTCCCACGATCCGCCGGTTGACCACCACCCTCCGGAAAAAAGGCTGTCTGGTCGAGAATAACCCGAAATCCACGCTCTGATGGCTCGATACTGACCACATGAGCCTCAAATTCCCTGAGCTGATTATCCTGATAGTACAATTGATTCGTGGTGATCACGGTCACATTCCCTGAAATGCAATGCTTGCTCTTGCGGGATTTCGACATTACTCCATTTCAATTGGGCAGAGCCGTTCTCGATTATGTAGTCCTGCTCCAGCCAAAGCAAATTGTGCTTATGAAAAAAATAGAAGAGAAAGGTTTCGGGGCACTGTCGGACACTTGCCCGCAAAACCGGGCGTTCCCGGTAATGCTTGAAATGCCATTGATAAGTATGGATAATCTTCTGATCGAACACCCAATCCATTCTGAACATATGTTCAGGATAAACCCGGTCCAGAACGATCTCCATTACGAAGGTCTGATCCTTCGGATCGAAACGATAATGCTGTGCCACGATCCGGGGTGGATAGACATAAACAAAAAGAAGTTTATAAAGATTGTTCATTTTATCAGCCGTATATTGCCGATAGGTGCCTCCAGGGTCTGGAGGGTCTCCGCGGTACCATTCGAGAATTGCCAGTTCCTTTTCGGCTTTGAACAAACTGGCGGGTGATCTTTCAATCAATTTTTCAAACAATAATTGAGCCAGATGCAGTTTCTGTTGCCGGATCAATTCCTGACCAAGTTCGATGAGCAGTGGTTCAAGTTTCGTTTTTTCCGTAACCCTGACGATCTGTGTGAGCTGAGATTTTATGGTTTCGATGCCAGCCTGGCTCGGTTCATACGCCAGTGATTTCTGGAAATAGGCGAGACTGGATGCGTACTTACCCTCGACCAGTAATTGTTCGGCTTTGGCCCGACATTGCCTGCTCAATTTGAGAGACTGAAAAGAATACTGTTTCAGTCCCAATCCGAAACACAGGGCAACGATACCGACCGTCAAGAGCAAGACTGACTTTTTATACTTCACCGATGAAGCCCTTGTAGCATGATGGTTATATTCCCCCAATCGAAATGAAGGTCGCCGGTCATGACTGCATGCACCACAGCGAGCAATTTTGCCTAGCCAAACGGCTTATTGATGTCCATACAAGTACCGAGTTCGATTCGTTTCACGTCTGAAGAGCATGGGGGAATATGAAATAGTAACTAGATCACGTTAAGGTTCATTTTATCATGTAACGGTTAAATTTCAAGTCCTGGCGTAGGGAGAGCTATTTTTCGATACTTTTTTGGGGCTCGGCTTTGGTAGTCAGGGAGAGGTTGATGACACCGGAATCGCTGAGTATTTGCAGGAGTTGGTCCAGGACTTGAAAACGGACGTTACGGTCAGACCTGATGATGAATGGCTGATACTTGTTCAGGGCAAGTTCCTGCCGGATACGTCCGGCGAAGCCCCCGAAATCAACGGACTCGCCATTCCAGTACAGTCTGTTGTGCTGGTCGAGCGAGAGCGTGATAGCTTTGGCCGGGACATCGGTCCTGAACTGCGAATTAGCCAATTCAACCGTAATGCGATCTTGACTGAATGATGTGGCTAACATGAAGAAAATAATCAACAAGAACGCAATATCAGCCATGGTCGCTGAGGGAATGGTGTTGAGTCTGAACATGTGGCGTTTTAAGTGCATATCTGTGATATACCCATGGTTTCGTGTCGCTCTCGAGTTGACTGAATGCCGGTTTTCAACGTTCTGCCCGATGGTCGAACAAATGACTCAGAACAATATCGGCTTTTTCTTCGAGGTCCAGGACAAAATCACCGACCCGAGTGGTAAAGTAATTGTAGGCGGCCATGGTCGGGATAGCGATAATCAAGCCGGTTGCGGTCGTGATCAGGGCCTCCTTGATGCCGATGGCTACGAGAGCCGGATTATCGAGGCCCTGCATTGCGATCACATCGAAGGACTTGATCATTCCGATCACGGTGCCGAGGAAACCCAGCAGAGGTGATATATTCCCGATCGAAGCCAGAATTCCCAATCGTTTTTCCAAGCGAGCGAGTTGCTGCGCACCCATTTTTTCCATAGCTTTTTCAGCGGCAGCTTTTCCGGCCTGATATTTCGCAAGTCCCGCTTTCGAGGTCTGCGACAGGGGATTGTGATGATTGTTACAAACCAGCAGGACCTGCTCGACCTTGGATGGATGAAGTTGGTTTTTGATCTGGTCCCAGAACTGACTGGTGTCTCTCGTGACACGGCCATAAAACCACCAGCGTTCGATGATGAAAGTCAGGGCCATGACCGAGAGAAACAAGAGGGGCCACATCACAGTACCACCCTTGTGGAAATAATCAAGTATGGGGAAAGTTTCCATCATCAGCTTCACCTTGATATGTCCCGTCGTTCAGTGTTATTCACGCATTCTCAGACATGCCACCCAGTGATTCGGCTCCACCTCATCGAGTGACGGGTCAGAGCGCAAGCAATCGTCGATATGAAGGGGACAACGGCTGTAAAAGCGGCATCCCGCCGGGATATCGACCGGAGTAGGCACATCGCCATCCAGAATTATTTTTTTTCGCCCCGTCTTGGGATCGGGCACGGGAATGACCGACAAGAGGGCTCGGGTATAAGGGTGCTTAGGCTTTTTAAAGAGATCAACAGTCCTGGCTTTTTCAACAATACGTCCGAGATACATGACCGCGACCTCATCTGACATATGCTGAACTACACCGAGATCGTGAGAAATGAACAGATATGATAATTGATATTTTACCTGGAGATCGAGCAGAAGATTAATGATCTGGGCCTGGATCGAAACATCCAGAGCAGACAGGGGCTCGTCAGCGATAATGAGTTTGGGATTGACTGCCAGGGCACGAGCAATGCAAATGCGCTGCCGTTGACCTCCGCTGAATTCATGCGGATAGCGGTTGAGGTTGCTCCGCAGCAATCCCACGATATCGACCAATTCCTCGATCCGGTGCTGACGTTTTTCCCCTTTGGCAATCTGGTGGATTATCAGGGCTTCACCAATAATGTTTTTAATGTTCATGCGTGGATTCAGCGAACTGTAAGGGTCCTGAAAAATAATCTGAATATCCTTACGAATTTTTCGTAATTCATGAGCGGGCAGGGTGGTGATATCTTTGTCCTCGAAGATGATCGAGCCGGAGGTTATCTCTGTCAGTCTGATGACACAGCGACCCAGGGTCGTTTTACCGCAACCACTCTCACCGACCAGGCCGAGTGTCTTACCCGGCTCAATGGAAATACTGACACCATCAACGGCCTTGACCTCGGCAACCTGCTTCTGAAAAAGGCCTTCTTTGATCGGATAGTATTTTTTCAGGTCACGTGTTTCGAGCAATATTGTCGGTTTTTCCTCAGCCATATGTCTCGTTCGTTAGCTCAGTGTATTGGACTCTCAGAACAGGACCGTCTCCCATTCCCGTTGTCGGTGTCATGTATAATAGAACGAAGTTCTTTATTTGCATAGAGAAAACAACTGACAGTATGATCGCCGGGACACCCCATGACTGCGGGAACAGACTGAGAACATTGGGGTAAACGCCAGGCACAACGCGGTTCGAAAGGGCAACCCGGCAATAAATCGAGCGGATTCGGGACCGAACCCGGGATGGTCCGAAGATGTGATTTGGGACACAGTTGTTCATCAAGTCGTGGTATGGATCGCATTAAACCGATAGTATACGGATGACATGGATTGTCAAAAATCTCGGTCGTCGAGCCTTCCTCGACAATTCTGCCCGCGTACATCACTGCCACTCGATCGGTAACCTCGGCAACAATGCCCAAGTCGTGCGTTATCAATAAGAGCGAGAGAGAATATTGATTTTTCAGTGATGAGAGCAGGTTGAGAATCTGGGCTTGAATGGTGACATCGAGTGCCGTGGTCGGTTCATCGGCGATGAGCAGAGACGGATTGCAGGACAGGGCCATGGCAATCATGACCCTTTGCAACATACCGCCACTCAATTGGTGCGGATAGGCCTCCAGACGTCTGGCCGGGTCCTGCAGGCGGACTGCCTGTAACACATCCAGGGCCTTGATACGGGCCTCTTTCTTAGACAAGTGCTGGTGCAACCGGATTGCTTCGATCAACTGATTGCCAATGGTAAAGACCGGGTTCAAAGATGTCATGGGTTCCTGAAAAATCATGGAAATCTCATTGCCCCGGACTTTACGGATGTCACGTTCCGACAAGGTCAGAAGCTCGCTTCCCTTGAAGTTGACAGACCCACCCACAATTTTCCCCGGGGGAGTGTCGATCAGACGGAGAATAGATAAAGCCGTGACACTTTTACCACAACCCGACTCCCCAACCAAACCCAGACTCGTGCCCGCCTTGATCTGAAAGCTGACATCATCAACTGCCCTGATGATGCCTTCATCGGTAAAAAAATAGGTCTTGAGATGTGTCACAGTCAACATAAAGGTTAACCACTATCCGTTTCCACAATAATCATGCAATTCCTTGCATGATATAATAATCGCGTCGAAAGTCAAGCCACTTTTTGGATCGTACTTATAGAATATGCTGAAATGGGAAATCGCCAGCTATTGTGATTGTGCTGTCCGGACCGGTGCGATCCGAAGGTTGACAACACTGCTTGTTTAGCATAATGATTGATGCATAAAAAATAACCGCCCGATCTTGATCAAAGGACTTGTTCTGCAGTATGAAGATCCTGCTCATTAATCCACCGTATTCTCGTCTGAAAAGTGCCGGCCAGGCCCCGTATTTTCCTCTCGGCCTGGGTTGTCTGGCCCGCTCGGTCTCTGAACACATGGCTACGATTAAAATTCTCAATCTCGAGAATCCCGGGCGGAAGGACAAACCCTTTCCCATAGACAAGGAAACTGTTTTTCGTTATCGCTCCCAAGCCTACGCACTCTATCAGCGGGCCCTTCATGAACCTGACCATCCGGCCTGGCAGGACCTGGGCGAGGCTTTGAAGTGCTTTCAACCCGACCTGGTCGGTGTGACAGTCATGACTGTGGACGTGGGCGCAGCCGTCCGGATCACCAGCATGATCAAGGCCTGGAACAAGCACGTTCCCGTTATCTGGGGCGGGGTCCATCCCACTTTTGAAGCAGAATCCTCACTGCGCGAACCGGGCGTTGATTTTGTGATCAGGGGCGAAGGCGAATTGGCCTTTCAAGCTTTCTGCGAGCAGTTGGGCCGGACCAAACCCGAGTATGATCACGTGCCCGGACTGTCATATCACCGGAACGGTACCCTGATTCATAATCAACCCGCTGATCTCATCACCAATCTCGAAGATTATTTTCCACCGCGGCGCGATTGTGATTTGAATCCGGAACGCTATTCGCCCGTGGCCTGGGGTAGTATCATGGCCAGTCGCGGTTGTCCCTGGCAATGTGCCTTCTGTTCCTCACCCGTTTTCTGGCAGCGCCGCCTGCGTTACCGCGAGGCCGGAGCAGTCTTTCAAGAGATCAGGGACCTGGTCAGGCAGGGCCTCACCCGCCACTTCACGTTCTGGGACGATTCTTTTACGGCCAATGCCCGTAAAGTAAAGGAGTTATGCGAGCTTATCATCGAGCACGATCTGCATATCACCTGGAAGACCGCGACACGAATCGACCTGATCGCGGACGATCTGCTCGATTTGATGCACAAAGCCGGCTGCGTTCAACTCCAGATAGGTATTGAAACGGGCAGCATGAGAATGGCCACTCTGCTTCGAAAAGACGTCGACCCGCAAGCAAGTATCACTGCCGTTTCACGAATCAAAAAGCATGGCATAGCATCCGGTGCCTTTTTTATGGCCGGTTTCCATAACGAAACCAGCGCCGATCTCGATCAAACATTTCACCTCATGAAAGCACTGGATACCGACGAAATCGTACTCAACGTCTTCGATCCCATGCCCGGTAGCGATTGTTTTAACGAGATGAGACAGCACAAGTTGTTTTCCGAACCGATCGATTGGAAGGATTTCCCACTCTGGCCAGATCGCCATTTTGCTCAATTAATTCCACAGGACCAATTCACCGCCCTGCTCGAGCAGATGTCGACCTGGATCTTTGCTTCGAACAATTCACCCCGCCGAAAATGGCAAAAGAACAAGGCCGAATTACTCTTTCTTCTCAGGTTTGACCGACTGGTCCTCCTAAAAAAAATCGCTGCTTTTATACAATCGTCCTTCAGTAACTTGTTCCACGATCAGCACAAGCGACCCGGTCAGATTAGGTCACTGATTCTGCTGTGCAAATGGCTGTTCTGGAAAGCCGGCGCCGTTTTCTTTCGGCATGTGCCATTATCCGCGCTTCTGTCTGTGGGCTCGCTCTTAGGCCGCATGACCTATCATCTGGATCGCAAGCGACGGACCATGATCCAGCATGAACTGGAACTGCTGCTTGGTGAAACAGAAGACACGGGCAGGCTCGAACCTGAGACCAAAACTGCTTTTATTAATTATTATCAGGAGTTACTCGAAACTTTTCATTTTCCCGAAACACATGCCGATACTATCATGCGGCGTATCAGTGCTGATGGGTACCATCACCTGGAAAAGGCTTTGGCGCTTAAGCGAGGTGTTATTGTCCTCACTGCCCATTTCGGAGCCCATCTGCTGCCGATACTCGCCCTGAAACCATATGGATATAAAGTCTATCAACTGGGCACGCCACCATCGGCCTGGGAGCATATGATTGGAAAACAGGTCTCGAAACGCGAAAGGGAAATCTTTCAGATCAGAAACCAACTCGAAGCCTCACTGCCAGCCACGTTTATTTTCCTGGATTCATCGTTACGTCAGATTTATACTATCCTTGAACAAAACGCCGTGTTGATCATCGCTTTCGATGGACGCGGCGGCACAAAATGGAAGCATGTTCCTGTTCTCAACAGGATTTTCCGGATATCACCAGGCCCGTTTCATATTGCCTATCGAAACGGAAGCCCAATTGTTCCGGTCTTTACGGTCAGACAAAACCGGCGAAACCGGGTCATTTTCGGTGAACCGATCCTGCTCGATTCGATGGGGAGCAGGAAACATGAAACGGACCGCGCTATCGCCCACTTTGTATCCATTTTCGAGACACAGCTTCGCCAATATCCCGGACATTATGGCTGGTTGTTACAGGCCGCCCGGATTAGGGCCGAATTGGATGAATTTCCTCTCTGTGTCGAGCCCGGGCAGAACATTCACGCGACCCAACCGGAAAGGGCAAAACCGTGAAAATCGCACTCATTACACCGACACCCCCCGATATCAGTGCCTTTGGCGTGCGCAGCCTTTCCGCATATCTGAAATCATGCGGTCATGAACCCACACTCGTCTTCCTGCCCGGCGGAATAGACCGACTCGAAGTCGAAGGCGGCTATAGCTATCGTTATCGGGAATCCCTGCTGGCCGACCTGGTCCGTATTTGCAGCGATTGCGAACTGATCGGACTTTCCTTCATGACCCAATACCTCGACCGGGCCTGTCAAATCACCGATACGCTCCGGCAAAACAAGAGAAAAAATATTGTCTGGGGCGGATTCCACCCGACACTCTGTCCCCAGGATTCACTCGAATTCGCCGATTATGTTATCGAAGCTGAAGGCGAAATCCCCCTCGAAAACCTGATCGCACATCTCGAGGGCAAACTCGACTGGGAAAAAGTGCCCAATACCTGGCGGATCAAGGATGGTCACGCTCGGAGCCCAAACAACTACCATTGGATGAATGAGATCGACTTCTTACCCGATTATGATTTCAGTCTCGAACGCCACTATGTCAGCGATCTCAGCCAGGAAAGACTGGTCCCGCTCGACGATGAATTGTTCTACTCGATCCTGCCCAAAATGCCCTACTTCGACGGCAGGTTCCTGACCGTGTATCGGACCATGAGTTCACGCGGCTGCCCGCATCAATGTTCCTATTGTATCAATCGGACACTCCGCCAGCGATACTGTCAGGGCACCTATCTTCGCCGACGGTCAGTCGAGAAAGTCCTCATTGAACTCGAAAACATCACCCGCCGCTTTCCCCGGATTCAAGGTATTCATTTTTTCGATGACAGCTTCTTTTCAAACAAAGCTGCATATCTCAACGATTTTGCAGACCGTTATCGGACCGACATCGGCTTACCCTTCTATTGCCAAGGCAGCCCCGAGTCGATCCAACCCAAAAAACTGGAAGGCCTGATCGAGGCAGGTCTGGTCTTTTGTGAAATGGGTATTCAAACCGGCAGCGAAAAAATAGCCCAACTCTATCACCGCACCAGTACAAACGAACAGATCAGAGAAGCAATCCGGACGATCGATTTCTTTCAGGATCACCTGCTCAAACCACATTATCATGTCATTGTCGATAATCCCTGGGGCTGCGTCCAGGACGATCTCGATACCCTGAACATGCTCCTCGAAATTCCGCATCACTTCATGCTCTGCCTGGCGTCACTTACCCTCTTCCCCGGGACGGAACTGCATCAGATAGCAATCGAGGAGGGCAAGATCAAAGATGCTTACAAGGATATCTATCGCAAAGCTTTTTATAAACCACAGTCAACCTATGTGAACCTTCTCATTACCCTGACAGATAATCCCTTCATCCCAAAACCGCTCCTCAGATTTCTGGCCCGACCCGCCCTGGTCAACCGGCTGCAACGAAAGGGACCGGCCCGACCCTGGTCGCTCTTCATGTCACTCGACAAGGCGTTCAGATATCTGCTCAAAACAATCGAGGCTGTCCGCTACGGTAATTTCTGGAGACTGAAACAGTTTCTAAAAAGGCAAAGGGTCCGTTGATGCTATGGGGGGCACCTCTGCTTTTGATTGTTTAGAGGGCACAACTTGGTGGATAGAATTGCCCAAGGTGTGATTGAGGCCCAGAAGATTACCTCTTTAAATCGTTCAGGTGACCTGGTCACAATTCAAGTATATCGAGGGCTCGAAGTAATGCTTCATTCAGTTCTCGGATTTTGGGAGGAGGTAACGTTCCGATAAAGTTCGTGAGACGTGATTTGGGAAGACTCACAACCTCATCACAATGAATACTACTTTCATGTTTTAGTCCTTCATCTAGACCAATCAACACTTGAGTTGATAATCCATCATGGACTGAATAAACAGGAGCACACATGACCGTGGAGAAACGGGATTCAATCAAAGCCTGACGGCTGACAATCACAAATACTCTGGATCTCTTTGGATCCTGAGACGTGGGATGTTTTACCAGAAAAAGATCACCACGTTTCATTGGATTACCTGATAAGAGAGAACGTCATCAGCTTCTTCATTCAAATAATCTGCCCTTTTGTTAATGATCTCCACATCACGTGCGTTTAATTCTGCCCGCTTCCTTTGGGCTATGAATACGAGCAAAGCACGCTCAATAAATTCTGATCGTGTCCTCATTTGATCCAGATTCTGATCGATGTATTCGATAATCTCTTCCGATAATGTTATTGAAGTCTTTACTTTCATACTACTTTTATACTACCTGTTGCCGAAAAAGGCAAGTGCTGACTTCCTGAACTGATGCAAAAGAAATTTCCTCTGATCAATTCGTTGTGCCCACGTGTTCAGACTTTTCGGTTTTGACCGGCGATTTCGATTTGATCCTTTGCTCAGTTTCTCATCAGTGCTGGCTTTTATGATCTTTTGATTCTTCTTCAAGTACTGCATTAAGATAAGCTTTTCCTTCGTGAGGATCTTTTCAGGATCAATCTCGTGCTTTTTTACCAGAGATCACAGGGATAAGGGGTTTTATTCTTATACTGCGATTTTATTCGGGAACTTTTGGGGGAAAAGTGTGTCAATGAGAGTAGTGATACACTCGAGTGTCCGGAACAGCGTTAAGAATGAAAGAGAGAACCAATGATTTTTGCACCTGAAACCGATGGGAGGTCATCATGAAACGATGGAGTCTGATAATCATTCTGATCGTACTGATTAGTGTATTGTCATCGAGTAGCGGCTGGTCTGAAACGGAGTCGGTTTCTGTCCAGTTGGCCATACTGCTGGATACCAGCAACAGTATGGATGGTTTAATTGCCCAGGCCAAGACCCGGTTATGGCAGATAGTGAACGAATTGGCCCGGGTAAAATGTAATGGTACAACCGCTGAACTCTCGGTGGCATTGTTCGAGTATGGCAATGACGGTCTGCCAGCGGGTGAGGGCTTTCTTCGCCTGGTCGCACCGCTGACCCGGGACCTCGATCTTATTTCGGAGCAACTGTTCAATCTGGAGACCAATGGCGGCAGTGAGTATTGCGGGACAGTCATCGATTCAGCGGTGAGCCGGTTGGCCTGGAGCAAGGGCCTAAATGATCTGAGGATGATTTTCATTGCCGGCAATGAGCCCTTTACTCAGGGGAACATCGATTATCAAAAAGCATGCAAAGCGGCAATCGAAAAAGGGATAATCATCAACACGATTTTTTGTGGAGACCATAGTGAAGGGATCGAGACAAAATGGCAACACGGGGCAGAGCTGGCCGACGGCAGGTATCTGACCATCGACCATAATCAGGAGATCAAGCCCATAACCACACCCCAGGACGCGGAACTGGTCAGGTTGAGTGATGAACTGAACCGGACCTATCTGGCTTACGGCAAAAAGGGGAAAGCGATGAGGGAACGGCAGTCCGAGCAGGACTCGAATGCCCTTTCTCTGGGACAGGGTGTCATGGCCGAACGGGCAGTGGCAAAATCAAGCGCACATTATGTCAATACCGGTTGGGACCTGGTCGATGCGGACAAGGAGGGCACGGTCAAGCTCAAAGAAATGAAGACCGAAGAGTTTCCCGAGGAAATGCAATCCATGTCTGACGAAGAACGTCAGGCTTATCTCGAAGCCAATCGGCAAAAGCGGGAGCAGCTCCAGGACCAGATTCAGAAATTGAATGAGCAGCGGCGGACCTATATCGCCGAACACATGAAGAACGGCGCCCGGGACACGCTTGATCAAGCCATGATCAAGGCGATCCATGATCAGATCAAGCGCAAGAATCTTACTATTTCGGACTGATCCTCCTGAAAGGATAGAATCATGACAAGGTCCAAAAACACACAGAAAATAATGGTTCTGGCAGGCCTGCTCATGCTGATGCATGCCGGTTTGGTCGGGGCGGACGGCTTGATTGTGGTGCCCCATCCCTGGCACCAGCCTCACCCCATGCCGCGTCCGCCCTACGGACCACCGGTGCCCGCGCCCCCGACCGCTTTTCCGCTCGAAGTAATGTATCATCGGGTCCAGGTCACCATTGATGAACTGGTCGCCACAACCCAGATCGAGCAATCGTTCTTTAATCCGACCCAGAGCCGGCTCGAAGGATTTTACCTCTTTCCGGTCCCGCCCGGGGCCGTGCTTAAGGATTTCACCATGCTCATCAACGGGCAGAAGGTCCAAGCCGAATTGCTCGAAGCCGGCAAGGCCCGGCAAATCTATGAAGATATAGTCAGGACCATGCGTGATCCGGCCTTGCTCGAATACAGCGAGCAGGGCCTCTTTAAAGTCAGAATCTTCCCGATCGAGCCGCGGAGCGAGAAACAGGTTAGCATCAGCTATCGCGAAGTGCTCGAGAGCGAATTCGACACGATCGAGTATCGCTATCCGCTCAATACGGAGAAATTCTCGGCCAAACCTTTGAACGAGGTCAGTCTCGAGGTCCGGATCAAGAACAGCCGGAGTATCGGCACAATCTACAGCCCGAGCCATGAGATCGATATTGTCCGGCCATCTGAGCGGGAAGCCCGGATCAGTTTCGAGCAGAAACAGACCAAGCCGGACACGGATTTCCGGTTATATTTCACACTCAGTGCTTCGGACGTGGCCATGACGCTTCTGACCTATCAGGACGAGCCGGACCAGGGTTTTTTCTTTCTGAATATCTCGCCCTCGTTCAGTTCCGGGCAGAGCACACTGACGGCCAAGGATATCACCTTTGTTATCGATGTCTCGGGCAGCATGGCCGGTCAGAAACTGGACCAGGCCAAGAAGGCATTGCTCTATTGTGTCGACAATCTATCAGTCGGTGACCGTTTTCAGATCATTCGTTTTTCCACGGAAGCCACGACCCTGTTTCAACAGTTGACCGGGTTCACTGATGAAAGCCGGGGCCAGGCCCAACGTTTCATCGCGGACCTGCGTCCGATCGGTGGGACCGGGATCGAAGAGGCGCTCGAACGGGCCCTGATCAAAAGAGAAGATGACCGGCGTCCACATCTGGTCATATTTATCACGGACGGTAAACCGACTATCGGCGAAACGAACGAGGACACCCTGATTACCAAAATCAAGAGGATGAATGATGCTCATACCCGGATTTTCACATTCGGGATCGGTGATGACATCAACACGCATCTTCTCGACAAAATCACGGAAGAGACCCGGGCCAGCCGGACCTATATCAGTCCTTCCGAGGACATCGAGCTCAAGATCAGCCATTTTTATGACCGGGTCCAATCTCCTGTTCTGACAGGTTTATCGTTGGAACCTGCTGGCCCGGTCCGGTTCGAGCACTGCTATCCCCGCGATCTGCCCGACCTGTTTAAAGGTTCGGCTATCACCGTGTTCGGCAAGTACCGCGGCCAGGGCAAATCCCTGCTCACCTTGAAGGGCATGCTCGAGGGTAAACCCCGGTCCTTTGAGCTCGAGGGCCGCTTTGTCAAGAATGAAACGCAGCACGATTTCATACCCGCACTCTGGGCCACCCGGCGTATCGGACATATACTCGATTTGATCAGGCTTCACGGTCAGGAGAAGGAGTTGATCGATGAGGTGACCGAGCTGGCCCGGACCTATGGGATCGTAACACCCTATACCAGCTACCTGATCATGGAGGACGAGACCGTTCGCACGGCCAATCATCTTCTGCCCCAAGAATTGCAGACCCTGGGCTGGATCAACACACGCGACCGGGAAGAAGTGGATGCATTGAAGTCGGAATATTCCGGACTCAAGACCAAATCGGGCCGTTCGAGTGTTCAGGCCAGTACTGAACTCGAAGCCCTCAATCAAGCCATGGCTCGTCCCGGCATGACCCAGGGCGGTGAACGCCACGCCTTTACCAGGATTGACGGTTCATCGACGACCCTGACCGAACAGGTCAAGTATATTCAGGGCAAGGCCATGTACCAAAACGGCAATTTCTGGGTCGATGCCCGCCTGCAGGACCGGTCCCAGCGGCAAAAAATCAGCCTGCACTTCGCCTCTCCCGAGTATTTCGCGTTGTTACAACAAAAACCCGAGGCCGCTCAGTTCCTGGCACTCGGGCAAAATGTCCGTTTCCTGCTCGATGATATCTGTTATGAAATCACCGAATAACGAAACACACAAAGGGGGGCACTGCCCCCCTCTTTCTTTACATGCCGTATTTCTCGATAATCTCCTGTTTGGTCTTATGCAGAATATCGTGTTTCTTTCCAACTGCAATGAACGCATCCAGGGCTTTATCCAGATGATGGATATCATGGGCGGCGGAGAGCTGGGTCCTGATTCTGGCTTGGCCCTTGGGAACAACCGGGAAAAAGAAGCCCATGGCATAAATGCCCTTTTCATAGAGGTCCGTCGAGAAATCCTGGGACAACTTGGCATTGAACAGCATGACCGGCACGATCGGCGTGTCGCCTTCTTTCAGGATGAAACCGGCTTCGGTCAAGCCCTTACGCCAGTATTCGGCGTTTCTTTCAAGCTTATCGCGTCGCTCGGTGCTCTCGGACAGAATTTCGAGCACTCGTAACACACCGGCCACGATCACGGGAGCAATCGTGTTCGAGAAAAGATACGGTCGGGCTTTCTGGCGGCACATTTCCACCAGTTCCCTGCGTCCGGAAACACATCCGCCCGAAGCACCGCCCAGGCCCTTACCGAACGTTGTGGTGATGATGTCGATCTTTCCCATCACACCGTATTTCTCATGAGTGCCCCGTCCGGTTTTGCCGATAAAACCGCTGGCATGCGAATCATCGACGAATACCATGGCCCCATATTTTTCAGCCAGCTCGACAATTTTGTCCAGTGGTGGTGTGTCTCCATCCATGGAGAAAACACCGTCGGTAATGATCAGTTTCAGCCTCTTATCCGCATGGAGTTGCAATTTTTCTTCCAGGTGCTCCATATTAGCGTGCTTGAAAGTGTCGTGGGTCGCGGCACACAGGCGCATCCCATCGATGATCGATGCATGGACCAACCGGTCCGAGATCATGACGTCATCGGCGGTCAATATGGCTTCGAACACACCGGCATTGGCATCCATGCACGAGGGAAACAGAATGGTCGCTTCGGTCCCCAAAAACTCGGTCACCTTCTTCTCGAGTTCATCATGAATATCCTGAGTCCCACAGATGAACCGGACCGAAGACATGCCGTAACCACGATGGTCCAGTCCGTTATGGGCTGCCTTGATCACCTCGGGATGGCTCGAAAGACCGAGATAATTGTTGGCGCACATATTGATCACTTTTTTTAGCTGGGCACCCGTTGGAAACTCGACCTCGATATCGGCACCCTGCGGCGCGTGTATGTAACGCTCCTGCTTGAACAAACCAGCCTCTTTCAGACCATTTATCTGGTCCTGATACATCGTTCGAACAGTGCTCGTGAAAGACATGATTTCTCCTTATCGAGAAGTGGGTTAACCTTTCTTCTGAATATATTCCTCGACCAGGCGGCAAATGCTGTTGACATTGTCAAACGCTTCGGGGGAAGCCGCTTCATCGGGTATCTGAATCTGGTATTTCGTCTCGAGAAATCGCTTCAACGAGACCATGGAAAACGAGTCCACAATGCCGCCGGAAATGAGGGGCGTATCGAGCTCGACTTCGGTGTCGTCTTCGATATACTCTTTCTGGATGTAATCGAGTACTATTTTCTGCATATCATTCATGGTTCCACTCCTTGACTGAAAAAGTTTCTCAAATGTTGGGTTGTTGTGCAATACCTACAATGACAACCCGAACTGTTAATCGTTCTCGAGAGAGGAAACATCGCCGATTTCCTCGTTCCATTCCTTGGCATGAAGCAGGCGACGCATAATCTTGCCGCTCCTGGTCTTGGGCAGCATGTCCACATATTCCACATCCTGGGGCATGGCCAGAGGCGATAATTTCTTGCGAATAAAGTTCATGATCTCGAGTTCAAGTTCCTTGGAGGCTTCATAGCCGGGTTTCAAGGTGATAAAAGCCTTGACCACCTCCATGTTGATCGGGTCAGGTTTGCTGACCACGGCTGATTCTGCCACGGCCGGGTGTTCGAGCAAGGCGGACTCGACCTCGAAGGGTGAAACCAAATGACCGCCCGTGTTGATGATGTCATCATCTCGACCGACAAACCAGAAATAGCCATCCCTGTCTATGGTCGACCGGTCACCGGTCAGATACCAACCGTTTCTGAACTTGTTTTTAAAGGCCTCCTCATTGTTCCAATAAGTCCTGAGCATGGCTGGCCAATCAGGTTTAAACGCAATCAAGCCTATTTTACCTTCTTCGTTAATGGGTTGAAACGTATCCGGGTCCAGAATCACACCGGTAATACCCGGAAAGGGTTTGCCCATGGAACCCGGTTTCACCTTCATACCCGGATAGTTACAGATCATCATCGAACCGGTTTCGGTCTGCCAGAATGTATCGTAAAAAGGCTTGCCGAAAACCTTCTCCGACCAGATGACCGCCTCGGCATTCAGCGGTTCGCCCACGCTGCACAGGTGCCGCAACGAGGACAAATCGTATTTTTTGACCACCTCGTCGCCCGCTTTCATCAACGAACGGATCGCAGTCGGGGCCGAATACCACATGGTGATCTTGTGCTTCTCGATGAAGCTGTACCAATTATCGGCACTGAAACCCTTGTCCTGAACGCATTGGGTTACACCGAGACTGAACGGGCCAATGATGCCATAGGAAGTGCCGGTGACCCAGCCCGGATCGGCAGTACACCAGTAAATATCATCATCCTGAAGGTCCAAAACCCATTTCGAGGTCAAGTATTGCGAAATAAGCGAATAATGGACATGCTTGACGCCTTTGGGTTTGCCGGTCGTGCCGGAAGTATAATGAAGCAGCGAATGGGTCTCCGCCTTGGTCGGATAGGCCTCGAAGTGTTCGACCGCTGCCGCCTCATCCATGGCAAAGGCCAGTTCACGTTCGCCCAGGGCTTTTTGGGGATCATGGTCCACGATGATGATATGCTTTAAAAAGGGTAACTGGTCCAAAATCTTGCGTACTTTCGGAGCATGCTTCTTTTGGGTGAAAAGAGCAGTGGTCTGGGCATCGCTCAGCCGGACCAGTAACGATTCATCACCAAAGGCCGAAAAAAGCGGCTGTCCGACCGCGCCCGTTTTCAATATGCCCAACAGACCGATATAAAGCTCGGGGATTTTATCCAGAAACAGACAGACCCGCTCGCCGGGCTTAATCCCGAGCCCGGTCAGGAACTGGGCGATCACATTGCTTTTGACCCGGACTTCATCGTAGGTATAACTCTTCTCTTTGCCACCGAAACCTTCCCAGATCAGGGCCGTTTTGTTGCCTTTACCCAATTGGCAAATCCGGTCCGAACAATACCAACCGATATTAATGTCATCTCCAGGCTTGTAACCAAGCTCCTGCTCGGCCAGGCTCCACTTGAAGTCCTTCACTCTTTCATCGAATGATACAATATTCGACATAAACCATTCCTCCTTACCTCAGGCAGTCAGCTCCAAAATCACGACAGCAACCGCTATCTCTTTGATATGTGACAAAGAAACATGGATAGCTGATATATTCTTCGCTCTGATATATTCCTCAGCTTTACCATGAATACATAACTCGGGCTTACCAAGATCGTCGTTGAGCACCTCGACCTCTTTCCAGGTCATCCCATAACGCCAACCCGTGCCCAGGGCCTTGAAAAATGACTCCTTGAGCGCATAACGGGCCGCATAGTGCCGGGCCTTGTATTTCTTCTGCTCGCAATATGCGATCTCGCGGTCGGTAAATACGGCAGCAATGAAATTTTCCTTGCTTTCTTCAGAATGCCATTCCTGGTCCAGCCTGGAAACTTCAATAATATCAATACCTACACCGAAAATCACGTCCGAGTCCCCATCAGATCAAGCAATAAAGACAAATCACCACTCTTACCAGAATCAAAAAAACCGGACCCGGTAATGTCGCATCGAGTTCTTCTTTCTTCAATACAGCCAGTCAGTCCCGTTTGAATCAGGACCTGGCCCCGCACAATCGATTTATCACTCCCCTGTGCATATTGCACAACAAGATAGCAAGATAACAAAAAAAGTCAAGTGCTCCCAAGCCCATGGGCTTGCCTCCACAACTCACGATGAGACAGCGGACACTCAAATCAATTCGGATGGGGCGTCAGGAGGAAGACGATCTCTGTATCTCCTGAACGGGAGAAGACCTGATAATAGGCCGCGGCGGCCGGCGTCACGTTACCATAGGTATAACTGTTGGTTATGAGTCTGTTTTCGGTCAGCCATTGGCCGTTTTGACTCAAACATTGTATTGCGAGGTGCCCCTGTTTGGTGGTCAAAAGATGATTGTCTATGATCAGATCACGCTCGAGTCGGGCTTCTGCCGGGTCGAAATGAAAATAGACCTTATAGATATGGTGCTCCCCCGCCGATGACGATAGCGTATCGATCAGCATAAAATAAGGCGGGTCTGCCGTCTTAAAGAATTCAAGCTGGCGATGGTGAGTGACGCTGGCCCGATAGTTGGGCTCGTTGTCAATAATGACCCCAAAACCTTGGTCATAGATGCTTTCGATCCGGTCGTAATCTGTGCCCAAGCTGACTCTATTATCGGCAGCATTGGTCGTATACGAATCAAGGTATGGCCGGACCTGACCATAATCATCCACGGTTATGCTAGTATGCATGGCCGTTCGGTCCCAATTCAGATTCGAGCCGCCCCAACCACCGGGATCGCCTAACAATTTGCAGCCATACGCGGACAAAACAAAACTTAGCTTGTCCTGATGGCCGTGGGCTCCACCTCCGAAAGGCCCAGCATCAAAAAGGAGGTATATGGGGTACCCTGGTGTATCGGCCACCAGGACCATCTGACCGCTGTCCGGAAAGAAGGTCGAGGATTGGACCGGTAAGGAATCGGAGCCGGTAATATCAAGCAGGCGATCGGCAAACCTGGAAATCTCGACTCCGGTCCCAACACCGTCGTTGATGGCCGGAGCATACAGTTCATCATTATCAGCCAGGTGCTTGTCTCGAAGGCCAGAAGCGGTATCGGCAATGCCCCACAGGTAAAGGTGCATGGCCAGACGGTCCGATTTTAGGACAGACAACTCGTCAAGCAGCCCCTGACTGTTCTCGGGATCGTTGTATTCAGCCAGATCAAAGAAATGGTTGATAAAATCAAGGCTCAGGGTCTGATACTGCGTGCTGCCCTCTTTGGCCCCACCATCCGGGTAACAAAGCCCTCGGACAGCCTCGATTCCTGTTTGACGCCAGGCTTGACCGCCTCCATAAAATTCGGGATAGAACAGGCCCGTACTATACAGTGAAAATGCCAGCATGGCCATGTGATTATTCGGTTTCCAGTTCACTGGTAAACTGTCCGCATGGAGCTGGCCCTGCAGGAAAAGCAATTTGAGACAATCGAGCATCAGCCATGGGGGCAATGCCAATCGGTCCTGATTAAGGACTTGCAGCATCTTCCACCACTGGGTCGTCCTGACCGCCTGGGTCACATCACCATGGACGGTGAAAGCTTCATCACCCCAGTCGGCACCACTGACCGCTTCGGGAAAATCGTAGAGCCAATCGGCCAGCATCTCCCGGCATCGTTGCCGCCAGATAGTTCGGACTTCCGGTGGTATCGAGACACCATCGCGGTCATAATCTCCGGTCCAGGCCGCACCACAGGCGAGATTGGCCAGAATATAATGCCGATTGAGCCGGTCATTCCATTGCCAGAAAAGGTAACGGGTCGATTCCTCGCTTATCTCGGTGCGACCGTATTTTTCCCAGGTCAACCAGTCAATGTTGTAACATTCCGCTTCATTGCGGAAGCGTGCCTGATCATGTGTGCATTCATAAGGCGGAAAAGGATACTGATAGTTGGCATAACAGGTGTTCATGGCTACAGTGAAACCTGTCCAGGGATCATCATACCCCGAGCTATGTGCGATGTCTCGGTTTTGATTTTCTGGATGATGGCACATAGAAGGCCCCAGGAGTTTCGAGCGAAGCAAAACAGG
>JAFGSJ010000049.1 GCA_016934675.1 bacterium | reverse complement strand
CCTGTTTTGCTTCGCTCGAAACTCCTGGGGCCTTCTATGTGCCATCATCCAGAAAATCAAAACCGAGACATCGCACATAGCTCTTCTTAGAATTTTACTTTCATCTTGAGCTAAATCTCTGCTATAATGTCCGATGGAAAACGAAACCAAATAATGCCTTGTAACGAAATAAAGGTTTCTGGACAGCACAGGATCCGGCTGCGAACGCAGTATTACTCCGTGCTGTTTGGTTCATAGCAAGATAATCTGTGGGGGCAGATATATGAAAGAAATACTACCATGGCAAACAGCAATAACGATCAGTCTCATCATCTCCATTCTTGTGACGGGTGGCTGTCTTCTTTTCCCTTTTCTGAGAGTGCTCAACCATGAACTCGCGCAACTCTTCACTTTTATTTCTTTTCTCGTTCTTCTTTTTCTGTCTGCCCGGCTGGTTAAAACAGCAGTCAGGCAGAACCAACATTTGAATCGTCTGTACATCGTTCAACGTTGTTTTTCGCCCATCATCCTGGCTGCGGTATGCCTGTTGGGAACGTTTTTGGCAATTGTTGTACTCTTTAACCTGTTCGGTCCTCAATGTCGAGTATCTCCTGGTCTGCCTTATCTGATCATTACCTGGGTCCCGGCAGCGCTTTTTGCATGTGTCCTGGGGGCGACTTTGGGCGCATGGCGGGCCCATTGGCTGATAATCCTCCTGGTTTTCCTGGTAATCCTGTTTGGATCAATCGCTCACGATCTGCTCCAACTCGTGTTGGGCTGGCGAGTCGTGGATTGTATCGTCGGTTTTCCTTCTGCCATCGACCAGCGTGCTGATATGACCATACCCGAGATCCATCTTTTTCAGCGACTGTTTATTCTGATTTTGTGCGCGATTGTTTGGTATTTCAATGCCTGGTTGATCGGTCGCCAGGACCAGATTTCTCAGAACAAGCTGACCAAGAATATCGCCCGCGACCGGTTCATCGTCTTGAGTATCATTGCCCTGCTTCTGGTTGTTTTTGCAGGGAGTTTCGTTGGCATTGGCTGGGGACATCAGGCCCTTCATTTCAATCTCGATGAGCAAACGACGAGTGAGCATTTCATCTTCAGATACAAGCGTGGGGGCTTCGCTGAAAATTATCTCTCCGCGATCATTCGGAACGCGGAGTGGTCCGATCAGCAGTTCTCCGGATTGTTCGGGACAAGCTCGGCTGAACCGGTCAAAGTGTATCTCTTCGATGACTGGCAGGACCTCAAAAAGCAGACAGGGCTGGGAGACCATGCCGGATTGAGAACGATCTATATCTATTACAGATATGCGATTACCAGTACGTTTCTGCATGAATTGGTGCATGCTCGGCACATGGAATTGAAACCACGCTATGCGATCATGATGAATCGTGGTATGGTCGAAGGGCTTGCCATGGCTATCGAGGAGAATTTTGCTTTCAATGCAGGAGCTCATCAGTCCATTGCTGCGGTCTATCAGGAAAGTAAAATGCCCTCTATCCAGACCCTGTTGAGTATCCTTGGTTTCTGGTCCATGGATGAACACAACGCCTATAAGGCTTCTGGCTCCTTTATCGGTTACCTGCTCCTGAAGCACGGCAGCGAAAAAATGGTCCAATTGCAACAATCCTATGATTTCAACAAAGCATACGGCAAGAATCTTGAAGAACTTGAACAGGAATGGCATCGCTTTCTCGGGGAGCTGCCCGTGAACCTCGAACAGAGACTGATCGCTGATGAAACATTTGATACTGATCTAAGACCCGGTTATTTCCAAACCTGTTGCCCAAAGCTCGGGAAAAAATATCCATCACTTGAAGATAGAGCCCAATCACTGTGCACTACGGCTTCCTGGTCTACGAACCAGTATATCCAAGCTCACGAATTGTATCTCGCCCTTTATCAACAAGAACCAAAAACGATCTGGCTGCAACAAGCCACTCAATGTCTCAGGAAAGCAGGCCAGTGCGAACAGGCCTTGTCTTTGTTGACTGAAGCGCTCGCCCAAACCGGTCTCGACCCGCTCGATAAAATCAGATTACTTACGATTAAAATTGCGTGTCTACTGAAGCTGGGTAATTGGCCTGGATTGGAGACCGCCCTGGCTGAACTGGAATCCTCACCAACAAATGCACCTGCTTCTGAATGGTACATCATTCGAGCCGGCTTGGCCGATCCCGAGCTTCAAAATACGCTTGCTATCGCACTGAGCACCGATGATACATGCATCCAACGACAAATGCTCTGGGACTTGATCAACAACAATCCCGACGATAAGGAATTGCACTACCTGGCCCTGGTCAGAATTCTCAAAGCGTTCCGCTCGTATCGAACCAATCTGGCCCTCGAAAAAGATCGATTACTCGAAATCATCGAGCTGGTCCGACCACTCCCCAACATGGGTTCCGATCTTGGCCAGATACTGCTTTCATTCTGTGACGAAGCACTCATGGCCCAGGAGTATGTTCTCGCACACTCAATCGCCCAGGTTCTGATCGAACCACGACAATCCACAGATGAGTACATCCTCTTCCAAGCTCAAAAACACATCGAGAAAATCGATTTTTTTAAAAACTATAAAGAATTGCCCTGATTTGGTGCGACAATGAATATGGTCTGTGACCTGACCCGATCATCAGCAAGGAGTGATCATCGTGACTATTCAAAGAGTTGGTATTACAGGGGCAGCCGGTAATATCGGCAGTACGCTGAGAGCATGTTTGGAGAAATCGTATACACTCGAACTTTACGACCGGGTTCCGATACGCAACACGAGACATCCCTCGAAAGTGATCGATTTTTCGATAAAAGACCAAGTCAGTGGCGCATTCGATGGTCTTGATGTCCTGATTCATCTCGCCGGGAATCCGAGTCCGGCAGCGCCAGCAAGCGATACGATCCGTAATAATTTCCTGGCTACCAGTCTCGTTTTTGAAGAAGCCCGCACTGCGCACCTGAAAAAAGTCATCTTTGCCAGCTCAAATTTCTATCATGAAGGCGATATTGTTGCGATGATGCAGGGAAACAGAACGGAATTGATTACTCTGGATACCAATCCGACCCCTCTGTCCATGTATGGGAAATCGAAGCTCTTCGGTGAACAATTGGGATTGCATCTGGCCCATCTGGGCATCTCTTTTGCCGCTCTTCGGATCGGCTGGACCGTCCCCCAGGATTCTCCGCTCCCCTACGATTCACCCTATATGCGGGCAATGTTTTGCAGTAAGAGAGACCTCTGCCAGATAGTTTTGAATGCGATTGATTTCGACAAACCTTTCGTCATCGGTTTTGGGATCAGCAATAATACGACTCGCGTATTCGATCTCTACGAAACCACGAAAAAATTGGGATTTCATCCTCAGGACAATTCTGCGGATTATTAGCTTAAGACAGAGTGAAAACCCAAGAGTTAATCCGTCGCAAGATCTGCGAAGGTTGTTTGGTCATTGCGGCCTCACACGATTTTGATCTGTTGATTTCTCTTTTGAGTCGCTGGGTGCAAAACAAAGAAGGCACATTGTCTGAATCAGCCGAACTCCCTCTTTCTTCAGCGTTTCCTGGCTTTCGTTTTAAAAACGAGTCTGATCGGTAGTTGAGTGATCCCGGTCTGGGCAACAATCAAACGGTGCAGATAGCGTTGATAACTGGGCTCGAGTCGACCTGGATCGGAGCACTTGATCAGGAATATAGGCGGAGAACCGGAGACCATGCTGATCGGGCCCACATCAATCGCCCGATTGTTACGGCGGGGAGGCGGATGTTTGCGCAGGGCATCCTTGAGCACTAGATTCAGTTTCTGGACATTGACCGAGACGGGAAGTTTGGAAAAGATGGACCAGGCTTTGGATAGGACCAGGGACATTCGAAGTCCTGATTGTGCGGAAACGAGCACGAGCGGTGCATATGCCAAGAAATGCATGCGTTCACGGATGTCTGCTCTGACAGTCCGGGCATACTGGGTTTGTTGTTCGATCAGGTCCCATTTATTCATAATGATCATGGCAGGTTTATACGCTTCAGCGATATACTGGGCGACTTTAAGATCACCATCGGTTATTCCGTCGACTGCATCCATGATCAGGAGAGCGAAATCGGACCGGGCCAGGGATTGCAGGGCTTTTTGGGAACTCCAGCGCTCAATGCGGTCCTCCTGTCGCGCCTGACGACGAATACCGGCGGTATCGATCAGCGACAAGCTGTGCCCATACCATTGAAAATGGGTATCGATGGGATCACGCGTGGTGCCTGGTGCGTCATGAACGGTTATACGTTCATCGCCGAGCAGGCAATTCACGAAAGTCGATTTGCCGACATTCGGTCGACCGAGCACGGCAAAAGAACATTCGACCCGAACGACCGGACTGGTCTGGGGTTGGATATATGTCCGCAGAAAATCAAAGATATCCTCGATGCCCTCACCGTGGGTCGCGGATACAGGAATAACGGGATCAAAACCAAGCTTGTAACAATCATGCAGGTTTTGCCTTGTTCTCTTGAGATCACTTTTATTAACGATCAGAGCAACCGGTTTTGAATAAGTCCGCACCACGGAGGCCAGCATTTCATCCAAAGCAGTCAATTCAAGACTGCCGTCCACCACCAGAAGAAATATCTCTGCTTGTTCGAAAGCTCGCTCGATCTGCTTGGTAACCTGCTTGGTCAAGTCTTCATCACTATCATCACTCCAGCCGCCCGTATCTATCAGGATAAAGGCCCGGTCATGCCACTGACACAGAGCACTGATCCGATCGCGCGTCACACCCGGCTGGTCATCCATTATGTTCTGTTGAAGATGTAGTATTCGATTAAACAGAGTTGATTTACCGACATTGGGTCTCCCGATTAGGGCTACTGTTTTCAAGGGAATACCTCATTGACTGGGGCAGGTGTCAGGTACGATCTGAGTTGGTGACATACAGCCTAGAACAGGTCACGAATCTGGTTCAGAAACTGGTCCCTCTTTATCTTGAGTTCCTTCTTTTTCTCGACGATCTCTTCAAGCTGCTGGTCCAATTGTTCCATTTCAGCCATGAGTTTGTTCCGAGCTTCGATGAGTGTTTCCAGCGAAAGCGGGATTGTGTGTTCTTGTTCTGATTGAGGCATGGTTTTCATCTCCTGAATACGCGAAGGCTGATCGGAATGAGAAGGATAACTGGTCGAATTGTCACGTTTTCCCGGTGTCGATGGTAATGATAAATATTGATATTTCTTTCCCTTCTCCATGATAATCTGGCCCTTTTCAGCCATCCTGTACAAAAAAGCACGTAAGGTCGTCAATTGTTTCTTTTCCTTCGAGAAACCCAACTCAGAACAATGCGTTCTCATGAATTCCGACAAGGCGATCTTACCTGACTGTTGTTTCAATATGTCCAGGATTTTCTGTCGTCGTGTGGCCGGATTGAGTCTTCTAACCAACTCCATGTTGATCTCGAGCTCCTTCAGAGTATCCCTGCTCTGACCAGGATTAGGCTCCGACAAAACAATGAGAGGATTCTTACCCTTACTGACCTTCATGACCTCGTTCAGAGCCACCATCCTGTTAATATATACGGTCGCATTGTGACGCCCTTGAGTACTATTTGCTAATCCAAGCTTCCGCACATGTTTATTCACAAAATCCGACAGAGCGACCGGTTGGGTATAATCAGCCAGTAATTTGAGTACAATCTGACGACGCTGTGGTAACGATCGAACATATGTGGGATTATAGATGTCTGGTTTCTTGTTCATATACTACTCCTTTAACTCATTCAGTAGATTATATCTCAATGATGAATGAATTCAGATGAGTGAAAAAATACCATCTTCCATCCGAAAACACCGAATCAGTTCATGACATAGCTGCTATTCGAGATGCCACTACAAAAAAAATGTGAGTGCAGTCCTGTTGTTCCTGATAAAATATCTATAGAATAACTAAAGTAATACAAAATTAGCTGTGTGTCAATTATGAATCCTGAATTGTGTGATGATAGTAGTACTGACACAGTAAAATTGATCAATGCAGATACAGGAGACATTCTTATATTTTATACGATAATCTGGGGTTTCCTGATGAAAAACAGAGTTGGACATTCGAGTTTCTTTACTTCAGGAACAATATATGATACTTGATTTTGAGTAACACAGAGCAGTTGGTGAGTTCAAGGAGAAGAGATGGTCCGAAACGATGAGATCTTGGTAATCTGTGGGGATCCGGTCCCATTGATCGAATGTCCGGTCAGTGGAGCAGCTTTACGGGCATATGGTTTGGGTCAGGCATTACGTTCCCGGGGGTTCAAAGTGACCCATGCTTATTGGCCAAAACCCGGTCAAGTCGTACCAGCTTTACCTGATGACCTGATCACATTTCAGCCGTCTGATTTGACTGATATTCTCATCCAGCGTCAACCTCGGGTGGTCATTTTTCAACACTGGTCGCTACTTCTGTCATTGCGAAATCCTGCACCATGTCCGATGGCAATTGATCTGCATGGCCCGCTTCTCATCGAGATGGCCTATCAACAGCGCGACGATTTCAACTATTTTTTACACAATAAAGCCCGGGCACTTTCTATGGCGGATTATTGGACCTGCGCCGGTTATCGCCAACAGCATTATTTCCGGGCCTGGTTACTGGCAGCAGGTGTTGACATCCGATCCGGACAACCCGATGTTATCCCTATTTCGCTCTCACCGCAGCTACCCGAAAAACACATCGGTCAGGAGCTGACTTTTGTCTTCGGCGGTCTTTTTCTGCCTTGGCAAGACCCATCACGAGCCCTGCTCGAACTGGTCCGTCAATTGGACACGCGTCAGAATGGACGGCTGCAGATATTCGGAGGCACACATCCGGCTGGTGAAATACCATCCGGTGTCTATACCGAATTGATGACCAGCCTGCAAAGGAGCAAACATGTCCAGTTCATGGGTATGCTTTCCCGACAGGAATTGCTTGAACATTATCTGACCGCCCATGTGGCCGTCGACCTGATGGCCAGAAATCCGGAGCGTGAGCTGGCATTTACCACCCGGACTGTCGAATATCTCTGGTGCGGCCTCCCGCCTATTTATAACAATTATGCCGACTTGTCGGATCCGATAGCTCGGGCGGGAGCCGGTTGGATCGTGGACCTCGACCACCCTTCCGAGTTGGAGACGACCATCGCCCATATTCTGGACCAGCCGGAAGCTATCGAACCACGTATCCACGCCGCCCGTCAGCTTGCCTTCGAGCAGTATAACTGGGAAAAGACCATCACTCCCCTGGCACAATTCTGCGATCAACCTTATCGTCTGACCTCGACCGAAGGACTGGTCCAACAGCTGGCTCACAACAAAAAGTACCGACTCACCGCAGCCCAGGACGGCACAGATGTGGACCAGAACGGGCTGCTCCAGGAGTGTTGTCACTCCCTGCAGCAACTCCAGGACTCTGTCCGGAAACTTCAGGCCGAGAATGACCGGTTGAAAGCCTTGGAAGCACGTTTACACTCATTTCTACCCTACCGGATTTACAAAAAAGTCAAAGGTATCCTCGTTGAAACTACTGACCAAAAGGATTAATGGGCAAGTAACATCCGATTCATGATGGGATTCCTGTAACAACCGTTATCCTGGCTGGAGACACATGGACATAACCATAGCCCAAACTGCCGGCTTCTGCATGGGAGTCAAACGGGCGATCGAGTTGGCACTTGAAGCCTCACGACAATACCGTTTACCGATTTATACCTGCGGGCCTTTGATTCATAACCCGCATGTCCTGGAAATGCTTCAGAAGAACAACATCATGCAGTTGAAAGACCTCGATCAGATTGATCAGGGCATCCTGCTTATCCGGGCCCACGGCATTTCACCTGAGCACAGGCAACACTTGGAAGAAAAAGGTCTGATCATCATTGACGGGACTTGTCCCCGGGTCCAACGGATTCATCACCAGATCAGCAAATACATCCAGAAAAACTATGACATCGTCATATATGGTGATCCTGACCATGCCGAAGTCACCGGTCTGCTGGGCAGTGCGGGCGAACGAGGCCGGCTCGTGTCTTCGATTGAAGATGCAGAACAGTTACCTTCTTTTACAGGCCCAGTCCTATTCGTGGCCCAGACTACCCAGAGTCGGCAACAATTCGAGCAGATCAAAGCAGTGCTCGAACAACGGAACAACAAACTGGTGGTCATCGATACGCTGTGTGCCACGACCGAGGCACGTCAGGCTGAGGTCCTGCGACTGGCCCAGGATAACGATGCCGTGGTCGTTGTCGGAGGAAAAAACAGTGCCAATACGGTCCGTCTCGTCGAGCTGACCAGGCAGGCCAGCAAGATCGCTTTTCATGTCGAGACCGAGGAAGATCTGCCCGATCCTCTACCCGAGTCGATCCGGAAAATTGCCGTGACCGCGGGTGCATCCACGCCCAACTGGATGATCGAACGGGTCATCGATCGGCTCGAACGTATGAAAAAGGAAATTACCCTGAAAAAAACGCTGGTCGACCTGGTTAAATGGTCAACGGAAAGCTTCGCCCTGGTCGCTCTGGGCAGTGCATCATTGGCCCTGACCTGCTCCTATTACCTTTTTCGGACCTTTGATCTGATCCCAATCATCGTAGCAGCCAGCTATGTTCTGTCCATGCATATACTGAACCATTACGCCGATCGGAAATCGGTCCTGATCAACGAACCCCTGCGCGAGGAAGTGTTCCGCCGCCATCAGAATGTGTTCATCGCCCTGGGCATCGGAGCAGGTTTCATCGCCCTCAGTCTCACGTTTTTCCTGGGAAAAACTGCTTCGCTGCTAGTCCTCTTTGCAGTTGCTACGGGCGCCGTTTACAGTGTCCGGATCGTACCCCATTCGCTGACCCGCATGACCCGCTATCAACGCTTGAAGGAAATACCCGCTTCCAAGGATTTCGTCGTGGCCCTGGCCTGGTCATCAGTCACGGTTTTCGTCCCCTTCTTCAGCCGATATTCGTCTGACTCCTATCCCCAACTCCTGACCGTGTGGCTCATGGCCTTTTTCCTGGTCTATATCCGCACAGTCCTGCTGGATATCAAGGATATCCAAGGCGATCGAATAGTCGGCAAGGAAACACTGCCTATCATCCTGGGTGAGAAAAAAACCCTCACCTTCATGAAAATCCTGCTCGGATTGGAAACAGCTTTGATCGTGCTCGGTTCCATGAGCGGACTCCTGCCTCGACCAGCCCTCTTTCAAATACTGTCCCTGACCCCGATCCTGCTGGTCATTCTCTACTATAAAAAAGGACCTCTGACCCGACGATATCGCTTTCAAGCCCTGCTCGATATCAGCTTTGTCAGCTCAGGCATCATTACACTCCTGTCACTACTCTGATCCTGACAATCCGTCTCCCCATGGCACATTCAACTCCGCCAGGTCTCGATCGGTTGGGAATTCCATCTCATGAAAAAACGAAGATCTGGCTCACACGGCTCATCGACCCGAGCCAATCGCTCCTCGGTATGCCGCTTGAGCGCAAAAGGAGACAATAAATCGCGGCCAAAACCATTGACAAAGAAACGATCATTCAAGGAACCGAACGAGCGAAACTTGGTCAAGGGATGGGTCCCGTATATGGGTAATGACATGAAACGACTCGTATCAATGGGCACCCAACCATAGTTCGGAAAATAGACCTCGGGAATCTCATGATCGAGATATCCCAAACGACTATCGTCCTTCCAGACCGAAAAACCCACGATACTCCTCGAAGGTAAACCCGCTACCTGACAAAAAGCAATGAAAATTGTGGCATGATTGCCACAACTCCCCTTGCCTTGACTCAAAATCTTGCGACTGCTGATGCTGGTATAGGGCAAAACATACTTGATATTATCTACTACAAAATTATACAGCCGACGCGCAATCCAGAACAAATTGGTCTCACCATGCAAAATCTGAGCGACTTTATCGCAGATTTCCCGCTCACCGGTCTGAAAAAGAAGCTGGGCCTTGCGGACTATGTCCCGCACCATCTCGTCAGGACTGTTCATCATCTCCTTTAATAAATACTTCTTTCTAATATGCTCAGGTATGGAATCCAAATGACCGATTTTGTGCGGATAGAGATGATAGGTCAAATTCATGGTGTCAATCGTAAACGAAAACTTGATCTGCCGATCAACGGCTGGACCCAAATCCCTTATATCATGGACCACGACCTGACCTACACCTTCATCCCACTGACTCTCAAGCGAATAATCTGGAGCAGGCTCTATCTGAGGCTTCTCAATGATTCTCTGATTAATATAATTGTCCGGTAAACTGTTGTACAACTCGATCTGACGAATCTTCCCCGGACCACTGTTCCGCAAGGTATACATCAAATCGATCTCTGAACGTCGACCTCCTGAAAGACTGTACTGAACATCTCGGTGCAACATATAGGTCAATAATTCATTGGTCTTCAGATTCAGAGTCCAAATGCGGTCTTCTGTGACTATCAGACTCGAAGGCGAATCGCATTCCGGTAACGTATATGAGGTCAAAACTTCACCATTCGATGGGTCCAGAGCAAATACCTCCCGACCCTCAACATCAAGCGTCCACAGATAACTCCCGTCATGACTCAAACCCCGACAGGAATAGGTCGGAGCATCAAAGGTCTCGGACTGTATGTTCCGAGGAAAATCAATCACCGAAATCTGATTGTTCGATACGGTGAATTCAGGCTGGTCCGGTGACAGTAACCACAATGTCCGACCATGATACGTAAAACCATAATAGGGCGTGTTGACACCCTCGACCCGCCCAAAACGATATGAAGTCCCCGTTATTATTCCATGCTTATATAAATCACTCGTCTCTTCATCATACTCCCATAAATAACTCCCATCCCAACTGATCGTCTGAGGCCGACGGACTATGGTCGCCAAATCACGCAATCTCGAACCGCTCCGATAATCTACTAAAACGATCAACCGTTTATCCACATCCGCTATCCAAATACCTTCTTCATGAAACGCGATCGACGCCGGACTGGCCGTCGGAACCACCACCCGATGAACCAACTCGATTGCTCTCATCCTGACCTCCTCGAACCGGATCGCTCTCCGTGCATCTTTGACTCCTCTCTCCTATCCTTTGTATTTCCACGTGCCCCCCCCCGAATCCATTATAGGTTCATCCTCTCCAGAAAACCAGTCCGCCTTTCTATCCTTTTTTTTTCATTTTTTTTT
>JAFGSJ010000048.1 GCA_016934675.1 bacterium | reverse complement strand
GGGAACCTCATTTTAAAAAACTGATTTTCACTTTGCTAAAACATTGATTTTCCTCTATCATAGTGGCCAAGTCTGTCCTATTTTGGATAGCAGTGAGTTCCAGTATCATTTTTTTTCAACAAGAGGAAGGGCTTTATTATTTTGCTTGCGACCCTTTTCGCCGAGTAACAAACAGAAGATATGACGACACCTCAGAACATCATCGGTCCATATCGGCTTGATACGAAATTAGGTCAAGGAGGAATGGGTGTTGTTTACCGGGCCCATCATCTTGAGACAGGCCAGCATGTCGCCTTAAAGACTATTGTTCTGCCCCGTGAAGGCCTGATGAACAGGATCCGCAGTGAGATAAGGGCCTTGGCCCGCATTGACCATCCCGGCATTGTCAGGATTGTCGACCAGGGTTGCCACGAAGGCATTCCCTGGTATGCTATGGAACTAATCCAGGGGTCATCGCTCGTAGATTATGTGAACCGGGACCATGACCGGGGTAATCCCGCTGAATGCCAGAGCATATCAGGAGCTCAGCCTGCAGGCGATAACGTTACGGCAAGCATGATCACTGCTCGGGCAGCCGTGACCCAATCATGGTGGACGCGGTCCCTGACCAGCGCGGACAATGCTGAACAGCATACCATGGAAGAACTGCCACAATCGACCATGCTCTCGGAGTCGGTCATTGGCCCGGGTTATCAGCCGCCCCGTAATGATCTCCATCAGATAATCGGTATGATCATCAAAATTTGTTATCCATTGATGTATCTCCATGGCGAAGGAATAGTGCACCGTGATTTGAAACCGGACAATATCCTGGTCGATCAGGGTGGTCAACCGGTCCTGGTCGATTTTGGACTGACCATGCCATTCGGAGGGTCTGAGGGACGTGAACTGCTCGAAGTGGAATGGGGCAGCTCCGGGACCGGAAATTACATGGCCCCTGAACAGATTCGCGGGGAATATGTTGATGCCCGGGCCGATTTGTATGCGATGGGTTGTATGCTGTACGAACTACTGACTGGATTCCCTCCTTTCCGGGCAGATACGTTGAAACAAACGGTCCAGGCTCATTTGTATCAAGCCGTGACCGTGCCGTCGGTTTTTCGTCCCGAAATACCGGCCGCATTGGATGATTTGGTTGTCAGACTTCTCGAAAAAGAACCGCACAAACGGATCGGCTATGCCGGTTCTTTGGCAGCCCTGTTGGCGGATTTGATTGGGATCGAGCCCGATTTTGACCAAAAGTCTCGTCCCCGGACTTTTCTCTACAGGTCCTGGTTTATTGGTCGTCACACTCATATGGCGAATCTGCGGGATAGTCTGGTCCGATTGGGCAAGGGGCAGGGCGGTTTTACCCGGATTCTCGGCGAGAGCGGTTTGGGCAAAACGCGTCTACTCCTGGAATTCGGTCAACGTGCTGCCCAATCCGGGGCCCAGGTTTTGACCGGTTCCTGCTTCGAAAACGAATTGCATCCTTTAGGTGCCCTGCTCAAGCCCCTGCAGCAGGTCGAAGATCACTGCCGCAGCCGAGGGCGGGTCGAGTCCGATCGCGTGATCGGTCGTCGAGGGTCCGTGTTGAAAGCATATCTGCCCTCTCTGGCAACACTCGAGGGACAAGACTCGAATCCGGAACCGGAGAGCCTGACCCTGAAAGATGCACAGGTCCGCCTCTTTGACTATTTAGTCGAAACATTCGCGTTGTTGGCCACTGAAAAACCGGTCGTGCTCATACTCGATGATCTACACTGGGCAGATGATTTGACGCTTGGTTTCTGTAAATATTTCATTCTATCGCTCGAAAACCAGTTAATACCGGTCCTGATTGTGTGCTCGTATCGTCCGGAAGAGGCCACTCTGCAACTTAAAGAAAGCATTCAAGATCACGGTCCCGTTATGACGATCGAACTCACTCGTCTGGACCGGAGTGAAATATCCGATCTGATCGGTGCCAAGTTAGGATTGGCTGAGGCGCCTCCTGCTTTTTGCGACTATCTCGCCCGGCATTCGGAAGGGAACCCGTATTTTGTCGCGGAATTCCTTCGGGTAGCAGTCGACCAGGGTTTCCTGTTCCGGGACTTGTATGGCACCTGGACCATGCAGTCCGCAACGCTTGACCGGTTCGAGAGCGAGGTCGGCCAAACCTTGATACCATTGCCACTCTCGATGCACAGCCTGCTCAATTCACGCCTGGCGGACCTGAAAGGCGATACTATGGACATACTGCAGACTGCGGCAGTTGTTGGTCCCGAATTCGAGCTTGACCTGCTGAAACGCATCGTTTCTCGAACGGATGAGCAGCTTTTTGATGCACTCAATGAACTTGAAAATCGCCAGATCCTGATGAAGACTGATCTGGGCACGTTTTGTTTCAATCACGCTCAATTACAGACGCTTGCCAGGCAAAGCCTGGACCCAGGCAATACCCGCAGACTCCATCGCGAAGCAGCACGGGCGATCGAACAACTTTATGCCCACGAACGTGATAAATATCTGGCTGATCTGGGGCGACATTATGAGGAAGCCCTCGAGTGGGAAAAATCCTGTACCTGTTATTTGGCTGCGGCTGAAAAGGCCCGCTCCTTATATGATTTCAGGAACAGCGTCCTCTATTTCAGCACAGTCATCTCCTGCCTTGAAAATGAAGAGTGCTCGAGTAAATTTTCGCATTCTTTTGACCTGGCCTCGCTGTATCGGAACCGGGGTGAGCTCCTTGTCCAGATTGCCCGCTACGATGAAGCCCTGATAGATTTAAACCGGGCTATCGGCTTGTCTCAGGATACCGGCTTCTTGACGAAGTGTTATGTCCAGCTTGCGAAAACCATGGAAATCCAGGGACAGGTCGAGGCGGCTCGCCAGTATTATCAAAGGGCCCTGGAATTGTCCCGTGATGACCCGAAGGAACAGGCCAAAACACTGATCGAACTGGCCTGGTTCGAGGGCGAAATGCAAAGCCGTTTCTGCGAAGCCGAGGATTTATGCGGTCGGGCCCGGGTGATCCTGGTCCAGAACTGGCCCGAACTCGATCTGGCCATTGACCGGATTACCAGCCGTTTTTCGGCATACGATTCCCTGGTCGAGATTACTGACCTGCTGGCCAGGACCAGTCGTTTTTTAGGTGTATTTGCCTTCAGCAGAGGTGATCTCAATCGGGGTGAGAGGCTGTTGAGTGAGGCATATCGCTACTTTCAACATCGACAGGATAAACGCTTCATTGCAGGGATTGCCAACAATCTGGCTAACTTGTATATTCTTAAGGGCAATTTTGAAAAAGCCCGCTCGTATTTGTCCTCCTTTCTCGATATTTCAGAAGAAATCGGTAATAAACGCGGCGTGGCCCGCGCTTCCGGCAGTCTCGGTCTGGTCCATTTCAATAAGGGTGAATTCGAGCGTGCTCTGGAATATCATCAGCGGGACATGAGAATCAGTTCGGCCATCGGAGATCGACGCGGTCTGGGCATGGCCCTGGGTAATATCGGTATGGTTTACCATAACCAGGGCGAATGGGACCGGGCCCTTGATTTTTATCATCGGGCCTTGAGTATTTGCCGGGAGATCGGCTTTCGGCAAGGTGTGTCTTCGATGCTTGATAATCTCGGGCTACTCCATTTTTCCCGCGCTGAGCTCGATCAAGCCCTCGAGTTTTATCTCCAGGAGAAGGTCCTGGTCGAACAGATGGGCGATCAGCGGGGATTGGCTGTCGTTCTCGACAATCTCGGTCAAGTCTATCACCTCAAAGGTGAATTCGACTCCGCCCGGCACATGCTCTCGCAGAGCCTGGCCCTCCTTGCTGAAATCGGCGATCAGAGCGCATTAGCCGATGTCCACTTTGATCTGGCTCAACTGTTCTGGGATAGAGGACTCATTCCTGATACCGAAACAAATCTCGGGCGAGCCAGATCACTCTTCAAGACACTCGGTAATGACTACAAAATTGCTTTAAGCGACCTCCTTCAGGCCCGACTGGAAATCGCCCGGGCACAGTATGATCAGGCCCGGATCCTGATCGATCACGCCCGGACCATAATCGATTGTTCGCGAAACACCGAGGAATCACTGCTGCTGCAACTGGTCGAACTTGATCTGAAACTGGCTCGGACCCGCGAGACGGCTTTATCGCAGCCCAGACACATTCCGGACAACACCCTGATTGAAATCCAAGCCCTGATTGAATGTGCCCGTCACCATGATCTGGTTAAAATCCAGTTCGAGGCCAGTCTTGTCCTGATCAAAGCACTGATTGACCTCGAACGGACCCGCGACTTTGACGCTTTGCGAGAGGAAATTCAGCAACTTGCTACAAGCAAAGGCTTTGGTGTCATCCTGGCCCATCTGCAAGACCTGTCTCGGGAGTCATAACTCCATAGTAATGCATCGGAATTTCTCAGTCGTTTGTCGGGAAAAAAAGTCACCACAGATTTCACAGATAACGCAGATTTTTCATGGGCTTAGCACTATAGGGGTATCCCTTTTTTACTCTCGTGCGGGGCACTCTCATTAGTTATATCGCATGGCTCCCGTGTCTGTCGAAAAAGACGACTTTCAGGGGAGTCTGGGTTAATGTCCTTTATAAATAAGCCTGGCTTGTTCAAGAGAATCCTCGATGGGGGCCCGATTCTGGATTTTCCTGTAGAGATATTCGGCTTTTTGGTCCTCGTCAGTCTGTTTATAGATCGACAGCAGCAAAAGATCTATGCGAACACTCAGGTTGTTCCATTCATTTCGACGCTGCGACAGCTCCTCGAGCAGGACACGGGCCTCTTCTGAACGGTTTTGCTTGATCAAGAGTCGAGCGAGTTCATAATCGACGATATCCAGATCATAAGGCAGATCGAGTTTGACCTGTTCCCGCCAGCCAGGCGTTTTGACAACATGCTCGATCAGCTCGATACCCAGGTCGGTTTGGGCCAGAGGCAGTTTTCTGACACCTCGGACAATATAATCAATATACAGATAATTGTGAGGATACTGAGTGCGTAAATCGCGGGCAATCGCGAGACCATCAAGTAATTTTTCTTCATCATTGAGAAAAGCAGCAGCCATAAAGACCTGGGCCGGACCCTCGGCATAGGTCCCATGCAATCGGGCCCGTTCAACATATTCGAGCCCTTTTTCCTTATCGCCGCGGAAACCGACCAGCCAGGCCAGGATTTTGATTGTTCCTCGCAAACTGGCACAGTAATATTCAAACATACCCAGCCCCAGATATGCATCGTAGTTTTGGGGATCGAGCTCGACCGTCTTTTCGAGCAGGGCCACGCCCTCCTTGCCCCGGTGATAAGCCTTGATCCATTCCTTATCTTGCAGATACACAAGGGCTTGTGTGCCCAGGACCGCACCTTGACAGTATGTGGCCAGGGCCCGATCGGTTTGATGACGTTCACACACTGCCACTGTTTGATCTGAAACCCGATGAAAAGTGTCCCGAATTTCACGGTAGCGCCCGTCCACCGGTAAATTCCAGTACGAACGTAGCATGTACATATAAACTGTTGATAGAAAAAAACGGGGTAACGGTTCATCCGGATACAGTCCGATCAACTTTTCGGCAACGGCTATGGCATTCTCGTATTGACTGTCCATGCAGTCGTGATAGATTTGATCAAGCTGAACGCGAACGCTATCAGTTTGATGCCAGGCGACTTCAGCATCACCGCAACAGGTCCCACTCAATAGTCCAAGGATAATGACAATGATGAACGTTCTCTTGAGCATGTTCTTCACCTGCAATCACATGAACGATTATTTGTTCCATTGATAGGACATTTCAGTCTTGCTGGCAACTCGAAAGGATTAACTTTATTCTAAATACTGTTCGAGGAAAAGACCGGCCTGGTGAAGCATACCCGCTGAAATGGTATGCCCGGTATCCGGAATGATGGCGAATTGAACGGTAAAGGTTGCGGACTCAGCATACATGTGCAGGGCATTGAACCAGTTTTCTGCCCGTTCGAGCCTGGTTGTTCCCTGTAGTGAATCCAGATTGATGCCTTGATACAATTGCCTGAAATCGTGTGAGGTAACGTCATCTTCGCCGACCAGGACCAGAAGAGGGACCTGCCGAAGCGTTTCAATCCTGGGCCGTTCACCTGGAAACGAGCGGGGCATTTTAAAGCCCACGGGATAAGCCAATTCCGGTTCGGGCCACATGTACCAGCCGGCCCCGGCTGCAACTGCAGCTCTGACACGTTTCGGATTGAAAGCGGCGTACCGGTGAACATATTGTCCACCACCGGAGAAGCCGAACAACAGAAAATCGGAAGTATTGATACCGGGCAGAAGCAGGGCAAGCTCATCAACGATTCGATTCAGTCTTAGATCAGCCCGTGGCCCTCTCAGGTTCAAACGTTGATAGTCATCATGGAAGCGGGCCCGATCAAACAGCGGCCCAACCAGGATGCAATTATGGTCTCGGGCAAATTCATACCAGCATTCCAATTTTGACGTGACACTGGCAAGACCCTGTTCCAGGCTTCGATCGGCTTGATAGCCATGTATGACAGCCACAATTGTCACATTTTCCGGTTTCAATAGTGGGTAGTCGGGAAGGTAGAGCAGGACCGACTGTCCATCCCGGCATTCGAGTCGATTTAAGCCCTGTTTGAGTGACTCGGTACAATGCAGCTCGACAGGACCCGGTTGAGACTGGATCAGCAACGGAGCACAACCACTCAACATCATCAGAACGCATATGGCTAAACAGAAATAGTAATGAGAGCAGGTACCTTTCCTATTCATCGTACACTATCCAGGTCAAAAAGTGGGTCTGGACTCTTTAATTCATTTAAGAATCCAAGGTTTCATCCGGTCCAAACAATTCATCGAGATGTCGGACCAAACGCCGGGAATGGGTCCCGGACCAGTAAATCCTCTTGCATTCCGGGCACATCCTGAATTGGTCGACCGTATCATAGACAAAGACCGGCACACGGTCGCTGACTGCATTTCGGGAAATAGGCTCAAGTTCGGCACCGCACAGAAGACATTGTTTGAATTCAGGAGAGGGGCGGGGCAAGTGCAGGTCATGTATGATCTGTCGGACCTGTTTTCGCCAGTCATTATCCTTTATGAAAATGACCTGTCCGGGCCAGTCAATCTGACTGACATGCCGATAAAGATCGATTTGCCGGGTCAGAATAACGGACCGTTCGTCAAACCCGCCGGGCATAACCAGATGCCTGATTGAAAGCTCGGGACAATGAAAACATGCATAACCCAATATCCGGACCCATCTGGTCAACCGAGCCAACGGTGCATCGCTAAAGAAAACGAAGTCCATACCGCCCTCTCGTCTCTCCTAATTTTACGGTATCGGAATTTCTATGTTTTTGATGAAAAATAAAAGATCACCACAGATTTCGCAGATTACTCAGATTATATTTCTGCGAAATCTGGATTTATATCAGTGCAATTTGGCGACAACCCGGTCGATGGGCTTCCATGCACCTCTCCTTCAATCGCAAGACTGTCAATAGTCGGTGTTGATAAATCGTTTATAACGCAACGCATAGTTAAGCTCTTGAATTTGAAAAATAATCTGTGGCATCTGTGAAATCTGTGGTGCTTTTCTTTTCACTAATCAACTTGCCACGCTATGTTATTTACGGTTCACAATGTCCAGGGCTTGCTGGACCAAGGCCGGTTCGATGTGAAAATAGTGATGAATCGAGTCCGCCTCATGTCCCCGGACATTCCTGGATTGCCGTTGCTCGGCATCGATTAGCTGCAGGCGAGTTCTGGAAAAATAGAGTTGACCATGACGAGTAATCCTGCTGAGTGTCAGCGATTTCATCATATTCAGTGAAAAGGACCGGTCCCAATGTCGATCGAATTCGAGCTGGTCCACCGCGGTATTTTTTAAACAGTAGCGCCACTTTTTTTGCTGATTCCGCTCGACGAAAACGTTATAATTCAATGTTTCCAGGTCCCTTTCGATGATAATCCGATTCATGGGCGTGTGAATGAGGCTCCTCTCCTCTTCCGGCAGATGGACCGGTTGGTCCAGAAGGTAACCAGGATCAAGAAGATAATCCTGACCCGATACGGTCAAACGCAAGGCACAGTGAACATTCTGACCGACTTTCATATCGGCCATGAGCACTTCGGGTTCAAAACCGACAAAGCGTAAGATTGCCAACAGAGTATTTGTCAACGAAAAACAAGTCCCACCGGTATGCCAGCGCAGATGATCAGCGATTACTTCAGCCGGGGCTCGATGCGCATTGGCAAGGTCAGTTGACTGGGCAGAGCGGATTATTTTGGTGATATTTTCATATGGTAACTGGGCAAAGGTCTGGATAATGCGTTCCAGAGTGGTCTGTCTGGAGAGCATAGTATTGATGCGGGCATGATCAAGAAAACGTTCGATTTCAGTCATTATAGGACCTGTACTTCTTGGGTTGGTCACACCGCGATTCCCCAAAAGAAACGATCTGAGCTAACCTTTCACAAAATAGGCTACGTCAAGCCGGTCCGCTTGTCAAGCCCACCAGTACTTGATTATATCACCGCATTGCATTACAAGAGTCAGCAGACAGTGTCATGACGCTGTTGCTTATTATTTCTTTGGCTGGAGAAGGACTGTCTTATGAAGTGTCTCGTTTTGATGCCGGCTTGGGAGCCGACCGATGTTTTCTTTGAGAGTTTTGCTGATAGTCAGTTGACGTACTGGCAACCGACCGGAGTTATGTATGTGGCCGCGGCTTTGAAGAGGGCCGGTCATGAAGTCCGTTTTATCGATGGCGCTTTTCATTCGGTCGATTGGATCGTTGAGCAGGCCCTTGAATTTGAGCCTGCTTTTATCGGTATTTACAGCAATATGCCCATGTGGGAAAATGCTCGGATACTCCTGGAACGGTTCGCCGAATCGCTTCCCAAGGCCTGGCTGGCAACCGGCGGTCCCACCGCAATCGGTTTGAAGGAACGTATTTTCAAGGAAACACACGCCCTGCATTTTGCCTGTACCGGTGAAGGTGATCTGATTACACCTGAATTTGTCAATGCGCTCGAACGGGGAGAGGACATAACCCGGGTCAAGGGCTGGGTCATCCGGAACAAGGATGGAAGCCTTACCAACACGGGAATGGCTCCCCTGGTCGAAAACTTGAATGAATTACCCTATCCTGCCCGCGAGTTGTCCGAGGACCTGCACCGCTACATCCCGGCTCCCAGTACCTATATCCGCCTGCCTATTACGACCATGATTTCTTCACGGGGTTGCTATAACCGCTGTATCTATTGTTTCCATGTGAACGAGAAGCGAAAAATCCGTTACCGCAGTGCGAGCAATATGATCGAGGAGATCGAACACTGTATCCAAGAGTACCAGGTTCGAGAGATCAGGTTCTTCGATGACAATTTCTGCGGCGACCGCGCTCGAGTCATTGAATTCTGCCAGCTCATGCTCGATAAGAAATTACCCGTTAAATGGTACTGCAATGCCCGCGTGGATTGCGTCGATGAAGACATGCTCAGAACAATGAAAAAAGCCGGCTGCTGGTGCGTCCTGTTCGGCGTTGAAAGCGGTGTGCAAAAGAACTTGGATACACTCCAGAAAAATATTACCCTCGATCAGATCAGGTATGCCATTTCAAGTGCTAAGAAGGTCGGACTCAAGGTTTATACTCCTTTTATCTTCGGCATTCCCGGCGAAACATATGAAGAAGGTCTCGAGACCATTAATTTGGCGATCGAGCTTGATGCTCACTACGTCAATTTTCATACCTTGGCCCCGTTTCCCGGTAGTGAACTGTATGAACGGGTCGACCAGTACGGTCGTATTGTCGGCCATTACAGCGATTATAATTTTGAAAAAGCTGCTTTTGTACCTTTCACCATGACCCGTGAGCAGGTCCAGGAGCTACGGAAACTGGCCTTCCGCAGATTTTATGCTCGACCCCGATACATTTTTCGGCGGATCATTGAGGCCCGGACCAAAGAGGATATCCGCGTGCTGATGACCGGGGCGAAATCGCTTTATCACTTGCTCTTCAACCCCAATGCTTTTCAAATCGAGCACTGATGCGCCGTCCCATACTGCAGGCAGGATAACCTTTTCTTATCACGGTTTGAACTGACCGGTCTTTACCTGTATAATACAAGAATGTGGGAATTCATTCCCGTTCAGGGGTAGTACTGTTTTTATCGGAGCTTGGCTCGTATGTGATAACAAGTGATGTTTGCAGGTATGAGGAGCGGTCCATATTTTACATTGCGGGATTATCAGCGCGAATGCCTCGGGGTGATTCTCGCGAAATATAAAGCGGGTATTCGCCGACAACTGGTCTGTTTGCCGACCGGGACGGGCAAAACCGTTATCTTTGCGGAATTCCCCCGGTTTTTTAAAATGAAGAACCAGATGCTTGTTCTGGCCCACCGCGAAGAACTGCTCGATCAGGCCCATGATAAGATCAAGCGGGCAAACAATTCGTTGAAGGTTGCAGTCGAGCAGGCCGGGCGCACGGCTGATCCATCCTGCGATGTGGTCATTGCCAGCATCCCTACCCTGGGCAGACGCGGCTCGAAACGTCTGAAAAAACTGGACCCCGAACAGTTCCTCCTGATTGTTGTCGATGAGGCCCATCATGCAGTTGCCTCGACCTACCGACGTGTCCTCGAATACTTCGGAATCTTTCGCGAGGACTGTCGGAAATTGCTGGTCGGTTTTACGGCAACACCAAAACGAGGCGATGGTATCGGACTCGATCATATCTTCCAGGAAATCGTATTTTCGCGAAACCTGCCCGAGATGATCCAGAGCGGATATCTATCGCCGGTGGCCGGATATCGGGTCGAGACTGATATCGATTTATCCAATGTTAAAGTCAGTATGGGTGATTTTGTCAGTTCCCAATTGTCTGGGGTCGTCAATATTCAGACGCGGAACGATTTGATCGTGTCCGTGTATCGTGACTTGCTTCAAGGCCGACCTACTCTCTGTTTCTGTGTCGATGTGGCCCATGCGCATGCCCTGGCTGATGCTTTTCAATCGGCCGGCATTCAGGCTGCGGCTATAACCGGCGAAACTGACCGGGCTGAGCGGACTGAGATATTACGAAAATTCCATGCCCGGGAAGTGAAAGTCCTGGCTAATTGCATGGTCTTGACTGAAGGCTATGACGAGCCGAAAATCAGCGGGATCATCCTGGCCCGGCCCACCAAATCGAGTCTGTTATATACCCAAATGATTGGACGCGGGACCCGACTCGATCATGAAAAAGATAATGTGATCATCATCGATATCGTCGATAGCACCAGAAAACACAGTCTGGTCAATCTTCCCTCACTCTTCGGACTTTCCCCTCAATTCAACCTCGAGGGACGGACGACCTCGGAAGTGGACCAGGCCCTGCGCTGGGTCGAGAAGAATCGACCGTGGGTCCCCATCCATCGGGCTACCTCACTGTCAGATTTGCGGGTCATGTGCACCCGGGTCAACCTGTTTGATTTGAGGACCCCGGAGGAATTACACGATTTTGCGAGTTTCGCCTGGGTCGAACTCAATAAAGGAGCGTTTCGACTGAGTTTGTCCGATAGCCGCGCCTTGATTGTCGGACCAACTATCATGGACAATTGGGAGGTCGTTCTTCGCACAAAGGGCGTGGACGAAACGATCACTCAAGCCCAGACTGCCCGTTCGGCTATTATCAGGGCCGAGGACTTTGTGAGGGACCGGTTTCAGGACCAGGTCGGACTGGTCTCACGCAATACCCGCTGGCGCAGCGAACCAGCTTCGGCAAAACAGATCAAATTCCTCTCTGAAAAGAAAATCGATACACCTCAGGGACTGACTAAGGGCCAGGCGTCACATCTGATCAGTATGCTGACCAGCCGGGTCTAAACGGAGATCGAGACCATGAAATTCCTGTTCGTGACATTACCGCTTCTCATCATCAAAGTCTGTACGGTCGTGCTTATCGTCAGTATCCCAGTCCTGGGCTTCTGGTTGGCTTCATCAGTCGCGGCATATTATAATGGACCAACCTGGCTGGCCTGTGTGGCCGGATTGTTACTCTTCCCGATCCTCCCGTTGGTCTGGGAAGCAGAACGGGCCATCAAACGACGCAAAAGGGCCGAAACCAAACCCCGGTTTTTCGGATTGTTGAGCCGTCTGACCATGAAAACCCTCTGCATCAGCATTCTCTTCATGGGCGGTTTTCTCGTTATCAGGGCCGAAACAGCTTTTCTGGCCCTTTCAACCAGGGGGGACTGGATGCTCGATCATGACCTTGTCCAGAAGAGGTTACATCCAGATCAGCGTGAATCGGTCCGCCAGGTCCTCTTTTCGTTCTCTAATCAACTGGAAGGTCTGTACAACCTGTTTCACCAGAACCCGTATCGTGAATTGGTCGACCGGAAACCGACGGAAGTGGCCCCGGGCACTCTTCCGGAACCTGCTCAAGCGGACGAAACACCTGGTCCCGACAGCATAGAAACTCCCGGTCTCTGGCCTTGGCCCGGTCAAGAACTCCATCAGGCGGTCAGATCCATGCCTCCATCAGTCGAGACCAGTATCGAATCCGTGGCTGAATACCTGATCGCTCAGGAAAGCGATCCCTTCCTTCAAATCAAGGCCCTGCACGATTATGTCGCCGATCGGGTCGCATACGATACGGAAGCACTCCGTTCCGGTGACTTTCCCGCCCAAGATGCGGAAACCGTCTTCCGGACCAGACGGTCTGTCTGTGCCGGATATGCCAACCTGCTTGCGGCTTTGGGACAGGCAAGCGACCTGGAAATACTGATAATCACCGGTGATGCGCGAGGACAGGGCACTGATTTAAGCGGCATCGGGCATGCCTGGAATGCAGCCCGCATCGAAGATGACTGGTACCTGCTCGATGCCACCTGGGACAGCGGTTTTGTCAACAACTACGTCTATACGAAAGAATATTCAATGGACTACCTCTTCCCACCACCCCAGATCATGGCCATTACCCACTTCCCTGACGATCCCGACTGGCAACTCTTATCAGAACCACTGACCCGGGGCGAGTTCCTCCGACAGCCCTGGCTCAAACCCCATTTCTTCGCCCAAGGCATGACCCTGCTTGAACCGGACCGCTCCCAATCGGATGTCGAACATCATGCACGCATCCTTATCAATAACCCAGACCAAATCTGGCTCATGGCCCGATTCAAACTCAAAGGAAGCCCGTCCGAACAGGATTGCAGCCTGACCCGGGCCTCCCACACACAACTCGACTGTCCACTCCCTGAGAAGGGAATGTACGAGGTCAGCCTGTACAGCTCTCTCGAGCAATACGGTTCCTATGATTTTGTCGGCAAGATTGAATTCAATCGGAAATTCTGATCGGTCAGCTCGCATCCGGATTGATCAAGCGATATCAACATCAACACGTGTCCATAATGATATCCCTGCACACAATCACCGCATACAACACTGCCGACCAGACTCCTTATCACTACTCAAGTTCAGACGAAATCAGATCGTTTAGGTCCTCACATTGCCTGAGATACTCTTGACTCTTCTTGTCAATTGAATAGCGATTATGATAGGGGTGACGAGTGAGGGACACATAATTCCTATACGTCGTCAACAACTGGCGGACAAGGCCTGGCACTGAACGATACCTTTCGGGTACAGAAGGTATACGCCCATATTCATTCGTAATATGATCAGCTTCATCTTTCAGCATATCCAGGTCTTCCTGCCACTGGTCAGCTATGGATTCATCAAAAAGACTGTCAAGATTCATGTACCCTTCCTCACTGCCCACCATGTCTTCCCGAGCGTCTTGCCAGAACTCGGAATAACGACCACACAATTGAGTACAGGTTTGGGCCGAATCCATGATCAAACGACAGATTTTTTGGACTGAGAGAGCATAATTCAATTGTTCCTCAGCTTCCGCCAATTGCTTTTCAGCAGTTTTTTGGGTGGATTTGGAAGCAACTCTGAAAGTGCTCGTTTCATCACGGTCAGAACTGTTCGTCCATTCATCGCCCTCATCAACAACCGAATTATCCGGATCACTTTTGAGTTGTTCATCACGTCTCTGCTGACGCTGCCTGATCGCCTCCATATTCAATTCCCATAAACGATTCGGCGAAGACTCGACGACTGGCGTGGCCTCAAGAGGAGGTAGTTCAACCTCAACAGTTGCAAACCTGTCCCGATCAGGCCCACCGGCCCCCGTTTCATGAGCGAGCTTACTGTGAAGATCTGTTCCAGGCCCCGCTTTGAAAAAAAAGCCATACACAGCATACGTCAAACAAACAACGGCAACGAGAAACATCAGGAAAATTAACGGTCTATTGCCTTTCCGCTTCGGCGAGGTATACACCGGAACATCTTCCCGTTCGGTTTCATGACTCTGAAAATAAAGAGGCACTGCATTCCCCCTCGAGATGATGCCTATGCCATAGAAAATAACCGCGATTCATCAATCTCACGGTGAATGATTACACCACAAGAACACATTATCCGAATGTACACTATTCTTTAACGTTAAAATATATTATCTTTCCCCTTATTAAGCAAGAGCCACGCGAAGCACCTTCATACGCACGATCTCAACACCAGCATTGTGCTGATTTCCACGGACCATTACCAGTACCGGGCGGAATCTCGAACGATAATGCCGTGATCGGGCTATGATCATTAACCCTGAACACAGCTTTCAGGTTCAAGGCTGGAAGCCCAGTAATCGTAAAGCTGACCATTCTCCATGCCAACACGCTGATTGTCCCTGAGACGACGCTGTCTCAAAACATCCAGATAGGGCACAATCTCGAACGGGATATACTCAGTCGCATAGGTCCGGCCATTCCTGATTATCCAGATTCTGATATGATCGGTCTGCTGAAGCTCTGCCACATAACATATTGTCTTGTCAGGCGGATACACAAATATTTTATTGTAACTCGATTTAATTTTTCCAGACATGATGACCCCCTTCCTTTCGCCAAACTTTCGCCTCTGATTCTATTATAATACTTTCGCCAGATTTTCGCCAGTGTTTTTTTGTGTAACCACACAATTTTTTTGAATGGTAAGTTCGGGGCCGGACAATCGCCTGGTCTGCTGATGGATTGCATGAGCAAAGATGACAGGTCTTGATGAGACAATGCGAGGGGCGTTATCCTAAGAGAGTGGATTATTCTTCACAATAGACGCGTGAGACGCGGGCTGAGATGTTTCCGATCAGTTCGTAATGAATGGTCCCGCATTGGTGAGCCAGTTCGGCCAGAGTAATTTCCTGGTTGTGCTGTGAGCCGAACAGGACGACTTCATCGCCGGTCCTGGCCTCAGGAATATGGGTCACATCGACCATGGTCATGTCCATGGTGATTCGTCCTACGATCGGAGCACTGTGGCCTCGGATCAGGACCCGGCCTTTGTTCGAGAGTAAGCGATTATAACCATCGTAGTAGCCGACGGGTAAAGTAGCTATTCGGCTTTCATGTTCGGTTACGAAGGTCCGGTTGTAACTGATCGGCGTATGAGCCGGGACAGTCTTGATGTGAGCGATTTTTGTCACGAATGAAGCGGCGGGTTTGAAATCAAACTGAGTTTGTATCCCATCCTGGGGACATAAACCGTAGAGGAGAATTCCGGGGCGGACCATAGTGAACCAGGACTCGGGGAAAAAGAGTATACCGGAACTGGCGGCTGCGTGTTTCAGTGGTATTTTCAACCCTTTTGCTTCGAGTCGATCTATGATTACGTTAAAAAGTGCGAGCTGTTGTCGGGTGAAATCATCGGCATTCCTGTCGTCAGCCGAAGAAAGATGGGTCATAATCCCTTCAATAAAGACATTTTTACAGGATTGAATAAAATCGACGAACGCTTCGACTTCATCTGGCAGCAGGCCAATCCGGCCCATGCCTGTATCGACTTTGAGATGAATGGGTTGCCTGACACCTTTTTTCCGGGCTTCGTGTTCGAGGGAGGTCACAATCCCGGGTGAATCGACGGCCTGGGCAAGGCCATATTTGACCAGCTTGATCGCTTCCTGTTCGAGGGTGGGGCCCATAACCAGAATGGGAATGCGATCGAAGCCCGCTTTCCGCAGGAATATACCCTCATCAGGTACTGCCACGGCCAGATAGTCCGCGCCGTTTTTTACGACCACATCGGCGACCTTGCGGGAATCGTGACCGTAACCGCCGCTTTTGACCACGGCCATGATTTTGACTGCGGGGCCGACACGTTCCTTGATGATCCGGACATTGTGGGAGATAGCCCCAAGATCGATAATCAGTTTTGTTGGTCGAATCCCGCCGATGAACTGGGCAGCGAGCAAATCGAGCTGGAGCAGGCGGGACCCTTTAAACAGGAGAAAATCACCCTCTTTGATCTGTGAGTGTAAGAGTTCGGCAGCTTCGACTGTGTCCTGGCAATGAAAAACGGCTTCGGGAGACATACCTAATTCAATGGCCCGCCGGGCGATATGTGCCGCCTGCTTCCCAATGGTCAGCAACAGGTCAATTCCATGTCCCTGCACTTCCTGACCGATCATCTCATGGGCCGTGACCGAGAAATTACCCAATTCAAGCATATCTCCCAGGATGGCGATGGTCCGCTGCCGACCCGCCATTTGCCTGAGAGCGTCGAGAGCCCCACGCATCGAGGCGGGTGACGCATTATACGTATCATTGATAATCGTCACATTTTCCTCGAGGACAGAACTCGTATGGATTTCGAGGCGCATCTGGGGCAGGTGAAACTGTTCGAGGCCGGTCCGGATAGACTCGAAGTCCGCACCGAGGCTGTGTGCTGCGCAAATCGCGGCCAAGGCATTATAAATGTTATGTTTTCCCGGGGCATTGACATACATACGCATTTTTCCACCGGGATAATGCAGGTCAAACCAGGCCCCTTTACTGCCTGCTGTCTCGATCCGACTCGCCCGAAAATCTGCTTCCTGTTCCAGGCCAAAAGTGACCCGCGGGCAGGATAACTCCGATCCAATCCTCCGGCACAAGATATCATCAGCATTCAGAAGAGCGAGATGCTCTCCGGTGTTGAACCCATCAAAAATCCGCATTTTTTCGGAAGCAACTGTCTCGATTGAGCCGAGATGCTCGAGATGCGTCTCCGAAATATTGGTGATCAGTGCACACTGTAAACCGGCAATTCTGGCCAATTTCACCATTTCAGCCGGGCGGCTGATCCCCATTTCGAGGACCAGCAATTCATGGTCCGGACGCAAACCAAACAAGGTCAAAGGCAGACCGATCTGACCGTGAAAACTCAAAGGTGTTGATAGAACAGAACATCGCCTGGCCATGATCCCGGTCAACATATCTTTGACAATTGTTTTACCCGTACTCCCGGTGATACCCAAAGCCTTGATCGGAAATAACTGGCGATACGCACCAGCCAGAGCTTGAAGTGCCGCGACGCTATCATCGACCCGGATGACATTGCCGGAAAGTGTAGTCCAACCTTCCGAGATACGGCTGATAACAACGCCACATGCGCCGCGTGATTGTGCTTCCACAGCGTAATCGTTCCCGTCAAACTGCTTACCATGCAGGGCAATAAAGAGTTCACCCGGCCTCAGCAGACGACTGTCGGTCGAAAAACCGGCGACATTGCATTGTTCCGCTCGCGAAAGCCAACGTCCTCCCGTTATGGCTGCCACCTGCTCGATCGTTATTCTTGGTCCCGGGATCATGGTCACTTGATCGTCTCCCCTCACATTTAGCCAATGGATTTTACTTTTACTTTTTTCTTTACCCTTGTCTAATAATCATGATGCTGCTATGATTATCTGAAGATATATGATTGTATGCTGTTAGTAAGACCTCATGAGGAGAATTTTCAATGCCAGAACCGAATCTTCCCCAGCCCTGGCGAGTTCGCCGACATATGGTCCGTCAATCGATGCCGGGACTCCTGCCCTATAAGCCCAAATCTCCGGCCCTGGCCGCAGTCATGAGTGCCCTGATCCCCGGACTTGGACAATTCTATAACGGTCACTTCTTTAAAGGGCTCTTTTTCCTCTTTTTTAGCTGGATGATTTTCCCCTATTTTATTGGTATCGGAGATGCCTATTTTTCTGCCCGTCGACACGTCGAATTTCAGGAAAGATTGTTATTACGAAACCTGATGACCACGGTCGAGGAACGCGAATACGGACCCATGCCAGCATATGCGGCATCGCCACTACCTGCCAGATCTGAAACAAGTTTTTCCGAACTCGATCAATACCAGCGCAATCAGCGCCGCTGTGAAAAACGAATTATTGCGGGCGGAACGATCGCCGGCCTGGGCGCTGCCCTCGAAGTAATGGCTGTTTTTGTGGGAGGCGGGGTTGCTCTGGCTGTCACGGGCCTCATCCCCTTGGCCCTTGGTGGAGGTTTATTTGCCTGGGGCTGGAAAAAACAAAAAGAGTGGAAACAAAAACGGGAACGTGAAGAAGAGAAAAAATTCGAAAAAATCGTAATCACGATCGCTCAAAACAAAGGCGGACAAGTCACTGTCGCCGATCTGGTCGCGCAAACAGACCTCGGCCTCCAGGAAGCGGAACAGATTCTTAATAAACTCGTTACCAAAGGATATGCTGACATCCGCGTTAACGACGATGGGTTGATCACATACCATTTCTAACTATCTAACGGGGTCGTTCACAATCACGGGTAGCGGATCGGACCGTTCTCATTAAAACAAGTCCGGTTCCTTATCGCTTTAATCCGACTGAAAGCAATAACAGGCCAAAACCGGACCCACACTCGAAAGAGAAAAGAGAACGTGATCTGATGCTGCTTTCGCTTCCAGTATTTCGTGCGGAATGCTGACCAGAACTTCAGCCATATCGTGTATTTCTTCGGATTTGAGTGTGTATTTCGTCTGCTTTCCCTGTGTATCTATGATCAAATCTGTCGGGACTGCTGATAGGTGCAAGGCTTCGAAATGCCTGACCAAATAGTCGAACAATTCACAATAGGCATTCAGGTCACGATGAGAAGGTAAAGCCTGCAGATAATCAATCAACTGGGAAGCCTGTTCAGGGCTCGGAATATTCCGGTCGAGACGAGCACTTAACCATAACCTATCCAAATCGGAAAATCCATCCAGATCAAGGGCCTGATCGAGAATGGTACTAGGGAAATCGTGCGAATCTATCAACCGGGCGGTCTGGGAAAGTACAATTTCGGCCAAAAACCCGAGCTCAGACCTGCTCTGTGAAGCATAATACCGTAAGGTCCTGTTTATATTCTCGATGCCGGTTTTCGCTGAAGCTAATGACCAGACAATTAAAGCGTTTTCCATGGGCTCGGTCATCCAGATACCTTCTTCATTCTGCGTACTTAACAACCAGAAACGCGTGTTCCGGTAACTCTTTTGATCAATAGTGATCAGGTGTGATACCTGATCGAGGGTCCTGAGCACAAGAGCGGACAGAACGGGGTCCAGTAAGCCCTCACGCGTGTAAGCATACCCGCCTCTTCCCGTCTGGAAAAACAGGAGTCGCTGATACAATTTCCTGAGCTCTGTTACAATTTTATCCCGATCGTCTGGGCCCTTTTCACTGGATCCATCCCAGGGCTCATCACGCGACACCAATGTCAGCAAGCAATTCAACCGGAGAAGACAGGGCATTATTGTTTCGTCATCATGAACATTTCCCTTGGGCGAACTGACCCAATCAGCAAAATCAGTGATAAATGACTTCTTTTCACGATAAAAACGAAAAACAAGATGAGAAAGGGACGTTCCCTGATGGTCTGCAGGCAGTGGCACTGCCTGTCCCGGCTGAAAAAGGACCCAACCGCAGGCAGCATGATCGAGCGACTTGCCCGCTATCGACCAGCTCTGTGTCCGGGCAAGTATCGCCTTTCCAGTGCTTATCCGATAATGAAGCTCCTGATCACCCCTCAAACGCGGTTTCAACTTGAATTGAAAAACCTTGCTCTTACCAGGTCGAAGCTGACTCTTTTGAACACGCTTACCCACTGTTGAATACCAATGAGCCGCTTTGATGCTTACAGTCAGATTCATGTTTGTCGAAGTCCTGTTTGTCAGGGTGAGCTCCGTTGTTACTGTGCCTTCAAGCTCTGCTTTGATATGCTTCGGGAAATCCAGATCAAAATCACGCAATATATTGACCATTTCCCATCGAGATCCATACACAGAACCTTCACCGACCGGCAAACCCCTGTACGCAAACTGCTCACCCTGATCCGGCAGAGAAAGAATGAAGGAATCATATTCGAGATGAGCCAAATCCCGCTTCTCGGAATGAAGAAAAAGCAAATCCGTATTGTTTTGATCTGTTCTAAACGCTGTATCGCCTGGCTCTGAAGAAAAATCGTCCTGATCCAAAGCAATTTCACTGACATTGCCCGCACTAACCGTATTTCGATCGGGTAAAGCGATCCGGACATAGCTCAATTTCCCTTTCACCAGTGACACATTCTCGAGAGACATCAACGGATAAGATGGACCGTGTACCGTTATACGATATTCAGCCGGCATCAGATCGTTGCCATAAAAAGAAGCTTCATGCTTAGCCTGGGGAAGGGAGAGCGTAGAGCCGTCCTCGGATTCTATCCGAACCGAGACGGAATGGGCCGGGAAGGACAAATGATCGAAAACAGTTACCGCCAAACCTGCCTTTCCCGGTTGAATATCATCAGCGTCAACGGTCTTTTGGAGTGACCAGCTACCTGAGGCATACAGCTCGTCACCAGTCCGGTCCTGGCCGTCCTGGCCCAAAGAATGACAGGGCTGACCTGGAAAATCAATCATGAGGGACCTTCCCCACGGGTCCTTCAATTCATCAGGCTTTAATAGTTTCTGCTCGAGAATAGTCTCGGTCGTCAAGTGATCATTACCTTTAAGTGAAAGCGGTAATCGCTGCCAGATGTAGGCGCATTTTCGTTCGACCTGACCCTGCTGGATACGTCGCCACATACCTGTCGGATCGTCGCCGGTCCTGTGAAAACCAACAGTCGGGTCGAGCTCGGGGGGCACTAAGCACGCTTTTGATAATCCAAACGCTGTTTCCGCACTGGTTAACGGGCCCGAGGATGGGTCCTGAGCTCCCAACGGCATGAAATAATCGAGCCACATGGCCAACGGCTTTTCCCGATCACGACCGTGCCAGGATAGCTTCACCTGTGGCTCTTCCCATGCATTGAAAACATCATTGCCAAGCTCCCACGACCAGCTTGGTTCAGTGGCAAGACGGTCGGATTGAATATAGAGGTGTCCTGTCAGGAGAGGGGTCTTGGCTGTCAAAGAACCGGTGTATTGATACGCCGAGACAATCACGGGTTTTTGCTCGATTATAGCTGGATCAATCTGATCGAGCGGATACCGTGCTTCGCCATTGACGAGTCGAAGGGTCAGCGACCGCATTAATTGATCATCTACAATCAGATCGATGAAAACAAAACCGTCTTGCTCAGGGGAAAGGATGGCAAGTGTTTCGGGCTGATCCCCCTCCAATTCCTTTATTGGTTTAATCAGTAAAGTCTCGACCGCGATGTTCTCGGCATCGAACGAAACCTGACTCGAATATTCCTGTTCAAATTGCCCGGTTATTGCCACTTCAAAAGGGAGACCGGTCGGGACCAGTGTCAGGGGTACCGGCCCCCGATCACTGAGCTCGACTGTCCGGGGAGACCCCTCGAACGTACCTTCGAGCATGATTGTGCCGGCGAGATATGTCTCATTCAGCCTTTTAAGGGCCATATTGAAATCATTGGCCACTTTCGGGACCAGGACCGGGAGTTCCGGGACCAATTCAGCCCGGTAAGGATCGGGATACAGTTCGATTGAAGTTTGCCCCGAGGCTTTCAATCCAACGGTCTTCGTCTCGGCTGTGACATGGATTTGTAACTTCAACGGAATCTGGTCCAGGGTGCGATTGCCAAAAAGTGACTGCAAATCGATCAGGCCTGAATACTCACCTTGATTATTAGTCTTACCCCACTGTGATTCGTAGACCTTGGCCAAACGAAACGGCGAGATGAGTCTGATGTGTAATCCAACATTGGCTTGCGGTTTCGCGTGAGGACCGAACAGGGCCGTTACCTTATAGCGGATCGTGTCATCAAGGCAGTATTTGATCTGCTCCGTGGTGATAAGCAACCTGTTCAGGACCGCTTCCCGTTCAACCGCCATGAGAATATGCCTCGTCTGGACCAGGGGAGTCTCAACGCTCACGATATAAGCTCCCGGATCCATCCCCGTGACATACTCGAACCAATACACGGCTTCACCAGTCGAATCTGTCATGATACTTTGACTATCGATCATCTTGCGCGTCGGTGAATTTACTCTAAAGGTAACGTGACAACCTTCAAGGGGTTCACTCGCAGGCTCAGTTCGAACATATGCCCTGATCGGAACCCGGTCCCCTGAGATCAGCCTCGATGTCGGACAATCAAGCACCAAAGCATGCTTCCTGATCAGACTGACACCCATTTGGATTTGTGCAAAATTGCGGTCTGAAGAAACCCGGACTGTCAGTGTATATTCACCCGGTTCAAAGTTGTCTATGTCGAATGATGGCTGGCAGGAACCGTGATTGTTGAGCTTTTCCAGAAAAAGGTCCTGTTGCTTCTGACTGATCGTATGACGCAGACTCGCCCTGACCGATCCATGGGTCAACAATTCACCGGTCCGACTATTTCGGGCTATGACCCGGACCGAATGCTCATAACCATAATACCATTTGCTCGGAGCAAGGACCTGGAGATGCACCTGCTGAATGACCGCAGCCAGCGGAAACCAGTCAGTAGCTGTTGTCCTGCTTTTCGAGTAACTTTGCTCGATCATGATTTCACTGTTTGGCCAATCATGATCTGGCTTATCAAGCGGTACTTCGAGCTCGATCATCCCCTTCATTTTCCATAAAAACCGCTTTTGGACCACCTCACGAGGCTTACTATCAGGACTAACCGGCTTTATCCTGACCTTGACCATACAACGCATCAAAAAAAAATGCGGCTTCTGATACGGAATCTCCAAGGTGAGTACTTTCAGTTCATCGTCAACCATCGTGGCTTTCACATTCTGAATATTGATCGGCAACATATCGATCGCATATGTTACCCGGCTCACCATCAGTGACAGCGATAGGACTATCATGACCATCAGAGCAAAGCCGCGCGCGGCTTCCATTCCCCTCTGCTTTACCCGGCGGTGAAAGATTTTGTTGCCTGTACCTATGTGAATTATCCGCTTCTCTTTCTGACTATCCATTTCCTTATCCTTGTAATACAATGTGTGCCACATCCACCCTGTTTTAGGTTCCCATATCTCTCTTGAGGTGACTATGCAAGAATTACACTTGACTTTCGCCCCGTTTTCGCCTATATTGGAATCACGGAGAAAGTAGTATTCCCTTCATTGAATCTTATACAAAGGGGGACGGCGTGAAACCATTAACCAAACGACAATATGAAATACTGGATTTTATCAGAGACTATCGCCTGAAATATGGATATGCTCCCACACTTGAAGAAATCAAACTCCATTTCAGTCTTCATTCGGTGGCGACTGTGCATAAACACTTGACCCAGCTTGAACAGAAAGGTTTCATTCATCGCGACTGGAACCAGAGCCGTTCAATCCGACTTGAGCCTGAACCGTCTGAAGTAGCCGGGGTCGAAGTCCCACTGCTGGGTCTTGTTGCGGCTGGATTGCCGATTGAAGCCATTGCCGGTAATGAAACCATTACGATCCCACAGGATATGCTGGGACGACGGGAAACATATGTCCTTCGGGTCAAAGGTGATTCAATGATCGATGAACAGATACGTGACGGTGATTTTTTAATCGTTGAATCAAGGGCAGAAGCAGAAAATGGTGATGTCGTGGTCGCCCTGATCAATAATTATGAAACAACGGTGAAAAAATTCTACCGTGAACCGCCCGGCAGAATCAGATTACAGCCGGCCAATCCGGCAATGCAACCCCTGTTTTTCAACAGCGACCAGGTCACAATTCAGGGACTTGTACTCGGGGTCCTGCGCAAATTCCATGTCTCTTCATGACTCATCGGCCCGTGGACCCTTCAATTCAAGAACGCTTTGCCGATGGATCGAGGTGAACGAATGCACCGCAACCTAACCGATCGATGGATCCTTCATGTCGATATGGATGCCTTCTTTGTATCGGTCGAGCGGGTCCTGGACCCGGGACTGAAAGGTAAACCGATTGTGGTGGGCGGCGATTCCACTGGACGGGGAGTCGTGGCTGCTGCTTCTTATGAAGCCCGTCAATACGGTATCCATTCAGCCATGCCCGCCGCACAAGCCAAACGCTTATGCCCCCACGCCATTTTCTTACAGGGCCATCATGAGCACTATGGCCGCGTTTCACGACAGATTAGAGCTATTTTCGAAGCGTTTACGCCCGAAGTCGAAATGGTTTCTATCGATGAGGCTTACCTCGATCTGACCGGCTTTGATCGCTTATATGGACCCATCATGAAAACAGCGCAACGTATTCATGATCAAGTCCTCGAAGAAACTGGTTGTCCCGCTTCCATCGGTATTGCTACCAACAAACTGGTGGCTAAGGTCGCTTCAGATTATGCAAAACCAGAAGGCATGCTGCTGATCAAACCCGGTCTCGAAGCCAGGTTTTTTGCCCATCTTACCATTGATAAAATCCCGGGCATCGGAGAAGTTACGGCTGAACGGCTACGCGGTCTCGGTATTAAGAAGGTCGAGGATATTATCAGGGTTGGACGCACTGTCCTCGAACTGACGATGGGCAAGACAGGATCATATCTTTTTGATAAGGCCTGCGGGCTTGGCAGCACGGAATTGAGCGCACCCACCCTCCCAAAATCGATCGGCAACGAGACAACTTTTCGTGAAGATACCGTCGACCGACAGATCATCGAATCAATCCTGTCTTATTTAACCGAAAAGGCAACAACCAGACTACGACACCACAACCTTCGAGCCCGCTGTGTCAGCCTCAAGCTTCGTTATGCTGATTTTCAGACTCTGACTCGGGACCATACCTTTTTTGAACCCACCGATATCGACCAGGAAATCACCCAGGCGGTCTTTTCCCTGTTCAGGACTGCTTTCACCCGCAGAATCCGGGTCAGGTTGGTCGGTGTTTCTCTCTCGAAACTTGTTCCCGGACCATGGCAAATGACCATCCCGCTCATGGTAGGCCAGAATGACGAAAAATGGCGATCTGTCTTCCATCAGGTTGATGAAATCAGAGATCGCTTCGGATTTACAGCATTATTGAACGCCCACTCAACCATCTATCATCAACCCCGACCTCGGCCTAAAGCACACTGATGATCGCACAATTTCTTACTGCCCAGAAACACACCGAAATGAAAACGTGCCCGAAGAAAAGAGTAATGTTCACACGGAGCCACAAAGGCACGGAGAAAAAGCGACACACTGAAAGTTCTCCTGTCAATGATATCGCCTAACTCGACACTCGTGGGCTTGGACTCCATGACTCACCACAACGTGGTGACAGAGGTCAGCCTGGGTCATAGTCGCGTCGAAGCTTTAGCGAAGACGGGACGGCGGCCCAGGTCAAT
>JAFGSJ010000047.1 GCA_016934675.1 bacterium | reverse complement strand
TTTTCAAAATAACGATTGAGGATTCATGCGGGTTCAGGCCATTTTTTTTATAAAATTTCGCCCCAAACTGTAGAAGATCAGACAAAAGCTCCGGGGGAATTATAATACAATCTGTGAGATGTAGTCCAATGCCAGTTCAAGTATTGTGTGCTGGATATCTTCGATGGACTTGTTACCCGTTATTTTGATGATATTCCGATCGGGCAGTGTATTGAATATCTGACGGACCTTTTGTAATTCCTCGTATTTTTCGAAGGCGTTGGTCGACTCGTCGCGATATTTCTGGATTCTGAATGTTCCGAGTTGAGGATCCAGGTCGATCAGGAAGACGAGGTCCGGGACAGGGAAGCAGGCATTGTGTTCGCGGATCAGGTCCATCGAGGCCCCCCGAGCCCCCTGATACGCCAGATTCGAATAAAAGTAACGATCGACGATCACGATTTTTTTCTGATCGAGTGCCGGTTGAATAGTCAGGGCGACATCTTCAGCCCGGTCACGTACGAATAATTCAGCTTCTTCGTCTGCTGTGACTTTCATCCGTTCATCATTGACGTAGAGTTTCCTGATGTGTTGGCCCCAGGTCCCATTGGTCGGTTCTTTCGAGAGGACGACTGAAAAACCCCGGTCTTCGAGGTTTTGTCGAAGCAGGTCCAGTTGGGTCGTTTTCCCGGCACCATCGATGCCTTCCAGAACAATAAAAATCCCTCGATTCAATTGAGGCATACGATCAAACTCTCGCTTCATGAAGATAGTGGACTATGGTTCCAAAACAATGGGAATCATCACAGATACTGTTATGTATAGCACTGATTATAAAAAAGACAGGATAAGCAGCCTGTCCTGTTATCCTGCCTTTTTCTGATGGTATAACTGTCTGTTTCTTTCGAGTTATTTGGTCCAAGCCACACTCGGATTGTAATCAGCCAGGGCCTCGATGTTTTCCTTGCTGCTGCCATATGACCAGAACATGTTGTTTTTAAAGGTGGTTGCGGCGATATGCTTGATCTGGTCCGGTGTTACGTTCTCGATAAGACCGAGTAATTGTTTTATATCGATGTGACCCATGGCATGCATTTCGGCAATGGCCAGGGTATCGGCCTGGGATTGACTCGAGACCAGATTACTGAAGTAGCTGGTAATTAACATGTTCTTGTATTGAGGTAGCACATCAGCCAGGGGTGTCTTGATGAGTCTTTCCGGTTTCTGTTGGTCCGGGGCCGTAATGATTTGTCCGTTTTCGTCGCGATATTCGAGTCGTCCCACACCCTCAGCCATGTAATTGACACATTCTTTTAACAGGTCGATGGTTCGGGGTACATCGCTGCAACCGGTGATGATGTAAGAGCCATAGGGCACTAGGAACGTCCGACTGGCCATGGCAAAGGGTGTATAGGCCAGACCATTCCATGTTCTGATTGTTGTGTGCATCAGATCGGACAGGACCATTCCGGCCAGATTGGCGGCAAAGTACTCGGGTTGACTGAAAGAAATCGAGGGGAAATTGCTTCTGACATGAAAATTAGGCATGTTCGGCAGTTCATAGGCCCGGAAATCATTTTTCAGGACCATATCCAAGGTTGGGATTGTAGGCATGACAAACGAACCGCTTGGAAGCTTTCCCAGTGTTTTTTCCAGGATTGGTTGTAATTCCGAGGTCTTTTTATTACCGACATAGACGACAAACATGCGTGATGCCAGCCAATTCCGATCGTAAAAATCCTTGACATCATCGAGTGTCAATGTCTGCAGGCTCTCGATCGTGCCCTCAGGGCGAACGGCGTATGGATGCCCTGCAAAAGAGTCGCGGATAATCTTATTGAATAAATTCAGAATTGGATCGCGTTCTTCGTTCAGTAATTCGTTCATCTGGATTTGTCGCGCTTCCTCAAAGTCTTCCTCGGTCAGACTCGGCTTGAGAAATGTATCCAGAAAGACATTCAGCGATTGAAGTGAGTATTGATCGATGGCTTTGAGTGTGTATGCCGCAAAATCAAAATTCGCTGATTGTTCGATGGTAAAGTGAAGATCATCTTTCATTTTTTCCATGTTTTTGCGATCATAGGACTGTGAAGCTTTGGCCATTGCTCTCAGCAGGACGATTTCCACGCCGGCTTTGTCTTCAGGATTGACGGTCACGCCGCCTTTGAGATAGATAGCAAAGGCGGACACAGGCTTATCGATGTATTTGGTAATGACTTTCAGGCCGTTGTCCAGGGTGAAGGATTCGATCGGTTTGTCCTTGCATGCGGTCAGCAGCAGCATCGTGCATACAAGAATAATGCCGGCTACGAGCAGGTGGTTGTTCTGTCTGATCATCATAATTCATCCTCCAATCCCATGGCATTAGCCAAGTCCTCGTTTATCCAAAAGGATTCAACATAGTGGCTGTCGATACAATAGCGATTCACATAACTGGCCAGGTCGGTCGTCGTGACTTTTTTCAGATTGTTCAGATAATTGTGGTAGTATTCTGCAGACGAGACAGCCCACCAGAATGAGATACCATCTGCTTTTTTGCTGATGAGTTCATTGTTGTAAATCTGTTCAGCTTCAACGGCTGACAGGGCTGTTTGAATGTCTTCTTCTGAGAAATACTCAGGGTCAGTCGCGATTTTGTGCAATTCATCAAACACTGCTTTTTTCAGGTTCCGGACCAGCTTAGTATTCTCAGCAGGATCGGCTTGAGCCAGCATAGGCGAATTGAATCCAATCACGCCGCCGCTTCTTTGTGTGTAATAATAAAAAGTGGTCTGCTCTTTTTGCCAGAGATACGGTTCGAGTGCGGTCATGAATCGGCCGGATTGTCTGCCGATCAGAAATGATAGGATATCGGCCGGATAGGTGTCCTCCACTTCATCGGCCACATCCGGTCCTCGCCAGGACAGGTCCCACATGAAAAAATTCGGTGCGGGCAGGTTCTTTACCACGATCCTTTTGTTTTTATCGATGGGGGGGTGTTTGGGCACCGGATATTTCTCATAGGGATTATCAGCACGCAGCCAATCGCCGAAATATTTCTGCACATAACGGAATGCGTCTTCAGTCGTGACATCACCGCTAATGAAAACAGCACAGTTATTGGGGACATAATAGGTTTTTTTCAACCACTCCAATTGCTCGATCGTGCAATGACGGACGACATCGATCGAGCCGAGCACATATTTGCGTGAGTAATATGTGGGGAACATCGTTTGGCTTACTGTTTCTCGATAGGTCCGCTGAGGATCGCCCTGGTTCATTCTGATTTCGTTGATGACTACATCTTTTTCCTTCTCGAGTTCTGCCGGATCAAATCTATTGGTCCGCACAGTCGTCGCCCAGAAGGCGATGATGTTCTCGAATTGACTGTACGGGACCGTGGCCCAATAGGTGACGAATTCGCCAGCAGTACCGCCATTCCACTCGGGACAACCCATTTCGTTCATGGCTTCATGGAACTCTTCCTGGCTCTGATATTTATCATTCGCCTTGAAAAGCATGTGCTCATAGAGATGAGACAGACCATTATATTCTTCGGTTTCAACGATTGCACCGGTCCTGAATGTGATCTGAAAGCGGACCAAGGGCACAGTCGCATCACGAAAAACATACAATTCCAGGCCATTATCGAGGGTGATCGGTCGTAGTTCCTCGCTGGCAAACAACCCCACCGGAACACAAACCAGGGCCAATGCAAAGAAAGTCATGATTCTCTTGAGTAACATCGTGTCAGCCTCCTGTCTGTTGCTGTGTTTAAATGAGTTGATGCGTTCATACACATTACCATATACCTTTATCAACTTTCTTAAAGTAAAAATCTCATTTTTGACCTTTGCACGATCTCAAAATGGGACCCGATCAATGAAATGTTTTGTTCATTTGGACTGCTTTTATCTGAACTCATCGGTATAATGGGCAATTTTCTCTGGATTCCTGCGGTTATGTATCGAGTAGGGGATCGCTTTACTTTCCCGAATAATGGATTATACAGGAACACGAATTTAAACATTCAGACTTGTCAGAACAGCACTGGAGAACCGGCAGAGATGGACATGGTCATGGAAACATCCGAAGATCAACAGTTTGGACACGATGGTCTAGCCGAGATGGACCTGGACCGTTATGATTATGAGCTTCCGCCCGATCTGATTGCCCAACGACCAGCTATCGAGCGGGATAAATCTCGATTATTGGTTCTGGGACCGGCGGGTGAGAGGCAGCATACTTTTTTTGAGGCGATCCAGACCTATTTTCAGGCGGATGACATGCTGATCATCAATGAGACCAAGGTTTCCTCATTTTGTCTCGAAGGGCGGAAAGCCGGCACTGATACGCCCGTCTCGTGTCTGATCAGTGGCGTTCTCGATCCGGTCCGACAGGTCTATCAGGCCATTGCCAAACCGCTGCGTCGCCTGAAACCGGGGACCCGGATCAGCTTTGGTGAGTCAGTTCTCGGAACGGTCCTGCAGCGGGACCGTTATACCTGCATGCTTCAGTTCCAGTCACTCGACCCGGCCTGCCCCCTGGAAAAGGGGCTCATGAACATAGCCCGACCTCCCTTACCACCCTACATCAGCCGCCAGGATGCGAATGATACGCGTATAGCCGAGGACTGGGTTCGTTATCAGACTGTGTATGCCCGGGCTGCCGGCTCGCTTGCGGCCCCGACTGCCGGTCTGCACTTTACAGGCCAGCTCCTGAACACCCTTGCCAGGATAGGGGTCTGGATCGTTCCGCTTGAACTTCAGATTGGTGCGGGGACGTTTCGTCCGATCAAGGTGGCAGATATTCGCCAGCATCAGATGGAAGAGGAATCGTATGCGATCAGTGCTGAAAATTGGCAGGCGATCATGGCTGCCTGTCAACAGGGACGGCGTGTGTATGCGGTTGGGACCACAGTGATCAGGGCCCTGGAAAGTATTGCAGCATGCCAAGACTGTGGTCCGGTCAAACTCGCGGGTAAAACCGGTTTGTTCATTTATCCCGGGTATCGTTTTCGTCTGCCCTATGCCGGTCTGATTACCAATTTTCACTTGCCCCGTTCGACCCTGCTCCTGCTTGTTTCAGCTTTTGCCGGGGCAGATACGATCCGTCAGGCATATGCCGAAGCCGTAGCGCTTCGCTACAGGTTTTACAGCTATGGCGATGCCATGTTCATTCGAGTGAAGCCCCCTCATTCATTTGGAGAGTAAAAGATGCGTTTTAGCGTTCAAATCCGCTCTTCATGGTCCAAGGCCAGGGCCGGCCTCCTCGAGACGGGTCATGGCCCGATCCTGACCCCGGAGTTCATGCCTGTAGGCACGCAAGCCACGGTCAAGGCAATGACCCCGGCAGACCTGGACCGGATCGGGACCCAGATCATCCTGGCCAATACCTTTCATTTATATCTGAGACCGGGCCATCCGGTGATTAAGAAATTGGGCGGTTTGCACCGGTTCATGAATTGGCCTCGACCAATCCTGACCGATAGCGGTGGTTATCAGATTTTTTCGCTGGCCAAACTCATGGCGTTGAACGAGCAGGGTATTACCTTCCGTTCACCAATTGACGGTTCCGAACATTTCTTGAGCCCGGAAAAAGCTGTCGAAATTCAGACAGCACTCGGTTCCGATATTATGATGGTCCTGGATGAGTGCCTGGCGTATCCAGCTTCGGAGGAACAAGTCAAGAAATCGATCGGGTTGACCAGCATCTGGGCTAAACGTTGTCGTCAGGCCTGGCGAGAGCATGAAACGGAGCAAGCCCTGTTCGGGATTATTCAGGGGGGCACTTTTCCGAATCAACGACGGCGATCGACCGAGTCGTTACTCGAAATCGGTTTCGACGGTTATGCAATTGGGGGCTTGAGTGTCGGTGAGTCCAAAGAGGAGATGGCCCTGGCGATTGAAACATGTGAACCATTACTACCGCAGGATCGGCCGCGCTACTTGATGGGAGTGGGCAGGCCCGAGGACCTGATCAAAGGGGTCAACCTGGGTATGGACCTCTTTGACTGTGTCATGCCCACCAGGCATGCTCGGAACGGCAGCCTGTTCACCAGTATCGGACCGATCAATATCAAAAACGCCTGTTGGATCGAAGCTGAAGAACCGCTCGACCCTGCTTGTGAATGCTATACCTGCCGTAATTTCAGTAAAGCCTATTTAAGTCACCTGTATCGGGCCAATGAAATTCTTTCTTCGCAGCTCAATACTCTGCACAATCTCCATTTTTATCTTGACTTGATGAGCAAGATCAGGCAGGCTATTGCTTGTGATTCTTTCGAGGAGTTCAGTAAAAAATTCTTGCAAAAATACAACTCAGTGTCTATTGATAACGAGATCTATTGAAATTTGAATATGGCAGACAGGTCATCCGGGAAATATTCTGAAAGGAATAGAGAGAGAAAGTGCCCGGATAGAGCTTGTCGGACTTTTAACACAAGGGGAAACAATCATGTTGTCTTTCAGTAATGTGGGACCAATGGTCCTGGCGATGATCGGACCAAGCGGCGAAGGCAGCTCGCAAGGGAGTGGCGGATTGGGTATGTTCCTGCCCATGATTATCGTTTTCGCTATTTTTTATTTTCTGCTGATCAGACCGCAGACCAAAAAGCAGAAGGATCACCAGACTATGCTCAATGAACTCAAGCGGGGCGATTTTGTTATTACTTCAGGTGGCATTTATGGGACTATTGTCGGCCTGACCGATCATATCATCCACCTGAAAATCGCGGATAAGGTCAAAATATCGGTCAGTAAATCGGCGATCAGTGGTCTGGCCAAGGAAGAAGAGGCCGCAGAAGTCCAATAATTGATTCGGAGACAGTTGTTGAGACTGTCTTCTGTCTGATCATATTGACATATTGAAAAAAAGAATACTTATGTCTACAATAGTAATCTTTCATATAAAAAAGAATGGGGTCTGCTTCAATAGGGCATGCAGGCAACTTTTCGGATTGTGCTGTCCATTTTTTCAAGGTGAAAAGAGGGTGCTATGAAATCACATCTGCAGTGGAGAATTGTCGTTGTCATTATCGTTGTGCTCACTTGTCTGTATTATGTTTATCCGACTGTCCGCCTTTCCCTGTTATCTCCACAGGACAAGGAAGATATGGACAAGAAAAATCTGAATGAACTGCAATCCCAGAGCATTAACCTTGGTCTTGATCTTCAGGGGGGCATGCATATGGTCCTGCAGGTCCAGACAGATGAAGCGGTGACTTCGGAATTGCAGCGACTCAAATCTGATGTGATCGATCTGTTCAAAAAGGACAAGGAACACCCGATCCAATCCGGCGATATCAGTTTTTTCGGGGATGAAATCGCGATCAGGATTGCCGATCCGGCCACAACCGATGAGATTAGAAAAAAGATACTGACCGATCTCAGTGAATTGAACACACGGACCTCTGCTTCAGAAACGGGCGGTCAGCAACTTTTCCTGTCATATACTTCTGAAATGGTTACCAGTATCAAAGAGCGTGCTTTTCAACAGGCATTGGAAACGATCCGGAACAGGGTTGATGAGTTTGGAGTCAGCGAACCGGTTATCCAGAGGCAGGGTATGAGCGGTCATCGGATTCTGATCCAACTCCCGGGCATCAAGGACGTTGAGAGGGCCAAATCAATTATTGGTCGAACAGCCCAATTACGTTTCCAGATGGTCAAGGATTCAGCCCCCTCGAAAGAAGAATTGACGGCAGCCTACGATGGTAATGTCCCGGATGAATTCGTCATTTTGCGCGGGACCGGTCGGGGTGATCGGGGCAAATGGTATTATTTGCTCGAGAAGGAAGCCCGCGTTACAGGCAATGACCTCGAAAGCGCTTTTGTCGGGACTGATGAATACGGCATGCCCGGCGTTGATTTCGTACTGAAGAGTGCTGCAGCTCATAAATTCAGACAATTAACCTCGAAAAATATCGGGCGAGAACTGGCCATTGTTCTTGATGGGCAAGTCCAATCCGCACCGCGGATTCAATCGACCATCAGCAAACGGGGCCAGATTACCGGGAATTTCAGTTCAGACGAGGCCCAGGACCTGGCCCTGGTCCTGCGTGCCGGTGCCCTGCCTGCTTCGGTCGTCTACCTTGAAGAACGCTCGGTCGGCCCTTCCTTGGGAAAAGACTCGATCGTCCAAGGTGTGACCTCGGCCATACTCGGATTGATCATCGTCCTCATTTTCATGATTTTCTACTATCGGCTTTCAGGTATTATTGCCGATATCGCTTTGGTCGTGAATATGTTGATCCTGACTGCCGCCATGGCTGGACTGGGAGCGACACTCACTTTGCCCGGTATTGCCGGTATCATCCTGACCATCGGCATGGCTGTCGACGCAAACGTTCTGATTTATGAACGGATCCGCGAAGAACTCAAACTGGGCAAAACGATCAGGACCTCGATCATCGGTGGTTTCTCGAAGGCTATGCTCACAATCGTGGACGCAAATGTTACTACAATCATTGCCGCTTTTGTCCTGCTTCACTTTGGCAGCGGTCCATTGCGTGGTTTTGCCGTCACACTCTCGATCGGTATTATCTCAAGTATGTTCGCTGCTCTTTTTGTAGCTCGGGTCGTTTTCGACTGGTTCCAGCAAAACTCTCGGATCAAGGAAATCAAGTATCATGAGTGGCTTACCAAGACGCATATTGATTTTTTGAGTAAGAGACAATTGTTCTTCACCTTGTCCCTGATCGCAATTTTGATCGGTTTTGTCTCGATCATATTCCACGGTGGTCTGAATTACGGGATCGATTTTTCCGGTGGCACCCTGGTCCAAGTCCTGTTTAAACAACCTGTGAAAATTCAGGATGTACGCAGTGCGCTCAGTGAAATTCAATTGGGCGACTCGATCATTCAGAAATATGGTTCCGATAAAGAAATACTCATTCGGACCATCCGTAAAGCGACCGACCAGAACGAATTTCTGGAGGCCCTCTGGAAAAAGCTGTCTGTGCCTGAATATAAAGCTGATTATAGTATCAATACCAAAGGCACGACCGACATGACCATCACCGCCAGATCGGAAGAGCGTAAAAACCAGCTCGAAACGGCGATCGCCGCACTCGGCTTGAAAGATATCCAAGCTCATGTGGACGGTCTGAACGTTTCCGTACATTTCCTCGAGATATCTCATGAAATTTCGGAAACATTGAAAAACACCTTCACGGACAATCAATTCGAGATCAGAAAGGTGGAAATGGTCGGACCTCAGGTCGGCCAGGAATTACGGAGGGCAGCCCTGGTCGCCATTTCAATTGCTCTGCTTGGCATCCTGATCTATATTACGGTCCGGTTCGAGTTCAAGTTCGCTATTGCCGCGATTTTAGCTCTGATCCATGATGTTCTGATTACAGTCGGGGCATTCTCTATTCTGAATAAAGAGTTTAATTTACCAATTGTCGCTGCCCTTTTGACCATCATCGGTTATTCATTGAATGATACGATCGTCGTCTTTGACCGGATCCGTGAGAACATGAAATTGATGCGCAAAGAACCGCTCACACTCACGGTCAATTCGAGTATCAACCAGACCCTGTCCCGGACGATTATGACTTCTGGCACCACCCTTTTTGTTGTTCTCTGTCTCTTCTTTTTCGGTGGTGAGGTCATTCATGATTTCGCTTTTGCCCTGCTGGTTGGCATCGTTGTCGGAACATATTCCTCGATCTATATTGCCAGTCCCTTCATGATCATGTGGAATGACTATATGGAGGGTCGGAGCAAGAAAAGAATCGAGCAGCGCCGCAAGAAATGACATTGATCGGGCCCTGTCATCGGGCCCGCTCAGGGCACAATGAGTATGGAAAGCAGTCCTAAAGACGAGCCGGTAACAGCGTCCAAGCTTGTGCCCGAGCTGTCAATGGGCATAGACTATATCTCGGACGAGGTTGAACTTCAACTCATCCAGCGAGCATACGAGTTTGCCCTCGAGCGGCATCAGGACCAGAAAAGAGAATCGGGTGAACCCTTTCTCAGTCATCTGGTGGCAGTAGCCCAGCTCCTGATCGAGTTCCGTCTTGATCCAGCCACAATCTGTGCCGGTCTGCTTCATCATATCGTTGAACAAACGGACACAACCGAATCTGAAATCATGGAAAGCTTCGGTGATGAGATCAGCGGTCTGATCCATGGCATTACCAAATTACCCCAATCAGCCTTCTTGACCGGTGAAACATACCAATCGGAAAATTTCAGGAAAATGCTGTTCGCCAGTGCCCGTGACCTGCGGATCATCTTTATCAAGTTGGCCGATCGGCTCCACAATATGCGGACGTTAAAGTATCTGTCGATTACCAAGCAGCAGCGAATCGCCCAAGAAACACTGGAGATTTACGCCCCACTGGCAAACAGACTCGGTATGGCCACCATGAAATGGGAACTTGAAGACCTGGCCTTTCGATATCTCGAACCGGACGTTTATCAGGACATTCGCAAACAAGTGACCCGGAAACGTTGTGAACGTGAAAAAGACATCGAACAATGCCGGAAGCTGATCGAGGAAAAACTGCGTGAAGATGGTCTCAAGGTCGAGGTGACCGGCCGGCCCAAACATTTTTATTCCATTTATCAGAAAATGAAGCGGCAGCAGATCGGTTTGGATCAAATCTACGATCTGGCCGGTATCAGAATTATCTGTCTCGATAATGAAGAAAAAAGCTGCTATCATGCCTTGGGCATTATCCATACCCTTTGGCAACCTATCAATTACCGCTTTAAGGATTTCATCTCGCTGCCCAAAGCCAATATGTATCAATCAATCCATTCAACGGTCATCGGTCCGGGCGGTATGCCCCTCGAAATTCAAATCCGGACCCGGGAGATGGACCGGATCGCCGAGGTCGGTATCGCCGCCCACTGGAAATACAAGGAAGTGCACAGCCCCATGGCCAAATCTCAACAACACTATACCTGGCTCCATCAACTGGTCGATTGGATGCAGGAACTTGAAGACCCACGGGACTTCATGCCCCACTTCAAGATCGATCTTTTTCCCGATGAAATCTACGTTTTTACGCCTAAAGCTGAAGTCAGATTCTTGCCACGTGGTGCCACACCCATCGATTTCGCCTATCAGGTCCATTCAGAACTCGGACGTCGCTGCGTCGGCGCAAAAGTCAACGGTCGAATTGTGCCTCTCTCATACAGACTTGAGAGCGGGGACCATCTCGAAATACTGACTTCCGCCAAACACTACCCATCACAGGACTGGCTGACTTTTGTCAAAACACCCAAAGCTCGCAGTAAAATCAAAAAGGATATTCATGACCGGCACCGGCAAGCAAGTATTGAACTCGGCAGAAAACTGCTCGGGCTGGAATTAAAAAAGCATAAATTGACCCTGACTCGGTTTCTTAAAGATCACCGCGACCAAATCGAGGCCCTTTTGACCAGATTTGCTTGCCGTAAACCGGATGATTTTTTTGTCCGGATCGGACTCGGCACAATCAATCCCTACCAGGCTCTCCAGAAAATCATTGAAACGGAAGAAACCGATGATGCGATTGAGTCATCCGCTCGTGTTAGCCCAACCGATTCGGGTCCGGACCAGATCGTTAAAAAGATGTTCGACCACGATATTTCGATCAAGGTAGACGGTCTCGACCACATGCTCATCAATTTTGCCAGGTGCTGCAACCCGGTCCCAGGCGACGATATCATCGGCTTCATTACACGCGGTCGTGGCTTGACTATCCATACCCGCACCTGTGCCAACATCCATTCAGTCAAAAATCCCGAGCACCGGCTGATAGATGTCAGTTGGAAATACGATCAGCCGGCTGAATTTACTGTCCGTTTGAAAATAATGGCCAGAGACAGGAAGGGTCTTTTCGCCGATACCACGGCTACTATTACGAAACTGGACTCGAATATCCTTTCGGGTCAGATGGGCGTTCAGGAAGATAATAACGAAGTCTCCGGTGTTTTCCTTTTACAGGTAAAGAATACAGCCCACCTCAACAGGATTATCGCTGCCTTGAATAAGGTCAAGGGCATAACCAAGATCATCAGGTTGCGGGCTCAACATTGAGTCCGAACAAACGCAGCCCTTCGTGACTCCTCTTGCCGTATTTTCAACGCGTACGACTCGCTAAAATTGCAAAGAAGGGACCTCATTTATTGAAAACAGATTCCAATCATTACTTGAATCAGTATTAACAAAAATCATCAATAATCCGCTTTCGGAAGCACCATCTCGAAATGAACCGGTAATCTTGACCTTATAGACATTATCTCAACTCCCTTCATTCATGATTTTCAGCATTTTATTATGTCCCTCATGGCCACGACGATATGATGTTTAGCTCCGGATGTCAACCATCCCTGGGCAGATGAAACGCTACCAGGCTATGATCAGAACATGGCATTTATTTCTCTTCTTTCAGAGCTTTTATCACTAATATTACATTTGACATTAGCGTGAAAAAAAAATACATTGAGAACAATGCAAGAGAAGATGGGATGTCTGAAATTTAACGGTGTGCTTTCTGAGTTCTCAATCATAAAAACATGGTCAAACGGTTTACCAGTTATGCGGATTTCAAATATCGTTTAGGGATTCGTCTGAGACATATCTACTATCACAACCTGTATTCACATCTGTATCCGGCATATACCATGCGGATGATCAAGCAATTACCCCGTGAATGGGAGCTGATCAGATTGCCTCTGACGACCAGACGCACGCCTACCAATATCTTTATCGAGACCACAAACCGCTGTAATCTCAAGTGTATCATGTGTTCGAGAAGTCATTTTGATCATGTTCTCGGCTCCATGGATATGACTACATTTTTGAAACTCAAACCCCTTTTTGCTCGAGCAAAGATGGTCCACATGCATGGCTGTGGCGAACCGTTATTCAACAAACACTTTTTGGAAATGGTCCGGACCGTTAAAAATGAGGGCAGTCAAGTCAATTTCAACAGTAATTTCACATTGCTCAATCAGGAGATGGCCCGCGAACTGATCGATCTGCAAGTGGATAGTATCACGGTCTCTTTGGATGGCGCTACTGAGGAAACATATGCCGCTATTCGACGAGGGGCCCATTTGGACCAGGTAATACACAATATCCAACTCATGAACGAAGAAAAAAAGAAACAGCGGAGTACAAAACCCCATATGGGTGTCGAGTTTGTAGCTATGAAGCGGAATATACACGAATTATCCGCTGTGATCAGGTTAATCAAACAATACGATATGGAATGGATCGATGTTTTTCATGTGATTATTTTCGGTGAGTCATTGAAGGATGAGACCCTGTTTCTCTATCCCGGAATAATGCGGCGTGCTTTTGAAGAAGCAAGGCAGGCAGCGGCTGAAAACGGGATTCGCTGCACTCTTCCATCTGAGAATCCAACCACCTTTATTCATGAATGGGAGCCGGGTAACGATCAATCTGAACAGCTTTCAAACCTTGTCCGAGACATGGAACACACCTTTTCTTCAGACAAGGTTTGCTTTGAACCATGGCGGACAATATATGTTCAATGGAATGGGGACATTTTCCCCTGCTGCTATTGGTCTCGAAACATGGGGAATCTGAGCAGTTCTTCTTTCCTTGATATCTGGAATAACGCTGAGTATAAAGACCTTCGTCAGTGCATTTCCACCGGAAATTTACCGGACAATTGCCAAAACTGCCCCATGTTGCAGGAAAAGAGACTGGTCCAACTCAAGTACGAAAAGCAGAATGGTGGTCTTAGGGCTGTTCGCGACAAGATTGTCTGCTCTCAATACTGAAAACTGGTCTTTTGCTTCAGTTAGACCGGGCTGCACACCGAGCTACAGCAATGATACTTCGCACCCTGCAACGCGATTTTCCCATCAAGCTGGTTCTTTTTGCAGAATTGCGGTCTATGTGCTAGTGAGGATGCAATCATAATTAAGTAAAAATATCAGGGGACATCGCAGAATGGACGAGAGTAAAGTATCGGGCGCACACGGAAATGGGTCTGGGGGACCGGTCACGGCCATCATTATTCCGACTTTCAATGAAAAAGAAAACATTGAACAACTGGTTAACGAGCTTGATCGGTTACCTTTGAACAAATGGATCATCGTCGTGGACGACCATTCACCGGATGGAACAGGTGAACTGGTCGAAGCTTTACGTCAAAGGATCGAACGCCTGGTGGTGGTCCATCGACCGGGCAAATCAGGACTCGGCACAGCGTATATTAGCGGTTTTCAAAAGAGCCTGACCCTTCAGGTCGACTATATTGTCACCATGGATGCTGATTTTTCACATGCCCCCCGCTATATTCCCGAATTAGTCAAGTTGGCGGAAAAAGTGGATGTAGCCATTGGTTCGCGTTATGTACCCGGGGGGGCAACAGTCCATTTCGGATTGCATCGCCGCTTTTTGAGTCGGGGCGCAAACCTGCTTGCCCGTCATGTCCTCAGAATGACACCTCATGATTGTACTTCGGGCTTTCGTTGCTATCGGCGTCAGGTCCTGGCAGAATTGGACCCGGCATCAATCGTATCGGATGGCTATTCGTTTCTGATCGAGTTGCTTTTTCGCTGCCTTCGCGCTGGTTACTCGGTCGGTGAGATACCGATAACTTTTGTCAATCGTCGGGTCGGCAGCTCGAAAATATCAAAACGTGAAATTTTCAAAGCGATCATGACGATCTGGCGATTGTCGTGGCGACCTTGAATCCACAGCCGGGCCTTTTAGACCTCTCAGGATACCTTACCCGATGTTTCGTTCAATGCCCGCCACAGGTCGAGCAATGATGTGAGCCGCACGAGGAGCAGGAATCGCCCCCGGTCGAGCTGGTGTAAGTGCCGGAACTCTTGAAGCCAAAAGCGGAGAACAGTTTCTTGGTTTCAGCGGCATGACACTTGGGACACTCGATTGGGGTATCGCTCTTCAGAACGAGCTTTTCGAATTTCGTATCACATTTCAGACAGGAATATTCATAGATAGGCATAATCCATACGTTCCACTGTTATGTCCGTGGGACTTTTTTCCAGTCCTCCTCGAATCGCTTGATCCCGATATCGGTCAGTGGATGTTTGGCCAGTTGCTGAATGACCGCGAAGGGGATGGTCGCAATATCAGCTCCCATCAGGGCCGCTTCTTTGACGTGGATCGGGTGGCGGATGCTGGCCACAATGACCTCGGTAGCATAGTCATAATTCTGATAAATCTGGAGCATATCAGAGACCAGCTCCATTCCATGCGAGCCGATATCATCGAGTCTGCCCACAAAGGGGCTAGCGTAAGTCGCACCGGCTTTGGCTGCCAGGAGGGCCTGGTTCGGTGAGAAAATCAGGGTCACATTGGTTTTGATACCCAGATCGGTCAAGGTCTTGACCGCAGCCAAACCCTCGACTGTCATGGGAATCTTGACGTTGACCTGCTCGCCATAGGTCACCAGCTTTTTGGCTTCGGCAACCATGGTTTCTCGATCGGTTCCGAGCACTTCCGCACTGATCGGTCCGTCGACCGTTTCGACGATTTCCTTGAGACAGGTCTCGAAATCCTTTCCGGTTTTGGCGATCAGGGACGGATTGGTCGTCACGCCATCGACCATGCCCATGTCCTGGGCCCGCTTGATCTCATCTATATTTGCGGTATCAATAAAAAACTTCATGAGGACCTCCTACAGAATATTTTTTACAAGATTCTGATGGGGATACGGGATGACGACTTGATTGACCAGAACACCCCGATCGTGAATACTGTCCGAACCCTCCCGGACTGCTTCCTTGACCGCGCCAACATCGCCGGTCAAGGTGCAATAACTCTTACCGCCAATACCCTGGGCCAAACGAATTTCGATCAAGTCAATATCAGCCGCTTTGACGGCGGCATCGGCCGCAATGATTATCGATGCGACCGAAAAGGTCTCGATAATGCCCAGAGCCTCGATCGGACGGACCCGCGTTGTCGATGTTATGGCTGGGAAAACCTGGTCCGAGATGTTTGAAATCGTCAACTGGTCGACCAAAAAACCCGTGGCGACCTCGAGACCGCTGCTGATCGAACTCATCACATCAGCCACCATCCCGGATACAAGTATGATAAATTTGCCGGGACAAACCGATTGCACCGTGACCAGGTCTACTTGTGCAGCTTTGAGCATGGTATCGCACGTTTCCATTCCCTTGGCGATACTGCTCAATTCCAGAAGGCCGATTGCCAGATCCATACCTGATTACCTCGTGCTCCCCGACGAAGAAGCGACAACGATCGAGTCCAGCGTCATCTCGCGGACCTGACCTGTAAGAGGACTATGAACACAAGCCCCGATTGAATCATGCGGAATATCTCCGAGAAGCTCGCCCGCAATGACCTCCTGACCCGTGACTACGACCGGTTTCGTTCTATTCCCTATATGCTGTTTCAGCAGAATTTTCAAGGTGTTCAGGGAGAACCGCCCTCTCCATCGCTCCGGCTCACGGTCATAGGGCCGAAGCTGAATCTTGTCCTTCAAACGGCCCAGGCTTATCCGATGAAGTGGACGGAGACTCTGCTCATCACCTAATTCCCAATCAGGTTTGTTATCCCCCTTCAGGTATAAAAGTTCGGCTTTTTGATGGCGATGAAGCATCCGAGGCGAAATACCAGCCGGACAAGCAACCAGGGCGCACAGACCGCATTCGCTACATAAAACCGCCGAGCGAGAAATCATGCCTTGAACTATACTGGAACGCATGTTCAAGTGAGGCCGGAGCGGGTGCCCAAGCATATTCCTCGGACAAATGTCCTGACATGATTGACACTGTATACATCGAGATGAAACCATCCTGAGTTGACGTTCGAGACTGATAGTATACTCCCGCACGCAGGGATGATCGACCGGGACAATGACCAGGGCCGTGGTAGTCTTGGTGACAACATCATTCAATCCCACCGGACGACCCATCATGACTCCACCCTCGAGAATACACCGGTCGGCTTCTATCCTATTCCCAGTCTGTTCAAGTAACTCCCGAAACGAAATGCCCAGAGGGGCCTCGACCGTCACAGGCTGAGCGATATCCCCTACGATCGACAGCGGTCGCATCACCACGACCTGACCGGCTACTGCGGCACAGACCTGAGCCAGCGTCGTCACATTGTTCACAATCACACCGAGCGAGAGAGGCAGGTCCCCCGGTTTGATCCGCAGCCCAGTCACCAATCGGACCAGTTCATGCTCATCACCGGCCGGGTAATAATCAGGAACAAGAATAGTCCGAATCCGATCAGTCCGCTTCACATGTTTTTCCAACCCGGCTGCCAAAGCACAAAAACCCTCCTTTATTGCCAGAACACCAGCTCTGGAACCTGTTGCCTGCATGGCCAGCTTCAAACCGGTCACAACCGCTTCCGCCCGGTCTTCCATCAAATGCTTGTCATGATATAACAAGGGTTCACATTCAACCCCGTTGGCTATCACCAAATCAGCATGGTTCTGTAACTTGATATGCGTCGGGAATCCCGCACCGCCCGCACCAACTACACCCGCTCGATACACAGACTCGATGACGGCCTGAACGCGTTTCTGCTTTTGACTCATGATATACCCTCGATAACAGTGGAACTCTGACACACGCTGCCCAAATTTCAAACATTCTACTCTTTCGATCCGATTTTCACAAGCCCATATTTCGGTTTCATTGCGAGCCATTCTCTGCCACCCGGGCAAGATTTCGCCGGTATAAAATGGCCGTTTGACCCGGATAAGGTGCTCGACAGCAGCAGGTCCTGGGAGGAGTCTGATCGTCTCGAAGGGCAGAGGATGGAGATTTGGTCCGAAAGAGCAGCAGGTTGATCGAGCTTGTGCATAAAATGGCATGCAAATTGCTACTAAGTGTTTTGAATGCAAATAAGTCACTGGTAAGCCCGACGATAGTTGAAGGAGGCGAGAATATGGTGGTCAGTATGTTTCAGGAGAAGAGGAATGCGGTTCGGGTCCGATCGATCCATTTATTGACTTTTGAGACGATGGGTCGGGCTGAGGCGGGGCAGGACCTGGGCATGGCTCGGACTTTGAATATCAGTGAAGAAGGCATTCTGATCGAAGCATATAAAGAGGTGCATGAAGGCGCGGAGCTGGAGATACTCTTAACGTTGGCGGATCATTGTATTACAACGCGAGGCCGAGTCGTTCGGATAAAACCTGCCCGGGCATGTTGGAAGGTAGCTCTGGAATTTACTGAAGTGTCACCGGAAGATAGGGTGATTCTGGATTCATTTTTAGATAATAATTTTCCTTATACTCGGTATTCCCTTTAATTCCCCCCCATCATAGGGAACACCCCCCCAAGCTTCAGGTTAATACCTGAAGCTTTTTTTTTGGGGCATGATCAATCGAGGTAGCCCAGGCCTTTGAGTTTATCGATCAATTCGCTATCGGTAACGGAGGACGGTCTGGTTTTCTTGGTATCGAGAATGTAGCTATAGCTGGGCATAGTTTGTATGGGGTGGTTGCACAGGTATTCCGGGCGGATGATCTCGACCGGGAAACGTCCATCCATGTCCAGACTGATTGGATAGCCCATCAGATAAAGAATGAGGGGCGCGGTATCGATAACTGAAAGGTCGGCACAGATTTCATTCTGTTTGATGGGCGGGCCACAGGCCAGGAAAATACCTTGCGGTTGATCGAGCACATGGTCGGCGCTTTTGGGTAAACGTCCGGTGGATTTCATACCGTGATCAGAGATGATGATTACGGTTTTGACTTGATCAGTGTTGATGATCTGGCCCAAGATCGTGTCCTGATAATCATACACAGAAGGAATGACATTACGGAATTGTTCAATTTCATCCGGGTTGAGCGAGGAAAATCGGTCCGGTTCGAGATAATGCCAGAAATGGTGTTCGACCACATCGATCGCCTGCAGATACAGGCAAAACAGGCGGGGATTATATTTTTTAAATAATTCGTAACCGATTTGAAAGAAGGACAGATCGGATTGATAGACGGTCCTGAACCAAAACCAATTCGAGAAAAACCAGGGTTTCTTTTCGTTGCGGTCCATGGTCTTGAGATCAGCTTCGGTCACATGCATAAACTGCTGTAGGTCCGTCAGGGCTATCTGTTCCGGGCTTTGAATCATGGGACGATACAAACCGTCCAGAAAAGCGGGGAAGGTTTCGTTTCGACGGGTCGCATCGCCGCCCAGTATTGCTTCACCGACTGAATAACTGAATCGTTCTGACACGTTAAAGCCTTGCTGGGGCGAAACGGGCCAGGAGCACCACCAGTTTATCACACCGGCCTTTTCGCCCAGGGCGGACACGATTTCGTAGAAAGTGGGCGCAGTTCGGCAGGAACTTGTGTAGAGTTCCGACGAAATAAGCCCAAGTCTTTCAAAAACCCGCAGGACCTGTTTGGTTAAAGTGTGCTCAGGCCAATGAAGTTTGGCGGGCATGGTCCCGATCAGCGGGAAAGTAAATCGAGCGAAATGGTGAATACCATGATGTTCGGGGAGCATACCTGTCGCGATCGAGGTCCAGATAACCGGGGACAACGTCGGGACAATGGTCCTAAACGTTCCGGATACCCCGTTTTCAAGCACATGCTGCATGCCGGGACAGCGGCCCATTTTCATCAGAGGTAGCAGCAGGTCCCAGGTGGCGCCATCCAACCCGATGACCACAACCTGTTCATTCGAGGGTGCGCCTGGTCCATCGAGAGAATTTGTTAATGTGTGCGGCCGCGACTGTAACGCCTCCCTCTGGGCCCGAAAAGGGGCTTCGACCAGAAAATGATGGAGGCACGCAGGATAGAGTGTCAGAAAAGTCAGCATGACCAGAATCACGAGAGCCGGTCGGGGTCGCAGGACTCTTAAACCCAGATAATGAAAAATAATGGACACCCCATAAAAAAGAAACAGGGTCGCCAGGACCGCTCCTATAATCGAGACCAGCGATTGAGGGATGACCCGGGTAACAAACAAGGCAAACCGGAAACTGTCCAGGCAATAGAAAGCTGCAAATGCGCCGGCCACGGTCCCATACGGCCATGCATCTACGATGCGCTCGAGCGGGGACCTTGGGGCTGCGTGAACCAGATGAATCAAGCCCAAGATCAGATACTTGATCAGCAGGATTATGGAGCCGAGCAGAATATAGAGGACGAGTACGGCTCCAACCAGAGCATAGACCTGAACAAGTGATAATTGGACGAGATTGGTCTTGAACAATTGAAAGCTGACATAAGCGGTCACCAGAAGTGCGGGGAACACAATCAGGATAAGGACTTTTTCCCGGAGCACATTTTTCGAGTGGACCATGTCAGTATGTCCTTGTACATCGGTGCGGCCAACAGGATGAATATGCAATCCAGCGGCAGGCGGAACCTGGTATCGCCATTGATGCATGCATGAAACAGAATAAAGTAGATCAGAAAAAGAAGCACGACCCATACCACACGTTTGTTAGCGGTCTTTCGTACCATACGTAGGCCAATCAAAGCCAAAAGGAAAGTCAGACCATAACTAAACAGGGAAACGCATGTCTGCCAGAGGGGCGTGGCCGGACCTCCGAAGGGTGACAGCAGCCAGCGGACATGGAGCACGCACAGTTTGAAATATGTTCCCGGATGTGTGATCAGAAACGTAAACATGCGTTTGAAAAGCTGTTTGTTCCGCTCGACTTCACTCTCATGACTGAAATGAGGGAAGGCCAGCAGAGAATGGTCCTGATACTGCTCCGGTTCAATACCTGTCCAGGGTGTCGCCCGGATTTCCTCAGTCAAAAACAGGGGATTGTTGCGGGCCCAGAAAGTCGGGCCACCCTTGGTGGGCAGAGGAATGAACTGATGAAAAAGAGCATAATTCCTGATAGTCCAGCCGGAGACCGTCATCAAAAAAGCGAACAGTAGCATGAAGGCGAGTCCGAGCCCCCTTTTGAGGTTTCTGCTCCACCACAGTAGGAGCAGCGTGCAGAGAGGTATCAGCCCGACTATAACGGAACGGGTCAGAAACGTCAAACCGGCGAATATCCCGGCAATCATAGCTGAAGTCACTGCCTGACGATCGAACAAATCAAGCAGGGTGATGAGAAAACAATACAAGCAGAATATGTAGAGTGTTTCGGTCATGATGATCCCGGTAAAATAAATGTAAAAGGGATAAACAGCAATAAGAGCGGCGGCAATGAGAGCAATCCGGGCATCGTTGTACAGACGCAGACCGATCGCATACACGGGCAGGACCAGCAGGGCACCCAGGATAGCTTGAACAATACGGACCAGACGCAGGTCATCAGAATAAACCAGATGGAGGCAGCCGAGCACATATGGATAGAGTGGTTCCCAGAATGCTGTCGGTTGGCCGATTGGGACAATACCACGGAAATAGCCGTCCTGAACAGCGTCCCGGACAATCAGCCGTCTGGTCGGGACCTGGGGCAATGCTTCGAGATTGACCGGTTCGAGTGCGGGTCCGATCAGGCCTTTCCCTGCAGCAATATTCCTGGCAAGTTCGAGATAGATGGGTTGATCACGGACTGGCCCGAGAAACCGCTCTGCAGGCAGGACCATGCTCACCACGAGTCGAATAATGAGGGCCACTCCTACAATGATCAAAAGAAAACGATTGGATTGTTGCGGAAAATCGCTCTTGGTCATGATTGATCCGACCTACTCCCGATTGTCCCGTTCATCGTTCGTATAGAAAAGAGCAGCACCTTATGTCCATTTGTCCTGGACCACAATGCCGGCGCGATTTTCATACCCAGGAAAGGGGTCTTCGATTTGGACACCTGATATACGGGGTAATCCTTTCTAATTCCGACTGGACCGTTGTTCAAAAATTTTTGCCAGTGATTGCTTCGCTTTCCGTGATGGATTGAACCGGATCGAAATGGTCTCGGCCACGGCTACTTTTGCACCTGTCTTGGGATTTCGACGAGTCCGAGGCGGCATTTTCTTGGCAGAAAAACGTCCAAAACCGGTGATGGTGACCTTCTCCCCTCGACCGAGTGTCGCCTGTATCTCCTGGACGCATTGATTGATCACCTTCTTGACATGCACCTGGGGCATATTCAAACTAATGGCAACTTTCCGGGTCAAATTCGCTTTGTTCATAGTCCCCCCTTATTCAATGGTTACTATCGTTGCGTTATTGTGCAGTACTTATCAGGTCCTTTTCAAAAAAGCAAGTCATAAGTTGCATTTTATAGAAATTATGTTTCAAAAAATCACCTGGAAATCTTCATGGACAATCGGACTCAGCCGCACGTCGTTCCTTTCCGGTTGATGAGAGCCCATAGGAACCGGACCAGATATCCTGACGAGCAAGATAGAAGAAGCATTCACCGGGAGCAGGATTTTCGGGTAGCAGCAGATCTTCAACTATACCGGTCGCATCATCATCTGCTCCACACGCGACACTGCCAAGATCAATATATGAGTTTTCTTCGACAATATCGGCAACGTTTCCCCGAATGATATCATAGACATAGCTCTTGGGGCGATCATACGTAATGACGGTTCCAACTGAATGAGAAAGGGTTATGAACAAAGGACCCATGAGGGGATAGTGAAAACCGATATCCGCAACACTGTCATCCGGTTCGGAATCGGTCCGCGTGCTCAGATCACTCAGGCAGACCACGCCATCATTCACGGTATAGCATGCATTGACTGCCAGGTCATTCCCAGCATCAACGCAAGGGCTGGTTGTGGTCTGACCCGTGTCCATATGACTCAGGTAATAATCGCCGGCGGGGCCAGTGACAAAAAGCGGGTCCAGATCGATATTGCCCAGGCCGGGATAACCGCCTTCCAGAGCAGAATAGGTCACGTCCTTCGTCGAAGAGGCATAGAATTGAGTCGGTGTATTATTCCAAAGAATGGAATTTACGACCGTGGGTGATGAGGTGGAACCCCAAACGGTTATGCCTCCCGCCCTGTTACTCGGGATAGATGAATTTTCCACAAACGTGCAATTCTTGATCAGTGGGCTCGAACTTCTGATAAAAATCCCGCCCCCTCCATCTAATTCAGCAATGGCCGTATTGAGATAAAAGAAATTGTTGATGACGTCGAATGAAGAATCACGGATATAAACGCCAGCACCCTTCCCGGCCGTATTGTGTGTAAAACGATTATCCATAATGGTTGGTTGTGATCCGTCGCGGACATTTATCCCGCCGCCTTCGCCCCAGGACAGGGTCTGATTATAGGCAATCGTATTCCCGATGATCGTTGGTGCCGCACTGTTACAATGTATTCCGCCTGATACGTAGGTTGAATGATTCGTGATGATATTGTGTAGAATCAAGGCAGTCGCGCCATCTGTACAGGTTATCCCCCCGCCCTCGATTGTTGAATTATCATGAATGTAATTGCTTCTGATCAGTGGGGCCGAATTCTCACAGAAGATACCACCACCGCTTCCTCCTCCCGGATCGGAATTAGAACTGATTTCGTTCTTGATGATATGAGGGTTGGCAAGATCATTGCAAAATATTCCGCCGCCTAGAATCGACTCGGTACTATGTTTATTCATGGTTATGATATTATTCCGTATTATCGGAGATGAACCGTTTGTACAAAAAATGCCCCCGCCACAGAATGCCAGCCAGTATTCATTCCAGGTCCCTGTTCCGTTTGTAATCGTAAAACCCTGGATGATCGAATCAGAGCCCTCTGCATTGGTAAACGAGACGACACTGCCAAAATTAGGGTCTGGAGCCATACTGCCATCAATTATGGTTGCAGATGCCCCCTGTTCACTTTCAACCGTCAAGGCTTTACCTTCAAAATTGATGTTTTCATAATATGTTCCGGGTCTGACCATAATGGTATCTCCTGGAGCTGCGGCTGTTATTGCCGCTTGTATAGTAGAATGGTCATCAGGCACAAAGATGATTGCTGCCTGGACAAACACCGGCACGGTCAGAACAATGAACACTGATACTATTTTTGACACCATAACTTCCTTCCTTTTCCGTTCCGGTTGGTCCGAGATTATTGAAATTCTGCAGCGATGCCCGAAAACCAGCCGGATGTCCCTTCCTCGAGCATTTTGAAATCATTATCTATAATGATGAGCAGAAAATCAAGATGAAAAATGCAGCTATGGCAATTATTGTGTGACACGGTCTGTTTTATCAACGATATATGAACTTTACATCACGCTCAGGGCATGATACATAATCCCATTACTCATATACAGCATGGCTCGGTAGGTTGATAACAGGTTGAATCCCAAGGAGAAAACGAGATGTCACAGAAAATAGTCGTTGTCCAAGGAAGTCCCCGTAAAAATGGTAATACCCGAGCGATCACCAAGGTAGTCATTGAAGCCGCTCAGGAAAATGGGGCCGAGGTTTCCGAAATCGATGTCACCACCCTGGATTTCAAAGAACCCGGCTGTATTGGTTGTCAAAAATGCCAATACTCGGATGTTTTTAAGTGTGCGCTCGACGATGGCATTGCTCAAAAAGTCGCTACATTGCCTGAATATAATACGATCGTTTTAGCGACACCGCTTTATTGGTGGAGTTATTCTGCGCAAATTAAAATGTTTGTCGATCGGATGTACTCACTGAGCAAATTAGTTGATCCGGCCAATTTCAGGTCGCAGTTTGTTGGCAAGACCTTGGCACTCATCGCCACGGCACGTGGTCCTCTGAGAAGGAACCTGGAACTGTTGGAGAGTCAATGGAGAAGGCCGGCTGAAATGTTGGGCTGCGAGTTTCTGTCTTGTCTTTTTCCAAACACATCTGCGGAAGCCGGGATGCTCGGGAGTGACCAGGCTGCTGTGGCCAAGGCACAAGAATTCGGGCGGAAATTGGCTTCAACATAACCGTATCTGGTCAGATATCAGGTGGGGCGTGTAGGCACACTGTTTCATCAGGTGAGGAATCAACGACACGGCCATTCGGCAGTTGCAATCGCACCTGGTATTTGCTAGTGTGACGGCAGTGCTCGCTAATCCAGATTGCCAGCCGTGTCCCGGTCGGGAGGTCTGGGTTCGCTGTTTCTGTGAATGCAACGAGGTATGCTCATGACCGTCCGGTTCATTCTTAATCAGACCGTACTCGAGTGTTCGGAGGTCCCTTTCAGATTTTTACTTGATTTCATCAGGACTGAAGCTGGCTTGAAAGGGACGAAGTCAGGTTGTCGGGAAGGTGACTGCGGGGCCTGTTCCGTGCTGGTCGGTCGATTGAAGGGAAAACAGGTCGAGTATCAGGTTGTCAATTCATGTCTGTTCCCGATCGAGCGGGTGAACGGTTGTCATGTGGTGACGATCGAGGGCTTGAATGTTAAGGGCCTCAATCAGATACAGAGATTGATTGTCGAGGAAGGGGCGACCCAATGTGGATTTTGCACACCAGGCCTGGTCCTGTCATTGACCGGCTATCTCCTGGATTGGGCCGGGGCATTCGATCAGAATGTTGCCTCGGCTGTTGCCGGCAATATCTGTCGATGCACCGGCTATGCCTCGATCAGACGGGTTGCCCACCGTCTGGAAAACGAATTATCCCAGACCGCCCTGTCTGTTGAGCAACGTTTCGCATATCTGTATGAAGCCGATTATCTTCCGGGTTTTTTCCGGGACATTGCCGGTCGGCTCGAACAGATCGGGGCCAGGCTGCCGGTGGTTCAACTGGGACCTGGTCAGATGATTGTGAGCGGAGGGACCGATTATTTCATTCAGCATTCCGATCCGGGCGAGTGCTCCGATTTATGTTATGTCGATCAGGAAGCATGCGGACAGATCAGTCTCGATGGTGACGAACTGGTTCTGGGGGGGGCGGTTACGGTTGAAGAACTGTTGCGTTCCAAGGCAATCCGAGCTTTTCTGCCCGGTCTCGAACAATCGCTGGGTTATTTTGCCTCTCCCCAGATCAGAAAAGTAGGAACCTTGGCAGGTAATATCGTGAACGCTTCACCGATCGGGGACCTGGCCATCATGTTTTTAGCTTGTCAGACAACGATCGGGCTCACGTGTGGTCCAACAACGCGGACACTTCCCCTCGAACACTTTTTTGTGGGATATAAGAAGCTGGACCTGAAGCCCGGTGAAATGGTGACCTGGTTCAAAATACACAAACCTGCAAGAACACTCTTTCATTTCGAGAAAGTCTCGAAACGGACCCATCTTGATATTGCCAGTGTGAATACGGCCTTGACTCTCGATCTCGACGATCAGATTATTAGGTCAGGTCGGCTCTCAGCGGGTGGTGTCGCACCGGTCCCCTTGTTTCTGAAAAAGGCTTCGGCCTTGCTCTCCGAACGGAAACTCTGTGTCGAGACCGCTCGCGAGCTTGCCCAGGCAGCCTCCCAGGAGATCAGTCCGATCGATGATGTCCGCGGTTCAAGCTGGTACAAACGCACCCTGTTACATCATCTCGTTCTGGCCCATTTCCGGGCCCTGTTCAATTGGGAGGAAGGTCTCTTATGACCGGCATAGATGCACATCATCATGTGCGGGGCGAAACACAATTTCTCGATGATTTCTCTGAGCCGGCAGGTCTTCTGTACGCCTGTGCCTGTTGTTCGACAATCGCCTGCGGCCGGATCACAACTCTGGACATAGGCCCAGCCCAGAAAAGCCCCGGCGTGGTCCGGGTCTTCACAGCCCGGGATATTCCCGGACAGAACCAGATCGGGGGTATTATTCAGGATGAACCATTGCTGACAGCGTCCGATGTGCATTATTGGGGGCAACCCATCGCGTGCGTGGTAGCTCACTCGACCCGGCAAGCAGAATGTGCAGCCCGTAAAATTACTCTTGCCTATGACTGTGATGAACCTGTTTTTGATCCGGAGGAAGCTGCCCGGCTGGGAAGTTTCATAATTCCACCTCGGTTTATGAATCTGGGCGATGTTGACCGGGCCTGGCCCGAATGCGACTCGATTGTCCAGGGACAAGTCGAAACCGGCGCTCAGGAACATCTTTACCTCGAAACGCAGGCTGCAATGGCCCTGATCGAAGAAAAGGGCACGCTGCATGTTTATTCATCGACCCAGTCCCCGACCGGTGTTCAAAGGACCATCGCTCGAGTGCTCGGACTGACCATGACCGCAGTCGAGGTCGAGGTCAGACGGCTGGGCGGTGCCTTTGGCGGAAAAGAGGACCAGGCCACGGCTTGGGCGGCCATGGCGGCTCTGGCCGCCTTCTCGACCGGGCATCCCGTCAAAATGGTCCTTTCACGCCAGGAAGACCTTCGTTATACGGGCAAGAGGCATCCTTACCGGATATATTATCGTTTGGGCTTGTCACGCAAAGGTCGGATCAAAGCCTATGAAGTGCGAATATACCAGAATGCCGGGGCGGCCGCCGATCTTTCTCCGGCAATTCTCGAAAGGAGTATGTTTCACGTCACGAACGCCTATGACATACCGAACGTCCGTCTGGCCGCTTATTCATGTCGCACCAATCTGCCGCCTTTTACGGCGTTTCGCGGTTTTGGAGCCCCTCAGGCGATTTTCGCCATGGAGGCGGCTTTGGACCATGCCGCTCAAGAACTGGGTCTGCCTCGAACGCGTCTTCAACGAATGAACCTGCTACGTAACAGGAGTCAATTTCCATATGGTATGCGGGTCACGAGGAGTCGTGCCCGACAGACTTTTAGCCAAGCTCTCGAGCGCTTTCATTTCAAAGAGTTACAACGTGAGATCGCCCAATTCAATCGTAGTCATGATTTGCACAAACGGGGCTTGGCGGTGACGCCGATCTGTTTCGGCATATCTTTTACGAACACACGACTCAATCAGGCAGGGGCTCTGGTCCATGTCTATACCGATGGCAGTGTTCGGGTCAGTACGGGCGCGGTCGAGATGGGCCAGGGTGTCAATACGAAAATTGTCGGGATTGTTGCCCAGACATTGGGCATATCGTCTGAGCTGGTTGCGGTCTCGAGCACCAGTACCAGCCGTGTTGCCAATAGCTCGCCCACAGCAGCCAGCACCGGTGCGGATATGAATGGGGCTGCCGCCCGGCGCGCCTGCCAACAGATCATTGCTCGTTTGAAAGATGTGGCCCGGCTCGAATTGGGCGAAGCGTCTTCTCGCGAAATCGGGCTCGAGAACGGGTTGGTCTCGGTGGCCAATCACCCCACATCCTTGACCTGGAACGATCTGGTCGGTTCAGCCTATGCCCGCCGGGTCAATCTGTCCGCTCAGGCCCATTACGCCACACCCCGTCTCTTTTTTGACAAGACCATGGAAAAAGGCGAACCTTTTGCCTATCATGTGTTCGGAACGGCTATAACCGAGGTGAGTCTGGATTGTCTGCGGGGAACGTATACCATTGATCGGGTCGAGATCGTGCATGATGCAGGCAGGAGTCTTAATGAAGCTATCGATCACGGTCAGATCGAAGGGGCACTCATTCAGGGTATCGGCTGGCTCACCCTGGAAGAGGTCGTCTATGCCGGTGGCAGACTTGTCACCGATACCTTGGGAACATATAAAATTCCCGACCTCTTATCTGTTCCCGAGATCACGATCCATTTACTCGAAGATGCTGACAATCCACATGCTGTCCTGCACTCAAAGGCCATCGGCGAACCCCCATTTCTGTATGGCATCGGCACTTATTTCGCACTGCGCGATGCAATCAGGTCCTATCGTGCTCAGCCCAGTCCGCTCTATCAGGCTCCTTTAACGCCTGAACGCGTTTTTTCTCTGCTGCACCGCCCCCAGGAACGACTGAATGACCATGAAGCTTAAACTCGACAGCCGGGTATGGTTTGCATATGCTTTTGGAAGTGTGCTCCTGATTCTACTGACTGTGGTCTTGTTCAGTCAACATCTGATCGAAGTCCAAACGTATGAACTCACACACAAGGACATTCGCCATGGTCCACCTGTTCTGACATATTGCGAGGGCGGGTCGGGTCCGACCCGTTGGGAGATGGTTTTTGTCAGCCGAATACCATCTTTTTCATCACTTCGACTCGAACATGTCCTGCTTCCTCCGAAAACACAGGTCTGTTTGTCCTGGCAACTGACCAGGGCAGATACAGGTCAGGATGATGAGCGACCGATCAACCGGTGGCACCGGGGCACTGTCAGACTATCTTCAGGACCGGAACAGGCCAGGGAAAAAGAAATTGGCCTCGATTTTCCTCCGATCCCTTTCAGTTTGGGCATTGTCTATAAATTGACAATCACCTGGCTCCAACAAACGGACCAGATACCGCTAAAGTTGGGACTCCTGCCTGAGAGTCGAGGCAATTTGAGTCAATTCGCCTTGAATGATCAGCATAGACCGGGCACTCCCGAATTGTATCAGAGGGTTTCTTTTCCCGCCTGGGCCAGGCCTGGGGTGAGTGGAAATTTTTCCGAGTTAAAATCGCTGCTCACGAATTTTCTTAATCATGACCTGCTGATGCCGCTGCTTTACATCTCGATCGTATTGCTGAAAATCATTTTCTTTTGGGATCGCAGGAGCACGCATTCTGTTTACAATGGCTCGACTGCGAGATCAATCTGGCCTGATTATGCGTTCTACGGTCTGCTCATACTGTTGACTGTGGTTGGGTTAGCTGTCCGGACTCGACAGCTCGACTTTTTTAAAGTGACTATCGATGAGGAGTTCAGCCAGCATGTTATCAGTCTTCCCTTGAAAGATGCGTTGAACGCACTTCTGATCGATAAACATCCACCGCTTTACTATCTGGTATTAAAAATCTGGACCCTCGTTCTTGGGTCAAGCATAATCTCGCTTCGCTCCCTGTCTGTCCTGGCCGGGACATTGTGTCTGCCTGTCCTGGGACTACTCGCCCGGTCCGTGACCAATCGTTCGACTGCTCTTCTGGCCGCTTTTATCTTGACTTTTCAACCGTACCACCTGACCTATGCCCAGACTGCTAGGATGTACTCTCTCCTCGCCCTGCTCTCGCTCCTGTCTTTGTTCTATTTCAGTCGTCTCTATCACGAGCATAATCGTGTGGAAGGATGGATACGTATTCTGGTCAATGCAGGTCTGTTAATGACCCACTATTTCGGTTTGTTCATCGTCCTGGCTGAATTCGTGATCGCTCTGGTGATGAAACCGAACCAGATGATCCGTAAGAGGACCGTGCTCGAATTCCTGGGTCCGCTTGTCCTGCTGGGATTATGGCTGGCACCTCATCTCGCCACGATGTCGTCACAGGTCCGGCACCTGTCGGATTTGAAACTGGGCGCTCTCAGTATTCTGTTCTGGAACGGCTCACCAATTATGACCACACCCGATCATGACCTGTTCAAACTGCTCTATGGTTCGGTCCTGGTCATCACGGGCATGATTGGTTTGGGGGATTTTACGGTGGGAAGCAGGCCGGCTCGCTCTCTCGTGCTGGTGTCGCTGAGCGCCATCCTATTCATTTTTATCGTTTCAAGCGTCAGTCCGATCTATCAACCACGCAACATATTCATCCTGATCCCGCTCGTACCTCTCCTTTTCGCTCGAGGAATACAACTCATTTTTTTTCATAACCGATACTTGCAGACAATTGCTTTTGTGCTGTTTGCTGCGCTGTCATTAGCATCTTACGGTTTCTTTTATTCTTCAGGGAGTATCAGCGAGGTCAATAAAATCCCCGGCCAGACCTTATCATATAATTATTTCCAGGGGACCACTCCCGAGGAGGCTTCCACAAAAACAATCTAGCTTGCTTTCTATTGTATTCATGCTATACAGTTCTGGGAATCAACTGAGTAGTGTAGAAGTATCAGAGCTGATAACCGAACAATACGATATCATGGTGATCAAGGGAATTTCAGACCTGGCATTTCATGAGAGAGTGTGAAAGCAAACATGCAGAACAATAGTGAACAGACCCACTTTGCCCGATTACTGTTGATCTGTCTGTTGCTTTTTTTTTATGCCCTCATTTTCCGCGGTGTGCCCCAGTATCTCGATACACGTGTTCTGCTGGCTGTCACTCGAAGTCTGGCCAGCACAGGCACGGTGCATTTACAGAAAGACCACAGACTCCAACCTCCCCCGGAAAATCGTAAACATCAAACAGCGGAACAGTCCAAACGTGGAAAGAGCACGTTTCGTTCCCCCATCCAGAAAATCGAGAATGATCAGGGTATAGTACATTCCATTTACGGGCTGGGTCAACCGCTCCTGGCCATGCCCTTGTATAAGGTCGGGCTTTGGATCAGGTCCTGGATCGCCCCTGAGAAACTGGCCTATTTTTTAGGATCACCTGAAGAATTTCTCTGTCTCTTGTTTAATCCGGTTATAACCTGTTTGATCTGTCTCCTCTTCTTCGAAATTCTGCGTCTAGACAATTACCCGCTCTGGAAAGCTTTCTGGTTGACTCTGGTCCTTGGTCTTGGCACGAACCAGTTTTCGACCGCCAGGACCTTCTTCAATCACCCGATCATGACTCTCATGGCACTTGCAGCGTTCTACTTTTTCCAGCGAGCACGACGGGCCCACAGCCTGTGGAACCTGTTTTTGGCCGGTTTCTTTCTGGGGTACGGCTTCTTGACCAGGATTACCATCGTGATTGTGATCGGCTTGATCGGCCTCTACCTGCTCATCGAGCTTATTCAGGATTATCGGGCCGGGAAGATCACCTGCCCTGTGATATGGGCACAATTGCTCGTTTTCACGCTGCCCATCTGTTTTTTCATATTTTTTCAATCACTCGTCAATTACTATATATTTGGAAAATTTACTGTGTCAGCCTACTTTTTAGCGACCATTCCCTTGGGCAGTGGAAGTATTCTGTATGGTTTGCGAGGTTTGCTATTCAGCCCAAGTCGTTCTTTTTTTCTGTATTCGCCGCCCATTATTCTCGCTCTGCTTACTCTTTTTGCTTCATTTCGTCGGGGGCCCCTGCTTCACCTTTTTTGTTATACCGTCTTTGCAGGCTACTTGCTAGCATTTGCCCAGAATGTCGGTTGGTTTGGGGGGTTTTGCTTCGGTCCACGCTATCTGAATGTGACCCTGCCCTTTTTGATGCTATTAATCGCTCTGCTATATCGGGACTCGAGCCTGAAGACGCTTCTTATTCAGACAGTTCCGCTTTTTTTGATCGGTTTTATCATCCAGTTTTTAGGGAGCATTACCTATTTTTATCCTCGTCCTTCCAGCATGTCCGATCATACCTACCTGTTTTCTTTAAAGGATTCGCAGTTATGGGCCCTGTTTCGGAGAGCATATCATGGTGAATTTGAGACCTGGTATGGGGCGATTTGGGCTTTACCTTACGGCAAGCCGATCGTGCTCGTCGTGTTCGCGTTATTCGGGTTGACACTGACCTGGTTGGGCTATCGGGCTTACTGTTCGACTACGCGGACGGGACTAGCCCCATGACCAGGCTGTGGGGAGCTATCGAAGCGGGTGGGACCAAGTTCAACTGTGCCTTGGTTTCTGCCCGGCAACGGATCGTTGCATCGGATTCTGTGCCGACGACAGACCCGGTCGAAACCCTGGAAGCAGTCATCCGTTTTTTCAGGCAGAGACTGGGCTCATCAATATTGGAGGGTATCGGGATCGCCAGCTTCGGTCCGCTTAATCTTGACCCTTTTTCAGATTCCTATGGTCTGTTGACCTCCACACCCAAAAAGGGCTGGTCCGGCGTTAATCCGGTCAGACAATTAAAGACCTGTTTTGATGTGCCGATCATTATCGATACCGACGTTATCGGGGCCGCTCTGGCTGAATATCATCTTGGGGCCGCCCGGGGATTGACTGATTTTTGCTATATTACGGTTGGTACGGGTATTGGGGCCGGTTTCATGATTAACGATCAGCCGGTACATGGACTGGGTCACAGCGAGTGGGGCCATATACGTATACCTCACGACCTGGACGCGGACCCCTTTCCGGGCAATTGTCCTTTTCATGGTGATTGCCTCGAGGGACTTGCCTCCGGCTCCGCTCTCGAAGCCCGCTGGGGCAGTCCGGCCCAGACACTTGCTCCGGACCACCCCGCCTGGGACCTTGAAGCACATTATCTCGCTCTGGCCTTGTCCAATATCATCATGACTCTGGCCCCTCAAAGGATTATCCTGGGCGGTGGGATCATGAAGCAGACCCGGCTTTTTGCCGCTATCAGGGCGCAGATCACACAATTTTTAGCCGGGTATATGCACATTCCTTCATTGGAAGCAGATGAGAACAGCTATATCGTGCCGCCTGGATGTGGTCAGAACGCCGGGATTTTAGGCGCCGCCCTCCTGGTCCAATCAAGAACGGGGCAAGGACATGATTGAAAAACCAATGCACAATCAGCACGTCTGTCCAGAGCGGTCCGGGCCTGTCTCTCGGCACGTGATCTGGACATTTGTTGTGCTGCTCGTTGCACTGGGCTTGGTCAAGACCTGGCTGGCCCTGTCACTCGAATTGGTCCCGGATGAAGCGTATTACTGGAGCTGGGGACGCGATCCGGATTTCTGTTATTATGATCAACCCGGGATGATCGCCTGGATCGAATATCTTTTCGTTCTGGCACCCGGCTTCGTATCACCCCTCATGGCCAGGTTGCCGATCATTATTATGAGCCTTTTCTGTTCGTTCTTTCTCTTTCTGATCAGTCGAGACCTGTTTCGAAATACGAGCAATGCACTCTGGGCCGTGCTCTTTTTCAATATTACCCCTCTGTTCTGGGGTGGCTCTTTTTTGGTGCTTCATGATGGCCCCCTGATCTTCTTCTGGACGATGACTCTCTGGTTATTGGGTCGCTACCGGCTCACGCAACGACCGGTTTATCTGTACCTGACAGCTCTGGCCGCGACCGGGGCAATGTATAGCAAGTTTACCGCCGTTTTTCTATGCTTCGGGCTTATCCTGTATATTGTCCTGTCCAATGAGCAGCACCATCTCCTGCGCCGAAAGGAATTGTACCTCTGCATGGGGCTGGTTGCGGTCCTTTATCTGCCTGTAATCATGTGGAACATTGACCATGATTGGATCGCCTATAAAGCGGTCCAGAAACTGGGTCACCGCTCGCATCTCAGCCCATCCAAACGGCTCGAATACTTTTTCTCATATCATGGCGCCCTGCTGTTGGTCCTTTCACCTCTTTTTTTTGTTTCATTGGTCATGACTTACATTCGTGCCATTCGGAGCTGGCTATCATCCAAAGAGGACACAATTTTGTTCTGTCTGAGTTTCAGTCTACCGGTATTGCTCTACTTCTGCCTTGTGTCATTCAAGACCCGGGTCCAGCCTAACTGGTCCGCCATGGCCTTCCCGGTCGCATTCATCCTCATGATCGAGTTGGCCGCCCGTGGACAGCACTCACGGCCAGGAACAGGCCGTTCACTGATCTTGGACCGTTATTGGCGTTACGCCGGGCTCATTGCCCTATTCATTTCAATCGTCATCAGCCTCCAGGCTGTGTATCACCTGCTTCCTTTACCTGACGAAATTGCCCGCAAAGACAGGACCAGTCAGGAAACGGTCGGATGGGCTCAACTCGGTCAGACAGTAGCCAATCTGCGTCAACATAATGAGACTATTATGGCATTACGCTATCAGATCGCGGCTGAACTCGAGTTTTATGTGCCAGGACAACCCCAGATCTATTGCATGAACGCGTTCGGTCGCGGGAACCAATATGATTTCCGCAACGATTATGACGCTCTTGACGGTCAAGACATTCTCGTGGTCAGTCAAAAACCCCTACCGGACGACTTGCATATGAAATTCAAGCATATTGACCCGCCGTATCAGCTCGAGATCAAGCTGAAAGGAATCACAATCAAGTCATTCCTGATTTATCGCGGTATACATTTTCAAGCCTATTCGGGACCACTGCTCCGGGGTAGAAAACACATCTGAGTGCGAGGCACAGCAGAGTGAAAATGCGACATAGGACCACTGACCCGCGAAAACGGGCATGCCCTCTCATCAGAAGGTATAGAAAAGGCGAGGTCTCCCTTTGCCGTGCCGCCGGAAGACCGGGTTGAACGATTGAACAGTCCCGTTCCGACAGGGCAGGCAGGGGGCCTCGCCGATGGTTGTGATTACAATCTTACCAGGAGCTATACCGATTGTTCCTCTCCCGATTCTGTTTGCGTTGCAGTTCCGAGATTTTCTTCCATTTGGTCCGTTCGAGCATGCTGGCTTTCTGGTCCTGTCGTTTTTCCAGAAACCGGAGTTCCCGCTGCAATTTAGTGTAGTTCTTGAGACGGCCCTGATCGAGTTCACCACTTTCGATGGCTTCACGGACCGCACAACCGGGTTCCGACTGATGTCGACAATCATGAAAACGACACATCTGAGCCAGTAGCTCGATGTCGGCAAAGGTATGACTGATCTGTTCTTCATCAGCCCAGAGTTGTACTTCACGCAAACCCGGTGTATCAATTACCATCCCACCGCTTGGGAGAACAATCAACTCGCGAAACGTAGTCGCATGTTGACCTCGTTCATCTCGGGCCCGCAGCTCGCGAACTTCCTGTCTGGAAAAACCCAGGAGGGCATTAATCAGGGTCGATTTTCCCACACCCGATGAGCCGAGGAAGGAAACCGTTTTCCCAGGTCTAATATACTCTTCCAACTGCTCGATTCCTGCTCCGGTCAGACCACTGACCGGATGAACCGGAACATTCTCGGCTACAGCTTTGACCGCTACCAGATGACCATCTGGATCGGAACATAGATCGCTTTTGTTTAAAATGATCACCGGCTGGGCCTGGCTTTCCCTGGCTAAAACCAGGTAGCGTTCCAGGCGACGCAGATTAAAGTCACTGTTCAGAGCAGTCACCAGAAAAACAGTGTCAATATTTGCGGCCAGTATCTGACGCTCAGTGTAAGATTGCTTCATTTTACGCCCAAAACTGCTCCGCCGGGGCATTATTCCCTGAATGATCCCACGCGACTCACCCGCTAATGGCTGTATCGCTACCCAATCCCCTATGGCCGGAAAATCACTTTTAACATGGGCCGCAAATCTGATTCGCCCAGAGATTTCTGCCAGAATTTCACTTGATTCGCACAAGACACCATACAGGTGCTTATGCTCCCTGCAAATCCGTCCGGGTTGATAACCTTTTTCCCGGAACACGCTAAAATGGTGTTCAAAATCCGAACACCAGCCTAAATCTGCTAAATGCATCAGCACATTCCTCCAAAAAATAGTCATGAATTGACAGAGGAACAGCTCTAAAGCTCACGTGATTTCACCTCGTCTATCCTCTGTCGGTACGTTCTCGATTTTCCACATCCTTCTCGCAAATTACCTGTGTTCTCTCTCATACGACCCATCCTCCTTCCGTCATCCTGTCATCTTCTTTCCCTGATTGTTGAGGAAACATTTATCAGCAAGCCCCGACGGCTCGACCAAAAAAAAAGACCGCGGATATGATTTGATCACACCCGCGGTCTTATATAATAAAAGCGATCATCCCTTGCGGGAGGACCGCTCACATGACTATCAATGTCCCTTGTTCTCTATCTGATCGAGTCGGCCCTTCTCCCCGGGCGTGCAACAGACTTCTGATATCGGACTATTCTCACAAGCATCACGCCCCCTTTGGTTAAGGTCTATACTTAAATCCTTTGACAAGTTCCAAATCCACAATATATGCGTTTTCTCCGAATTGTCAAGTAAAAAATCATCCATTCCTCTAAAATCTCAGACAGCTGTCCATAATGACAAAAGGTGCCGGAAACATGTTTTTGCCTGACTGTCCCCCCTTCCCTCGTCCCCTCGCCTCGCTCTTGACTGTCCCACTGTCCTCGCTGCCTCGCTCTTGACTGTCCCCCTCCCTCCCCCCCTCGCTCTCCCTTTGTTCTTTGTTAATCGATTGAATCGATTGGATCAATAAGGATACCCTTTTTGATGATTAATCGCGGGTGTTCGACGGCCTCGATCCTGATCAGCGGATTGTCGTCAAGGACAACCATATCTGCTCGTTTTCCGACCTCGATCGTACCGTTCGTGCCCGCAATTCCCAATATCTCGGCATTATTAAGCGTGACCGCCCGCAGGACTTCAGCAGGGGACAAACCCACCTCATGAACGAGCAGCTCCATTTCGTTATACAGCATCAATTTCTCATCTTTCGTTTGCGGCAACGGACAATCGGTCCCGACTACGAGCGAGATACCCTGCTCGGTAGCAGTTTTGACCACCTGGCATGCCAAGCTGATCAGATCATGGGCCTTGCTCCTGTCCTGAATTGACCTGACTTGCCAGTTCAGAATGGACAGGGTCGGATCGAGCCGGATATTATTCCGTTTCATGGTCTGGAAAATGCTATCGAGCCTGGCCGAATTAAGCTGATTCGGATCGAAAGCCAGCGTCCCATCTCTGGCCATATCCCACCCTGGCTTGAATAACAGGAAACTTACGTGGGAAACCACATCGACCATGGCACTGAGGACATCCTCGACTGTGGTTGGGTACACCGAGGCATGGGCCCATACCTTCAGATGCTGCCGGTGGGCCTCCTCCGCGAGCCTACGGCACAATTCGGCTGAAAGGGAGCTGTACATTTTTATTCCGGTCGCACCACATCCCCTGGCTTCTGTGATGATTGAACGGATCGGGCTGTCTTCCTCGACCAGCCGTGCCCATGGAGCTTGACCCAACTCGAAAGCCGGAGGTGTGGCAAGCCTGACGCGTGCATCCGTCATAATCAACTCCCGCCCTCCCAGCAGCGCCGAGTAATAAATATCCGGACCAAGTAGACTTCCTGATTGGATGGCCGCTTGGAGTTCTTTCAAATAGGCGACATCACCGCCCATATCCCGCACAGCCGTGACGCCATGCTTCAAAACTAACGTAAGACTCTCTTCCTTCACACCGGTTACATGAACATGGCCCTCGATTAAGCCGGGTATGACATAATCACCCGTGCAATCAAACTCCACTATTCCTTCATACCCGCGCCCCTGAGCATGTGGTCCAATAAAGGAAATCGTGTCCCCGGACAGGACCAAATCCTGATGCGCTGCGCTCGTGCCGTTCCTGATGTCGACAATATTTACATCCTTGAGGACCATTAGATCAGCACGCGCGGATGGGCAGAAACATAAGACCTGGAGCGACAAGGTAAACCAAGCGAGTGCTTTCATTGATGCCCCTCCATGCTCACCGCACCGGGCTCGACCGAAACCTGTGGCAGGAAGCCCGGACCCTGGACCTGAAAACTATCGGCTTCCCTGGCTATCTCAACGATCACATAGGCCCTCATACTTTCTGATTGGTTACAACCCATGTTATATGACACTCCGGCTTTATGAAACCATCGCTCCTGTTCGCCCGAGATCGGATCATTCCACTTGATTCCCAAGGCTACTGCCGGAGTGACTCTGAGCATACCCCGGTAAATGAACAGAGCCGAGAACATCTGGGGATACCATGCACTCACTCCATCAACATATGCCATGCCCTCCAGTTTGAGTTCCATAAATCGGGCATCACGTCGAGATGGTTTGACTTTTTCACCTTGTTCTCCTTGAAAAGACTCAATCTCTCGAACCTGTACGACCTTCAATTCACAACGACCCAGATCAATCATGTTCTGAGCCCAACCCGTGCCAGAACAGCTCACATACGTGACCCACAGAAATAATACCATCATTTTTTTCATTGGACCCGCCTTCCTGATATTCGGCTTCATCCCTCAGCCAGGTAAAAAACCTCTTCAAAGGTGACCCCAAAAACACGCACAATTTTGAGCGCTAGCAAGGTCGATGGAATATACAAACCCCGCTCAACCGTGTTGATCGTTTTCCGGGTTACTCCCACCAACTCCGCTAACTGCTCCTGCGTGAGATCACGTTGTGCCCGCTGCACCTTGATCGTATTTTTTAGCATGACACTCCTCATGCCTCACCCTCCCGATTGTAGACCAGAAATGCCCCCAAACAGGACATGATCGCTGTATAAAGCAGCCAATGCAACCCCATACTGTCGATGACCGCCAACCTTACTGAGCCAATCAAACCATGACTGGCTCGAATCAAAAACAGTCCAATGAGCACGCCCACAAGACACCGGTAGGAAAACCGATACGCCATCAACCACGCCTGCTTGACCCGTTCGTCCTCAATAGCTGAATTGAGGGCCCGATCCTTTATCAACAAAAGCTTATACCTGCCCCAGCTGACCAGAAAGAAGCCGCATAACCCGGCTGCACCCAATCCCACGTAGATGCACATATGACCATACCAGCCGCCGAACAATCCAATGGATCCTACCGGTTTGAGCATATCCATTCCCAAAACCCCGCGTAGTAGGACCAAACCATACCACAGCCCAAAAGCAATGAAAATTGAGATCAACAAACGCTTTCGGTGACGATCCAACTCCTCAATTTGACTCGTCATTGTAACCTCCTTTACTCTATTAGTAACCTTTATAACACATAATATAACATAAACGTTACATATTGTCAAGTGTTGATCAGTGTTGATCGGTGTTGATCGGGACACACAAGTAAGATGTTGCTAAATGGAAAATCTTGGTGTAGATTGGATGAAGGGAAGGGGGGGGTGAGACTCACACATCTAAATCCAAAGAGGAGGACATGAATATGCCCAGGAAAGCACGACTCAAGTATGAGGACCCTCGCAGCGGGTATTATCACATTGTGACCCGCACGGT
>JAFGSJ010000046.1 GCA_016934675.1 bacterium | reverse complement strand
TGCCCCAGGCTAACCCCTTTCACCACTTCGTGGTGTATGATTGGCCTGAATTGACCGTTGTCGTTTGGGCTCAGGGTCAGGTCTACGCTTGGCTCATTTAATAAACTGCGAAATAGGGATCAGGGACACACAATGAAGGCAAGTAGGGATGAATTATCAATCCATTACTTTTCCGTGCCATCGTGCTTGATCGCATAATGGCCTGATGTTATTTTTGACAGGATGACAGGATGTTCTGGATATTTATTAATCCTATTCATCCGAATTCAAGTCCTACACCTATTTTTTAGCTCTACCCTCAAGTAAAACCATAGATCATCTGCCGAGGTGCATTGGGGTTGTAACGCAGAGAACGCAGGGTCGCGGAGAAAAGTGAAAGGGAAACAGGGACACACAATTGTGAATAGGGTCACCTCTGAAAAGTGAAGTCAAGACATAATTCACCTTTTACCAAGTCTACGGTTGACCTTTCTGTGTTTATGCCAAACAATCTTCGTTACTCTGACTTCTTATCGTGTATGAGCCTGTCCCGGACATTCTGGAAAACTGAGCTGACGGAGCTTGACCCCTACATCCTCACAATTGACAGGACGATGGTGCCGAGGTAGAATAAGTAAAGGTATAAGAATGGGGTTGACCATACTTCAAGTAGATATTCGCAATAAAGAGGAAAGGAATAATCATGCCGTTAATCATATTCGTTATGATCATACTACTGATACAACCGATAACTCCTGTTGTTTCAGCAGATCAAAACACATCATCAATCGACAATTGGGAACAGGATTATACGTATCGGCTTGAACAATCGACAGCTTCTTATGAAATGTGGACGACATTACCCAGCGAGCGAGTATTCAAGGACTCAGCAGTCCCTGTTGACACAGGATCTGAGGTTAAGGTCTATGCGGCCCGGAACGAATATGAGCCTTTTCAGGTCGTACTCAAACCCACAATTTCCACTGCCGTAACAGTTATCAGCCCTGATTTTGGGCCTGGTATCGAGGTTGAGATCTACCAGGTAAAATATGTATACATCAGCCAGACCTCGGACAATCTTGGACGGCTGGGTGATTACCCGGATCCTCTTTGGCCGCTTGAGAGTGGTTCAAGTGTCAGTGTCAGCGCGGGTGAAAACACTGCGTTCTGGTTCAATCTTGCAGTCAGTCATAATGTTGTTTGCGGTGATTATACAGCGATGGTACAGATTGCTGGTATATCAGTCCCAGTGCGTTTGCATGTCTTTGATTTTGCCATTCCAGATGAGTTACATGTGCTGTCGCAGATGAACGCAAATTTCAATGAAGTACTTACTCGTTATTCTGTACCTTGTTGTGACACGGAGTACTGGTACTATGTGGACAGTTTTAAGCAATTTTTCATAGACCATCGGCTTACGCCCAAGGGGCCACTCTGGCCGGGCGGTTTGACCTCGAATGGGGGTGGTCCGTTCATAGACTATGATTGTGGTGGCAATTTAAGCGATCCTCATGGCATTTGGGGTTTTGTTCAGCCGGCTGACAAATATCTGAATGGTAATGGTTTCAATGAAGGTATTGGTTTTCCGTGCTCTATGGCGGCGACCTTTCAGGACAATGATCCTTCAACTGATCAACGTCCATCTTTATTTTGTGGTCAGACCAGATCGGCAATGGATTGGTATACAGGCAATAATCCCAATACACCCTATAATCAGAAGTGGTTTGAATATATGAGCACAATCGAAGCATATTTAACCAGTTATGGCTATCTCGACCGTTCCTATTACTATCTGGCAAATGAGCCGCAGGACCAGGCTGATTATGATGCTGTAGCTTGGTATTCCCAGGAGTTGAAGATAGCGGCTCCGGGTTGGAAACTGATGGTTTCCGAGGAACCCAAGCCCGAGATTTACGCCCATCCGACCTACACAGGTTCCAAAATCGATATCTGGTTAGCGGTCCTGAACAATTATGATCCTGTTATTTCATACGAACGTGAGCTCAATCATGCTGAAACGACCTGGGTCTATTTTCTGCACGGGACTCGTCCACCCTATTTCAATCCGATCACCCTTGACCATCCCGGGATTGAATCCAAGTTTATTGGCTGGTTTCTGTGGAAGTATCGGGTCAGGGGAATGGCTTATTATTCGATGAACAACTGGAACATTAATCCATGGACCAACCCGATGACTGATGGTCACAACGGTGATACATTCATGCTTTATCCCCCATCAGAGGACAATACGGACATCCCCTATGGTTCGAACAATCATCGTTTTGTGCCTTCGATCCGGTTCGAACTAATGCGTGACAGTCTTGAGGATTACGAATATCTCTTTGTGTTAAATGATTTCAGCCAACCGATCGTGGGACTGGCCAATCCCGCTGATCTACAAGCGGATAAAATTATCAAGGGCCTGACCAGTTATACCCGAAATAGTGAATTCATGTATAATCTGCGACGTCTGATCGGGCTCAAAAATGGCGGGGAAATCGACCAGATTCCCGACCTCGATTTGCCACTCCATCCCCGGGCTGCTGCGTCACCTACAAGTTATTACCTCAATTTTCAGGACCCCATCGGGCAGCCAACTGCAGAACCCTTGATTGTGAATGGCCATGAATACCAAAAAATCGGTTGGTCCGACTATAACGAGACAGTTGGATTAGGTTGGTATGGCGATATGGCCCATGTCATGTACCAATGGCTGTCAAATGGTCCAAATCCACTCCAGCGAAGTGTTATTTATGATGACTGGGGGCGACAGAAAACATTTGATTTCGATCTCCCCAATTGCTCGTATCAGGTAACCGTTTCCGTGGGCTGGCAGGGCGGCAATTACCTGCATAACAAGATTTGGATTGAGGGTATCCCCTTCATTGATGATGAGGCTTCGAATCCTTATCTGGTGAGGACTAATGACCTATCAATCACTGATTACATGTTGACCATGGAGATGGGTATCTTTGATGAATACACCATGCTTAATTATCTCGATATTGTCGTTATTGACTCTGACATGGACGGTATGCCCGATTGTCAGGAGAACAACTTTACTTGTCTCGATCCCGATGTGGATGATGCTGGCCTTGACCCTGATTATGATTACCTTATTAACGCTGATGAGTTATTACAGAAGACCGACCCTTGCCTGGGCGACTCTGATGCTGGAGGTGAAAACGATGGTTCTGAGTTACACCATGGCCGTGATCCCTTGAATCCCCAGGATGATCTGGACCTGACCCTGAAGCTGACCCGCCTGGGCACGACCATTACTTTGATCTGGGACCAAAACTGGCCTCCCAATTCGAGTATCGAGGGCTATTATTTTGTCTATCGCTCGACTTCGCCAGAGTTGAGTGCGAGTGACATGATTTACGGTCCACTGCCAAATGGAACTGAGCAACAAGCTGATGATCCCGACTGCGACATATGTTATTATCTTGTCCGTAATAGCCTGCTGCCCTGAGCTCACAAGAGGAGGTAGGTGCTTTGAAAGGTATGTGGTGGCAATATTCAGACATACTATCAGTAGGAGTCGTTTTTTGTGTCCTTTGGTCGAGCGTTCAATCCTCGGCCCAAATGAACATTGTTCCACGTCTTACAAACCAGGTGCTGCCCCAATCCTTTACTATACCTGAATGCTGGACGATTTTTAGCTCGGATTTTGAGAATGGGTTTGAGGACGAATGGAGCATGGTCCACTCGGGGAATCCCTCACTTCAACCTGAGTGGGTCGAGGGACAGGGTTACGGAGGATCTGATGGGGTCAGAATCAATATTGGTCCTTATGAGAGTTATTTGTATAAGAGCGGATTGCCATCGGAAACTGAATATTATCTGAGTTTCAATTTCAATCCGGCCGGGGCCATCATTCCAGACCAAGGCTCGTGGATACCGAGTAAATCCATTCGGATTGCCGATATCAGGGGCGGTCCTTCTTGGTCGGTTATGGTGGGTTTACGGGTCCGGAAACCTGATGGTCAGGGATACAGGGCTTATCTCGAGTGGCAGTCAGCCGCAGGCCTCCAGTATGATTATGAGGCAGGTGAATTCGATATAGATAGCGATTGGCAGCTCATCACCATTGGTTTCAAGACCGATGAATGGATAGCTGTATGGCATAACGGCCTGCTGAAAAGAAAATTACTGTTGATCGACCATGATCCGGACAACGGCTCAATAATCGAAATCGGGAAAATCTCGATCAATTCATCAATCAACCCCTCTGGAGAAATGCTTTTCGATAACGTTCAATTGATGTGTCCGACTATTTCAGACCTCTACGTGGATGCCGACAACGGTCATGACGGCAACGATGGATTAACCTCAGCGACCGCATTTCAAACCATTCAGAAAGCCGCTGATTTAGCGGGCCCAGGTACGAATGTTCATATACTGCCGGGATTGTATAACGAACGGGTCAGGCCACAATTGAACGGGACAGTAGCAAACCCGATTGTGTTTCTTGCTGAAATGGGACCTGGCACAGTTATTGTGGATGGAACAGGTGTTGATCTACCGGAATGGTATGGTCTTTTTAATTTGTCTGAACGCAGTTATTTTCGAATTTCGGGACTTCATTTTCAAAATTCGGAATGGGCAGGTGTTTTTCTGTCAAATTCCCAGGGTGTGGTTATCGAGCATAATTCGACCTACAACACGACATCTTCAGGTATTCAGGTCTGGTATTCGACAGAAGTGGTGATCCGCAATAATGACATCCGACTGGCCTGCAACGGTGGTTCACAGGAATGCATCACTGTTTCCGGGAGCTCGTATTTTGAGGTGAGTGGAAACGAAGTCCATGATGGAGCCGGGTTGGAGCAGGGCGGGGAAGGAATTGACATTAAAGGGAGCAGTTGTTTTGGCCATATTTTCAACAACTATATTCATGACTTGCCCGGAGAGGTTGGGCTCTACCTCGATGCATACGGCTCATACAACCATGATCACGAGGTGTCCAATAATATATCGACCGCACCGGTCGGAATTGCTCTATCTGCCGAAGCTGGTGGAACACTCGAAAATGTCTGGCTCTACAATAATCTGGTCTATGATTGCAGTGCTGATGGTATCATTGTCACGAGTTGGATCGATAATGGCCCCCGGCGGAACATCAGAATCATCAATAACACGGTCTTCAACTGCGGCGCTTCGGGTCTTGGCTGGTATGGCGGCATTCATATTCAATCGACGAATGTGGAGCAGATCACTATTCGAAACAATATCAGCTCTCAAAATGATGCCTATCAGATTCGAGTCAATTCTGGAGCGTTGTCGAATGTTTTGACAGAATACAATTGCATCGATGGTTTTAGGGGATACACAGATGAAATCTACGGGAATTATTTTTTGGAAGGAGACCCCTTGTTTGTGGATGTCGTCACCCGAGACTTACATGTCCAGGCCGATTCAATCTGTATCGACACTGGTTCAGCGGAGGCAGCTCCCGATTATGATTTTGACGGTAAATCCCGCCCTTTAGATGGCAATAATAGTGGCACAGCTGAATACGATCTTGGTGCCTTTGAGTGGGGAGAATCAGTCATTACTGCACCACCAACGCCGGGCAGTAAGACCAACCATACGGACCAGCCCATGACTGGATTCAAACTGGTTGCTGATGGCAGCCAGATCAGAATCAGTTGGAACAACATCATTTGTCCCGCTTACGAATATACTCTGGTTTATGGTCAGTTGAGTTCACTCAGTTCCTACTCCGAACTGGGTTGTAAATCGAATATCGATCCCGATGTGAATGGCTCCTATGATTGGGACTCGGTCCCCAGCAGTCAGGTCTGGTTTGTGGTCGTGGGATGCTCAGAAAACGGGGTCGAATCGAGCTGGGGGACCAACAGCAATTCCGTGGAACGCGCCGGCGGGCCATCAAGTTGCAGTTCGTTCAAAAATAGCAGCGTGAGTTGTCCCTGATCGTTTCACATCGGTTCTATTATTGATGAGCCATATCAGGCGAACATCGGACTCTCCCCACGCTCTGAATATTGTCAGCAACAGGATTCATGTTCTTTTAAGCCAGAAAACGGTTTGTTTTGAGCTCTTGGCTAAAAAAAAAACAAGAAAGCACGAAACAAGGCTTTCGGTTCCTCAAGGGCCTGAGCTTTTCAAATAATATCGTCAAACATTCTCCAGGTCACGATCCTCTTGGATAAGAAACCTTGCGACAATTACTTTCCGCCGACTGCTTCGGGTGCGGAATGTGGCTCGGACGCAATAATCTGGCGTGGAAGCCTGCCAATCCTTTCTGAAGGACTGTATTTAACCGCGACAATGATTCAGGGACAGGTCCCTGTAAGGTCTTTCAATGTGTTAGCGCAGGTGTTGCTGGCGATACTTCCGTTACGCTCACCGCTTGTCGCCTGGCCCCACGAACTTTCTGTGCCAAGATCATTATCGCTGACCAGGACAAACCAGAGATTAGAATCAGGTGGGGTCCATGTTTCAGGGTTATCGATACCGCAGACGGCGTCAGTAATAGCATAGGTATCGAATCCGTTCAGAGGGCCATATATTATATTGGTGTTCAGTGGTGAACATTGGTCATCCCATTCAATAAGAAGAGCAGAGCTTGAATCAGAAATTTTAGAAACAAGAACAGGAGTTGATGGGTCTGAACCATCAGGTATGGGTTGTGGGGTGTTAGCCGTACTCCCGTCCCAGCCAGCAATTCTAGCCAGCATCCACCACAGGGCTTTACCCAACCGGAGGCAGCCCTGTTGACCGATATGACATGCGCCACTACCGCCGTCATAGTTTCCCTGATTATCAGGATGGATAGATGGAAAAGTGTGAAATGTTCCTCCATGATCGGTGTAGCCGGTCGGGTGCCGATACTCAATTCCCTGATCGTTATAGTTGAGAATATCAGCGTAATCGAACAGGACCCGTCCCGGGTCTGCTTGTACAAATGCTCGGATATATTCATGCTTGAGGTACCTCTGATAACCGTTTTCACCGTAACTGTTACCATCCACAGGTCCAGTAGTGAAAACAGTTTTCGTTTCAGGGCAGCCTGTATTGTAATACTCAACAGCCTGAAGATATGTTTGCATATTGACTGAATTTCCGGTCAACAACTCATCATCTGCGTCCAAACCCCAACGTAGATCATCCTGAGGACCGCCCTCGGAGGAACCCGCCCAACGGACCTGATAAACCGGATCGATTTCACCTCCCGGGTTATTGTGCCAAGTCATGTCCCAACACCAACCAAACATAAAGACAGAAACTGGATTTGAAACAGTATTGAGCATATAATTCAGATGTTGCTGCATCATATTCAAGGCAGCGGTTGAAGTATAGAAATCTTCTTCGCCACCGGAACTGTTCCAGCCTGTATTGGCAGCATTTCGATAGGTCCGACAAACACGAAGGTATTGATCGGTGTATGCTTCTGGTGCGCCGGTCCAGATTGGATTAAATGCATAATTACTGTCAAGTTGTTCCAACTCGTCAAAACTATACATATATCCTCGTCCATGAGATTCACCTGGGATACAGACAAGCATTTTCTTTACTTCATCTATCCACTGTTGCGGGATTTGATCGTAAAGATCGACCACCGTGTGATTAGCGATGATTTGAGCCGAGCTAGTCAAAGCTGGGGCGAGCACTAAGACCATGAACAATAGGATGAAACTTGACCTTTTTGTCATTATTTCCCTCCTTTGATCGTTGAAATTGATCGAGTTTTCGAAATAGCAGTCTATTTATCAGCAAGGACCCCCTTAAGAGGCTGTTGATTTAATCTCAAAAAACGATTTCAGGTGCTGTCCCCCGCTGGCGGGGGATTCAGGGGGTGGACTTCTCGAAATATCAACTTGTTGTTTTTATTGTATTTTTCGAAATTCCTCCCCCCGACCCCCTCCAGAGGGGGACAGCAAATTTCAAGATTTTCGTCTATAATCTTGATTAAATCGACAGCCCCTTAAGACTGGGCATCACAAACACAAACACTAACAATATCCAGGTCCTCTTCTTTCCAGATGATTGATCGACCAAGAATACAAAATAATGCGGTTTCTGGCAAGAAAAAATTGCCCCAGGAGCACTGCTCTTTGACAACAGGACCTGATCCTGATAACCGTGGACAGAAAATGAGAATAAGCCAAACGGAGACTCGACCATTATTACGAGCTTTTCGAGGAAGGAGGCTGTCGATTGACTACGAATCATCTTTAAATCTGAAAATGTGCTGTCCCCCTCTGGAGGCACAGGTGGTAACGTAAGCCCAATGAAATGGAGTAATTTGAAACCCCTATAATCAAAGCCAGTCCCAGCGGGACGGTTTGATAATAGCCTGGCAATTCATTGCCAGGATCTAAGCAGAGGATAATTCACGTCCCATCGGGACGTTTGAAGGTTGAGGTTTTTCAATTGTCCCGCTGGGACAATCGCTCCTCTGTGAAAAACGGATGAGTTTATTTTTCATCTTGAGCAATTTGCTCTTTTCTCAAAGTTAACACCTATGGAGCTGGGGGGAGGACTTTACCTGATGCGGCCAACTCTTTAACAACTGCCTCTGAGTCTTAAAACATTTAGGGCTTTTGACGGACTACACCCCCTGAATCCCCCGCCGCGGGGGACAGCGACGGTAAGCGCTCCTCCAGATTAATCCGACAGTTCCTGAAGGAGTTGTCGCTTTATTGTTGTTCTATGCTGCGGAGCAGCAATCACCGCAGGTCCGAAGAACCAGGCTTCAGCCTGGTTTCGGATAGAAAAAGAATCATGGGCTGCGATGCTGCCTTTCGCAAAATCTGAACTGTTGGCTGGCGGTCCCCGGTCACATTCTATGCAAAGAGGCAGCTACGCCTTGAAAGGCGGTGCTTCGGACCTGCGGTGATCGTCGCAACGCGACGAATAGGGAAGAGGGTCGTCCGCTTTTCATATTACCAAGTCCACTGTTGACCTTTTTGGGTTTATGATAGGCGATCTTCGTTGCCCTGACTTCTGATCGTGGGTGAGCCTGTCCCGGACATTCTGGAAAACTGAGCTCACGGAGCTGTAACGATAGAGCCCGAAGTAGTCTCCGGTCACACACCGAGGCTCACCTCGTAAAGATGGTCGTGATTGAGCATCTCTCCCAATCAATCCTGTCATTGCCAGACCCCACGATGTCCCAGACATATTATATCGCGCGATGCATGGCAGACCATGTTTCTTTAAAAACTGAATATACTCCTCGTTGAAACGCATCTTTCTGTGATGTCCCGTCTCATTGGCAAGACAGGACCTGACCCTGGTAACCGTGGACAGAAAATGAGAATATGCCAAACGGAGACTCGACCCCTATTACACCTCTCCAAACATACCTTGAATTAATAGTGGGAGACAAGAGAGACCAGGAAATCGCACAACAAATAAAATCTGGTATGTTCAATGACTTGAAACGGGCGATCTCATGATGACGCTACCAGATCTCACAACATCATTGCTTGATCTTCTCTATGAAATGAGAAACACAGATATTGAGCTCATATTGGGTGGCGGTTTTGGAATATATCTCAAGAGTGAGTATATTCGAAAAACTGGTGTTCAAACCTTACTTAACCAGTGGCCTGAACCGAGATCAACAAATGATCTTGATGTATTTCTCAGACCAGAATTCCTCATCGAATCAGAAAAATTAAGGCCTCTGGCTGAGGCGATTAATAAACTTGGTTACACAGTCATTAATGGGGTTGAAAAATACCAAGCAGACACAACATGGAATGATCAGATTGAAAGAAAGTCCATATTACAACCCAGAATTGCAGCTTGATGATTTTATATCTGCACTCCAGGAGTTGTTCAATTTAAAGTAGCAGGCAAGTCTATTGCCGACTCTTTTATGGAACATGTGCCTCCAAGATATCCCAATTTGTGAAAATTTCGGTAGATATGTCGACCATCTTATAAAAATTACATCCGGAACTGTAAAGAGCCATGATGAACAGGGTCAAGAGGTGGCGAGAGCTTCCAGCTCTCGCAAGGTTATAAATCATGTGTGAGAGCAGAATGCTCTCACCACTTTGGCCTCGAGACTTGGTTACGACGAAGTGGCCTGCCACGAAGGCGGATCATGCGTCGGCTGACCGTAAGAAGACGGCGAAGCGTTGACGAAGGTCGGACAGGCCAGCGCTCTCGCTCCGAAAGAACCCATTCGGGTTGCCGACCTTGTGATTTGAAGGGGAAGGCAAGACAGGGTATCTCGCCATGGTGCACCTTTGTTCATCTATTGACGTTGTCTTATTATGATTTCTCGTTTCAGGCGTCCCACCATGGAACGCATGTGTATCGAACGTCGGGAATCCCGGCAATGCCGCCGTCGCGTCGAAGTGCCGCTTTGGCGAGCCACGTAGACGGAAATTGCCGGGCTATTATCGGACCGTCCCGAATGGGACTGGCCTATTGTCTGTCCAGCACCCGGTTAGACGATTGTGCTTCATAAAACAAGCAAGGATAAGAATTGGAGTATTATCGAGCACAATTCTTCATCGTCGTTCATAAGAGTCATCCGTAGCCCGATCCCTTATCCCGTGCTGGCTGGTGTCACACTTATTCGTGTTCAGGTGACGAGCGAGAACGCTCAGGCGCTCCGAGAACTTTTTTCAATGAATATTTTGCGCAAACGAATGGCTTTGGGGGTCACTTCCACGATCTCATCATCATTGATGAAATCGATACAGTCTTCGAGTGTCATTTTCTGAGTCGGAGTGAGGATGATATTCTCATCACTCCCGGCAGAACGCATATTTGACAATTTTTTGCCCTTGGCCGGATTGACGATCAGATCATTGGGCCGGCAATGTGCTCCGACAATCTGGCTCTTATAGACGGGGACTTGAGGAGGCAGAAAGAGTCTACCGCGGGACTGTAGATTAAAAAGAGCATAGGATACGGTAGTACAGTTTTCCTTGGCGATTAATACGCCGTTCTTACGGTTTTTCAGGGGACCGGCGTAAGGACCGTATTCATGAAAAATGTGATTCATCACGCCCATACCCTTAGTATCGGTCATAAACTCTGATCTGAAGCCCAACAAGCCCCGGGTGGGAATATGATAAACCAGGCGGACCATTTTCCCGAACAGGTTCATATCGATCAAGATGCCTTTTCTTTGCCCAAGATTCTCGATGACAACGCCTTTGTAATCATCATCGAGATCGAGGGTCAATTCTTCCCATGGTTCAAGGGTCTGACCATCTCTCACGATAAAAATGACCTGTGGTTTTGTGACCTGAAATTCATACCCTTCCCGCCTCATCTTTTCAATGAGAATCGACAGATGCAATTCACCCCTACCCGATACTTTAAAGCCGGTCCGGTCCGGCAGTTCTTCCAGAACCAAAGCCACATCGGAGAGGGTCTCCCGGTGCAAACGTTCAGTCAGATGACGAGCAGTCAGGAAACGTCCATCTTGTCCAGCGAAAGGAGAAGTATTGATGATAAAATTCATGGATAAGGTCGGCGGATCAATCTCGATCGGTGGCAAAGGGACCGGATGATGCAAATCGGTAAAAGTCACTCCGACTGTCACCTCGTCCATACCCGCCACAGCTACGATCTGACCCACACTGGCGCTCTCGACCGGCATTTTCTCGTTTTTAATGAATTGATAGATTTTGCTGATCCGGATGGGTTGCAAGCTGCCATCCAGCAGCGAAACAGCGATATCTTTGTTGATCGCCAACCTCCCCGAGGTGATCTTACCGATCCCGAGTCTACCCAAAAAAGGTGAATAATCTATGGAACTGATCAACATCTGCAAAGGCCCCTCACAATCACCCCGTGGAGCTGGGATATATGAGATGATCTTTTGAAAGAGAGGTTCCATATTCGTACCCTGTCCCCGAGCATCGTCTTGAGCATAACCCAGTTTGGCCGAGGTAAAAACGACCGGGAAATCAAGGATTTCATCCGGAGCCCCCAATTGCACAAATAGATCAAAAACCTTGTCGACCACCCAATTCGGGCGCGCCGCCAACTTGTCGATTTTATTGATCACGACCAGGATCGGCAGGTTCAAGTGCAGGGCCTTTTTTAAGACAAAATAAGTCTGTGGCATCGGCCCCTCCTGAGCATCAACCAACAGTAATGCCCCATCCGCCATCCGCAATACCCGCTCAACCTGGCCTCCGAAATCAGCGTGACCTGGTGTATCAATGATGTTGATCCAGTAATCCCGATATATTAACGAACCGTTTTTCGAGGAGATGGTGATACCCCGCTCCCGCTCAAGCTCCTGCGAATCCATCAAGCAGGTAGTGAGCACCTCATGTTTCTTGAACATACCACTCTGCTCGAATAATCTATCCACCAGCGTCGTTTTACCATGATCGACGTGGGCAATTATAGCGATATTCCTGATTTTTCTTTGATCCATTTTGTTCCTACGATCATTGTGGAAGTGCTTAAGGGCGTGGTCAAAAATAACTCGGCATTTTCACATCTCATCCCGTCTTCGCCAATGCTACGACGCGACAGTCGTTCCCGATCATCTTTCCCTGTTTCTCCTGCGCTCACACCTCCGCATGCAGTGAATCCCAAGACCATCACCCTTACGCCTGATTGATGCACTCTAGTATGATGAAACCAACGCTTTTTCAAGATGGAATAAGGGGTCAAGTCGCCTCTTGACTCTTAGTTTCATAGTTTCAATCATGGTATCTTGTCTTTATGTCATTAATCGAGGGAAATAGCACGAGTTCGAGGAGGATTGAACGATGAGTCGTCCATTGCGGATAGAGTTTCCAGGGGCATGGTATCATGTGATGAATCAGGGGTGAAGGAGGGAGGACATTTTTCTCAGGAAGGGTGATTTTGAGCTGTTCATGGACAATGCGGAATATGCAGCCGCTCTGCCGGATATTTGATCCAGAAGCGGATCGCTTTTCAGAAATATGTTCAGGGTCAATCGGCTTTTATTCTCGATGAGATATTCGATCCGGAAAACGAAACCCTTGCACGGTACAGTTCCGTCAATTCGGTAATAAGCAGAATCGAACACTCGAGACATCAGGATAAGGAGTTGAATCAACGAATAGAAATGGTCTTAAAACTTATTCCTAAGAGCCAAGAGGAGACTTGACCCGTTACTATGAAGGTGTATTTGATACGTCCGGTTGAAAAAGGGCCATCAGAATCCGGTTAAAAGAGGGCCACATCGAGAGTGCTGAAGGCTTACAAATAAAGGGTTATCATTCTCAGTGAATCCAGGATATGCAACCCTCATCGGAGTCTCCCCTGGATATGCAACTATTTTTAAGAATCGCCTTAATTCTTTCAGGATGGCGCCATCTTACTTCTCCGTTACCCATTTTTTACGCGAGACGATACCAGATTTTGCAACTGCAAAAGAGTAATACAATTCAGAACGAAAGGAGGGGATCGTAGAATAGGATAAATTCGATATTGAGAGAAAAATCTCAATACCTAGAGGTGAGAAAAAAATAGACTGAATGAATTGATATAACAGATTATATTTAAAGGAAAAACAAATACTTAAAGAGAATTGGATTTGTTGCTGAGCGGCAACAGTGCCATAATTCAAATGGTACCACCTTATTGGAAAAACCGGCCACCTGTATAGAAAAAAATCGAGTAAATATCACCCTTCAACACAGTATTTGCTCCTTTTTTACTATTTATAGCTCACCACCCTCTTCCCACTGAATCGTTATAGTTGAAAAAATAGTTAGGGAAATGTATAATAAATTTTAAGAGACTGTGCAAGAATGAGAGCAGATCGAAAGGTCTTCTATGAGCAAGACACTGAAAATCGATATTGATGATGATGTTCTCCTTGGACTGAATATAAGTGCTGATGAGATGGCTTTGGAGTTACGGATTGCAGCTGCAATAAAAATGTATGAAGTTGGAAGAATTAGCCAGGGAAAAGCTGCTCAGATTGCAGGATTGAGTAGAGCTGAATTTATTACTGCTCTCTCAAAATTCAAGATATCACCAGTTCAGGAAGAGGAAGCAGAACTCTTGGAGACCATAAGAGAATAACTACAATGGATCAAATCATTAGTAATGCTTCTCCTCTTATCATCCTTGCCAGAGCAGATCTTCTCACAGCACTTTCAAAGCAATTTGATAAAGTCCTAATTCCTCAGGGAGTGTATGAAGAAATTTGTGCAGGTCCTGATGATGATCCTATGAAAATTCAAATTGATTCCTGTGATTGGCTGGAAAGAATTACATTTGATCCTCCTCTTTCACCGCTTGCGTATTTGAATCTTGGTAAAGGAGAATCGGAGGTTATCGAATATGCCCGTTTACACGAAGGAAGCGGAGTAATCCTTGATGATAAAGCGGCTAGACGTGTTGCCAAATCTCTCGATATACCACTGTTTGGTACATTAAGTATTACTGCACGTGCAGTGAGACTGGGAATATTTAAATCTTTTGATGAATGTCTTGAAAAACTAAAGGATTCAGGTCTTTATCTGGATGCTCAGATCATTGCCAAGGTGAAGAATTTACTGAGTGATGAGAGTAAAACTTGATATGTATTGAAATTAAAAAGTAACTCAAGCTTCTAGTCCTTTAATACGGAAATAGCCTGTCTTTGCAGATCCGACTTGATGACATAAAAAAAGGGTCGCCAGCTTCGATTCACTACGTTCGCTCATGACAGGCAAGGGGATGTTTACTCGCGTCGTAGCTTGGTTTTAGCGAAGACGGGTGTTTACTCGCGTCGTAGCTCTGCTTTATAGAGCGAAGACTGGTGAACCCGAAGAACGTCATTGCCTGCGGCATTGACGGGGTCGCCGCCTGCGCTGTTTGTGAACCGCCCTTTCACGTCGGGAAAGTTTCCGTACATAAAAAAACGTCCCCCATTCGACTCGCTGCACTCGCTCATGACAGGTCCCCCGCCGCACATTTCTTGAAGGTAAATGGGTCAAGTCTCCTCTTGACTCTTGTGATTTATTGTGATAGAGTGGTGTGTGTGAAAAGAAAGGGGGATTGTGGATTATGAGTAGGC
>JAFGSJ010000045.1 GCA_016934675.1 bacterium | reverse complement strand
TCGTTGGACCGGTGCCGGTTCGAGCGATACCTCTGCGACCGGCTTGACCGAAACGGCTGTTGTAGGCGATTGCTACTACTATCTGGTCGTGGGAGTCAATGGGGCTGGCGAAGGCACAGCCGGAAACGCCACCGATGGTGAACGACAGGTGAATACCACGGGTGCATGTCCCTAGTCAAGAGTGAGTCTTGAAGATAAGCAGGAGAGCGGGTTCGTCCCGATCTCCTGCTTATCTTTGTGTGCCAGGCATGGCACACAAAGCCGATACTGGCATATACCGGCATCGGTCTTGTCAACCGTGGAACGAAAGTGAAACGGGAAGTGACAAGGATTTCGCCTCGATGAAATTCACAAATTCTCACGCTGGCGGCAGGTGGTCAAGTGGCTCTATGACAAGCGGGGTGATGCTTTAAAGATTTTAGTCACCGGAAGTGCCCGCCTTGATTATTATCGCCGGGGCGGGGATCGTTGCTGGGACGTTATCATTATTACCGATTATTTCCTTTGTCGATTGCAGAATTACACAGTCCGTAGTGTTCAACGGTTGATGATCTTCTGGTTTATGGTGGTTTTCCTGAGCCTTTTTTCGGGCGTTGGAATCGCGAATATCGTCAGCGGATAGTCAGAGATGATTTACGAGATCTTGAATGAATACGTCTAACAGAGTAAAGAGTCATGAGGGGGATCAGTAGTTACTGAAACGAGGAGCAGCTCTCATCGCCACGATCCCCAAAGGATCATCCGTCGACTTGACCCCTATATATGTAAAAAGGAATTCCTTTTTGACAGGATAACTGGATGGACAGGATGAGCTCGCTCAGATAAAGAGTGTGCCATTCTGTGATCATTCAAATCAAACAGTTCTTCGGTGCAAGCATAATGTTCTTCTTTATCCTGTTATCCCGTCTGGCTTTTTTTATCTCTTCTCTGTGATCTCGGTGATCTCCGTGGTAAACGATCAACTCACGAGTACGGTTTATAATCAAACGATAGAGTAAAAACCGCTTTAACTGCAGAAATGAAGAAGAAAAGAAAGGTCAAGGGCAGAGGTGACCCCTTCACGAGAGGAGTTTGATTTCCTGTTCGAGCATATCGGGGGTAAAGTCTTTGAATTCCTGGGGGAGGAGGCTCTTGTAACTGCAGTGACACATGGCCTGGAGGGTCTGCAGGCGTCGTTTCTGCGAGATGTCGGCTGGTCGCCAGTCCTGGATGAAGTCCAGGACATGGCTCGGGGCCAGGGGCGTCGAGGACAACCTAGTCAGGGCTTTCAATTCCGAGGCCATTTCGTTGAAATCCGCCCCGGAATAGTTACGGGTGATCTGTTCGAGTACCAGGCGTTCCGACTCGCTAAAATCCTTGAGATCAATTTTCGCTTTTTTCAGGACGAAGTCGATAAATTCAGTCCGGTCCTGTCCCTCGGGATCGAAGACCGGGATATGCAGACCGCACCTTCCCGGTCGCTTGAAGTCGGGTTCGAGCTTGTCCGGTCGTGCCGTCAAGAGGATCCAGACGATTTTACCGTGATTGTCCGTATCACTCATCATTTTCAGTACGTTGCCGAACAGGCGTTGTTCGGTCTCGTGAGATTGCTCGCCGCGTCCGCCGAAAGCGGTATCGGCTTCATCCACCATAATCAGGACATTGCCCAGGGCCCGGAGAACATGGTTGATTTTTTCGAAAATGGCATCGGTTTCACCGAACCATTTGCTGCGGAGGTTTTTCAAAATGACGGGGATGCGTCCCGATTCCGCGGCCAAGGCGACAAAAATGAAGGTTTTGCCCACACCGTTCGGACCCGAGACCAGTATCCCGCTGGGTACGATCAGGGGATCGAAGCTTTTCAGCCGTGCTTTCAGATGTTTCAATTTCTCCTTCAAGAGCTTGTTACCCAGAACATCCTTAAGGGTATGGCCCGGTTTCAATATTTCGATGTGATCGCCGATCTGGCGGGTGAGAACCTGGTTGACTTTGTTGATCACGGCTTCCCGATCGATCTGGTTCCGAAGGTGAGCGGCTTCGAGAAAGACATCCTCGATCCCTTGCAGACGAAGACCGGCCGTCATCTGGGCCAGTGCGGTCTGGGTCTCCTTCATCCGGACATCCTCCTTGTAATCCCTGGAGAGGAGCCGGATGTATCTCTTCCGTTCTTCAAGATCGGGATAGGGCACGGTTTCGGACATGAGATGCGGCAGGTCCTTGATTTTCTGATTGATTTCAGCATTGGTGTCCGAGATGAGCAGACACAGGTCTGAGGACTCGGTAAAATCCCGGTCCGAGAACCAGTCCCGGACCAGGGTAACTTTTTGGCGGTCAGTCTCGGACAGTTTGTCGAGTGGGATCGGGGGCAGCACGGTTTCGGCATAACGGATGATGAAACAGAACGGTTTGTTCTTGAACAGTGCAAAATCGTTGTTTTCATGGAAACGATACGTTCGGACGACCTTGCTGAACTCGCGGAGCAGGCTGAGCCCCAGGAGCGGGTAGACCATGGACTCCCGCATCTGCTGGACCAGCCAGCGTCGCCGTTCCTGGTCCGTGCTACGGGCCGTCCCGAACCGGCTGTAAAAATCCAGGAATTGTTCGAATTCGCTTTCCTGATGAAATTGGATACCCTTGGTAATATCGAAGATGATCACGATCATCTTGTCTCTCAGAAAACCAGTCAACAACTCGATCAGGTTGATGTAACGGTCCGCATCGTCGGGATGCTGATAAATATCCCAGATATTGCCGGTCAAGAGTATCTGATTACCTTGCCGGGATCGGTAATAAGCCCGGATGGTTTCTAGAAAAGCGGGTGTGGGTCGAGCGCTCATAGGACCTTTACTCCCCTAACTGTTTTGATAGGCCCCCTCTCACTGAAATCATCAGAATGAGTAGGGGCGGTATCGTTATTCGCCTTCCGCGGTCAGTGTCCGGCAGGCATCGCAGTGTTCGAGCTCAAAATCACGGATATGTTGTCTGACCTCCGGGTTGAAACCATTCTCCCTGATCATTTTGAGACGTTCGTTGAAAGCGGGCGAGTACTTGTCATCCAATGATTTGGGATGACTTCCCGGATAGCCGATATCGATCACAATTTTCGAGCCCTGGTTTTGGCCCGGCTCGCATTGGTAGTATGGTGACAGCACGATCAATCGGGTGCAGAGATAGAGTGCTTCTTCGAGATCGTGGGTAATGAAAAGAACCGTCATTTTCTTTTTTTCATGCATCTCGAGCAAGAATAACTGGAGGTCTTCGCGAGTGTCCGGATCGAGAGCGCCAAAGGGTTCATCCATCAGTAAAAAAGCCGGTTCCATGATCATGGCCTGGGCGATGGCGACCCGTTGCCGCATGCCGCCCGATAACTCGTACGGATATTTATCGGCATGACTGGCCAGATTGACCCGCTCGAGATAGTTCATGGCCTGTTCGCGAAACCTGCGCCGTTTGCGGCGGAAGTGCAGGGGGCGAAGCCATTTGCTGAGAAAGTTGATTTCTTCGAGTTCCTGACCAAAGAGCACGTTGTCCAACACGGTCAAGTGGGGAAACAGACTGTAGTTTTGAAAGACCACGCCCCGGTCCCGGTCCGGATGACTGACGGGCTTGCCATGGATCAGGACCTTGCCCGAGTAAGGTCCCTCAGACCCGAGGATCAGCCGGAGAAAGGTCGATTTGCCGCTGCCACTCGGCCCGACTAGGCTGACAAATTCGCCCTTTCTGACCCTGAAATCGATCTCATTCAGGACGGTAAACAGACCTCCCCTCTTGTCCGGATAACACTGACGGGCACGGATACATTCGAGAGCATACCGTTCAACTGGTTCTTCGCCCTGGACCATACTGTGCTCAATTCCTTTCACTTGTTCACCCAGGGATATTTCCATTTGATGATGAGCCGAATGGACATATCGATCAGAAATCCGAGAATGCCGATCCAAATGACATAGGGGATGATGATATCCATGGCCAGATAACGCCGCACCACGAAAATCCGGTAGCCCAGACCGCTCTCGGCCGCAATACCTTCAGCAGCGATGAGATATACCCAGGCTGCACCCAGATTGAGCCTGACCGCATCGAGCGATTTAGGCAGAATCAGTCTGAAAATGATCTTGAACACAATTTCGAGGGTCGATGCGCCCAGAGTGTAGCCTTTGATGATCATCTGGCTTGGTATTTCCTTGGCTGCCAGATAGACTGCCAGAGCAATAGCCGGACTGATCCCCAGAAAGATCAAGATGATCTTGGATGTTTCCTCGACCCCGAACAGAATGAATAGGATCGGCAATAAGGCCAGGGGCGGTATTTTAGCAAAAGCCGCGATAAAAGGGAAAAACAGGCTTTCGCACAGAGGGAAAACGCCCATGATCAAACCAAGACAGATGCCGACTGCCGAACCGATCAGCACGCCCGAAAAGAAACGTTTCAAGCTTACATAGGTGTCTTTCCAGAGACGCAAGTCTCCATTACGGTCCTCTTCGAAGGCCGAACGTTTGAAGCCATCGACCAACTGCGAGACGGTGGGCATGATCTTGTCCTGGGGATTCTCGAGATGACGAACCTGGGCTCCCCAGAAGTAGAGTCCGAATATGGCCACGAAGGGAACAAGTGCTAACAGGACTGAAATCCAGCCAGGGAAAGAAGCCTGCAATCCGAACACCTTTTTCAAGAATGCCATACCGTCTTTCTTTCTGCTCCCCTTTACTTCAAGTCTCAATGAGTACAGGGACCGAGAAGCAGGACCTGAGCGGGAACCTCGGGCCCCGACCAACCGCCTCAACCTATTCGAGGTTTATCTTACCTTGGACATGCTCATCCATGTAACTGGCATCGAAGATCAACTTGAGGTTGTTTTTATCACCAAGTACCGATTTATCGGGAAACTGAATTCCGACGGCATCAACGGATTTCGTGTTCTCACCGAGCAATTTATGGTTGAAACAAAAATGTCGAACTGTGTCCATGGCCTTTTTCAGGGTGTCACTTTTAGTAAAATCCGTTGCTTCTTTCGAGGTGGTATAGAGATAAGTGGTCTCGAGCTGCTTTTCAAATTCCTTTTCGGTACAGTTGGCCAGTTCAGCCATGGCTTTGACCGCATCCTTACGGGTCGAACGCCGGGCCAGGGTTGACATAATCTCATACCAGGCCCCCACGACGGCACGGACCACATTGGGATTCTCCTTGATTACCTTGCCGTTGAAAACAAGCATATCGATTATTTCGTTGGGAATCTGGGCGGAATCGAAAACCTTGGTCACGCCCGGTAGCTGCATCCCTTGTAATAACAGGGGATTCCAGGTGACAATACTGGCCATGTCCGGATTGGACTGAAAAGCAGGCAAAATGTCCGAATCCGAAGTGTTGACCAGGTGGACATCCTTTTCCTGCAGACCGTTCATTTCCAGGGCCCTGACCAGCAGATAATGGGAGACACTGAGCTCGACCAGGTTGATTTTGAGTCCTTTCAGGTCCTTGACCGTGCTCCCCTTGCGGAGCAGAATGCCATCATTACCGTTGGAAAAATCGCCCAGGATGACCGCTACAGTTTCGATCCCGCTCGAAGCGGGCATGTCCAATGCCTCCATATTGGTCATGACACAGGCATCGGCTTCGCCGGCCACAAAACTTTCGATGGTAGGTATATAATCCGCCTGGATCAGTTTGATCGAGACATTATACTTGTCAGCCCACTTCTTGAGAATGCCGCTCTGATCGGCATAGGGCCAGGGCATCCAGCCCACGTAAATGGACCAGGCTACTTTGTAGGTCTTTTGGGCATAGGCCGGCAGGGTGGCGAAACTGAAGATCACACCCATGACCAGCGTGCTCAGGAATAAACCGACGATAAATCTCTTCATTGTGAACCCCCTTATCAATAACTGTTATATTTCCGGACGCTCCTCGATCTTTTCATCGCTTTCTTTGGCATCCAATTCTTTACGCTTTGCCTTTCGTTCGGCCAGCATCTGGGCCAGCACACTTTCACCTGAGGTTTCGCGACCGGTTTTTTGGTACTGCAGATCCTGGAAGGCAACATCGGTACCAGCCAACTCACTGCTGAGTTTGGCCCGTGCTTTTAACTCGTTGCGGGCCTTCTGAATGGCTTCGAGTGGTCCGGTTTCGAGCGAGGTGGCGATCCCTGCCAGACGTTCGTTGAGCTCGATCGTTTTCTTCGAGCTGACAAAATCGGCGATGGCCTCCTGTTTCTCCTCTTCGAGTTTCTGGATACGGGCCTGGAAATCGGTCAGACGCAACTTGTAATTGGCCAGTTCTTTGCCTTTCTCGGCAATCTCCTTGATCAGTTCATCCTGCAGTTTATCGAGTTCCTGGATGCGGGAATGAAAACGACTGAAGGCGGCTTCATGTTTCTTGGTCTCCTCCTCGTTCTTCTCGGTCTGGGCTTTTTCATACAAGGTGAGAGCACCATCCCGCTTCTCGATCAGTTCCTCTTCTTCCTTATGCGAATGTTCGAGTTTGATCTGCCGTTGTTCCTGCAACTCGATCAAATTGGCTATCGCATCACGCAGATCGCGATATTGCTGTACCCATTGTTCCTTGGTCAGGTCGAAGCCGGCCTTGATCCCGTCAGCACTCCGGGTGAACATGGCCTCAGCCCTTTCATCGATTCTCTTGGATTCATACAGAAACTTGAAAGTAATCAGACGCTTGATCGCCTGCCAAAACCTGGAAAAACCACCTTGTGTCTGAGTCATTCTTGCCTCCCTGCTTTTAAATACAGATCATCATCCGGTCGATCAACCTGGTCCGGCTGCAATTCACCCTGCCGTAATTTCTGGTTCACCCGCCGGGCCGCCTCGACCGTCGTTTCCATGGACGCCAATGCTTTCTGTAACTGCTGATCATCAACTGTATCAGAAAAGACTGGCATTTGCAAAATACTGTTTTCGATCGCATTTTCACATTCCTCGGAACGGGTCAACATGGCCTCGATCTCGAGTAAAGCGTTCTGGTAACTTTCGATCCGGGTCAGTATGGCCAGTTTCCGCTTTTCGAGGCTTTCGAGTCGCCGCCGGGTTACCTCCGAGGTGTCTTTTTTCAGCCCTAACTCCCGGATTTTCTGATCGAGTTCGGCGACCTCATCCTGAAACCGTTTGATATCGACACTCCGGATAATTTTGACCAAAGCAACGAGCCGATTAATGGTCAGCATTCCCAGATCATACGTCTCGCAGGCAATGCCCTCCATCCGGACTCGTTGCAGGGTGGTTAAGACACCGGATTGGGCGTTGAGCAAGAACTGGTGAAAACGGTTGTAAGCGGATTTGAGTTCGTCGTACGCCTTAATGCCCGGATCGAACTTAAGCTCGACCAGTTGCTGACGTAGACCTTCCATCTGGCTTGTGCGTCTGGTCTCGTTCTCCTTTTTCCACCTCGCATAGTATTTCTCCACAAAATGGTCCAGGCGAAAAAAGTAATTGAACACCCAGGAACCGACACTCAATCCCAGTGCTGACAGGGTTACTAACAAACCCTCTTTTGAACCGCTCAACAGGGCGATGTACAGAGCGGACACGATTGCGGTCCCGCCCGATAACAGGGTCAACGGATGCTGGATCGTCTCCCTGAGCACGGCCTTGCGGACCTGCTTCGGGTCCCATGAAGGTTTTTCTTCCATGCACCTACCCTATTTGAACATGGTGATCTCAATCTCTGTATCAATTAACAATTTCGTTTGTACTTGATCGCGAACCCAGCTCTTTGATCATGCCGAATTTTTCCTCGTACTTTCTGATGTTCTCGGCAAGGGCTTGTAGCAGGCGTTGAGCATGCTGGGGACTGGTGATGATCCGTGAGAAAACCTTGACGGTCGGAGTCGGGCCCGGCAGGGAAAAACCAAAATCGAACAGAAACTCCGTCTCGTTGTGAAAAATGGTGGCTGAATTCGAATAGATACCTCGTTCGGCTGCCGGATCAATATGATAGGTCACCTTGATTTGTTCCGGTTGATGACTCATGTTTTGCCTCCTAATGCTTCAGGATATAATGACGAAAGGTTAAGGCCGATTTAAGAGTGCGTCGCCTCTCTTCAGGCGAGACAAGCACTTGCCAGATTTTTGTCAGGATATAACGGGGGCGCAGATAAAAACGTCGCCGGGCGGCATTACAGAATTCGACCAGTTCACGGGCACTCAGGTCCGGCGTCGAGACCACGCAGTTATGCAAACCCTCCGGGGTTAACCATTGCGAGAAATCGTTGGTTTCGAGATAATTATGTGATTGGGCCCAGGTATAGGCTTTTGTCCCGGGATAGACCATTATCGGGAAGAATTGGGCCGTATCGGGTCGCAGTGAAATGGCAAAGGTCAGCGTCTCGGCCATGGTCTGGCGGGTTTCACCGGGATTGCCAACCATGAAACAGCCGTGGACCAGGATGCCAGATCGGCGACAGTCTTTGAAAAACCGGCGGATCTGATCAAGTTTCAGGTTTTTAGCCATGGCATCGAGCAGGTGCTGCACACCACTTTCGATGCCGACGCAGAGCAATCTGCAGCCGGCGGCTTTCATGGCACTCAGGGTCTCATAGTCGATATCGGCCCGGGAATTTGCGGTCCAGGAGAACCTCAGTTTTCGTCGGATGATCTCGGCGCAAAATTCGCGACAGCGCTGCCGGTTGGCCGTCAAGGTATCATCCTCGAAGAAAATCTCGCGAATAGTGGGAAATTCGCCCAGGATGAATTCAATTTCATCAATAACGGCAGTGATGGATCGAAAACGATAACCCTGCCCCATCTGCGTCTGGGGATACACACAAAAATGACAACCGTAGGGACACCCCCGGCCGGTGATAATGGTCACCTGGGGATACAGAGCAATCGAAGAAAAATAGTCTTCTATCCGCAAGTACTTTTTGTATGTTTTTGAGACAAGGGGGAGCAGGTCCAGGTCCTCGATAAACGGACGGTCCGGATTACGGATGAGTTGACCGTTAGCGCGAAAGGTCAAACCGGAAACTGTACTGGGAGAATCGCCCCGTTCGAGAGTCTGGCACAATTCGAGAATGGTCTGTTCATATTCACGCCGGGCGATGGCGAAAAGACGTGGTTCGAGTTCGAGCGTTTCCTTGTCCAGAACGGAGACGTGGGGGCCAACCAAAACGGTCTTGAGCCCCGGTTTGAGATCGAGCAATTGGCCAACTGTGGCTATATCGGCGGCAATACTGGGAGTGCTGGTCGTGATGATGACTAAGTCGGGACCGAATTCGAGGAAGCGCCGGATGACCTGGTCTTGATCGTAACCGGCAGCGGGTGCGTCGATGAGGTCAATGATAAAACCGTTCTGTTCGACAAACCCCGCACAATACGATAACCACATCGGGAAATAGATGGTCCCGCTCTTGGTCACTGCCGGACTCCGTTGCTCCCGTGAGAATTTTCCCTTGAATGGAGGATTTAAAAAGAGGACTTTCACGTGTCACATCCTAATGAAAGAGTCGCCTGGTGCGAATTTTCGGTATTATTCGTCTGATGGATCTCTGGGTGATCCAATCCGATTTACTCTCCGACTATAGTGCATCGGAACCTATATACGTTGTGTTGGACTGAGTTATGCGACCAAAAATCTGAGTAACATAACAGGTTTTGATACCTTTCCTTTTTCCGTAAGCCAGCCCGATACCAACCAGGGTTGCGTCTTTCGAAAGAATATTGCCCCTGTGTATTCGACTGTTCATAAACCCCCTCGAACAAACCTCGAGATGTTCCTTTTCACTCAGTGTATCATCAGCTGAATAACCTACGTTTTCACTGATATAGTCGAGTTTCAACAGGGGCAGTCCGTTGTTCTTAAGTTGCCGATTGAACAAGACCAGTCTCTTGGACGTTGTCAGTGTTTTGTCTTCGGGGTGAACATGAGCACAGAAGCAATCCCGGGCCATGATATCCGTCCAGGACTGGGCCATTGAACAGAGTCTGTCATCCAGTATAAGTGCTGCTAATCCTTTATTCTGTCGAGTGTTATTAATAAAATCGAGCATGCGCTCGACACCGGCTGACGGTCTCTGGATGTTGCTGTCGCTGAATGCCGTGGGGATCTTTTTCGCGTTGCCGCAGGCAGAGACGATAATGATGGTCCCGAGACAGGCACACGCGATCAATAGATAACGGACCTTGCGAGCTGAAGCGAAGCTCATGTGCATATTCTCCTCTTCATGGTGCACACCCGTGCTCATTGCCCCATCGCTTTATTGGGGCTTTGGCTATGAGTAGTCTTGCTCTTATCGGGTCCGGAAGAAAACAGGGTCACCACATCGAAGATACCGGGAACCGGCACGATGTCGTTCTGTTCCAGCAATAGTCTCAAGGATTCGAGATCATCGGGATTGATAAGCAGGTCGCATGGTGTCAGTTGTTGAACGATCATTGGTTTGATGGCCGGAATAGATGAGATGATCCTGGCGATTTCCGGTTTGGTGCAATGGACCAGTATCCCCTGACCGAACTTGACCTGACCATATACTTCAGACCAATCCCGAATGGTTTGTTCGATGTTTTGAGGTATCCGGGCCCGTGAAAGTTTCCCGAGCAGATCCAGAATGATATCTGGCTCCAAACCGTTCTTCAAGCCCCTGATTACCGATTCCTTATTCAGGGAATATGTATCCATCTTACCCACAGCCACGATGTCTGCGATGGACTCGATCTTCCAGCGTTGCGCGAAAGGCAGGTCCTGCGGGACCAGCAACTCGAAATTCGGTTGGATCACGAGTGCTGAGGAGCCGGCGTCCATGCCGGGCTGCGTTTCTCTGTTCAAAACAGATTTGCCCAGGGAATTGATTCTGAAAGCGATATCGCCGTTATTCATTTGGCCGATATCGACCAGACCCATCAAGTGAAGAGGCTCCAAAAAGAATGAGGCACAATCATCAACGCTCTTTTGTTCCCCTTGATCGGGAGTCGAGGCAATCAAGGTCAGTTTTCGGAAGAATTGCTTGCAGTCGATCCAGCAGTTGATACCGAGATTATGGAGCAGGGCAACGAATTGGTCCCAGTATCGGGACATCGGACCCTCGCGGTTTTGGAAATAATCAAAGACAGAGAGATACTGCTCGAGGGGTGAAGCCATTATCCACTTGAGAGCATTTGTACCCAGGACAAAAGTCCTGGCCTGCTTGACAATCAAACCTGAAAGCAGAGCAAAATTAAAAATGACTGTAAAGGAGAGATTGCGTATTTGATGCAGTGTATCAGCCTGCTTATGTTCGCCGGAGCCATTTGCTGAAAGCAAGAGCTTCTGTAATCGCTCGAAAGTTCGAGCGTAGATCGTGTTCTTCTGGGTAAGTCGGACCTCGTTCTTACTGATAAAGGCCAGAAGATGATACAGATCGTAATAGAAAGTCAAGCCGTTGGCTTTGATTGTCATGGTTTGGTTCGGCGAAACCATGAAATCATCATACCACTCACTTTGAAAACAGGCCCTGATCCTCTGCCCCAGATCATCAGGAATCTGACAAAGCCCATTTATCGCAAAAATCAGACCTGCGTCTTGAAGGACCCGAAAATGCTTATCCTTCTCATACTCTTTCAGGAGATTGGCTTTACCCGCTTTCTTTCGAGCGGCACTTCTCGATTCATTGTCCGTCATCAGGACTATTTTCAAAAATTCCTTACATGGTCCTGATAATTTACGCAATAGCCGGATGATATAGTCCTCATCATTCAGATGCTCAAAAATATTCCTGATCAGGTCCGCTTTGCTATGAAAGAAACCAGTCGAGCCAGATTTGTAGGCTATCTGCTGAAGGTCCTCGATCGGCAAGTTGACCAGTATTTCCATAAGCTTCATCGAAGCCCCCACTTACTTTTGTGATTCGACAGCATTGTTGTCCTGAGCTGGACGATCAGCCCTGTCCTTGAGGGCCTGGACAATACTCTCGAGGGCAACCCCCCGCGAGGCTTTGATCAAAACGAGATCATCCGATCCCAGAATCGAGCCCAACTCAGGAATGAGTTCATCTTTATTATTATAGTGCAAAACTTTCATTTCCTCCATCTCGGATTGAGCGGCGGTTGCGATCCATTCACCCGCCGGACCGATCGTGATCAGTAAATCCAGGCCCATCTTCCCAATGAATCGACCCAATTCCTGATGATAATCCCGACTGCGCGGACCGATCTCGAGCATTTCGCCCAGAATAGCCACCCGCCGACCCTTGCAAGGTAGTGACTGGAGCGTTTCGAGGGCTGCTCTCATCGAGAGTGGAGAAGCATTATAGGCATCGTTTATGACGGTCAAACCGGAAGCAAGCACACTCATTTCCTGTCTCATAGCCAACGGTTTGAATGATGCCAGAGCCTTCAGAATCTGGTCATCAGCGAGTGAAAACATGTCAGCAATCGCAACGGCACCGAGTATATTTTTGAGATTATGTCGGCCCGCGAGACCGGTTTCGACCTGAAGCGGCTTGTCCCTTCGAGGTGAATACAGAGTAAAACAGGTCCGGCCCGCTGAGAGAGCGTTGATCTCACCTGCGGTATAATCATTGGTCCTGCTGAAACCGACCCTCACTACCGAGCAGCCCAGCCGGTCCGCAAAGGCACAGATACGCGGATCATCACCATCAATGACCACACTGCCAGAAGCGGGCACGGCCTCGAGTAATTGTCCCTTTTCCCGCAAGACACCCTGTTCATCAGTCAATAATTCGAGATGGACCGGGCCGATATTGGTCAGGACCGCTTTGTCGGGCCTGACGAGAGGGACCAACCTGGACATTTCTCCCGGGGCCGAGATACCGACTTCGAGCACGCAGACCCGATGGTCCTTGGTCGTATTGAGCAGACTAAGTGGAACACCGATCTGACCGTTCAGATTGCCCGGGTTCTTGGCAGTGTTGAATTGGGAACTGCACAGAGCGTGTATCAATTCCTTGACGGTTGTTTTACCATTGCTACCTGTAACGGCAATCATACGGCAAATCATTTGCCCGCGATGGTGCAGAGCAAGTTGTTGCAGGGCCATGAGTCCATCGGCGACCCTGATATATGCCCGGTCCCGCCACTGGCCTTGCGGATGGAGACTGTGCCCGATGCATACGGCTGCACCCGCGGCATATGCCGCCTCGATGAACTGATCGCCATCAAAACGCTCACCTCGCAAGGCAATGAACAACTCACCGGGTCGAACCGTCCGTGAATCTGTACTGACTCCAGTTACACACAGTTCGGGCTTACCCCACGATAGCTCTGAGGTCACAATCTGTGCCACACTGTCTGCCCGGTAGTCCAAGGTGCACACCTCCGAAATGATGTCTTTCCAATTTCCGGACCGGGTGACGGCGACACACAGTTCCCCAGCCCTTCATCACCCATATTCCTCTTCTTGAGGCCACAAGTATACCCTGCTTTTTTTCAAATTGCAATGGTTGCTTTTGGATTTTCTCAGATTCATCACGTCGACTGAACTATTGCACAGTCTCATCATTCACAGCAGATATAGTGAAAAAAAGTGCTTTGCGGTCCTGATTATCATAATTTTCTTGATACTTGGGCCCTGTTTACAAACAGGAACGACCGCATCTGCCTTAAAGTATCGGACATCATTTGAGCTGTACTAGGAATGCTGAAGTGCCTGTGTGAGCAAATTTCCTTATCGCACTCCCACGAAGGGCTGATATCCACCCTAAACCAGGATGTTCCTTACTTATTCTTGGCGACTGGCCCTTTCGCCGAGATCAATCACCGCATCAGAATCTAATCATGATGATCATGGTGACGTATGAGCAGCATCCTATTCCAGACAGACGTTTCTCACTGCCGAGACACACGGGACGGGAAGAGCTGACCCGTCCCGGACAGATATGGTAAAAACCGAATCAGAAAGAGCCCTCGGCTGGACAATTGGCGTTATAAGTCGTGACTTGATACTACCGCGTGACTCCGGGAGCGGGATCTTGTCCGGAATGATCGGTCCACTGAAAATTGGCGGTTGAAGTATCCATGTCCGCCACATTCGAACCCTCGAGGGGCCAGGTCTCCTTGGGCGGAACCGGGTCGTTGGACCGGTGGATGTTCCAACCGGTCCGCTGATTGGTTTGATTGGGGTCCTGCCAGTTTCAGGTGTAATCCGTCCCGTTCTTGGTCACCAGCTACAGTCAGCAGGGCTCATCAGGAAGAATATACTCGGGTTATTCAGGCGGAGCAGCCGCTGTGCTGATTAAGTCTGTTTCACGCAATCCATTGGCTGCCAAGGTAAATCAGGGACTGTACTTCTGGAAGGGAGAACTGATCGGATCATAATGTACACGGATCCGCCAAGAATACGGTGTGACCATCTCCATTGATATCACCGGCCACCGCCACCGAGGAGCCGTACTCGTCCATGGCCTCGCCTGCTCCTGTCCAGGTAGAATCGGCTGCCAGACTGGCTGGGCCACCCAATAGAGAAATGCCGCACCCTCATTGTTTGCGATATTTTCAAAACCAATGGCTCCAATAAAGACATCACTATACCCATCTGCCATTATGTCCCCGGCCGGTGCTACGGAAGTCCCAAAAAAGCTGTCTTGTTGATTAGTCCCACCCACCCAAACAGGAATGGTCGAAAGTCCGGATACTCCACCCCCAATATACAAAAGTTTCGCCCTCAGCTTTAGTTCCGTTATCATATAATGATGAGCCCACGATCACATCGGAATAACCGTCACCATTCACGTCTCCGGCAGTCGCTACGGACACCCAAAATTGGCGGCCGCTTGATTACCAGTCGCTGTCCAGCTTGGACTAGTCGTCAGCGGATCTATGGTCAAGGAAAATATTGCCCCCCTTGTGTCAATGACAATCCGCACCTCACCGTGGACAGTTCGCCCTGAGGTTCCGTGGTTTGCTGGATCGGTGTCGGTCTAACCCTCGAAGTTTGCCGGTAACTCACGTCCCGAGTCATCTCTGACCTGTAGATGGACATAATGGATGACATGGAAATTCCCAGTGTTATAAAATTCCACAGCCTGACCGTCCTCAGCGAACCGGGGCCATAAACTGCCCGTCAAGATTAAATCGAGCTGGAGCTCGGAATCCCGGACCGGCACGGTATCCCTAGTCCTGTCCACAGTCTGAGGGGGAACTCCCTGATCGTAAAACCCTGCTCCAACCCCTGCTCATTTTTGACCTATAACACCGTGACCCAACCACGTTCGAATTCCAAACGATTTCCGAACACGAGACATGTGCCATGTCGCTCCTCGTCCGCAACTGACCCTCTAAGCGACAATCCCCAGGACCAGGAGGGCCCATCTGATCACAACGGTTGCACTCGAATCCTGTATTGCAATAAAACGCCAAATAAATGTTAAACAGATTAGACAGGGATACCAAAAAAGGAAGTTTTTTCCGGATGACTATTAGAATCAACAGGACAAGATTGTAGTACTCAGTTAGTTAAGTAGGAGTTAATTTATTTTTGTCTCAGGGCCTTTTGACAGTGATTAAAAAAAATGGTAGATATTTCCAAACTTGATCAATCAGACTTTTAAGAGTAATGAACCCAAATTCTAACAGCACTGGAACAACATATTTCAGAAAGGGGATTCTTAATGGAAAAACGAATGTTACTCATATTAGCCTGTGTTGCTTTTGTCTATGCGCCTCTGGCTCTCTTCAGTGAAACCGGTGACACTTTCAACTATGATCAAGGTTGGACCCAAGGAGATTGGCTCTATCTCGCCAATCCGGGCCAACCCACTAATCCGAATCCGGCCGATGATGTCCTGGATATTCCGGTCGATCAGAATCTCTCCTGGACAAATGGCCCGGACACCGAGACGATTGATCTTTATTTCGCTGATGATGAAGTTTTGGTTACCAATAAAGATATCTCTGTTCGAGTTATCGAGGCCACGCTGGTAGACACTTATGTCCCCGGCGTTTTAGATCTGGATACAGACTATTTCTGGCGGGTAGTGGCTCATAATTCGGACCCGGCGACTACTGATGGTCCGGTGTGGAGCTTTCATACGAGCGCACATTACCTGCTTTATGTTTCGAAAGGAATGATTGAGCACGCCAATGATGTTGTTTTCACCTGGTTACCGGAAAACATAGCCTCTCTTTTCTTTAAGTATAGCCCACATCTTGAGGAGGCTTATCAGCTGCTGATCTCGAATGTTGTGCCCTGCGCTTATCATTCTGATGTTTTGGATGATGGGCAGGATTATTATTATCAAGTGACTGATTCCGTTCCAACATGTTCGAGCGGAGGATCACTTTTTGCCACAGATAACATAATCGGTCCGATGCGCTGTACTCCACCAGAAACATTCACTCAAGGTTCGCCGACCGATGAACCATGTCGAGCGGCCTCAGAAACCCAATTCAGCCACACTCTTACCCGAGCAATCGTGGTTATGGAGACTGAGGTTACCCGTCAGATGTGGGCTGATCTGCTCGCCGCTCAACCGAGTTTACCGCCAGACCCGACCAATTCTGGGTTTGGGGGTGGAATGACTAATCCCGTGAATCGAGTGACCTGGTATGAAGCGGTCTTATTCGCCAACATGCTATCACAACAAAACATGTATGAACAATGTTATTACAAAGATGCTGCTTTTACTGAACCAGTGACCAGTACGAATTATACTTCGGGGGCATTTTATTGCAATTTTGAAGCGAATGGTTATCGACTTCTCACCGAGGGCGAATGGGAATACGCAGCTCGAGCGGGCAGTACTGGTCCCTTTTTCTGTGTTGAACCGAATTATTCAGCCGCGAATTGTACCAGTTGCACTTCGGGGACACATCCGACGCTCGAGCAATATGCGGTGTACTGTGCTAACGATACTAATAAGAGTGAACCGGTCGGGAGTAAATTGGGCAATCCTTGGTCATTGATGGACATGCTTGGCAATGTCCGCGAGTGGTGTTGGGATTGGTATAGTCCCACATATCCCGCGAGTGCAACCGACTATCACGGACCGACAAGTGGTTCGGATCGGGTCCTACGCGGCGGTTATTGGATGAATACTGCTGATAATTGTCGTTCAGCATACCGGGGGTATTACCCGCCATACGGTCTGAGTTATAGCGTTGGTTTTCGCTTGGCCCGAACACCTGCAATTGCACCGGTTATTCTGAATATTTCCGATCTCGATGCTTGTGCTCAAAATGGCATTTCAATTATCTTCAGTGCTGGTGACGGGGCATCCAGACATGATCTCTGGGTGGATGGGGTCGAAACAGTGACCAATATTTCCAATCCCTACGTCTATGATCCCCCAGACACATTCGCGCATGACTATGTTATCCGAGCCATCATCGGAAATCTTTATTTTGATTCAGCCGTCGAGATCTTTAGCGATCTCAATGATGTCGTAGTCATTCCCCCTGAAATTATTGCGATTGCTAATGAGGAATTATGTGCCGGTATTCGGGTGAGTTATACTGCCGGAGTGCCTGCGCTTAGTCACGATCTGTATGATGAGTCCGGCTTATTGGTGGTTGATTATGTTTCAAACAGTCTTTTCCAACCGAATGATTCAGACAGTCACAACTATTTTATCCAGGCGTTGACCATAATGTGTTTTGACAATAGTCTTCCCGTCTCTTTTTCAACCGAGTATTTTACTCCGGAGCCCACGATCACAGGCCCGACGATTAATACTTGTCCGGCTGAAAGTGTGACCTTGGCGACCGAGACCGGCCAGAACAATTATCAGTGGTATCTTGATTCCAGTCTGCTTGCTGGGGAAACCAATCAAACCTTTCTGGCAACGAGCTCAGGTTCATATACCGTGTCATATGAAAATGGGTCGGGTTGTTTGGGACTATCATCCGGTTATGAGATTTTGATCACTTGTTGCAATAATTGCTCAGCCGGTGATCTTTATTCTGTCGATAACATTGTCGGTCAGATGTATTATGTCCCCGGTGGGACTTTTACTCAAGGATCGCCCAGCACAGAACCATGCCGGTCAATTTATGAAACGCAATTCAACCACACTCTGACCAGGAATATTATCGTTATGGAGACTGAAGTAACACGCCAGATGTGGGCAAACTTACTTATAGTCCAGCCTACATTAGTGCCTGACCCGACTGATCCGCTCTACGGAGCCGGATTGAGTAATCCGGTCAACAGTATCAACTGGAATAAAGCTTTGTTGTTTGCCAATCTGTTGTCTCTCCAGAATGGTTTGACTCGCTGTTACTATGCGAATTCAGGTTTTACCGTTCCCATAGATGCGACTAATTATTATGGAGATACTTTTTTCTGTGATTTTTCAGCAAACGGTTATCGCTTATTAACCGAGGGCGAATGGGAATATGCGGCCCGGGCAGGGACAACCGGTCCGTTTTCGTGTACCGAGAGCAATTATTCTGCAGATAATTGTAGTTCGGATTCCTGTATCATGGGCACACTACCCAGCCTCGAGCAGAATGCAATTTTTTGTGCCAATGGTTCGACGCAGAGTGCACCGGTGGGCAGTAAACTACCTAATCCTTGGCAATTGAAGGATCTGCACGGCAACCTGTATGAATGGTGCTGGGATTTCTGGAGTGACACTTATCCTGGTGATTCAACCGATTATACCGGTCCGGCTAGCGGGTCTTATCGCCTTATCCGAGGGGGTAGCTTCAATACTTATGCAATTTACTGCCGCTCGGCCTATCGTGATTGTAATATGCCGGAAGTTGGAGGTTACTCATATGGTTTACGTTTAGCCAGAACGGTCAATTAGGTTTAGGAGCCTCGATCAACGAGGTTTTTTTGAGTGTCTATAAACCGAAAACCTGTTATACCCTGCACAATATAAAAAAGTGGTGTTTCAAGTGAAACTGAGAAATGTTCATACAAAAACGTTTAAGGCCGTTTGAAAAAAGAAAATCGCACCTGAGCGAGGACAGGCCACATTCAAAGCACACTCATTGGCGTACTTTGTCGGAAGCGTGCAAGTCCCTTTCAAGAATACTCTTCAACGTGTAACCGAATCTAACTGCGTCACCGAGAGGTGATGTGGGAAGCAATCGGAAGAAAAAATGGGGGACACTCGAATATTAACTCTTGCATAGAGAAACGAACCCCAATAGATTTTGATCCAAATGCAAGTAAATTGACTGCCTGGTACAATCGTATGAGTTCCCTCTTCCCTCGACGAGCTCGGGACAGGTCAGGGGATTGAGGACAAAATCATTGTCTTCGAGAAACGAAATGCGTTACGGGATTCTAGTTTAGTATCACGAAGCGCGAACGCGGAACTCACACCCTTGTACCAGATGGAACGGGTCTGGAGTGGCATGAGCGTCCTCGTTCATGTGTGTGTCATTTCCCGCATACACGGCCGGGACGGCCGTGCCACTCCATCTGTTTGGATTCTTGTAATATTTCAGTTCTTATGATATGCTGATTGATCAGTGGGAAAGCGTATTCTGCGACGGTAGCTGTAAGCCGCAATTATTAATGATGTTCAATTAGGAAAGGGCGATTACCGTGAATAATGATTTGATCCTCAGTGATAAGAACGTATCCATACATGAAATTTTAGCCGTTGCTTTACAACGCAAGAAAATCAGATTATCGACTTCCAAAGTATGGCAGAAAAAGATCAAACGAGGTCGTGAGTTATTGTTGGAGGCAGCCGGTACGGGGCATATCGTCTATGGGATGAATACCGGCGTGGGTAATGCCAGCAAGAATTTACTCTGTAAAGATGCTGTTAACGAATTGCAAATCCATCTGATTGCCCAGCATGGCTGTGGTGTCGGGCCCGATCTGAATGAAGAAGAGGCCCGTGCGGTGTGTTTGATCCGGCTCATAAGCCTCTGTAAGGGTTATTCGGGGGTCCGGATGGCCCTTTTAAAAGCCATGGAGGCATTTCTCAACTCCGGTCTGGTCCCGGCTATTCCGACATTTGGTTCGGTCGGAGCGAGTGGCGATTTGACCCCTTTGTCTTATTTTGGCGCTGTTTTATGCGGACACCGTTTTGTCTATCTGAATGGCAAAAAAATGCCGGCACGTAAAGCGTTAACCCAGAAGAACCTTCAGGCCCTGACACTCGAATCCAAAGAAGCGATTGCCATTATTAATGGGACGGCAGTCATGACTGCCTTGGGTATACTCAACCTGTGGCGGGCAAGGAACCTGCTCGACTTGGCCATACAGGCGTCCGCCCTGGCCACAGAAGTCCTGCTGGGCAATTCCCTGGCCTTTGATGCCGTGATTCATAATCAGAAACCCTTCCCGGGTCAAATCCGGGCCGCCGAGAAAATCATGAAACATTTGACGGGAAGTCGACTGGTCCATTGGTCGGATGAGACCCTGATTACCAGAACAGTCAAGGCAGATCGCACTGTCCAGGACAGATATTCGATCCGTTGTGCTCCCCATATTCTGGGTGCCAGTTGGGACGCACTGACCTGGATTGAAACAGTACTGCAAACCGAACTGAACAGTGTCAGCGATAATCCCATGATCGATGCCGCGACGGGAAAGGTTTATATGGGCGGGAATTTTTACGGCGGTCATGTCACTCTGGCCATGGACCTGATGAAGATCGCATTGGCCAACACTGCCGATCTGATTGATCGCCAGGTCGCGCTCCTGGTTGATGAGGCCAATAATCGAGGCTTACCGGAAAACCTCTTGCCGCCACTGAAGGTTGATGATCCACACTATGGCTTATATCATGGTCTGAAGGGGCTTCAGATCACGTTGTCAGCCCTGACGGCCCTGGCTATTCAGAAGACCCAGCCCGACTCCACCCTGTCACGACCCACGGAAGCCGGCAATCAGGACAAGGTCAGTATGGGCACCAATGCTGCAATCAATGCCCGCCAGGTCATCGATCTGGCTGAAAAATGCCTGGCCATCGAGATGATCGCCCTGTCACAAGCCGCATATATCCGAGGCGGGGAGAACATCTCGCCTTCGGGAAGGCAGTTGCTTGAACAAATCAGGCAGCATGTCCCGGTTATTACTCGAGATCGGCCCCTGGACCAGGACCTGGAAAACTTGTTCGGCTGGATACGCTCCCAAGCCCTGCAGCACATCGATCAAATCTGATCGTGCCCGATTCTTCAAAAGTGCCATTATGCCGTGTACTGTGCACATTACATGTCAGGACACAAGGGAATTCTTTATATGAAACCACTGCTGTCCAAAACAGGACAGGCTTGGCCACCATGATACGTGTTTGGAAGAAGAGATCGAAAACGATTGCGATCCCGATCCCGAACCCGGCATGTCTTTGATGTCAACCCTGTCATCCTGTCTGGTTTCAGAATGCTGAAATGATATGTTTGGTCTTCGTGTTATGAGATCTTTTCAAATTCTTTGTGGACAAGAGTGAGCCAAAATAGGGGTCTACTTTTGACCTTTATGGGGTCGTAATGATCGATTGCTCTTCTTTGAATCTCAAACTGCATCCTGACCATCCTGTTATCCCGTCAGTGTCTTTCTACTCATCATTGATGCCATTCGAGCCGTTCGTCCGCTCAGATACACACGTTTCTTCATTAAGCAGATTGATATCTATAATAAAAAATACTAATAATGAGAGACGAGAAGATAATGATACATAAATAAAGAAAGATTTTCAAGAAGTGAAAGAAAAAGGGAAAATAAAGAAGGATGCTAAATATATGCATATTTTAAAGGGTTTTATTGTTTTTTTTATAAGTGGAATTTTGACTGTTTTATCTTTTGTAATAGGGTTTCAAGTGTTTTCTACCGCATTACCATTAACAATAGGGTGGAGATCATCTGCTACGAGTAGTGAATTAAATGAATTGGGTTTTCGTGGACAACCGATTAACTATAATTCTGATGATTATGTTGTTGTTCTGCTTGGGGACTCCTATGTTGAATCAATAACCGGATGCACATTTAACGCCATTCCGGAAAGAAGGCTTGAGTATCATTATTCGGACCGAGCGAAGAGATGGGGCAACGTATTTGCATCAGCAGAATCGTTTTTTTATCAAGACTTCAACGATTATTACTAGATCGTGATGGTTACTGGGAAAATCGTCTTCCCCCAGCTTATAAACCACTATTTAGTTACGATGGAGAAGTATTATCGGATTGGCAAAAACGATGGGATAATAATATAGGTCTAATGCAATATGAGAATTTTGATAACGAAAAAAGCCATATGTCAATTTTTCTTTACCCTGTGAGTGATAGAATGAAATATGGTTTAGATTTAACAGTAAAACTATTCCACAATATAGAGCATGTCGTACATGAGAACAACGCAAAATTTCTCGTTTTTAGTGTTGAACAAATGTATCCGGAAAACAAAACACCGTGCTGTAACTGCGTATCATGCTTGAGTCTCTTACGAATAATCTGGATCACTGAGCTGACGGAACTGTATCGTTGGAGACCAAAGCGAGCCCCAATCTCACCCAGAGGGTCGCTTCGTAATGTCCGAAACAGGTAGATCGCAACAGATGAACACGCTCTCTTTGGTAAACAGGATTGGCGTGAGGCAGCTGCGTTGTTCTGATCATGAGCCAAAACGAACTGATACACTTGGAACCAACGGTCAATTCAGAGTCATCATACACCACGAAGTGGTGAAAGGTGTCAGCCTGGGGTACAGTGAGTTGTCACGACCGTGACAACGAACGTCGCCCCAGGATAAGGATAACCATGATCGAAGCTCTGTAAAGAGCGTCAGAGACTCTCATTACATATTGTATGGAATATGACGGGAAATATGTCTGGGATTGAAACGCAACCGGTGACATTGTTTCGGATTATGTGTGAGTAGCTGCCGCTCCTTCAGAGCTCGGTCTTTTCCGGTTCATCGACCAGGGGCGGCGCATTCGTCGAGTTTCACTTCGACAAATGGCTCTGCCCC